>JAAZNF010000026.1 GCA_012798435.1 Myxococcales bacterium | reverse complement strand
GCCGCCACTCGAAGGTCAGCGCGTCCCCGTCGGGATCGCGGCTCTGGCTCCCGTCCAGCTCCAGCGGCGCCCCCAACACCGCCACCCGGTCCGGCCCCGCCTCCGCCACCGGCGCCCGGTTCGGCCCCGTGGCCTCGCCCGCGCAGCCGGCCACAACCATCCCCAGCCACAAGCCCCAACGACGTAGCAACGAGGTCATGAAAAACCTCCCAAGGAAGAAATCATTATGAGCGTCGCCAATGCAGATGAATACTAACACGAAATGCCCCGAATGCCATGGGCAACGCGCCTCTGGTCGCGGTTGGACATCGGGGCATCTTCGCGGTATATGGGGGTCGCCACAAGGAGGCGAGCGAGGACGCCATGAACCTGTGTCCCACGTCGCAGGGCCCAATCTACTATGAGCTCACGGGGAAGGGGCCTCCCCTGATCTTGTTGCACTCGGACGGTGGAAGCGGCCGGGAGTTCTCGCCGATTGTAGGGCGGCTCGCGCGCGAGCACCGGGTGCTGGTGCTCGATCTGCCCGGCTGCGGCCGCTCCCCGCGCCGGGCCTTTTCCATCGAGTACTACGAAGAGAACGCCAAAGCCGCGCTCGATGCCGCCCACAAGCTGTTGAAGGAGCCGGTGCGGGTGATCGGCGTGGGCGGAGGCGGGGTGAGCGCCCTGTGGATGAGCATCCTGGCGCCGAAGAAGGTGCGCTGCATCGTGGCCGACAGCTTCGCCGAGTTCTACGACGCCGACGACGCCCGGCGCGATCTCACCTCCCACCGCGAACCGACCCCGGAGATGGTGGAGTACTTTCGCGAGATGAACGGTGACGATTGGCGCACGGTGATCCACGAGCTGGATCGACTCTTCGCCCAGATGGCCGAGGAGCGCCGCAGCGTCTTCGACTGGCGGCTGGACGACGTCGCCAATCCGGTGCTGCTCACCGTGTCGCGGAGGGATCACCTGGTCAAGGATGCCGCCCGGCGCATGCTGGAAGTGGCCGAACAGATCCCCTCGGCCAAGCTCGTGGTGTACCCCGCCGGGGACCATCCCAGCATGTGGAGCAACCAGGACGAGTTCTGGGCCGACGCCCTGGCGTTCCTCTCCCGCCAGGCTTGAGCCGATGCACCCGGCACACTTCTTGTATAGTTGCTCGGTGCGCTACCAGGACACCGATGTCCATCTCAACGCCACGGCCTCCGCCCTGGTCGGAGCCATGCAGGAGGCGGCCATTCTGCACTCCGAGACCCTGGGCCGGGGGATCGCCTTCCTCACCGAGCGCGGCCAGGGCTGGATGATCACCCAGACCCGGGCCGAGGTGCTGCGGCCGGCGCGCTGGCGCGATGAGCTGCGGGTGGAGACCTGGCCGTCGGAGATGGGGCGGGTCTTGTCGCGGCGGGAGTTCGCCATGAGCGACGGGCAGGGCCTGCCGGTCGTCCGGGCCACCACGCTGTGGGCCTTCATCGATCGGGTGCGACAGCGGGTGTGCCGCGTGCCGCCGGAGGTGGCGGCGGCCTACCCCGTCGACCCGGCGCGCGCCCTGGACGGCGTGTTCGGGCGGCCGGCGCCCTGCGCCCAGCCGTGCTGGTCCCGGGTCTTCGCCATCGGCTACCGTGACGTGGACTCCAATCGCCACGTAAACAACCTGCGCTACCTGGAGTGGATGATCGAGACGCTGCCGCCGGAGGTCCCCGAGCAAAACTTCGTACGCCGCATCAACATCCGTTTTCAGCAGGAGACCCGTCCCGGGGACGAGGCGCGAGTGCAGGCGCAGGAACTCCCGGCCGGGGACGGGGATCCGGGCGTCCGGCGCTTCGGGTTCGAGGTGCACAACGTCGACGGACGGGTGGCCGCGGCCGCCGAGGTGGACTACGCTCCGCTACCCTGAGTCGCCGGGGGGAGCGCCGCGGGGCGGCGCCGGCCGCGGCGGCGGCGCTTGCGACGGGGCACGGGCGCCGGCGCGGTGGCGCGGTCTTCCAGCCGACCGAGGCGGACCAGGGCCGCCTCGCCCGCGCCGCTGGCCATGAACCCGAGCTCGAGCAGGTCGGCCGCCTCGGACATGTAGGCACGATGCGTCATCCAGCGAGGCAGCGGATCGGCGCGGCGCAGCTCGCTCAGGCGTTTCTGGCAGGAGACGATCTGCTGGATGCGCTCCACCTGCCACTTGGGCAGGTGCAGCCGCAGCACCAGGCCGCGTAGCATGCGTCCGGCGATCTCGCCCAGTCCGCCTGGCTTTTCGCCGAGGTCGTAGGGCCGGCTCCCGTGGGTGAAGGCGTCCAGCATGGGGTGCAGCAGCAGGGCGGCCACCAGCACCGGATCGGAGAGGGGTTCGCGGCGCCAGCGATCCGCCGCGCGCAGGTAGGCCCACATGCCCTGGCCCGGGTCGCGCACCTCGCCCCGCTCCGGCGCCCGCGCCAGGTAGGTGGCCACCTCGGGCAGGAGGACGTCGAGCAGCCCCGCCTCCCACATCAGCCGAAAGGAACTCTCGGCCGTGCCGCCGCGCAGCATGCGCAGGATCTCCTCGAGCACCCGGGGCGGGGCGGAGCGGATGAGCTCGCGGCGGTAGCGCACCATGGCCGCCCAGGCCTGCGGATCGATAGCGAACTTGAGCCGGGCGGCGAATTTGATGGCCCGCAGGATGCGCACCGGATCCTCGCGCACCCGCAGCGCCGGCGGCCCGATGAAACGGATGGTGCGCGAGACCAGATCTTCCAAGCCGCCGACGTAGTCGATGAGCTCGCGGGCCACCGGATCGTAGAACAGCGCGTTGCAGGTGAAGTCTCGCCGCAGGGCGTCCTCGGCCTGCGTGCCAAAGACGTTGTCCGAGCGGATGAGCGGGTCGTCCGGCTCGCGCTCGGCGTCCGGGTTGCAGGCGCGAAAGGTGGCCGTCTCGATGATCTTTCCCTGGAAGTGGATGTGCGCCAGGCGGAAACGCCGGCCGATCAGCCGGCAGTTGCGGAACACCTTGCGCACCTGGTTGGGCAGGGCCGAGGTCACCACGTCGAAGTCCTTGGGCGTCCGGTGCAGCAGGAGGTCCCGCACGCAGCCGCCCACCAGGTAGGCCTGGAATCCGAAGCGCTGCAGGCGGCGCACCACCTTCAAGGCGTCGGGATCGATGTGCTCCGGCGAGATGTTGCGCGAGGGGATGACCGAGGGCACGGGCGGATGTTGCGGGGACGCGGCGGATCGGGGGTCGGCTTCCACGGGAGCCAGTATATTCCGCCGGCTCCCGGGCGCAAGAACATGCGTCCGCCGAGATCCTGGTCGGGCGCGGCCTTCGGCCGGCGAGCTTCGTTCCTCCGGCGGCTACATGAGCCGGCGGGTGCGCCCGCCGTCGATGGGGATGGTGGCCCCGGTGATGTAGGTGTTTCGCGGCGAGCACAGGAAGGCCACCAGGTCGCCGAGCTCCTCCGGGCGGCCCGGCCGGCCCAGCGGGATGTCGCCGGTGAGATCCGCCAGCGCCCGCTCTGCCGGGATGTTCTCGCGCTGCGCCCGCTGCGCCACGATGTCCTGCACCCGGTCGGTGAGGAAGATCCCCGGGCACACGCTGTTCACCAGCACGTCGAATGGCGCCGCCTCGCGGGCCAGGGCCTTGCCGAAACCCAGCACCGCCGGGCGGCAGGCGTTGGACAGGATCAGCCCCTCGATGGCCTCCAGGCCGGCGATGGAGACGATCTGCACGACGCGGCCGAAACGGCGGGCCTTCATGCCCGGCAGAAGCAGCTTGCACAGCTCGACGCTGGCCAGCAGCGACAGCTCCAGGGCCAGCCGCCAGTTCTCGGGCGGGTGCTGCTCGAAGGGGCCGGCCGGAGGGCCGCCGGCGTTGGCCACCAGGATGTCCACCCGGCCGTAGCGTTGCTCGGCTTCGCGCACCAGGCGCCTGCGGTCCTCGCTCTGCGCCAGATCCGCTGGACACACGAACGGCACCCGCCCGGTCTCGTGGGCCAGCTCGACCGCCGCCCGCTCCAGGTTGGCGCGATCGCGCGCGGCCAGCATCACGTCCGCTCCTTCCAGGAGCAGGGCCCGGGCCGCCGCCCGGCCCAATCCCTTGCTGGCGCCGCCCACGATGGCGGTGCGGCCCTTGAGTTCCAGGTCCATGGGTCCTCCCGTCTCAGCTCGCTGCGGTGGTCGCAGGCCCGTCCAGGTACGGCGCCAGCGCCTCGGTCTCCAGGGTAGCGGCCACCGCGCGGCCGAGGAGATCCACGTTCACCACGATGCGCGCGCATCCCTCGGCGCGCTCCACCACGCCCACCACGCCGGCCAACGGGCCCTCCATGACCTGGACGAGCTGCCCGCGACGCAACACGGGCTGCGGCCCGGCGTCCGGCGAGCGTCCCAAGAGCAGCCGGATCGACTCCACCTGGTGGTCGGGCACCGGCAGCGGTTGCCGCCCGCGCCCCAGCACCCGCACCACCGAGCGGGTCTTGCGGATCTCCAGGTGGAGGGCCGGATCGAGCCGGACGCGCACGAAGAGGTAGCCGGAGAACAACGGCCGCAGCACGCGCAGGCGCCGGTCGCGCCGGCGCGACCAGGAGGAGTACTCGGGAAAGAACACCTCGTGCCCCCTTTCGACCAGCTCATCCCGAACCCGGCGCTCGTGGTGGGCGCGGGTGTGGACGGCGTACCAGCGCGCCTGGGGGTCGTATCGCAGCGGCTCGGGAATGCGGGATCGGGGCACGGCGGTCCTCGGCGCCTAGCTGGAAGGCGGGGGAGACTCCTTCTCGCCGTAGTAGTAGCCGTAGTGTCGGTAGTAGTAGTAGCCGTACTCGCGGTGCTCGAGATCGAGGTCGTTGATGACCACCCCCAGGATACGGGCCTGCACGTCGCGCAGCTGGCGCACCGCCCGCTGGGCCATCTCGCGGCTGGTGTGGGCGCTCTTGATCACCAATACCACCCCGTCCATCTTGCGGGACAGGATCAGCGGATCGGCCACCACCAACACCGGCGGGCTGTCGAAGATCACTCGATCGTAGCCGGCGCTGAGATCCTCCACGATGCGCGTGAACCGCTCGGTGTGGAACAGCTCGGTGGGGTTGGGCGGGATGGGGCCGCAGGGCAGCACGTCCAGGCCGGCCACCTCCGAGTGGCGGATGACGGCCGGGGCCTCGGCCTCGCCCAGGATCAGCGTGGTGAGCCCGGTGGACCCGGGCACCCCGAAGGTCTTGTGCAGGCGCGGGCGGCGCATGTCGGTGTCCACCACCAGCACCCGCGAGCCGCTCTGGGCCATGGTGATGGCCAGGTTGATGGCCACGGTGCTCTTGCCCTCTTCGGGGCCGGGCGAGGTCACCAGCAGGCGGCGCGAAGGGGTCTCGGGCGACATGAACAGCAGGTTGGTACGCACGGTGCGGCAGCACTCGGCCACCGTGCTCTTGGGGTGGGTGAGCAGGTAGTGGTCGCGCAGGGAGACGCTCTTCGGCTCCTCCTCTCCCTGGAGCTTGATGCTGGGGATGATGCCGAGGAAGGGAAGCCCCAGCGCCTTCTCCACGTCGTCCTGGTTCTTCACTGTGTTGTCGAGATACTCCAGGAAGAAGGCCAGGCCGATGCCGCCCAGCAATCCCAGCACCATGGCCAGGAGCAGGTTGAGCCGGACCCGCGGGTGGACCGGGTCGCGCGGCTCCACCGCCGCGTCCAGCTTGTAGACGTTGTTCGTCTTCTGGTGCGAGGCCAGGGTGGCTTCCTTCTGCCGCTTGAGCACTAGCTGGTACATGGCCGCGTTGTTGTCGGCCACCCGTTTCAGCCGGTTGTACTCGATCTCCTTCTTGTTGATCTCCAGCGCCTCATTCTTGACCTTGGCCAGCTCGCTCTGGAGCTTGCGCTCGTTGTCCATCTGGGCGCGGTACTCGGTGTCCAGCGAGCTCAGCACGTGATCGATCTCGCGCTCGATGTCCTGGCGCACGAGCTTGAGCTTCTCCTCCACCGCCTTGAGCTTGGGGTGCTCGGACAGGTACTTGGTGCCCAGCTCGGCCTGCTGCTCCTTGAGCTTGAAGTAGGACTCCTTGAGCTGTTGGATGAGGGGGTTCGAGAGCACCTTGTCCACCGACTCCAGCGGCAGCCGCGCCTCGCGGATGTCCTGGATCTGCTTGCGCTTGGCCTCCAGGGCGAAGCGCTCGGCCTGCAGCTTGTTGAGCGTGGCGTTGAGATCCTGCAGCCGCTGCGAGGTGATGTTCTGGCGGTCCTCCAGCGACACCGACAGGATCTGGTTTTGCTGCTTGAAGCCGTGCAGGGCGTTCTCGCTCTCGTCCATGCGCTGCTTGAGCTCGCGCGCCTGGGACAGCAGCCAGTCGGCCGCCTCCACCGTCACCTGGCGCCGGGTCTGCTGGTTGTACTCGATGTAGGCGTTCACCGCGGCGTTGGCCAGGCGCTGGGCCCACTTGGGGTAGCGGTGGCGCGCCTTGACGTACACGGTGCGGCTGTCTTTGACCGGCTCCACTTCCAGCATGCCGCGCACCATCTCCACGTAATCCGGCGGATCGTCCAGGAAGAGCTTCTGCTCCTCGGGGGGGAGCTTGTCGATGCCCAGGAACTCCTTGTTGCCCTCCAGGTGGAGCTGCTGCACGATCTTGGCCGAGACGGTGCGGCTGGTGATCACCTTGTACTGGGTCTCGTAATATTCCTTGTTGCTCCAGTAGCTGTCGGCGCCGAGCGCGTACACCTCGCGCACGTTGCCCAGCACCTGCGGGGCGTAGGGCTCGATGATCATGGAGGCGCGGGCCTCGTAGATCTTCACCTGGCGCAGCGTGTACACCACCACCAGGGTCACCACGAAGAGAAACACCGCGATCACCGTCCACTTGCGCTTGAGGACGATGTTCCAGTACTCGCGCAGATCGATGGAGGGTTCGGCGACTTCCTGCGCGTCATCGGCCATTGGCCACCTCCCGGATCGCACCGCCGGGCAGCCTATCCGTCGGCCGCGCCGGAGTCAAACATGAGGCGCGGATCTTGCCCCATGCAAGGCTTTATGGGAACATCGGCGCGTTGTCTATCACAAGGAGTCGGCGTGAACCGGAGCGGGACGATTCTTGTAGCGGTGAGCATATTTCTCGGCGCGGTCCCGGCCCAGGGTGGTGGCTTCACCATCATCGAGGTGGGCGCGCGCAAGACCGGCATGATGACCGGCATCGCGCGCCCCGACGACCTCACCGCGGTGTACCACAATCCGGCGGGGCTCGCCGACCAGCGCGGCACGCGGCTCCATCTCTCCAGCGGCTTCTGCTTGGTGGACGCCGATCTGCGGCTGCGGGCCTGGGAAGGGAGCGAGAACTACATCGAGACGCCGGTGGGGCCGGACGGCTACTTCGAGGGGACCATCAAGCCGACCCGCTACTTCGGCGTCATGCCCATGTTCGTGGCCAGCTCGGACTTCGGCTTCGAGCGTGGGCCGGTGGCGGCCTTCTCGGTGTACGTGCCGGACTTCATCGGGGCCTTCATGCCCGA
This sequence comes from Myxococcales bacterium, assembly GCA_012798435.1. Classification (GTDB taxonomy): domain Bacteria; phylum Myxococcota; class B64-G9; order B64-G9; family B64-G9; genus JAAZNF01. Next base: position 11,935 of record JAAZNF010000026.1, on the reverse strand, counting down.
GGACGTGCCCTCGCGTTACCTGGTGACCGAGGGGTACTTCATCGCCGGGGTGACCTCGCTCAGCCTGGGCTGGCGTCTGCCGGAGCCATTCTCGCGCGTGCGCGTGGGCGGCAGCCTGGGGGCGCTCTATATCCGCCAGGAGGGCAAGAAGTGGCTCAACCCGCTGCGCCTCGCCCACTACGAGTACCGCGTCCACATCGTGGGCGAGGACTGGCGGCCGTTTTACAACCTGGGCATCACGGTGGATCTGCCGGGGAGCGTGACCTTCGGCGCCTCCTTCATCGGCGGAGCCTCGGTGGAGATGAAGGGACGGCTGGACATCGAGCTCGCTCCCGGCACCGACACCGATCTCTTCTCGGGCGTGGGCGGGCTGGCCGGCAACTACCGCCTCAAGAAGATGACCGCCGAGGTCCCGCCCGGGCTCAACCTGGGGATCTCCTGGGACGTCATCCCCGAGTTGGAGGTGGCCGCCGACTTTCGCTACTGGTTCTACCGGGTGTACGAGATCCAGCGCATCGAGACCAACATCACCGACGTGAAACCGGGCCTGTCGTCGTTCCTCACCCCGGAGACCTTCAACACCCCCAAGGAATACGAGGACTCCTGGACCATCTCTTTGGGCGCGCGGGCACGGCCCTTCGCGGCGCTGCCGCTCGACCTCATGGCCGGGTGGACCTACGATCACTCGCCGGCGCCGAGCCACACCAAGAGCCTGGACAGCCCCACCGTCAACTTGACCGGTTTCTCGTTGGGGGCGCGCTACTTTCTGGGGGAGCGCTGGCGTTTCTCGGCGACCTACTATCGGTACTGGTACTTGCACCAGGAGGTCACGGACTCGGTGCTGGACCCGCCCCAGAACAGCGAGTTCTCGGGGACGGTGGACACCATCTCGGTGCAGACCGAGGTGGTGTTCTAGCCCGTGAGCCGTATTGGCATGCGAGGCCTGACGAATGTGCGTGATCCTGTGCGAGCGCGACCGACCGCGGGGCCAGCAGAGCCAGCGCGGCCGGTCGCGGGGTGAGTATCGGCACGCGGAGGGAAGCATGGACCGTATCGTCATCGCAGGGATGCTGCTCGGATGGTTGTTGGCCTGCGCCACCGGGGGCCAGAAGCCGGCCCCCGCCAAGCCCGCGCCGGCCCCCGCGCCGGCGCCCTCGGGGAGCCCCGGTCAACCGGGTGGCATCGACTGGGGCGCCAAGATCGGTGGCAGCATCGACGTGGGCTCCCAGTCCGACAAGATCGGTGCCGCCGGCATCGAGACCGCCTCGCTGGGCGGGCCTGGCTCGGCGCCCAAGGTGGCCGAGTATCTCGAGGACCCCAGCCCCGGCGTGCGCCGCAAGGCGGTGGACATCCTCTCGCGCTGGGGCGCCGAGGCCCGCGGCGCGCTGCCGCAGGTGTTGCGGGTGCTGCGCAACGCCGACCCGCGCCTGCGCCAGGACGCGGCCGAGGTGGCGGCGCAGCTCGGGGTTCGCGAGGCGGCGGACGGCCTGCGCGCGGCGCTGGACGACAAGAACGCCGCCGTGGCGGCCTGGGCCCGCGCCGGCCTGGTGAAGCTGGGCGAGCCCTGCCCGGAGCACCTGCTGGCCGCGGCCAAGATCGTGCGCGAGGGGGACGCCGAGGCCGCCCGCCAGGCCGCCGCGGCCATGGCGCTGATGAAGTGCCCGAGCCCGGAGGCGGTGCGCGAGCTGATCGGCGCGCTGTCCAGGGAAGGCGCCAACCGCGCCTCGGCGGCGCGCGCGCTGGGCCCGATGGGCGCCGCGGCGGGTGAGGCGGTGCCGGTGCTGATGGGCCTGGTCAAGGACAAGGACGCCGCGACGCGACAGGCGGTGCTCATCGCTCTGACGGGCATTGGCGCGCCGGCGGTGGGGGCGGTGCCGTTGCTCATCGAGGTGCTGGCCGATCCCGCCCCGCGCTTCCGCGAGCTGGCCGCGAACGCTCTCGGCGCCATCGGCCCCGGGGCGCGTCAGGCCATCCCCGCCTTGAACAAGGCCACCCTGGACAACGAGGGCAGCGTCCAGTTGGCGGCGCGGCGGGCCCTGGCCGCCATCCAGGGGGCACCCCAGCCGTGAGGGTGTGCGCCCCCATTGGCCTGCTGCTGCTGGTCACCGCGGGGTGTCGCGGCCGCGGCGAGGGTGTGGCGCCGGACGCGGGCCGACCGGCGGTCGACCCCATCGCATTTTTGGAACTCTACCGCAGCGACGTGGAACAGGTGCTGGCCGCTGCGGGAGACGACTGCCAGCGGCTCTACCGCGCGCTGCGTCGCTTCGTGGCCGAGCGCAAGGAAGACTTCCTGGCCCAGTCCCGGCGCTACCGCCTGCCGGATCCCGCCGTCTCGCTCATGCCCTCCACTACCACGGAGGCGCTGATGAAGTTCTCGCAACGCTGTCCGGCGGAGGCGGCGCGGCTCAACGACACGCTGTGGACCATGGCCCGCTGAGCGGGCCCAACACGCCCGGGTGGACGTTCGGCCCGGTGTGGGCGGAGGATGTATGCGAAAAGTGAAGATCGTGGCGACCCTGGGACCGGCCAGCGCAGAGGAGCGTGTGCTCGCCGACATGATCGAGGCCGGCCTGGACGTGGTGCGTCTCAACTTCTCCCATGGCAGCCACGCCGATCACCAGGCGAGCTTCGAGCTGGTGCGCCGGGTTTCGCAGGGGAAGAAGCCGCTGGCGGTGCTGGCCGACCTGTGCGGCCCCAAGATCCGCATCGGCAGGTTCGAGGGTGGCAAGGTCGAGCTCGGCGCCGGCCAGGTGTTCACTCTGACCACTGAGGATGTGATGGGAGACGCCAGGCGTGTCAGCACCAACTACCGGCTGCTGCCGCAGGACGTGCATCCGGGTGATCGCATCCTGCTCGACGACGGGATGATCGAGCTGCGGGTGGACGAGGTCCGCTCGCCCGAGGTCCGTTGCCGGGTGGTGGTCGGCGGCGCGCTCTCGGACCGCAAGGGTATGAACATCCCCGGCTCGGGGCTGTCCACCCCCGCGTTGACCGACAAGGATCGCGCCGATCTCGAGTTCGCGCGTGGGCTGGGGGTGGACTACTTCGCACTGTCCTTCGTGCGGAGGCCCGAGGACGTGCGGGAAGCCAAGGCGCTGGCTGGCGACATCCCGGTCATCGCCAAGATCGAGAAGCCCGAGGCGGTGGAGCGGATCGCGGAGATCGTCCAGGTCGCCGACGGGCTGATGGTGGCGCGGGGCGATCTGGGCGTCGAGGCCGGCGCGGAGAAGGTGCCGCTCTTGCAGAAACGCCTCATCCAGGACGCGGCCGTGCGGGGCCTGCCGGTGATCACCGCCACCCAGATGCTGCAGTCCATGATCGACAACCCGCGCCCGACGCGGGCCGAGGTCTCCGACGTGGCCAACGCGGTGCTGGACGGCACCGACGCGGTGATGCTGTCGGGGGAGACCGCGGTGGGCCGCTATCCGGTCGAGGCGGTGCGCACCATGGCCCGCGTGGTGGAGGAGGTGGAGCACAGCGACATCTTCCGGCGGCGGCCCGAGCCGGTGCGGGTCGACGAGCACACCTTCTCCAACGCCATCGCCCGGGCCGCGGTCAATGCCGCCGAGGACCTGTCGCTGAAGGCCCTGGCGGTGTACACCGAAACCGGGCACTCCGCCGCCCTGGTCAGCGCCTGCCGGCCGGAGTGCTCCCTGGTGGCCTTCTCGCGCCACGACGCCGTGCTACGCCGCCTCCAGCTCCGCTGGGGCGTGCTGCCGCTGCACGGCGACTGGGTGCGCGGGGTCCACGCCGTCATGGAGCAGGCCGAGCGCGAACTCCTGTCCCACGGACTGGTGGCGCCCGGCGACGAGATCGCGGTGACCTTCGGCATGCAGGACCGCACCGGCCCCGGCCGCACCGACGTGCTCAAGCTGTGGAAGATCCGCGAGCCGGGCGCCGCGTCCGATCCGAAAACCTAGCGGCGCGTCACACGTTCGCCGCGCGGTGGCGCGCCCGGCGCAGCAACGCCAGCACCTCGCGCCACCCCGGCCGGAGCCGCAGCGCCCGCTCCAGCTCCGCCGCCGCGTCTACGAAGCGCCGCTGCTCGAAAAAGGTCTCTCCCAGGCAGAAGCGGGCCCAGGCGGATTGGGGGTGCTCGCGCAGCAGCCGCCGGCACGACATCTCGGCCTGTAGATACTCCCCTTGCCGCAGCGCGGCCTGCGCCAGCATGAGCCGGGCGGCCGGTGCGCCGTCGAGGCGCTCGGCGGCCGCCCGGAGTTCGGCGAGGGTGTACGGCTCCCGCGAGCGGCAGGCGCGATCCAGCGCCAGCAGGGCGCGGTGATAGCGGCGGGCGGCCGCATCTTCGCGAAAGAAAAAGCTCACCCGCCGCTCGGAGAACCAGCGGCCGGGCGGGATATGGCGCGACAGCGGCGTCCCCGGGTAGAGCGAGAGCCGGGAGACCGACAGACTGGCGGGCCGGGAGGAGCGAACCAGCTCCAGGGTGTCCCGCCGGGCGGCCTCGTCCTCGCGCGGGCAACCCGCGAGCAAGTAGAACGACATCCACATGCCCGCCCGACGGCACGCTTCGACGGCGCGCCGGATGTGGACCCGCCGGTGGGGTTTCCCCAGCGCTTGCAGCACCCGATCGTCCGCCGACTCGACGCCGAGCTGGATCTGCACGCAACCGGCCCGGCGCATGAGCGCGACGAGCTCTGAATCGAGCCGGCGCAGGTCGGCCTGGCAATCCCACAAGAGATCCGCCGACTCGTCGATGAGGCGCCGGCACAGCTCGGCCGTCCAGGCGGGATCGGATACGAAGCTGTCGTCCCGAAAGCTCAACCAGGCGTGCCCCCGCCGCCGCAGCGCGCGGATCTCCGCCATGATCCGGTCCACCGAGTGCCGCCGCACCGCGTGCCGCCATAGTGCTGGCGCGCAGCAGAAGCGGCACCCGCCGTGACATCCCCGGCCCGTGATCCGGTGGCGCTCCTGCAGTCGGTGGTCCACGCCCCGCATGTCGAGCTTCGGTTGCAGCGTCGCGGGCAGGCGATCGAGGTCGGGCAGGGGTTGGCGAGGCGGAGGCGATTCGATGTGTCCCCATCGGCGCACCCACAGCCCCGGAATGAGGACAGGATCCATGCCCGCGCCCAGGCACCGCGCCAGCTCGATGATGGTGGCCTCGGCTTCTCCCTCGGCGACGGCGTCGACGCCGGGCCATCGGCGCAGGATGGCTCGGGGCAGGGCGCTGGCATGTGGCCCGCCCAGGACCACGAACGGGCCCGGCTTCCCGAGTGCGGCACGAATCCGGCGCACCCAGGCGGCGGTCTCGTGGCGCTGGTAGGTGAAGCAGGAGAGCCCCACCAGGTCCGGGTGGAAACGGCGCAGGGCGCGCAACGTCCCGGCCACGCCCAGACCGCCCGAATGAATCAAGAGCGTCCGGTGCCCGGCGGCATCGAGGGCGGCGGCCAGACTGGGAAGGCCCAGGGGGAGGAGAGCGCAAGACAGATCTCTACGCCCCCGGGCAGCAGCCGGGAAGATGAAGGCACACCGCATGGGAGCCGATTTCGAGAGAGAAAACGGCTCGAACGGAAGGACCGCCTAGAAGTTGCCCCGGCCCCCGCGGCCGCCGCGGCCACCACGCTCCTCGCGCGGCTTGGCCTCGTTGACCACCAGGGTGCGCCCGTCGAAGTCCTGCTGGTTCAGGGCTTCGATGGCCTTGCGCGCGTCCTCGTCCGCCATCTCGACGAAGCCGAAGCCCCGGGAGCGTCCGGTCTCACGGTCGGTCACAACCTGAGCCGAATCCACCTGTCCGTGCTTGGCGAACAGGTCGCGCAATTTGTCATTGGTGCAACTGAACGGTAGGTTACCCACGTACACTCTCACGACGAACCCTTTCCTTGCCCGAAGCGGATCGTATGCGAGAGCCGGCGGGCGCCCGGGCGGACCGGCCGGCTCCCGTCCCCCAGCAAAGCGTGCTGTGGGGAAATCGAGGGGAGCATACTGGTTTTCAAAGTCAAGTGCAAGAAGTTCTTTTGGGCACGCTCGACCCGGTGGGCAGGCGGCTCAGAACACCCGCACGCTAGAGAGCGCCGGGAGCGTCTGCGGGTAGGTGGCGGTGACCTGGAACGAGCCGGGTCCGCCGGGGGTGAAGCGGAACACGGTCTTGCCGTCCGGCCCGGCGCTCTGCGAGAACAAGAACCCGCCGCGGCGGTAGAGCGTCACCCGGGCCCCGGCCAGGGGCGCCCCGCCGCGTCGCACCTCGACCTGCAGGCATTGTTCTCCCTGGGGCATGCGGGTCTCGTGCAGCACCTCGAGTCGGTCGGGCGTCTGGACGCGCACCTCCATCTCCGGATCGCCCAGCAACGTCACCACGAACTGGGTCCAGCGGATGCCCAGGACTTCGCTGTGCAGGCTCGACTCCTGGCTGTAGAACGTGTCTCGCGCGATGTTCAAGGCATCACCCAGGCGGGGGTTGCCGCCGAACAGCGCGCGGTAGAAGGCCTCGATCAGCGCCGTGCCGCCGCCCGGGCCCAGCCCGAGGTTGGCGTTGCCGAGGTAGGCCACCGCGCCGCCCCGCGGGTTGGTGAGCAACCGTTCCCCCGCCGAGTCCTGCGGGTCGAAGGCGAAGTTGCCCGCCTGGCAACCGCAGGTGACGTACACCGGGAAGTGCGGCGAGTTGGTGAGCGCGTCCACCTCGCGCCAGTCCATCTCCATGTTCAGGTCGTACTCGCTGGCGTGGCCGTAGTGGGTGACCAGGCCCTTGCCGGCGCCCAGCGCCGCCACCTGAGCGGCCAGGGTGTTCTCGCTGGCGCCGGGATAGCCCTGCGGCTTCCAGTACAGCTTCTGCTTTTCGAAGGTCGCCGGGAACACGTTGTCCGCCAGCGGGTTGAGCTGCAGGGCGGAGTCGAAGTTGAGGAACCCCGTGTCCTCCGAGATGAACAGCGCCTTCTGCGCGTCGCCCGCGTCTTGCTGCTCGTAGAAAAGCAGCCGGTCGGTGAAGGTCTCGACGTCCGCCGCGGTGGAGGCGGGCACGCGACCCACCGCGACGTCGGGGTGCATCTCACAGCCGTCGGCCAGCTCGCCGAAGGTTCCGTTGTTGTTGTCGTCCCAGGTGCCGTCGAGGTCGGAGTAGTAGAAGTCCGAGGCGAAGGTGTCGTCGTACTGGAAGAGCGCCCGGGTGTGTACCAGCCGCGGCGGCACGATCTCGGCGTCGCCGCCGAGCAGCACGTAGGCCAGGCCGGTCGCCTGGCGCTCACCGATGAAGCGCCGGATCTTGGCCGCCAGGTCCGGGCCCTCGACGTTGGCCGCGATCCAGGAGGTGGCTACGATCTCTGTGGACACGCCCTTCTGCGCCTTCCAGTCGGCGAGGTCCCGGAAGGCGTCCAGCAGCGCGTCGCCGGTCACGATCAGCATGCGCACCGGGTCCCGCGCGTCCTGGCTGGGCGGCACACCGGGGTCGCACACCAGCGGATCGGGCGGGTCCTCGTCCGGGCCGAGATCCGGCCCGGTGTCCGTCCCGCCGTCCGGGAAGGCGCCGTCGTCAATGGGGCCGGCGTCCACGGCATCATCCGTCATGGCCGGCTCGTCCGCTCCCGCGCCGTCCCAGGCGTCGACGGCGGGCGCGTCCGCCGCGGCGTCGCCGGGATCGTCCTGGCTGGCGCAGCTTGCCAGGAGCGTGAGCGCCAGGGTGCCGACCACCAGAATGCTCGAACGTTGCATGGGATGGTCCTCCCGGGTCCCCGTCGTCAGCGGCTAGTACCGCCGCAGCCGGAGCAATTGTTGCTCCAGCGATTCCTCGTAGGAGAGGACGGCGTCGCGCACCTTGCCCGCCTCGTCCTTCTGCGGGATGAGCCGCGGCATCAGGCACGCCGCCATGCGCCGCAGGCCACCCGCGCGGAGCTGCTTCTCCACGGCGTCCAGCTCGGGCCACACTGGCGGGGTGCCGTAGCGCTCGATGAAGCTCAGCGCCTGGGTGCGTCGCCCCTGGGCTCGCATGCGATCGATGCGCGAAAGAAGCAGCCCCACCTCGCGCTGGAAGGCCTCGGCGTCCGGGATGGCCACAAAGTACCTGGCCTCGCGTTTCTCGATGGCCACCACCCGAGCTTTCTCCATCAGGTAGCGAAGCGCTAGCCGCTGCCCCAACGCTTTGGGATCGAGCACCTCGGAGCGGCCGAGCGCCTGGTGGGAGACCGCCGCCGCCGCCCAGAACAACGAAAGCCGCCGCGGCTCGTCCGGCTGGAGCCAGTGGAGTTCGAGCAGGCGCGGGTGGTACAGCAGCCACAGGGCGATGAGTTCGGCGCGCGCCGCCTGCAGGGTCTCGTCCAGGCCGCGCAGGATGCCGCGAGGCCCGCTGCCGGGGTGGCCCAGGAAGCGGCCGGGGATCTCTCGCAGCGCCCGCAGGATGAAGGCGCCGTTCCCCAGCGCCGCGACCACGCCGGCCTGCTCCTCCGGCGGCACCAGCAGGCGCGCCACCGGCAGATCCAGCGCGCGGCGGCAGCTCTCGATCACGTTCGAGAACAGCACCACCCGCCGCGGCGGCTCGGCTCCCGAGCCCCCGTCCTCGGGGAGGTAGAAGGCGATCGGGCAAGGAGAGTCCAGACGGCCGGTGAAGGCCAGCAGTTGCAACGCGGTGGCCCGTGGCGCTTCGGACGGCCTCTCGGGCCGGGCCTTTTCAGGGAGCGAGGCCTCGAACTGCTGCCATTGCGCCAGCAGGGAATCCAGCAGTGCGTCCGGCGGGGTGTCGCGCACTCCCACCATGCCCGCGAACACCCCCTTCTGCCGCCGGGCGTCCAAGGTGAGGTCCAGAAACCCCAGCCCCGCCTCGACGGTGAGGTCGGCCTCGGACCACAGCCGCGCGGCGTTGCGGAAGGCCTCGGGCTCGCCGGACTGGAAGTGCTCGATGAGCGCGGCCAGGTACTCCCGTTGCGCCCGCGGGGCGATCAGCTGAGCGTCCTGCAAACGCTGGATCACGCGAGAGAGCTCGACCGCGTAGCGCCCCGGCGGGATCTTGCGGCGCCGGTCGCCGGCGCGGAACACCTCCTCGAAGGGCTGCCCGTCGACGCGGATGAGTCGGCTGTTGCGCGGATGTTGTTCGGCGAAGCCCACCAGGTCGCGCGGGACGATACCCGCGTACAGGTTGGCGGTGGCGCCGGGCAGGTCGTCCTTGGCCGCCGGCGGCGGGGCGATGGCGCCCGTGAGGCGGGCGGGCTCGAACAGACTCGCGGTCAGCCGGGAGAGCTTGACCTCCAGCGGCTCACCCTTGTTGAGGTCCAGCTCGAGGCCCGCCGCGCTCGCCAGCGCCGCCGCCCGCTTGATCTCCTCGACGGAGAAGCCGGTGGCGAGCTTGCGCCCGGTGAGCCGATCGAAGAACCCGCCGTGGATCCACATCTGCTTGAGGTAGCACCACAGCCGGATCTCCAGGGCGGGGTCGGAGGGCAGCCCGCCGGCCAGCAGATTTTCGAGGAAGCGCCGGGTCTCCACTCCGTCCTGGTGCACCTGGTCGAAGGCGATGTCACGTGCGGTCAGCACCGCCCGGGTCAGGTGGTAGGCCTGTAGGCGCTCCCGCGCCGCAAGCTCCAGGAAGTTGTCGGCGAAGATGCGCAGCAGGGTCACGTCGCCCGCCGACCCCGCCAGGAAGGCATCGTCGGGCCGCTCCGGGGACGGGGACGGTTCGGCCTCGCGCGGCTCTTCCGTTGCGTCCGACGTCTCGGGGTTCTCCCCGGGGGCTGGTTCCGCCGCGATCGCCGCGCCGTCGGGCCCGGAGGCGGGCTCCGAACGGTGGCTGCAGGCGGGGAGGGCCGCGGCGAGGGCCAGCAGGGCGCACAGGGCACGCGGTGTCATGGGCGGGAGGACCTCCGGCATTTCAGTTGCAGCAGCGTTGCGAGTGGGCGTCCTGCAGGTATGTCACCCGGTGGGTCTCGTGGTCTTGCCAGTCGATGAGCGCCACGTTCCATGTGTCGCAGGTCGAGAGCATGCGCGAGGTGAACACCGCGGCCGGATCGCTGCTCCCCTTGAAGTAGACCTTCACCGTGGCCTCGGGTTGAGTGGAGCCCTCGTAGTAGTTGACCATGATCATGTAGAGCCCGGGCACCGGGTTGTTCAGGTTGATGTTCTCGGCGCGGCAGCCACGGGTGCAGTCGATGGCCGAGAGGGGATCGTCACGCCGGTCGCCGGGCACGCCCCAGTCGGGGTTGCGCGCGTCCCAGTAGCAGTCGCTGCCCGAGCAGGTCTGCCAGTGGCACTTGGTGGAGCCCGCCACCCCGTCGTCGTAACACTCCTGGCCGGACAGGCAGCCCAGTGCCACCGGGTCGCAGTTGGGGGTGCGGCAGGTGGTGATGCCGCCGCCGTCCACGCAGGCGGTGCGCGTCCAGTTGGGGTTGTTCGGGTCCAGCGGATCGTAGCGGCACTCGCGGGTGGGGGAGCAGAACTCCCCGTCCGGCGCCACCAGGTGGAGATCCAGATCCGGGCCCAGAAACTCCCAGGTCAGCTCGATGCGGATGTCCTCCCGGGGCAGCGCCGCGAGCTTCACGCAGGGGCAGCCGTAGCTGCTGTCGGCGTTGGCCGCAGCGCACGTGCAGGCCTGGGCGGGATCGTACGCGCCCCGGTTCCCTTGCGGATCGGCGGCGGACAGGCACACCACGAACTCGCCGGTGAGGTCCGGCTGGAGGGTGGGGTGGAAGGCGTCGGGGGTGGTGATGAGCTCGCGGAAGCTCCCGGCCGGACGGCCCTCGACGGCCCAGCGCAGGTGAGAGGCCTGCACCGTGCTCCCCTCGGGGTCCAGGGCCGAGCCCTCGAAGGTGATGGTGTCGGTGGGCGCCGGGGCGCAGGGGTCGGCGAGCGGCGTGCCGTCGAGTTTCTTGGCCGCGATCACCTTGATCGAGGCCACCGGCGGAAGGTTCACGCCGGGCAGGCCGCGCAGCGGAACCTCGAGCGGTGAGTGGTCGGGATCATTGGAGGTGATGACGATGGCGCCCTGGTGCGGCAGCACCTGGTGGGTGTCGGGATCCACCTCGTAACCGCGCGGGGCGTAGATCACCTCCAGGGTGCGGCTGGCGTCGCGCGGCAGCACCAGGTCGGTGGCCGGCAGCGTCACCGCGAAGGGTTTCGGGTCCGAGGCCGTGGTGATGGCGATGCCCGAGCGGGCGATGGCCAGGTCGGCGGCGCCGCGGTTGGCGATCGTCAAGGAGAGCGAGGCCGAGGAGTCGAGCGACACCGTGCCGAAGTCGAGCTGCGCCGGGGATACCTCGATGATGGGCACCGAGCCGGAGCCGGTGAGCGGCACCGTGACCTCGCGGGCGTTCTGGGCGTTGGAGCGGATGGTGATCTCCCCGGCGAAGTCGATCTCGTCGTCGGGGGAGAAGCGCACGCGCAGCACCTTGGCGGGCGGCGGTCCCACGCCCGGCGGCACGATGCCGCTCGGCCAGCTCACCTCGCCGAAGGCGACACCGTCCCAGTCCACCAGGGTGAACACCGCCGGCCCGCTCAAGGCGATCGACTCGACGTTGAGGGTGGCGTCGCCAATGTTCTCGACCGTGAGGGAGAGGATTCGCTCGTTGCCCCGGCTCAGGGCGCCGAAGGAGAGCGCCTGCGGGTCCACGGCGATCTGCGGTTTGCCCTTGGTCAGTCCGCCGCCGCCGCAGTCGCAGCCGGTGGCGAAGAGCACCGCCGTGGCGGCGCATCCCAAGGCAAGCAGCCAGACCCATCGGGTTCCGCGCATGCGCACCTCCCGCTTCCAGGCCTTTCTAGCAGAAAAGCGACTTTCGCTCCAGTACCCAGGGGCTGGTTCCGGAATTTATTCCGCATCTTGACATCATCTGGCACCTTCGGGAATACCAATTCGAGAAGAAAGAGGATGGGCAAAGCGGGAAGGCACGCGGAGGCACGGATGTTGCGCAGGCAGGCCTCTCTATCTGCTCTTTGAATCACTGAAGTTCCCCTTATCCAGCGGGGCCGGCTTCGCCGGTCCCGGGCGGGTCGTTGAGACGTTCAACCCGAACCT
>JAAZNF010000025.1 GCA_012798435.1 Myxococcales bacterium | reverse complement strand
GTCCGCGTCCACCTGGTCGCGGTTGGGGGAGAAGGGGCAGTTGTCGAAGTCGTCCTCGATGCCGTCCTCGTCGTAGTCGTCGGCGTACTGGTAGGTGTCGCCAAGGTCGGTGTTGGCGATGAGAATCGAGCCGCAGCCGCACCCGCAGCCGCCGCCGGACTCGTTGGGAGTTCCGCAAAGCCCGCCGGAGCACTCACCGGGGGCCTGCGCGAAAGCGGGGACCGCCACGAACAGGGCCGCCACCACCACGAAAAGGACCTTACTCATAACCTGCCTCCTTTCGGTTTCTTTCACTCTCTTGTTTTTGAGCAGTTTTTTCATTTTCACTCGCTCGGCAATAGACACATGCGAAAACCGGGCCAAAACCCAAGAACCGCGATCAACAAAAAAAATATCTGTTTATCAAATAGATACAAAAATATGGTTCGGCGATGACGTTTTCATGTGGGGTCCAGAGTCAACAACTGTAATTTCACGCCTGCAATCATCCACCCAGCCCCAAAAACCCGGGGCCTGTCCCCAGTTGTTTTTGTTTTTTATCAAATAGTTAGGTGGACTGACAGAAACCCGCGCATCGACTCAAAAAAAACTGAGTTGTGGGGTCAAGTCCACAGATCAGATTTCGTGACGCTGGAATCTTTCGGCGATTGTATTCGCGACCCGGAGGGAGTTCGCGAGGATGGTGAGCGTGCTCGGAACCCCTCCCGATGTCGGCATGAAGCTCCCGTCCGTGACGTAGAGGTTCTTGACCTCGTGGGCCTGACAGTCCGGCCCGAGGACGGAGGAAGCCGGATCTGTCCCGAAGCGGATCGTTCCCTGCTGCACGTGGAATGTGGTCTGTCCCCAGGACCAGGGTGTGACCTTCTTCGCCCGCGGGTTCACCGCCTCGAGGATGTCCATGGCCCGGCGCACCATGCGCTTGTTGACTTCCACGTCCAGGGGATGGTGTTTGAGGTGGATGCAGGCCACTGGCAGGTCGAACTCGTCCTTCACCTCGGGATCCAGTTCCACCCGGCAGCCCTCCCAGGGTAGGAATTCTCCGAAGGTTTCGGCTTCGACCCACAGCTCGTCGTGGAAATACCGGCGCACCGCCTCCCGCAGCGGCGCGCCGAAGAGCCGCCAGCCCTCGTCCATCGAGAGGCGCAGCGTGGCCGAGATCGGATACGGGAGCTGGCCGAGGAAGTTGTAGGTCCCGCCCTTGGGGAAAGGAAAGCCCGCCTTGTCGTTCAGGTAGTCGTCCTGGATGCTGCGCTGGACGAACGGGAAGTCCATCCGCTCGCGGCCGAGCGCGGCGATCATCTCCTTGCGGTCGAAGATCGCGGTGGCCTTTCCGAAGGTGGAGAACATGAGGTTCTTGCCGACCAGCCCGCTGCCGTTCGCGAGCCCCCGCGGAAAGCGCGAGTTCGCCGAGAGCAGCAGGATGCGCGCGCTCTCCACCGCCGAGGCCGCCAGGATCACCACCCGCGCACCGATGAAGCGCACCGTGCCGCGTGCATCGACGTACTCCACTCCCCGCACCCGCGCCTCGTCGTCCACCAGGATGCGCCGGGCCTGGGCGCGCGAGCGGATGAGGCAGTGCCCGGTGGCCTCGGCCTCGGGGAGCAGCGTGGCCAGCACCGAGGACTTGGAGCCGTTCTCACAGCCGAACTCGACGCAGAAGCCGCAGTAGGTGCAGCCCGGCCGGCCACCGTACGGCCGCGACAGCACCAGCCGCGGCGTGGGATACGGGTGGAAGCCCAGGCCGCGCGCCGCCGGGTCGAGGACCTTCACCACCGGGTGCGGAAGGAGCGGCGGCAGCGGATAGGGCCGCCGCGGCGGCTCGAACGGATTGGCGCCCGCCCGGCCCGTGGTCCCCATGAGCGTGTCCACCCGATCGTACCAGGGGGCCAGGTCGGCATAGCAGATGGGCCAGTCGGCGAGCTGGGCGTCGGGGACGGCGCCGAAGAGCGTACGCATGCGGAAGTCTTCCGGGTGCAGGCGGTACACGTACCCGCTCATGTGGACCGTGCCACCGCCCACGCACACGCCGATCCAGCCCTCGCGGGTCCGCTCGCGGCGCTCGCCGTCCTTGACGATGGTGTGCGGGTGGCGGGCCGGGTGGGGCACGAACATGTCGCGCAGGCACACCCCCACTTCGTCGTGCGTGAAATCGCGGATGGTGTAGTAGTTGCCCCGCTCCAGGACCACCACCCGCGCGCCCGCGCGCGAAAGATGGAACGCCGCCGGGGCGCCGCCCGCGCCGCTGCCGATGACCACCACGTCCGTCTCGTCGCGGATGGCCACGCCTCACTCCTCCGGCAGATCGCCGCGGGCGCCAGAGACCCCCGCCACCGGGTTCCACAGGCAGCCCCGCCGGCCCACCAGTGCCGCGCCGACGGCGGGATTCCCCCCGTAGCGCGGATCGCAAAACACCGCCTCCACCACGAACGACAGCAGCCGCACGAAGAAACCGGCGCCGTCGAAGTTCTTGGCCCGTACCCCGCCCTGTTGCAGGTGGCGCAGGATGCCGTCCTGCTCCTCCGGCGAGAGCGCGGCGAATGGCTTCCGCTGCCGTTCCCGCGCCAGCCGGTCGAGGTGCCGCGCGCCCAGGCGGAACTCGCGCCCGGTGGCCAGGAACGGCTCGCGCATCGTCCAGTACTCGATGTACGCCATGGCCCCGGCCTCCTGCGCGCCCGGGAACATGCGCTCGCAGGCGGCGGCAAGCGTCTCGCGCGCGGAAGCGTCGAATCCCTCCACCGTCTCCGCCTGACCGAACGCTCGGCCGGGGAAGAAGGCCGCCCCGGTGCCGGCGGCGAGCAGGCTTTTCACCAGGCGGCGCCGCGAAATTTTCATGGGCGCCCTCCCGCGGGTTCGTCGTGGCACACCGCGCAGTTCTTCCTCTCCTGCGAAAGCAGCGGGCAGGCGTCGCTGGAGCCCGCCGGCACCGTCTTTTCGTGACAGGCCCGGCACGAGAAGCGCGAGGCGTTGTGGAGGATGTAGTCGCAGCGGTGCGCGAAGGCGCCGCGGGCCGCGCCACCCTCTCCCGCGTGGCACGCGCCGCAGGAGAGCGCCAGCAAGCCGTCGGCCCGTATGCGCTGGTTGCACTCCCGCGGCCGGGGCAAGGCGAGGCTCTCGAGGAAGATCACCAGCGCCTCGAGCGCGGCCGGATCGTCTGCGAGCGCCGGCGCGAACGAGGGCATGCTGGAGCCGGCGAAGTTCTTGGTCGGCTCGAGCAGCGCGTCGCCGAGGTAGCGCGGCGAGAGACGGCCCAGCGCGCGCAGATCCGGCCCGAAGTCCCAGCTCCCCCGGCCCTGCTTTTCCAAAGGATGACAGAGCAGGCATCCCAGCTCGAGGAATTTCATAGCCCCGGCATACAAGCGCTCCATCCCCGGTCGTCTTGCGGGAACATGGCAGCGGCCACAGGACGCCTCGAGGTGCGGCGGGGTGAGCAGCGGATCCTTCTCCCTCGTGCCGGGCATGCGGTGCGCGATCTCGGGCGAGAGAGCGCGCGCGGTGCCGCCGTGGCAAGCGCTGCAGCCGAAACGCCCCGGCGGATGCTGCGCCTGAAGTGTCTCGGCGGCGCGGCAACGGGGCGGCCCGAGCGGCGCATCGTGATCCGCATGGCAGGTCGCGCAGCGGTCCAGCGTCCCGGCACAGGCGGCGATCTCCACCACCCCGGGCGGATCGGCCGGGTACGCTTTTCGCTGGATGTCGCGCCAGGGCGGATCCAGCGCGCGCCACGCCACCGCGATCAGCGCCAGCAGGAGCGCGCCGGCCGCGACGGCGATGGCGATGCGCAAGGAGCGCCCGGGTATGCTCGGCTTAGGCAACCGGCCATTCCTCCCAGGGCCAGAAGAAGCGCCACTCCGGCCCCCGGCACAGCCCCGTGACCAGGAACAAGAGCACCGCGGCCAGCAGCACCGCCATGGCGCAGAACACGCCCAGCCGCACCGAGCCGGTGCGCATCCCGCACACGAGCAGCGCAAGCAGCGAGAGTGCCATCATCCCCGAGGACGGGTTGAGGAGATCGGGGTGCGCCGGCGCGTCTCCCCCGGCGATCGACCACCATTGCAGCGCCGCTCCCACCGCGAGCGCGAGCGCGAAGGCGCCGCACGCCCACCGCCTCCCGAGCGGGCTCGACAGCAGCCGCCCCACTCCCTCGTCGCCGCGATCGAGAAACGGCAGGAGCGCGAGCAGCGCGATCAGCAGCCCGGGCAGCACCACGCCGCCGGCGACGGCCGAGTGGCTGACCGCCTCTTGTAGCCATAAAAAGTACCAGGGCGCCTTCTCGGGGTTGTCCGGTCGGTGCGGATCGGCCGGCGGGCCCAGCGGCGTGTCATGCAGCGCCGACAGCACCACCAGCGCCAGCACCACCAAGAGAAACACCAGCGCCTCGCGCAAGACGAGGTCCGGCCAGGCCGGTACCGAGGCCTCCTGGGCCTCGCCTCCGGCCAGCCCTCCGTCCTTGCGAATGCGCCACAGGTGGAGGAAGAACAGGCCGGCGAGCAGCGCCGGCAGCAGGGCCACGTGCAGCGTGTAGAACCGGACCAGCGTATCCGCGCCAATGTCCGGCCCGCCCAGGAGCAAGCCGCGCAGGGTCTCGCCGCCGGGGACGTTCTCGAGCATCGAAGCCGAGACGTTCACCGCCCAGAAGGCGCGCTGGTCCCAGGGCAAGAGATACCCGGTGAACGACAGCCCGGCGGTGAGCAAGAGGAGCGAGAGCCCGAAGAACCAGTTGAGCTCGCGCCGCCGGTACGCGGCCGCGAACATCACCCGCAGAAGGTGCAGCCCCGCGCACACCACCATGCCGTGGGCTGCCAGCCGGTGCAGCGCGCGAAAGAAGGCCCCACCCGGGATGGCCCACTGGAGATCCTGCATACAGGCGTAGGCGCGCTGCGGGTCCGGCGTGTACACCATCATCAGAAAAAGCCCCGACAAGAGCAGCAGGAAGAACAGCGTGGCCGTGCACAGCCCGAGCGCGAAGGTGGCGGAGAAGGTCAGCGTGCGCGGCCGGACCTTGAGCGGATGCAGGTGGAATAGCAGGTTGCGCCGCAGGCGCGCGCTGCTCGGATCGTCCGGCCCGCTCACCCCGGGGCGGAAGACCCGGCGCAGCGACTCGGGAAAGGCGCGCAGGGCATCGCCCAACTCGGCCAGGAACCGGCTCATGCGCCTTCCCCCGGCGCAGCCGAGACGATCGCCTCCAGCCGGCCGCTTTCGACCTCCGCGGAGAGATCGGCCCACAGCCGCCCGTCGCTTCCGCGCACGATGCGGTACCAGGGAAGCGCCCGGCGCGCCGGCCCGGCGATCACGCGACCGTAGGCGTCGTAGCGCGCCCCGTGGCAGGGGCACACGAACCCTTCGGCGGTGCGGCGCACGATACAACCCAGGTGGGTACAGCGCGCCGAGAACACCCCGAAGCCCTCCTCTTCCCGCAGCACGAACAGGTCGCTATGGCGCACCCAGGTTACGGTGCGCACCTTGAAATCGCCGTCCGTGCCGAGCAGCACGCGCCGCGAGCGCCGGTTCGCCGCCGGGGCCAAAAATACCCCCGCCACCACCGCCGCCGCGGCCGCCGCCAGCCCGGCCAGCCAGTGCCCGAGCCGCGCCACGAACGCCCGCCGCGGGACGGGTTCATCCACAGGTGCGTTGCCGCTTGGATGGTCTGGCTGCATGGGCGAGCGGAGTGTAGCCAATCCCCACCGGGTCCGCAAGGCATACACCATCTGACCCCACCGCGCTTGTTCCGGGCATGGGGACTTGGCACCTCGCATTCTCGAACCCCCGAGAAACGGCCGGACAAGACCTGCTGACAGGGCAAAACCCGAACCAGACGAATGCCTCTTTGGCGATGAGGGGCATGCCCGCATGCTCCTCATATCGGCTGTTCCAGCCGTAACCCGACCGCCGTCAAGGGCGAGCGCAGCGAGTCGCGAAGCCACCGCAGGCCCTTGACTGCACAGGTCGGGCGGAGGCTAGACGTACCACGAGAGCTTGAACAGGAGCGCGTGGGTACCAGGGAGCGCGAACACGTCCTCGAGGGCACGGCCGAAGCGGAAGTCCGCCACCGAGTCGCTCTGGCCCAGGGCGCCGGTGTACACCAGGTAGACGAGGGAACCCGGCCGGTACTCCCAGCGAAGGAGAAGCCCCAGGTTGAGCGCGAGCAGACCCTCGTCGTAGTCGTCGGGGACGGTGGCGTCGAAGGCGAGCGAGCCGGTGTCGATGCGGCCGTCCACCGGGAGGGCCGGCGCGAATTTCTTGGCGTGGTCCACCGCCGCCAGGAAGAGTTGCGAGTACCCTTGCAGGCTGAGTTCGGGGCTCACGGAGAACGTCGCGCGCAGGACGAGGTTCCAGTACTCGGAGTGCTGCTCGGCGAACAAGAAGCGCTCCTCGCCGCCCACATCCCAGGTGTCCATCCAGCGCACGGAGCCGACGATGCGCGAGTACGAGGGGATGAGCTCGATCTGGAGGCGGGGCTGCGGGTTGAGGTAGAGCGCGCCCTCGACGGACACGAAGGTCCCCCGCTGGGTGCTGCCGGCGTACAAGCCGAGATCGCCCGCCAGCGGAAGGCGCTTGTCGGCGCTGACGTAGAAGCCTCCCTCCCACACCCAGCGCGGGAAGCACACCAGCACCCGCCCGGGGGCGCGCGCCTCGCGGTCGGAGCAGTAGGGCGGGTGGGTATTCACAAAAGCCCACAGGAACCACTGGTTCTGGAAGGTGAAGTTGCCGTTCGCGTTGAACCCGCTCCCCACGTGCTCGAGGCCGGTGTTGGCCTGGGTCCAGGCGTTGAGGTTGACGGAGATGTTGGCGAACGGGCCCAGCGGCTCGAGTTGCCGCCACTGTAGCCAGCCGAAACCGAACAGCAGGTCCGGGCGGTCCAGGTAGCCCATGTCGCTCACCGAAAGGTTGGGCGAGCGCAGCTGCCCGCCGATGGCGCCGACCAGGGCGCCGCTGCCCTTGCGGCGCAGCAGCGCCTCCGCGCCGTACCCCGCGCCACCGTCGCGCTCCAGAAACGCCCGCGTGTAGCGGTCCTGAAAGCGGTAGCGCTCGGGGGAGAGGTAGCTCCCGAAGAGCTTCCCCACCACCTGATACCTTCCGCCGCCGAACTCGAGCTGGCTGTCCGCGGCCGCGGCCAGCGCCTCTCCCGCCCCGCGCGCGAACATGCCGGTGGCGAGCAGCCCGACCGACGAGTTCTCCCAGAACTCCTGCCGCACCCGCAGCGCCGAGTACGAGGCCAGCGGCTCGGCCTCGCGGTCGGTCTCGCTGCCGTCGGCGAGCCGCACCCGGGCCGTGGTCGGCGCGGTGAGCGCCGTGAGCGCCCCGAACACCAGCCGGCCCGCGCTGGCGCCGGCGATCTTACCCGCGCCCAGGATGCGCGCCGGCGGCGGCGCGCGCAGCAGCTCTTCGCCGTCTTCGAGATCCGGCTCGCGGCTGGCCCGGCCGATGCGCCGGGTGTACACCAGGGTGACCGGCGCCATGTCCCCGAACGAGGGCAGCTCGAAGAGCGACTTGTCCTCCAGGAAGAAGGGTCGCTTCTCCGGGAAGAAGGTCTCGACGGTAGACAGGTTGAGCACCACCTGGTCGGCCTCCACCTGGCCGAAGTCGGGGTTGATGGCCGCGGTGAGGTTGACGTCGCGCCCCAGGGCGGCGCTGAGGTCGAGGCCCAGGTCCAGCGGCGCGATGGCCGCCCGGCCCGCGTCGTCGATGGCCGGGCGGGCCGCCACGAACGGGGCGAACGAGATCCACACCGGGTGCTCCGGCAGCTCGAGGCCCGCAAGCCGGCCGAAGAGCGACACCCAGGCGCCGGTGCCGAGCGGCACGTGCTGCCACGAGCCCACCTGGCCGAGGCGCGAGGCGTTGCGCACCACGTTGAGCCCGAAGCTCACCTCCCGCCCGGTCTGGTAGCGCAGCAGAGAGAGCGGGATGCGCAGCTCGGCCTGCCAGCCGCGCGCGGTGACGCGGGTCCTCGCCTCCCACACCCCGTCCCAGTCCAGGCTCTCCACGTTGTCGTTGGCCACCGTGCCGTCGGCCTTGACCCCGGCGGCGTTCACCCAGAAGAAGAAGGCGGTACGCCGATCGAGGCGGCTGTCGATGTACACCGAGACGCAGTCGCTCTCCATCTGCCGATCGCGCCGGGTCACCGGGGCCAGGATGCGCCCGGGCTCGGGATCGTCGCACTCGATGGCGAAGTACAGCGCCTCCCCGTCGAAGGCCGCGCGTACCGAAGTCTCGAGTTCGAAGGGCTTGCCGGCGTGGGGGAAGCGCTGGGTGAAGCCGCCGCTCGGGGCCGCCTGGCGCCACACCGGGTCGGACAGATCGCCATCGATCCGCGGCGCGACATCCGCCCGCACGGCGCGAAGCTCGCGGGTCGGGATCTCGGCGGCGGGCTGCAACAGGAACACCGGCAGCAGCAAGGCGAGCATGTGTCCCGATACCACGAGCGGGCCCGGGGCTCAAATTTTCGATCGCCTCGTCCGCTCGATACGGGGCGAGAGGCCGGCCAACGGGTCATCGTCAATGGAACGATAGTGTCATCCAAAACAGGGCCATTACCAATCCCGCAACACAAATGATCTTCCGAAATACCGGGAAAGTGTCTGCATATTTCCTTTGCCTGAAACTGATGAAAACTCCAGAGAGGGCCAATAAAGAAGCAAGAATGTATGATACATTTTGCCCCGTCATGAAGATTGATCCGTCATCACCATATTCAAGATTCTTGTATTGAAAAAAATATCCTTGATACAAAAATCCCCAGAGTGGGCGGATAAACATTGAAGCCGCAATCAGAAATGTTGAAAGGAACAACCGTTTGAGGTTCTGTGATTTTATTCTATCCATGTGTCAGGTATAACGTTCGTTGCAGGATGCCATTGTTGGGCCGCGCCTCTCTCTCACAACACACGCTTGTTGTTCTACTGGAAATCACCGGGCCTGTCCCCTTGCCCCACCGGCCTTCGCCAGGCGCGCTCAGCGGACGGACCGGCCGGGTCTTTCGAGCGGTACCGGCAGCACGCGGCGGGGCTCGTCGTCATCTTCCTCGTCGGCGTCCTCGCAATCCCGATCCGCCTCCCCGCGCCAGCGCAAGCGCTCGGGCACGGGCTCGTCCGGCCGGGTGCGCCGCCACAGGATCTCGCCCAGCCCCGGCGCCCGGTCCGGCGCCGAGAAGTCCATCCGCCGGCTCAACGCGCTCCCCGGCGCGCCCTCGGGCACCACGCTGTACGGGATGGGGTTGGGGATGGCGGTGTAGGGGGTGAAGTCCGGCTTGCTCGTGAAGCAGTCGTACACCGGCGAGGCCACCGCGTCGAGGAGGTTGAGCGGGGCGAAGCCCAGGATGAGCCCGTAGGTGCGGATCAGGCTGGAGAAGTCGTAGTGCACCGAGGAGGTGTAGCCGGTGCGGGTGTAGGGCGAGATCAGCAGGGCGATGGAGCGGTGGTTGTCCACGTGGTCCATGCCGCTCTGGGGATCGTCCTCGGTCACGATGATCAGCGTCTCGGGCCACTCCGGATCGTGGGAGAGCCGCTCCACCAGCAGGCCGGTGGCGTAGTCGTTCTCGGCCACCATCCACACCGGATCCGGCAGACCCGGCTTCGTCCCGTAGGTGTGGTCGTTGAGCAGGCCCAAGAAGACGAAGCTCGGGTACAGCCCGGCCTCCTTCTCGGTGAGGAACCACTCCACGTGGGTCGCGTCGGGGGTGAGGTAGAGGTTCTCGCCGCGGTCCAGCATGTAGTCCATGTTGACGGAGTCGGCGAAGCGATCGTATTCCCCGGCCACCCCCATGGGCTCGCCGTAGTTGCGAAAGCTCACCCCCGCCTCCTGCAGGCGGTGCCAGATGAACAGCCCGGCCGGGTAGTCCACCTGCTGCGCCGAGGTGGCCGGTAGGCGGCTGCCGTCGCGGTCCATGGGGTGCCACACCTTCTCGGCGTAGTCGTTGATGGTGGCGGCGGCGTTCCAGTAGTGCCCCTGCACCGACACCTCGATGTCGGCGTGGAAGTTCTCCAGGTTGCAGAAGGTGCGCGCCAGCGCGTGCAGGTTGGGGGTGACGTCCTCGCCGAACTCGACCAGCGCGGGATCGCCGTTGGTGCCGGAAAGATCGCCCAGGTTCTGGTCGTAGGTCTTGTTCTCGCGCAGCACGAAGATCACGTGCTTGATGGGAGAGGGCTGGCCGGGCGCGCGCGGTACGGGAAAGGCCCCCTGCAGGCAGCGCTCGGGGTAGAAGCGCAAGGGGTACTCGTTGTTCTCGCGCACCGTCCGCGCCCCCGCCTCCAGCGCGGCCGCGTCGGGCGCGGGCACCGCAAACAGCGTGCCGCGCATGAGCGAGCCGATGAACACGTCGACCGTGTTGGGCCCCGAGCCGCGCCCCTTGCCGCTCACCACCCACAGCCGCCCGCCGGGATGGATGGCCGCCGCGGTAGGATACCAGCCGGTGGGAACGCTGCCGAGGCGCGCGCCGTCCGCGAGCGAGAGCACGTCCACGCTGTTCTTCTGGGCGCAGGCCACGTACAGGCGGCCGGCCGCCTCGTCGAGCGCAAGGCCCACCGGGCTCAGCCCCACCGGCTCCTCGGCGGCACGCAACGGCCAGGAGGCGATCACCCGCTCGGCAGCTGCGTCGATGACGTCCACCCGGTCGGCGTCGGCGCAGGCGACGAAGAGCCGCCCGTCGGAGGCCATGAGCAGGTCCTCGGGGTTCTTGCCCACGTCCATGCGCTGGCCCAGTTCGCCGCTGGCGGCGTCCAGCGAGGCCACCCGACCGGGCTCGCCGATGTAGGCCCGGCCCCACAGCGAGACGAACACGCGCGCGCCGTCCGGGCTGACCGCCACGTCGTAGGGCAGCATGCCGATGGGGGTGCGCCAGCGGACGTTCCCGGTGGCGGTGTCGAGCGCCACCGCCTCCCCGCCGGTCTGGTCGGCGACGTACAGGGTTGCGCCGTCGGGGGAGAGTTCGATGCCCGCGGGGAATCCCTCCACCGCCAAGGCGGGCTGCTCGGTGAGCGTCCCGTCGGCGCCGACGGAAAAGACCTCGACCCGCTCGGCCGAGCCGCCGGCGGCGTACAGCCGGCTCCCGTCGGGCGAGAAGGCCAGCCCGTAGAAGTACCCCAGCGGCGGCGAGCGCGGCACCTTGGCGGTCATGCGCCCATCGATGGTATCGAAAACCATCAGGCTCTGCTCGAGCCCGGGCCGGAGCCCGCAGCCGCAGTTCACCACCGCCAGCCACCTCCCGTCCGGCGACAGGCGGGCGTTGGTGGGGAACGAGCCGAGCTCGATCTCGCTCCCGGCCGGGGTGACGCGCCGCCCGCCCGGGATCACCGTGCCGCCCAGGCCGTCCGGCCCGGCCGGGAGTTTCGCCTCCGGGACGGCGGCGAGGCTGCAACCGGCCACGGTGTCGAAGCTCCACTCGCGGCTCTCCGAAAACTTCTTGCCGTCGAAGGCCGAGAGGCCCGGCCCGCCCAGGCGCGCCTGGTAGCGCCGCTCGGCGAGCAGGAAGAAGCGCGGGGTGAAGGTGAGCGGGTTGCCGCCCTCGCCCACCGAGACCTCGCCGGGGACGGCCACGCCGTCGAGGATGAGCGCGAGCGGGGTCTCGAATTCTTCCAGGCGCACCGGCCGGTCGAAGACCACCTCCACCTTGGCGTCCAGGGCCACGCCCGCCTCTTCCGGCGCGGGGGACACCGCCACCACCCGCGGTCCCCCGCCACCGCAACCGCTCGCGAAAAGCGCCGCCGCGAAACACGCCGCTGTCATCCTCCGCATGCCCACCTCCCGGCGGGAAAGGATTATCCCCACACTCGGTCCCCAAAGACAACCCGGCCCGGCTTGACCGTATCTCGTAAAAAACTTTCCGCCAGGGAAGGGCCTGGAAAAACCACGGGATCTGGCAAGGGGGCACGCTCCCTTGAACCCCCAGGAAAGAGCTGCCGGAAAAACCTTTGACAGCACAAGCCGAGCGGAGGCCATGAGGACCCGCCGTCAAGCAGCCGCGCCCCGTATCACTCGATCGCGGCTTGCCAGGCGAGTATTTTCGCCGAACCAAGTGTTCACGATGCGGCCTGTTTAACGCCGACCACCCCCGGCGCTGCTCGGGAGGACCCTGCGCGGCGGCGGGAGGCCCCCGGTCGGCTACGCGGCCGCCACCATGTTCTCAAGGCGGCGACATCAATGACCAGCCACGCCCCGTGCCACTCGAGAGCGGCGCGCCTGGCGAGAGGGCGCAACATTTGCGGTTGCGGTAGAAATTTTTTACGATATGCTGAACGCATCCGGGACCATGGAGGGCAGGCCATGAGCGAGGACTCGAAGAACGGCGCCATCCTCACCACCGGCGGCACGGACGGGGCCTGCGCCGCGGCGGTCCTCTTGACCAGACACCCCGACTGGCACGTGTTCGTGACCAGCCAGAACGCGGTGGGGCAGGCGCTGCTCTCGACGCTGTCGCTCTCGCCGCGCCCCACCGAGGCGCACGTGTGCGGAGTGGGCATCGCCGATCCGGCCGAGGTGTGGGAGGCGCTGAGCCGACTGCGCGAGGCCGGGGTGCGAGTGAGCTGGTACTGCGGCCGCGAGTACCTGGATCAGTACCGGCCCATGTTGGCCAAGATCTGCAAGGCGGAGATCGAGCACCTTCGCAGCAACACCGCCCTCTTGCTCAAGTGCTTCCCCCTGGCCGACGCCGAGCGGGGCGCGCTGCTTGCCGAGCTCTCGCGCGAGTACGTCGAACGCAAGCTCGATGCGCGCCGGAGCAGCAGGCCGCACCTGGTTCCCCAGGAGCACCGCTTCTTCCACGATCTGCTCCAGGCGGCCTCGACGCGCTTCTTCCAGTTTGGCGACGAGGAGCCGTTCTTGCGCGCGCTCCAGAAGGTGGCCGGTCTCATCCCCGTCGGCGACGCCGATCGCCGCGAGGTGGAGGTCTTCCGCCGTCAGGGATCGGCCCGGGCCCTGCCGCTCGGCACCAGCCCGGCCATGAAGGCCCTGCGCGCCCAGATCCGCCGCCTCTCACCGCTCGACGAGCCGATCCTCATCCTGGGCCCGACCGGTGCCGGCAAGGAGCTGGTGGCCCGCGCCCTCCACGAGGGCTCGCGGCGCAAGGAGAACCCCTTCTTGCCGGTGAACTGCGCCGTGCTCGGCACCAACGCCGACCTGGCGCACGACCGGCTGTTCGGCCACCAGCCGGGCGCCTTCACCGGGGCCGTGCGCGCCGGCCGGGGGATGTTCGAAGCGGCCAGCGGCGGCACCTTGTTCCTCGACGAGGTGGCC
The DNA here is from genome assembly GCA_012798435.1 of Myxococcales bacterium. Taxonomy (GTDB): domain Bacteria; phylum Myxococcota; class B64-G9; order B64-G9; family B64-G9; genus JAAZNF01. Next base: position 53,692 of record JAAZNF010000025.1, on the reverse strand, counting down.
GAGTTGCCGCTCCCCATCCAGACGCAGCTTTTGCGGGTGATCGAGGAGAAGCGCATCGTGCCGCTCGGCACCGTGGAGGCCCGCCCGGTGGACGTGCGGGTGATCGCCGCCACCCACCGCGACCTGCCGCGCGAGGTGGCCGCGGGGCGCTTCCGCGCCGATCTGTGGTACCGCCTCTCGGTGCTGCCGCTGGAGGTACCGTTGTTCTCGGCGCGCCTGGAGGACGCCAAGGCCATCGCCGACGCGGTGCAGAAGGAGCTGGGCCAGGCCGGATACCGCCTGCGGCTCGCCGAGGCCGACTGGAAGGCGGTGCGCGCCTACGACTGGCCCGGCAACGTGCGCCAGTTCATCAACGTGCTGAAGCGCGCCGCCTACGCCGGCAGCGGGCTGCGCGAGGCCCTGGAGGTGGAGCGGCGGCTCTCGGCGCGCGCCCCGACGGACGGGGACGAGCGCGAGAGGGCCCTGCGGCGGTTCTGGCCCGAGCGGCCCGAGGAGGTCCGCCCGGAAGAGGAGATCCGCGCCGCCTACATGCGCCGGGCGCTGGCGGTCTTCGGCGGCAACCGCGCCCGCGCCGCCCAGGCCCTGGGCGTCTCCGAAAACACCCTGCGCAAGTGGGTGGACGACAGACCGGCCGAGTAGGCCTCACGCCCGGAAGCCGATGGGCTCGCCGACGCCTTCGCGCGCGCGCGCTTCCCGCCGGGCGGCCTCTTCCAGATCTTGCATGCGCACCTTGCTGCGCCGGCCGCGCGCCAGCGCCATGCGCGCGGCGTTGAGCAGGGCGTTCTTGATCTGGCCGCCGGTGAGCGGCAGGCGCGCCAGCGAGTCGAGGTCCGTGTCACGCTCCAGCGGCAAGCGCGGCGGAACGATGCGCCGCCAGATGGCCCGGCGCGCCTCTTCGTCCGGCGGCGCGAACTCCACCTTGAGCGAGATGCGCCGGTCCAGGGCGGGATCGAGGGAGAGCTTCCGGTTGGTGGCCAGGATGCACACCCCCTCGAACCTCTCCAGTTCCTGCAACAACACGTTGACGTCGCGGACCTCCCAGTTGCGATCGGCCCGGTCGCGGTCGACGAACATGGCGTCGGCCTCGTCGAAAAACAGCACCGCCTGGTTCCTCCGGGCCTGGGCGAACAGACGCGCGATGTTCTTCTCGGTCTGGCCCACGAAACAGTTCTGGATCTGGGCGTAGTCGGCGACCAGGATGCGTTTGTGGAGCGCCCGCGCCAGACCCTCGGCCGCGGCGGTCTTGCCCACCCCCGGGGGCCCGTAAAAGAGCAGGGTCACCGCCCGTCCGTAGGGGATGGCCGCGGCCAATCCCCAGTCCTTGAGCATGACCTTGGCGTGGCGGGCCTGGGCGCAGGCCAGGCGCAGCGCTTCCTGCACTTCCGGAGGCAGGACCAGCTGCTCCAGGCGGACCAGCGGCCAGCGCGCCTCGCCAGCCGCCACGGGCCTTCGCCCGCGCCGCTTCCGTTCCAGTTTCAGGATCTCGCAGCCCTTCGGGCTCAGCTCGTACTCGATCTTCTCGATGACGCGCGGATCGTCGCCGAGCAGCTCCGCCTGACCGTCGCAGGGCTGGATGAGGCCGCGGCGCATCAGGGAGGCGCGCGGCCGCAGCAGCTCCAGGGAGGCGCGCGCGGGGAGTCCGGCCGGGGTCACCGCCTGGGCGATGCCGAGCCCCAGGAAGACCTCATCGAAGCCGTCCAGGTGGCCCAGGGCCTTGCCGGCGAGCAGCAGCAACACGAGCTCCTCGCGCTCGTCGCGCTTCTTCACCGGGCCGAGGCCGGCGAGCAACTTCGAGATGCACCACCCCGGGTGCGCATCCATGGTGGCGCGCACGGCCTCGAACATGCGCTCGACGCGCCGCACCGAGGCGCTGTCTCGCGGGTGGCGCGGCAGAAAAGAATGGTGCTCCTGGTGCTTCCTGACCTCCGCCTTCGCGGCCAGCGCCCGCGAGAAGTCCCCCAGCCGTTCCAGAAACTCCTCCTCGCTGTGGACCGCCCAGCCCGAGGGAGAGCGAGGATCCCTGAGCAGGCAGCGGGTGAGATCGGCGTCGACGGTGATGCGCCGGTGGCTGGGGACATCCGACTCATCGTCGAAGACGAGCAGGCCCGATTCGCTCAACCGGCCCTCCTCGCTCAGGGCGCGCAGGCCCTCCAGCATCCGCTCGCGCGGGAGATCGACGGCTTCCAGCAGGTCCGCCGCGGTGTGCACCCACAGATCCAACAGCGACAGGCGGGCTAGCACGGCCGCCAGCAACAGCTCGCGCTCGAGGCGGGTGAGGCTCGCCTCGCGCAGGCGGCACACGGGGCCGATGGCATCCGGCGTCCGCTCGAAGGCTTCGTGAAAGCGCTCCGTCCACTCGGCGGCGTTTTCGGCGGGGGGGCGGACACCCAGCGCCTCGAGCCGCGCCCGGCCTTCCTTTTCGTCGAACGCCCGGAACTCCGCGGCGTCGCGCCGCGCGCGCAGCAGCTCGAGGGCCCAGGCCAGGAATTCGTCCACGCTGGCGAAAGCCTTGGCCTGCCGGGGCGCGGCGGTCGCCCGGGGCGTCCACTTGTGCGCTGTGACGGACGGGGTGGGAATCCGCATGCCGCCTCCTGCTAGCGACGAAAAAGAAGCAACTTTGGTGCCACGGTCTGGATACGCTGGGCGCAAATAATTTCCACTTTGGCTCCGGCGGCTTGAGAGAAAAACAATCCGAGGCCGATGAACGCAGCGCCAGAGCCCGAGAATAGGTACGATCATTTTTTGAGCCGAACCTCTCAATTTGTGACGAACTCGCTCGAGGCTCCTGCGGGCGCCGGACGGCACGCCGCGAGCCTGCAGTCGCGCATTTTCCGGCGAGACGGGCACTTGGGCGACCGGGAGCACTGGATGGTCACGCTGGCACGCCGCTTGCTCTCTTTTGAATATTCGCCGATCTGGCCCGCCGGCTCCGCCGAGCGGGACGAGAGGAGGACGACATGCGCCGCGTGTGCGTACCGAAGATGCGCATCGGCTACCAGCAGATCGCGGCAGAGGACTTCCGCCCGGTGGACTTCTTGCGCGACGACGGCAGCTTCAGCGAGTGCGAAGGCGGGCTGGTCCTCGTCTACATGTGCTTCGACATCGTCCCCCGGCCCTTTCGCAAGCTCGAATGCGAGTGGAGCGGCGAGCGGGTGCTGCGGCGGGCGCGCGCCATCTTCCGCGGTTATCCCGGTCTGGAGAGAGACTTCGTGGCGCTGCTGCTCGAGGCCTTCGACGAGGCCGCGCTCTCTCCCGCCGAGCGCGAGGAGGTCGAGCGCCTGACGCTCACGACCGTGAAGGAGTGTCTGGTCACCCGGCGTCACCCGGCGCTGTGAAAGGCGTCCGACAGGCCCTCGTGCCAGAACCCGTCGAGGCCATTTGCGATTATCATGATAAAAGCAAACAGCGTTTGCATCACCCCGCGGCCGTTCCCCCCCGGTCGGCCCGCCCGCCGAAAAAAATCACCTCCCGCGCTCCTTTTCGGTGGACACGGTGTTTTTGGTGAATATACCCAAGATTGGGTCGGCCCCGCCTGCGCCATCAGACGTCAGATGTCGCCGCGCCGGGCGTCAGACCATAGAGGAGGAGGTGGCCATGAAAAAGGCGAAGGAACCCGACCGAGCGCCAACACAACCACCAACACTGAGTATCTCTTTTCATTTGCGGCCTAGATTTTATCGAAGAAATCCTCGTCCACGAGCACCCGCTCCACCATTTCGCTCTTCACCCCGAGCCCGAACTTCTTGAGCAGATTCGCCAGCTCCTCGCCATCAATGAGATCGATCGGATGTGCGCCGGCGCGGGTCGCCTCCCGATATGCCTCTCGGGTAAAGGTTCCCGTGGTGATGATGATTCCTTTCTCCGCCTTGCCAATCATCGAACCACGAAAATCCCTGACCACCCCGGGGCCGACGCTCCCCTTCCAGCGTTTGCACTGGAACACCACGCGAAAGCTGACCACGTCGTGCATCCGCAGCACGCCGATGCCATCGATGCCCTGGTCCCCTTTTCTGCCGGTGACCTCCACCTCGACAAAACCGCATTCCCGAAGGAGCCGCTGAGAAAGCCGCTCGAAGCCATCGGCGGGCATGCGCTGAAGTGCCGTCACCAATTCTTCCATCCATTCGGCGCCCTCTTCGGCCTCTTCGAGCGCTTCCTGATCATCCTTGTGCTTCTTGTGACGCTTTGAATTGCTGGGCTCCTCAGTCATTCTCTCCAAATCTCGGGCCCGCACACGCCTCGCAACCTCGTGCGGGTCCACGGTCGTCGTCTCACGCCCCTTCTGAGTGAGGACCCACACACCACGGCTGCTGTTGTCAAGGTATCCATCCTTCTTCAGGTACGTCCGCGCCCAGGCCATGCGGTAGCCGACTTCGGTCGTCTCGCTCCGTTCCGGATCGTGCGGGACGGAGAGCTGCTCTTCGGTGAGGTTCATGGTTGTGTTGGGTAATTATAATTTGTAGCAAGGATGTGTGACGAAAAGACCCCTCAACATGTGTCCAACAGCGTTTTCCTTCTTGCAATTGAACCTATTTGGAGTTTGGCGCCAAGTCTATCGTACCGAACGACGCCGTCAGCCCTGTATTGTTTTGGATCGGATATGCCAGGCAGAGGAACTTGCAGGAGTGGTCACCTGACTTTTGGATTTCGGGTCGGTCGAATCCGCCATAGAGGTTGATACCGCTCCTTCCGCCGAGGAAGAAAGGCTCGACCTCCTGCCACAATAGGGTCAGGCCGAACTTCTATGCGCTGCTTCCGGCGGGGGCGCTGACGAAGAAGGCTTTCTTCCTTGGTTGCTCGAACACACGATGTCCCCGCGGGTAGAGGTGGCAGATCACCCTCAACGCACGCGGGAGATGTGCTGGGCAGATTTGTAGCAGCTGCCGCTTCGATACGCTGACTCGTAAGTCCTTCTCGGACACGGGCTCGAAATCGAACAGGCCTTGGACCCTCAGGGTGAAGAGGTGACCACCGCTAGGATCGTCGAGGCGCATGGAGTCGGGGTTGATGATGCTGGTCTTGACCTTGCCGTGCTGGGAGAAGTGGGCACGCCCGTCGGGGTGATGCGAGTACTTGACCTTGTTGACGGTGGTCCTCATCGTCGCGCCTGGGTCGAACACGCTCAACGTTCTCGGTGCCGTTCCATCGCCTTTCCATACGAGGATGCTGACCTGTCCAGCGCAATTTTTATATTATGGAAGGGACACAAAAACGGAACCATCCCTCTTGGAGAAGGCAATCTGGCAGATCTTGTGCTGCATATCTTGTTCACCCACGGCGAGGACGAACTTCTCTGATTCGAGCACCAAGTTTCCATCAATGTTCAGTTGTCCCAAACCGGGGTGCCTGGCACCCGGTTGACCCGCATCATGGAGCACATTAACTATCAATAACTCGTTACGGTCAACGCATCAGGGAAAGACATCCCTCACCAACGACCACAGTGAACGGACCGCGAATGTATTGCCGCAAAGAAAGAGCTGCTCGCTTTTCGGCCCACGCGGTAGGAGGCGATCATGGAGTATGCGCTGTGGACCCTGGCGGGTCTTGGGGTGGGCGGGATCATCGCCTGGCGGCTGGCCGCCGCGCACGCGGCGCGGGTGGCGCTTGCCATCCTGTTCGCCCTGGGCACGCCGGCCGGCGCGCGAGCGAACGAAGTCGCGCCGCTGCTCGTCGAGGGCAAACGGCTCGTCGAGAAAAAGAGCTACCCCGAGGCGCTCTCGCGCTTCCAGGCGGCGATCGAGACGGACGAGAGCTGCGCCGAGGCCCACTACCAGCTGGCGCGCACGCTGTGCCTGCTGCGCGACAAGGGTCAGGTATGCGAGCACGACGCCTATCAGGACATCATCATGGAGCACCTCGAAAAGGCAATCGCGCTGGACCCGGCGCTGCAGCGCCGCGCCAAGGCCGATCCCGGCTTCGCCTGCGGGCGGAGGATCATCGCCTTTCACCTGCTCATCGGCCGCTCGCTGAAAAACCCCCGGGATCTACGGCTCATCCTGCAAGAGGTGGTCTGGTACGGCCCCTCGCCGGGCGCGTATGGCCCCATTAGCGGAGCGCGCTTTCATCCCAATGGGCGCGCCGATTTCTGGGCACTGGACTTGGCCGGCGACGAGGTGAGGCGCATCGAGTCCTCGGCCACCTGGAGCCTGTCCGGGTGCCGCATCCGGGTGCGCTATTCCAGACCAACCGATGGAAAGGCCTTCGTCGAGGGCAGCCTGGGCGAGGACGGCCGGCTGGTGTTCGACGACGGGACCGAGTTCAGCGACGACCCCGACGACTGCAGCGCCTGAGCCTTCGCTCACCGGTCAGCATCGCTACGGGCGCTCGGCGGTTGGTACGGGCTCCGTTTACCTACGGCCGGTTCTCGCCGGCGCCACTGCCGGCCTCGCCAGATGTGGCGTTCTCGAGTTGGCACGGCGGCGATACGGGGATTATCAGGCCGAGCAACGGCAGGTGCAGGTACATCCCGAGGATCATCCGCCCGGTGGCCGCGATGGCGTCCGCGTAGGCGGCGAGCTGCCCGGAGTACTCCCCGGCCCGCTCTCGCGCCCTCTCGGGGTCATCGGTAAACGACTTGTGATCGACGATCACCCAGCCGGCATCGGTCTCCAGCGCCAGGTCGCAGAACCCCCGCACGACGGTGCCGGTGGCGAGGCGGTGCTCGATCGGAATCTCCCGGTGCACCTTCGCCCCAGGAAATGTCTCATTTATCCAGGCCCAGAGCGCATCCGCCGCCCGTACCAGATCCGCCGCGGTGAGCGCCCCCGAGACCTTCCACCGCGAAAGCAGCCCCTCGGCCATGCGTTGGCGATCCTCGCTGGCAAGGCCGGGGCGATCCGCCGCCAGGAACCCGTGGATGGCGTGCCCGAGGTCGGTGGCGTTGATCTCTTTCCGCCCGCCTTTGATCTGGATGGGTTCCCCTATGGTAACTGGATTCTCGGCGCGGCCGGGCGTTCCCCGGTGGCTCAGGGCGGACGGATTGGCCCAAGCGGGCGGATGCCCTACCGGCGCCGCGGGCGGATACCCCAGGCCAGCCGCCGGCGCCCGCGCCTGATGCTCCAGCGGGGCGAGGCGCTTCTGCGCCAGATCGACCGGCCGCCCCGCCCAGCAGACCTGCTCGCCCTCCGGCTCCCCGATGACCTTGGCAGGATGGTTCAGCAGCGAGAGGCATCCTTTTTCGAGCTCCCCCTCCTTGCAGGCCAGGATCACTCGGTCGCGGGCCCGGGTCCAGATGACGTAGAGCACCCGCAGCAGCTCGCGCTCCTTTTGCGCCAGGTTGATCCTCGCCTCCTCGGACTCGCGGATGCGCTCGAGCAGCGCCCCGTGTGTTCGAGACCTGCTATAGGGGAATGGCCAGTACCGGATCCACCGGCCCGCCAGCGGCTCGCGCAGATCGATTCCCGTGGGCGCGGGAATGACCTGCGGCTGGCACGGATCGGCCTTCGCCTCCGCCTCGATCCCGTACAACACCACCATCGGCCACTCGAGCCCCTTGGAGCCATGCCAGGTCGACACCACCACGGCGTGCTCGTCGGCCAGGGCCGGTTTCTCGTCCTCTCCGCGCGCGATGACCTGGTCCAAGAAGGCCAGCAACCCGGCCGGGCTCGGGCCCCCGGGAGACACGGCACCATCCGAGGCGTACCGGACGGTGAGCTCCCGCAGGGCCTCCAGATTCGCGAGCCGGGCCTCAACGTCTCCCCAGGCCAAGCACGCCTCCCGGATCTCGAGCGTCCGGCAGACCTCGTCGAACACCTGGAGCGCCCCGGCCACCAGCGCGCCCTCCCTCGTGCTCAACAGTCGATCGATGGCGGCGCCGCACATCTGCCGATCCGTTTCTGCCGCATCCAGGACCTCGCGCAACCACTCGTCGGGCCGACCGGCGAAGTCGAGGAGACGCAGCACCTCGGCCCGCGCCAGCCGATCATCCGGATCGAGCCACAGGCGAAGCCCGGCCAGGACCAGTTGGCCTTCGTGGGTGGCCAACAAGCCCCGGCGGGCGCGCGCCACCCGCAGGCCCGCGGCCTCCAGCGCGACCGCCACCGACTCGCACTGATCCTGGGTGCGGCACAGCACCGCCACGTCCCCCGCCCGAGCCCGCCGGGCCTGGCGGGTGTCCTTGTCGCGCACCCGCGTGTCTTCGTCGAACAGGAGCCCCCGCACGCCGGCGGCGACGCAGGCGGCCTGAACGTCCCGGTTCCCGGTGGTGAACCAGCGCTCGACGATCGGCCCGAGGCCCTCCGGCTCCCGATCCTCGGCCGGCTCGAGCTCCACGCACTCCCTGGGGATGTCCTGCGCGCCGAACGCCGGGGCGAACAGCGCGGACGTCAGCCGCACCAGCGCAGGCCGGCTGCGGTACGAGGAGGACAGGCGCTCGCGCCGCCGCTCGCCCAGGATGACCTTCAGGGCGGCTTCCATCAACGACGGGTCCGTTCCCCGGAATCCGTAGATGGCCTGCTTCTGGTCCCCCACCCAGACGCTTCGTTTGGCAAGCGAAGAGAGCCGCAGGAAGATGGCGAGCTGGATGGGGCTCGTGTCCTGGAACTCGTCCACGACCAAAAGGTCGATCTGGCCTTCCAGGCGTCTCCGCACCTCGTCGTTCTCCAGCAGCTCGAGCGCGTACACCTCCTGATCGACGAAGTCGACCAGCCCCCGCTGCTCCTTGTGCTGCCGGTACCGCTCGAGACCCTGGCGCGCCAGATCGAAGAGCAGCCCGATGATCTCCTCGACGTCCTTCTTGAACCCGGGAAGACCCGCGTGTTCCCGCGCCAGCGCGATGATCGGCTCGGCCTGCGGGCAGACCTTCTGGTCGGGGTCGAGCCTCTCCAGCGCGATCCAGTCGTCCCAGGAGATCTTGCGGTTGTCCTTCAAGGCCTGGGCGAACCGCTCCACCTCCTGGACGGCGCGCAGGGTCTTCTTGGGCAGCTTGTCCGGGTCCGGTAAGCCCCGCACGTACCCGATGAACTCCTCCAGCCGCTCGCGCAGCTCGCGCTCCAGGTGCTTGTGGCGCGGCGTGGTCGGGGGAAGCAGGCGCAGGAAGGAGGCCAGGCTGCTCCTGGCGCAGGCGGCCAGTTGACCGGCGTCGACCCGGTTCGAACGGGCCAGATCGATCACTTCCTGGATCGCCTCCGAGAACGAGTCCGACCCCCGCCGGCCGGGACGACCCGGACGCGCCTCCTCCGCCGGGGCCAGGAACTTCCAGCGCTGCGCAAGCTCTTCGATGCGCCGCTCCTGTTCCGGTGTTCGCGCCCCGTCGAGGGCCTGGCGCAACAGACGCTTTTCGCCCGCCTTGTCAAGCACGCGCAGCAGCGGAGAAAGCCCCAGCTCGAAGGCGTACTCCGAAAGCAGCCGGCCGCACACCGAGTTCACCGTTCCAAACCGGGCCGCCAGGATCCGCTGCGCCTCGTCCACCAGATCGGCGTCCAGCAGGAGCTGGCGCACCCGCTCGCGGAGCTCGGCGGCCGCGCGGACCGTAAACGTGGTCGCCACCACCGCCTCGGGACGGACCCGCCGCGCCCGGATCTCTTCCACCACATGGGTCGCCAGGAAATGGGTCTTGCCGCTCCCCGCGCTGGCGGAGACGATGTGAATGTCGCCCATCATCGGCCCCCGAAGGCATTGCCGCACAGCGCGCCGAAGGAACAGTATTCGCACCGGGCCTCGAGCGTCAGGCGGCCGTTCGCAAGGGCCGTCGGGTGCAGCTCCTCCTCGGCAAGGTTGCCGCTCGCCTCGACGTGCCCTGCGGAAAGCTCCCGCCAGGCCGTCGCGAACGCGCGCTCGAGCGCTTGCCAGGTATCCTCGATGCTCTCCATGCTCACCCGCTCGGCGCCGGCCGGAACCGTCGTCCCGGCGCACAGAATGCGCCGCCGGTCGATGATGGCAAACCCGACCGCTGGCCAGGGTGACCCGGGTGCGCTGACGGCGTACCCGTACACCGCGAGCTGGAGGGCGGTGCCGTTCTCCAGCTCGCTCCGGCGGCTCCCTTGGGACCACTTGAAATCGAGGATGCACACCGGCTCGCCGAGCACCAGATCAGCCTGACCCCGGACGCACACGCCCAGGCCGTCGCGTTTGAACGGTTCTTCCACGCCCACGATGCGGAGCCCGGCGCGCCGCGTCAGCCCCACCACGTCCTCGACGATGAGGGCGATCCGGCTCCTGAGATCCGCGCGCAGCTCGTCCTGGCCGGGGAGGAAGAGCCCGGCGGCCAGCGCCGGCGCCCGCTCGTCGAACAGGACCCGGACGCGTTCCCCCGCCTGCTCGGGCGTCTGGATGCGCCCCGCCCGCACCTCCTCGAGCACGATCCGGATCAACTCGTGCGCCACGTTACCGCGCAAGAGGTTCGAGCCTGGCTCGGGTAGGCGCGGGACGGCGCTTGCGCGAAGCCGACCGTGATACTCCAGCACGTACGATAGCGGACAACGGAGCAACTTATCCAGAGACGAGGCGGATTCCGCGGGCCGGGGCCGGAGCGTGCCCGGCACCACCATGAAGGTGGCCACCGGGGCGACGGCATGCCGAGCGCCTCGTGGCTCGAGCACCAGATCGGAAAGGAGCGTCGGCCGAGCCACTTCGAGGCGCCAGCCGCTCCCCTTGGCGATCCGGGCCCGGATCTCGTCCCAGGCCGGGTGGGGATACTCCTCATCGCCGTCGGCGGTCCGGCGGGGGCAGACACACAGGATCGCGTGGCGCGCCATCCGGAAGGGCCGCAGCCAACGGGCGGCCTCCCGCTTGACGAGCAGCTCCGTCGAGACGATGTCGACGCCCTGGGATTTCAGTTCGTCCCGCTCCCTCTCGGAGAGCGGGATCCCGCTTTGGCGGGCGAAACGAGACAGGGTGAAGTCCCACACCAGCACGGCGTCCACCGCCCCGGCGACCGCCCCGGGTTCTCCCACCGCATGCATCCCCACCTGGGGTTCGGTGGTGCCATCCACGATTCCGCTCAAGCGCTCCAGCAGCCGGGCGATGTCCCGGGCGGTGAACGACTCCAGGCCGGCGGCATCGAGCATCCCCGAAAGGACCTGGCACTGACGGACGACCTCCTCCAAGGCGCATCGGATCGATGGGCTGGCGGGGAGAACCCGATGCGCCCAGTCGGCAACCAGCCGGATCCGTTTGTGGATTTCCTCGACCGGAACCGGTTCAAAGCGCGGGAGCCGGGACCCGAAGAAGGTCTTGAGAACCTCCGCCTGCTTCGACCGGAGCTCCGGATCCTCGATCCCCGCCAGCGCGTCCTTCAGCGCCAGGTTCCATTCAGCGCTCCCGACCGCGGGCCACGCCTGCAGCGCGCCGAGAAGTTTCCGGCCGATCGTCCCGTGGACGGGGTTCTTGGGAAGCTGTAGCAGCTCCGCAGCCACCTGTGGATCCTTGTGCTCCCAAACCAGGTCGAGGGTGAGCGGCAGCAGTGCCAGCAGGGCGTTGGCGTACAGCGGCGAGCGGGCGCCCAGGGTTGGCAGGCCGTGCCTTTGCAGCGCTTCATCCAGGACCGGCTCGGGCCACACCACCACTCGTGACCACGTCGGCGGCAGCGAGCGCAACCAGGCGGCGGCTTGCTCGGCGGCCTCCAACACCCCGAAGGGGCGGAGGAGTTGCAGGGTGCCGTCTCCACGAGCCTCGATGTCTTTCGCCCACAGAGCGGCCAGGTCGCCGCCCGCCTCCATCTCGGACACCGGCGCGCTCTCCACCACCTTCGTCTGGCGCCTGCGGAGCGACTCCAGGATTCCCCGCCAGGCATGGGATAGATGTTCCTCCGGTTCGACGAGATGCACCTCGTCGATCCCCACGTCCCGTTCCCGGAGCGCGACCCGGATCGCCTCGAGGCGATCGGGGATCCCGTCCGCCGCGTCCCGGGTCAGGGCGGAAAGCTGCGAGAGCCGTCCGCTGCGCGCCTCTCCCCGCCAGCCCGCCAGCCACAGGTCATCTCGCCATTGGAGCAGGCGTTGCGCGGTCCCGATGGGATCCTTCTTGGCGGACTCGGCCCAGAAACCGCTTTGAGAGCGTACCCGCCCGAGAAGCCGCAGGGCGCGCTCGGTGTTGCTCGGGTAGTGCCCCGAGAGGCCCAGCGCTGTCTCGAGGACATTCATGAAGCCGAGCGGCCCGACCCAGCTCTCCCCGATGACCGCCTGGCGCTGCCGGAGCGGCCCGGGCCAGCACCCGGAGTCGAACGCCATGTCGAACACGATCTTCATTCCCGAGCTCTCCATAGATGTTCGGCCCGGCCCGTGGCGACGGCGCGTGATCAACCGCGCCTCCCGAAGAAGACAAACCGCATCATAGCGCGGCCCTCTGACACTACCAAGTCGCCAGACGAATGTCCGGGACAGGAAGGCTTGCTGTTCGCCCCTTGAATCCGGAGCTCGCCCGGCCGCGCTTGCTCTGGCGGCATCGCAGCCGGGCGGCCAGATCCTGGCGCTTCCGGACTGGCCATCGTTTCTTTGCACACCGCTGTGACTTTGCCTTTGCGACGGACGTGTTGTACATGCTCCCGGTGCCATCTGCGGCAGGTCGCAGCGCATGAAGAAGATCATCCTGGCCGACAACCTCGTGGCGTTGCCCGCCATCCCGGACGGGTCGATCGACCTCGTCTACATCGACCCGCCCTTCAACACCGGCAGAGCGCAGCGGCGCACCCGCCTCAAGACCGTGCGGGACGAGGAGCACGGGGACCGGATCGGCTTTGCGGGCAAGCGCTATCGCAGCCTGAAGGGCCAGAGCCTGGCCTTTACCGACCGCTTCGACGACTTCGTGGAGTTCTTGCGACCGAGGCTGGTGGAGGCGCGGCGGGTGCTTTCTCCGGCGGGGTCGTTCTTCCTGCACATCGACTACCGGGAGGCGCACTACTGCAAGGTGCTGCTCGACGAGATCTTCGGCCGGGAGAGCTTCATCAACGAGATCATCTGGGCCTACGACTACGGCGGCCGGCCCAAGAACCGCTGGCCCGCCAAGCACGACAACATCCTGTGGTACGTCATGGACCCCGAACGCTACACCTTCAATTACGACGAGATCGACCGCATCCCCTACATGGCGCCCGGGCTCGTAGGACCCGAGAAAGCAGCCAGGGGAAAGACCCCCACCGACGTGTGGTGGCACACCATCGTCCAGACGAACGGGCGCGAGCGCACCGGCTACCCCACCCAGAAGCCGCTGGGCATCATCGAGCGCATCGTGCGGGTGCACAGCAAGCCGAATGACACGCTGCTCGACTTCTTCGCCGGGAGCGGGACGCTCGGTGAGGCTGCCGCACGCCTGGGCCGCAATTTCATCCTCATCGACATCAACCCCGAGGCCGCCGCCATCATGGCGCGGAGGCTGCGCGCGCCGGACCTCGAGTGCGTGAACTTCTCTCCTCCCAGCGACCCCGAGCCGGCTCCATAACGCATTGAACACAAACAAGAAACACTGGAAACACTGGGGACAGGCCCCGTGGCTTCCCGTGGTCTTTTTTGCTGGGCTCCCAGGCGTGGCCCCCCGCAACCAGAACACGCGCCCGCCCGCGCTGGCTCTTTCGGCCCCGCGGTCGGACGCGCCAGGAAACACACAGGTCAAACGCGTGCGTCTCACGCACAGAGAATCTAGACAAGTATGAGCCCTGGGACGGTGTCCTCAACACTTGCCGTTCGCTGGATAGAACAGGAAATACCTTCTGAAAGAGAACTGCGGCTAGGGCAAAATTTCTGGTTTCGTTGCCAGGCGGTGGATGAGCTGGTCCAGCCGCTCGGGGGCGGGGCCAGGCGAGTTCGAACCGAACGTCGGCGCGTCGTTGGCCTGCGTCTTTACCCAGGACGAGGTCAGCTTGAGGGTGGCCTTCTCGCCGCCGCTGAGTCGCCCACCGGCAGCCAGGGTGAAGAAGGAGAACCACAGGGCCACGTTGTCGGCCAGACGACTTGCGTCACGCCGCCCGATGGCCTGCCGGTAGTCGGATTCGCTCGCGCCGCCCGAGAGCAGCGCCGCGTTGGCGCGGACCGTGGCGCCGGCGTACCGTTCGTTGGCGTCGCGGGCATCGAGGCCGAGCGTGCTCAGGCTGTAGAGCTTGCCCACCGCCGCGAAGACCCCGCCCAGGCTGCCGGCGAGCGACACGCCCGCGCTGCACGCGCCCTTCCACAGGGCGAGGGCATCCCGCTCGAACTCTCGCTTTTTCAGGTAGCGATCCGACTGCGCGGGGAAGGCGTCCCGCAAGAAGCTGCCCGGCGGAAGCTCCTCAAAGAGGCGACGCGCGACATTTGGCATGTCGCGCAGCGGGTCTTCCTTGTGCAAGAGGTCGGCGACGTGGAGGCCCTCGGCGAGCCGGTCCATGCGGGCCGCCTGGGCGAGCAGCGACGAGCGGAGGTCGGCAGCGGAGCCGTCCCATCTCGGGCCGCAAAGATTCTTCAGAAACTCCACGCCATCGGGTCGGCTCTCGAGCAGATGTCGAAACGAATCGAGCTTCTGCCTGTCACCGGCGATGGCGCGCAGATCGGCCGCGGTGTTTCGCAACGCCTCGCTTCCGCGGTGGCACACCGTACCCTTCAGTCGGAAGAACGCCGCCCGCTCCAGGATGCGGCGCAGCCGGCTCGCTTCCTGCTCCACCTGCTTGCGCGGCCAGCCCGGCTTCGCGTCCCGGATCGCGTCTTGCAGCAGGCGGTCGACCTCGGGCCCGTTGCGCGCAAGCCAGAATTCGAGCTCGTCATCGTCTTTGAGCGCCTCCATAAATCGCGTCTCGATCAACCCATCGCTGAACATTCCATCCAGGATCGGATGATCCTCGTCGAGCGCCACCGTCTCCCCGACGGCTCCACGCCGCACCGGTTCCATGTTCCCTCCTTGCCCGGTTGTTCCGCCGGAAGGCTTTGCAAATTTCGCGCCATGGGGCAAAACACAATGTTTTCAGTAACATGACGTGTGCTAATAACCGCTTGCGAGAAAAATCCGGACAACCTGTCCGAAATCCGGACAGTCACGGGAAACCTGAAACCGGAGAAACCGGGGTGCCTGGCACAGAAACCGGGGTGCCTGGCACCTGCGTCGGGGCACCTGCGTTGGCCTGTGTTGCCGTGTTGCCCGCATCACGAAGACCCTGAAAAGCAAGAGGAAACAACGGGGACAGGCCCCGTGGTTTACGGCGGTTTGGGTGTGGTTTCATCCACCCAGCTCCGGCATCATCACCGCCCTGGGCTCGCCGTCGACCACCAGGACTACCGGATCATGCGGGCCACGGCAGTAGAGCTTCACCGGCCCGAGGTCGTCGGCGCTCGCTCCGAACACCGAGAGCAACAGTGCCGCAACCTCTCTGCGAACCACCGCCCGCGCCGGGAACACCTGTTGGTACTCGCCGGCCCGGCCCACCAGCGACGGCTTCGATAGTTCCAGGAGCTTGCCCTCCTGGTGTTTCGAGACGTCGAGCAGCGGCCCGTACTCGTAGGGGGGACCGGAATTCCGGCGCCCCGGCCCGAAGCTGAACACAAAGCCCAGCAGGCCGGGCGCCGCCGGCGCCTTGACCAGCCACTTCCGCCCGGCGATCGCCCCGTCCCCCCAGGAGACGAGCTGTGCGTGGTCGGCGCCGAGCAGCGTCGCCAGCGCCTGCCAGCTGAAGCGCGACCCCTCGGGCGTTGCCTCGAAGAGCACCGCCACGGCACGTTCGATGGGGACGCCGAAGATCCCACCCAGGTGATCGAGGTCCACCCATTTCCAGCGCTCGCCCACCCGGCGCAGGAACATCCCGGACACCCAGGCGGCCTGGTAGCCGCTCTGCTCGACCCCGCACACCACACCTGCATCGATGTCGTCGAAGCCCGCGACTTCGAGCAGCTCATCCAACGTGAAACCTTCCGGGTGGAGCCGCGGGATCAATTCCAGGACGCGATTGGTGAGGTCCTCCATATCCCCGCACGGGACGTAAATCCGATCGGGCGGCGGCAGGGCGGGACGGTCCCCGACGCGGCCGGTTTGAGCGGCAACGATGTCGGAGAAGCGCTGGCGCTCCCGGTCGAAGTGCAGCACCATCATCCCGGTGCTGGCGTTCTGGTTCTTGTGGACGAAGAGCCTGGCTGTCCCCTTCTCCGGCGAGCTCACGTTGTAGGCCTCGTCCCGGTAGAGCATCAGGACCTTGTCGGCCGGGAAGCCCAGGACCTCGCGGCCGGCCAGATCTTCGAGCCGCGGCTCCATGTCCCGCCGGGGCGGAATGTCGAGCCGCCACAGGGCAATGACCGGGGCCTTCAGCTCCCGGGCGAGCCGCTGCAGCACCCGTGCGTCCCGGAAGGCCGGCCGCCCGAAGCTCGTGAGCGCGTCGACCACCACCAGGCCGAGCGGTTTATCCTCTTTCGCGAGCTGGTCGGCGAACTGACGGGCCCGGCGTTTGATCTCCCACACCCCCTCGGCCGGCGCGCCGCACAGGTAAAGAGCGGCACCACCCAGGGTCCCCATGGCCTTCGAGAGCGCGTCCCACTCGGCGCTGGTGAGCTCGCCGCCGGTGACCTTCCAGGTATCGATCCCCGCTTGCTGCAACAGCATCCGCCGCGCCAGGGAGGCCTCCGAGCATTCCGTGGTGAAGTAGAGGGTCGGCACCCCGAGCGCCAGCGCCGCGTTCCGGGCGATCTGCAGGGCCAGCGCGGTGCACCTCATGCCGAACTCGCCCGCGAGCACCGCAAGCTGGCCGGGCTGAAAGCCGCCCAGGAACCGGTCGAGCTCTGTCGAGACCCCGGTCGGCAGCCCATCGAACTCCTGCTCGCGCTCGTAGAGCTGCTCGAGGTCCTTGAACCCGTCGTCCAGCGCCTCCCTCAGGGACCGGGGCCGGGCCGCCAGATCCTCGGCTCCCGCTCCGGTGGCCGCCGAGAGCCCCGGCTCGTCGATGAACTCTCGAATGGCCCGCACCAGCCGGGCGGCCAGCCGTTTTTCACGCGCGCGCAGTCGCAAGGGTCACCTCCTCACCCCCCCCCTGGCCCATGCCAGAGCAACACGCGTGCCGGGCCGGGACACAGGCGGCCCGGGCGGGCATAACCATTTCCCTGACCTGTGTTTTTGTCCGAAAGGCCGAGGCCCGGCGCTGGACACCCTTTCAGTAGGGCGTTCCGAAGCACCCGGCAAGATTTGCAGGATTTCACTCAGTTTTTTATGTTTTCATGCCGGTTCGGTATTCTCGCAACCATTGCCGCCCTCCGGTCAGCTCCATCGCTCACTGAGCGGGAGCGGCCGTCGCGAGCCTGCGCGGCGGCGACACATCCAGAAAAAAGCCCCGCGACGAACCGCGGGGCGGATATCGGAGGGAGAGGGATTCGAACCCCCGTACCCCGGAGGGGTAAGCGGTTTTCAAGACCGCCGCCTTCAGCCGCTCGGCCATCCCTCCATGCCGCAGAGACTAGCAGAGCGGGCTTTCGCCGATCAAGGCGGCCGGCGGGAGCAGCACCTCACTTTTTTCCCGAGAATATTCTCTCTGGCGCGGCTTCTTGACGGCGGATCCTCATGGCCTCCGCTCGGCTTGTGCTGTCAAGGGTCTTCGCAAGCTTCGCCCGCTCCGATCCCTACGGGACTCGCTACGCTCGCCCTTGACAGCAGCCGAGCTTCGGCCGGAGCTGCAACTATGAAGAGCATGCAGGCATGCTCTTCTTCGCGAAAGAAGGATTCCGGTATTTCAGGGGTTTTCCTTGTCGGCAGGTTTTCTCGGTCGGCTTTAGACAGGCCGCATCGTGAGCACCTGTCGCGGTGAAATTGTCCGCCTGGCGCGCCGCGCTCAGGATTCCCCAAGGGATTTTTCCGGCAGATCTTTTCCGGGGGTTCAAGGGGGCGTGCCCCCTTGCCAGGTTCAGTAGTTTTTCCGGATAGTTCCCTAGTGGAAGGTTTTTTCGAGATACGGTCAAGCCGAACTGGGTTGTCTTTAGGGGCCGAGAGCGGGGATAATCCTTCTTCGCCGGGAGGTGGGCATGCGGAGAGAGGAATTGGCCTGGGTAGCGGCGGCGGCGTTTTTCGCGAGCGGCTGCGGCGACGGCGCTCGCGTCTGCCCGATCTCGGCCACGGACGTCGTGCTGCCGCAGGACGAGAACCCGCACCCGGTGACCACCGAGTGGTGGTACTTCACCGGTCACCTGTGGGACGACGCGCACAACCGCTTCGGCTTCGAGGTGAGCTTCTTCCAGACGCGGGTGAGCGATCAGTACGCCTACGTGGCGCACTTCGCCCTCTCGGATCCGGCCGCGGCCGAACACCGCTACGACCAGCGGGCCGTTTCACCGCCCGAGCGCTGGACCCGGCTCGACTTCGACCTCGGCGGCTGGACGCTTCTGCGCGAAGGCCAGAGCTGGCGCACCTCGGCGAGCATGCCCGGCGGGGCGGTCGAGCTTGCGCTCGACGACGAGAAGGAGGCTGCCATCCACAACGGCGACGGGCTCATCGAGATGGGCGGCGGCCTGCTCTCGTACTACTACTCGACCCCCCGGCTCTCGGCCAGCGGCACACTGGAGATCGGCGGCCAGCGCCGCGCAGTGCAGGGATATGCCTGGCACGATCACCAGTGGGGCGACTTCGACGTCTTCGCCTCGCGCGGCTGGGACTGGTTCTCGCTGCAGTTCGACGACGGCACCGAGATCATGCTGTTCATACTACGCACCAGGGACGGCGGGGCGTTGCCCACCGGCGGCACCTTCGTGGACGCCGGCGGCTGCGCGCGCGACATCGAGGCCTTCGAGATCACCCCGCTTCGCACCTGGCACAGCCCGCACACCGGCGCCGACTACCCCATGGACTGGACGGTGACCATCCCCGAGCTTTCGCTCGCGCTCGAGGTGCGCGCCACCTTCGACGATCAGGAGATGGACAGCCGGGCCACCACGCTGAACACCTACTGGGAGGGCGAGGTGACGGCCAGCGGCACGCGGGAGGGCAAGCCGGTGACCGCCCTCGGCTACGTCGAGCTGGCCGGCTACGGCCCCTGGGGGCCGTGATCACATCCCGGCGCCGATCCAGTCCATGAGCAGGCCGGGGGCCACGCCGAGCAGGAGCAGGAGCAGCGCCGGGAGCAGCACCGCCAGCGTCTCGGCCAGGTGGGGCCGGGGCCGCTCCGGGGCCGCCTCGTCCGACATGTACAGCAGCATGATCACCCGCAGGTAGTAGGCCACCGACACGAAGGCCGCCAGCACCCCGGCCACCGCGATCTCCCACTGCCCGGCCAGCACCGCCGCGGCGAACACCTGGAGCTTGGCGAAGAAGCCGCCGGTGGGCGGGATGCCGGCGAAGGCCAGCATGCACACGGCAAGCCCCAGGGCGACCAGCGGGCGGCGGAATCCCAGCCCGCGCAGATCCTCGAGGCGCTCCGGCTCGTCCGCGGTGTTCGCCAGCGCGGCCAGGAAGGCGAAGCTGCCCGCGGCGGCCAGCCCGTAGAAGACGAGGTAGAAGGCCACCGCCTGCGCGCCGGCGCGGTTTCCGGCCAGAAGCCCGATGGCGGCCGTGCCCATCTGGACCACCGAGGAGTAGGCCAGCAGGCGCTTGAGGTCCGTCTGGCGCAGCGCGGCCAGCGTGCCCCACAGCAGGCTCAGGGCCGCAAGCGCGAGCAGGAGCTTCTGGACCGCGCCGGAGATGGCGCCCGCGGGCAAGAGCACCAGCAGCCCGGCCAGCACCGCGGCCTTGGACCCGCCCGAGAGCAGGCCCGCCACCGGGGCCGGCGCGCCCTGGTACACGTCGGGGGTCCACAGGTGGAACGGCGCGAGCGAGATCTTGAAGGCCAGCGCGGCGAGCACCAGCGCCATCCCCAGCAGGGAAAACGGCGGCGCTGCGCCCGCGGAGGAGGCCGAGGCAAGCCGAGACAGATCCAGCGTCCCCGCGGCGGCATAGAGCAGCGCCAGCCCGAAGGCCAGCATGCCGCCGGCGATCATGCCCATGCTGAGGTACTTGGCTGCGGCCTCGCTGCCGGCGCCGCCGTCGCGCGCGAAGGCGATGAGGACGTACAGCGCCAGCGTGAACGACGAGAGGCCGATCACGAAACCCCAGGCGGAGGCCGCCGAGGCCAGCCAGCACATCCCGGCGCAGGCGAAGAGGATGAGCGCGTCGTACTCGCCGGTGGAGAAGCCGTGCTCGCGCCCGTAGCGCGTCGAGGCCAGGATGGCGATGGCGCCGAGCAGGGAAAAGAAGACCACGAACAGGCGCCCGTTCCCCCCCGGAGAGAACATGCCGCCGGCCGTGGCGGGCAGCTCGGGCAGGAGCACGGCGAGCAGGGCGGCCGCGGCGATCGACAGCATCGCCAGCGCCTCGATGACGGCCCGGCGCCGGGTGAGCCGGCCCAGCACCAGCACGGCGAGCGCCCCGGCGCACAGCGCGAGGGTAGGCAGCGCGCCCAGCAGATCCGCGTGTGTCATGGCGCCCCTCCCCCGAGCGCGAGGGGAAGCGCGCGGATGCTCTGGCGGAAAACTTCCTGGAGCCAGCCCGGCTGGAGCCCGAGCAGCAGTACCAGCGCGGCCAGCGGCAGCAGCGTCAGCGCCTCGCGCGCCGAAAGATCCGCCATGGGCGCCTCGTCCCGCGGCGGGCCCCACAGCACCCCCTGGAGCAGGCGCAGGGTGTAGGCGGCGGCGAAGACCATCCCGCCCACCGCCAGTGCGCCCAAGAGCGGGTGCGCGCGAAAAGCCCCGATCAGGATGAGCAGCTCGCCGGCGAAGTTGTTGAGCCCCGGCACCCCCATGGAGGCCAGGTTGAAGAAGAGGAAGAACCCGCCGAGCAGCGGCGCGCGGCCCCACAGGCCGCCCAGCCGCTCGAAGTCGCGGCTGCCCGAGCGGGCCTCGATCATGCCGATCATGCAGAACAGCGCGCCAGTGGTGATGCCGTGGTTCACCGCCTGGAGCACGGCGCCCTCCAGGCCGGCGGCGTTCATGCTGCACAGCCCGACGGCGAGCAGGCCCATGTGCGCCACCGAGGAGCAGGCGATGAGCCGCTTGATGTCCTTCTGGGCGAAGGCGAGCGCGGCCCCATAGAAGAGCCCGACCAGGCCCAGCGCGGCCAGCCAGGGGAGCGACTCGGCCGCTGGTCCCGGGAACAGCGGCAGGCCGATGCGCAGCAGGCCGTACACCCCGGTCTTGAGCAGCAACCCCGCCAGGATCACCGAGCCCGCGGTCGGCGCCTCGGTGTGGGCGTCGGGCAGCCAGGTGTGGAGCGGGAACAGCGGCACCTTGATGATGAAGGCCAGCAGGAAGGCGAAGTACAGCGCGTGCGAGACGCCGTCGTTGAGCTGGGTGCCGCGCAGGGCGAGCAGCGAGAAGGTGTACTGGCCGGTGTCCTGGCCGTGGAGGACCACCAGGGCCACGATGGCCAGCAGCATGAGCAGCGAGCCGATCAGGGTGAACAGGAAGAACTTGATGGCGGCGTAGCGGCGCCGCTCGTGGCCCCACACCCCGATGAGGAAGAACATGGGGATGAGCATCACTTCCCAGAAGAAGTAGAACAGCGCCAGATCCAGGGAGAAGAACACCCCCAGGATGCCGGACTCCATGGCGAACAGCAGGGCATAGAAGAGCCCGACCCGGGTCTTCTCGCGCCCGAGGCTGGAGAGCACCGCCACCAGCTGGAGGAAGGCCGTCAGCACCGCCAGGGTGAGCGACAGCCCGTCGAGCCCGAGGGTGTAGCGGATGCCGAAGGCTGGGATCCAGGCGTGATCCTCGAAGAGCAGCCAGCCATCTCCGCCCGCGCGCAGCACAAGAAACAGCCAGGCCACCACGCCCAGCTCGGCCAGAGAGGCAAAGATGCTCAGGGCGCGGCAGGCCGCGGGCCAGCGGGCGAGCAGGGCCGAGCCCAGGGCCCCGACGAGCGGCAAAAACAGGACCAGGCTCAACCAGGGGAATGTCGTCTCGTAGAGCGCCACGGTTCGCTTCCCTTCGCTACGGCCACAGCACGCTCACCATCATCCAGCCCAACATGCCGAGAAGCCCCAGCCCCAGTGCCAGCCGGTAGCGAGACACGGAGCCGTTCGAAAGACGCGACAGCCACCCACCGGAGGATGCGAGAAGACGGGCGCCTCCCTCCAGGCCCCCGTCGATCACGCGTCCGTCCACCACGCGCCGGCAGAAGCGAGAGAAGGCCTTGAAGGGCCGGACCAGCGCACGCTGGTAGAGCTCATCGGCGAACAGCCCCGACCGGAAGGCCCGCGCCGCTCCCGTCTCCGGCGCTGGCGCAGCCCCGCGGTAGCGCCGCTGTGCCAGCGCCCAGCCCGCAAGCACCATGAGGGCGGCCGCGGCGGCCAGCGCCCACTCCGCCGCGTGCGAGGCCGGCTCGGGTGGAGCCGCCAGCGGCAGGAGCCAGCCGTCGAGGAGCCCGCCGCCCGGGAGGTTCATAAGGCCGCCGAAGAGCCCCAGGGCGGCCAGCGGCCACAGCGGGACGGTCATGGCGCGGGGGACGGAGTGGGGGTGCGCGTCCGGCGAGGCGCGCCGTTCGCCCAAAAAGACCAGGTACAGCAAGCGGAAGGAGTAGACGGCGGTCAGCAGCGCGGTGGCGATGCCGAGCCCGAAGAGGAGCGCGAAGAACCACCCGCCGCGCGACAGGGCGGCGAGCAGGATGGCGTCCTTGGAGAAGAAGCCGCCCGTGAGCGGCGCGCCGGCCAGGCACAGCACCCCGGCCACGAAGAGCCAGAACAGGGCCCGCTTCGTCTTCTTGAGGCCGCCCATGCGCGTGATGTCGTTCTCGCCGCCGAAGAGGTGGATGACGCAGCCGGCGGCCATGAACAGGAGCGCCTTGAAGAAGGCGTGGACGATCAGGTGGAACAAGGCCGCGCCCACGGCTCCCAGCCCGGCGCCGAGCAGCATGTAGCCCACCTGGCTCATGGTGGAGTAGGCCAGCACCCTCTTGATCTCGCGCTGGAACAGGGCCGAGAGCGCGGCGTAGAGAGCGGTGAGCGCCCCGATGGCGGCCACGGCGGCGGCGGCCGCGGGGCTCTGCAAAAGCAGCGGGTTCAGCCGGCACAGGAGGTACGCGCCCGCGGTGACCATGGTGGCGGCGTGGATCAGCGCCGACACCGGGGTGGGACCGGCCATGGCGTCGGGCAGCCAGGTCATGAGCGGGAGCTGCGCCGACTTGCCGGCCGCGCCGAGGAGCAGGAGAACTCCGATGGCGGTGGCGGTGTCGGGGGGGAGGGCCGGGGCGGCGCCGTTGATCTCGCGGATGCCCAGCGTGCCGAGGTCGGAGGCCAGCCACAGCATCGCGATCAGCAGAAACACGTCGCCCACCCGGGTGACCAGGAAGGCCTTCTGCCCGGCGGCGGCGTTCTTCGGCTCGCGGTACCAGAAGCCGATGAGCGCGTACGAGCAGAAGCCCACGCCCTCCCAACCCACGAAGAGGATGGCCAGGTTGTCGGCGAGCACGATGAGCAGCATGGCGAACACGAACAGGTTGAACAGCACGAAGAAGCGCACCCGCGAAGGATCCTCGCGCATGTAGCCGGTGGCGTAGAGGTGGATCAGGGCCGACACGGCGGTCACCATGAGCGCCATGGGCGCCGACAGGGGATCGAACAGGAGCCCGAACGGGGCGGCGAAGCCCTCGGCGGCGATCCACACGAAGAGCCGGGCGCGGATCCCTTCGCCGGCGGAGAGCGGGAACAGCGCAAGGCACACGGCGGCGGAGGCGGCCACCGTGGCGGTGGCGATGAGGCCGGGCGCCGCGGGCGGCAGGCGCCGCCCCAGCAGCAGGATCAGGGCGCTCCCCAGGAGCGGCAAGAGCGGGATGAGGGGCAGGGCCGCTTCCATCACTCGCCTCGCAAGGACCGCAGCTCGTCCACGTCGCCGGTGCGCCGGCGCCGGTGGAGGTGGAGGAGCAGCGAGAGCCCCACCGCCACCTCGGCGGCGGCGATGGCCAGGAGCAACATCCAGAACACCTGCCCGTCCGGTTGCCGCCAGGCGGCCGAGCCCGCCACCAGCGCGAGCCCGGCGGCGCACAGCATGATCTCGACGCCGAGCAGGACGAACAGAAGCTCGCGCCGGATGAGCGCGCAAGAAAGGCCGATGCCGAAGACGGCCGTGGCCAGCAGCAGGGCGTGCTCCAGCGGGACGTTCATGGCCGCTCCTTGGGCGGGTCCTCGCGCCGTCCCAGCCAGAAGGCCCCCACCGCGGCGAACAGCAGCAAGAAGGACACCGCCTCCACCCCGATCCAGGCGTCGGCGAAGAGCGCCCGCCCCAGCGCCGCCGGCGGCAGAACGTAGCCCGGCAACCCCTCCCGGCCCCCGGAGCCGGCCAGGACGAGCGCCAGCGCCCCGGCCAGGTTCCCCGCGGCGACGAGGGCGGGCAAGACGAGCTCCCGCGCCCGGCGCGGTTTCATGGCCGGCGGCGGGTGCAGCGTCATGAGCACGAACAGGAACAGCACCAGGATGGCCCCGGCGTACACCAGCACCTGCCAGGCGGCGGGGAGCGGCGCCCCCAGGCCGAACAGGATGGCGGCGATGGCCAGAAACGCCCCCAGCAGGTACAGCACCGCGTGGACGGCGTTTCGGCGCGTGACGCACAGCACCAGCGCAAGGAGCGCGGTGCCGCCGAAGATCCAGAAGGCGACGAGGTTCATGCGGGCCTCACGGCAAGAGCGACCCGGGGTCCTCGGGCGGCCGCTCGCCGGGGAGCGTGCCCCGCGGGGCCGCCACCCCGATGCCGGCGTGGCGGTAGAAGTCGTAGTGGGGATCCTTGCCCGGGCCATCGATCAGCAGATCCTCCTTCTCGTAGAGCAGCGACAAGGGGTCGCGCCGGCACATCTCGTAGTCCGGCGTCATCTGGATGGCGCGAGTGGGGCAGGCCTCGGCGCACAGGCCGCAGAAGATGCAGCGGGCGAAGTTGATGCGGAACCAGGCGGCGTAGCGCCGGCCATCCGGGGCTTCGGCCGACTGCATGCTGATGCAGGAAACCGGGCAGGCGGCGCTGCACAGGTAGCAAGCCACGCAGCGCTCCTTTCCCTGCGGGTCGCGGGTGAGCACGATGCGGGCCCGGAAGCGTTCGGCCGGGGCACGCCGCTTCTCCGGCCAGGCGATGGTGGCCGGGCGCCGGAACAGTGTGCGCAGGGTGATCCAGAAGGCGTCCAGCGTGCCGCGGATGCTGCGCCACAGCTTCATACGCCACCTCGCAATAGCCAGGCCCCGGCCGCGGTGAGCACCAGGTTGATGAGCGCCAGCGGCAGCAGCCAGCGCCAGTTGAGGCGCATGAGCTGGTCGTAGCGCAGCCGCGGCAGGGTGGCCCGCACCCACACGAACACGAAGCAGAACAGCCCGACCTTGAGGGCGAACCACAGCGGCCCCGGCAACCCGGGCCCCAACCAGCCGCCCCAAAAGAACACCGTGCCCATCGAGCCCAGCACCAGCATGTTGAGGTACTCGCCCACGAAGTACAGGCCGAAGCGCATGCCCGAGTACTCGGTGTGGTAGCCCGCCACCAGCTCGCTCTCGGCCTCGGGCAGGTCGAACGGAGTGCGCCGCGCCTCGGCCAGCGCGCCAATCACGAACAACACGAACGACACCGGGCACAGCACGGCGAAGGGGAAATCCGCCTGGGCGCGCACGATGTCGGAGAGCGACAGCGATCCCGCCAGCAGAAACACCGGGGCCAACGACAAACCCAGCGGAAGCTCGTACGAGATCATCTGCGCGAGCGCCCGCAGCGCCCCCAGCAGCGCGTACTTGGAGGACGAGGCGAAGCCGCCCAGCGTCACCCCGTACACGCTGAGCGAGGAGAGCCCGAGCAGAAACAGCGCCCCGACGGAGAGGTCGCTGATGACGAGCTGGTGCTCGAGCCCGAACAACTGCACCGGCTCTCCCAGGGGAATGACCGCGAAGGCCAGGATGGCCGAAAGCGCGGTCAGGGCCGGGGCCAGGCGGTAGACGGTGCGGTCGGCCGCGGCCGGGATCACGTCCTCCTTGCACAAGAGCTTGATGACATCGGCGAGCGGCTGGAGCAGGCCGGCCCAGCCCGCGCGGTTGGGGCCGAGCCGAAGCTGCATGCGCGCGAGCAATTTTCGCTCGAACCACACCAGGTAGGCCGCGGCGGTGAGCACGGCGCCGAGCAACACGGCCACGTGCGCCGTGGTAAGCAGCGCAGAGAGCAGCGCCGGGCTCATGCGCCCTCCTCTCGCGCCACCCGGCACGCGAACACCTCGCCCGCCGGCAAGCGGGAGAGCGCGCTCCCCCGCCGCCGCACCACCCAGGCCAGGCCCGGCGGCAGGTCCGCCGCGCGCGCGACCCGGATCTCCGAAAGCTCCTGCGCCTCGACCCGCGCCCTCGCGCCCGGGGCAAGACCGAGCCGGGCCAGCTCCGCCGGGTTCAGGTACACGGCGTCCTCGGGACGCAACACCTCCAGCACCGCCGCGTGGGCGCTGAGCGGCTCCCAGCCCACGAAGGGATCGCTCAGCAGCAATCGCAGCCCGGCCGGTTCGGGGCCCGCGGGCGCGCCCGGCGGCGCGGGCGGCTCGCCGCCGGGAAGGACCCGCTCGTCGCGCGCGTCCGCGCGCAGGCCGGCCAGCCCCTGGAGGAACGAAAACGCCTTTTCGATCTCCGCACGCGCGCCGGATAGCCCACCGGATATGCCGAGGATTTCTGCCAGGATCTCCCAGGCCGGCGCCGCATCGCCGCCGGGGACGTCCGGCGAGAAGGTACGCGGCGGGTGGTTTCCTTTTCCCGTGTGGAGGATGGGCGTCCCCGGCCGCAGCACCCGCGCGAAAGCCCGCAGGCGTCCCGCGAAGTCGCAAAACGCCCCGTCCTGCTCGTAGGGCCCGGCGCTCGGCAGGAACAGGTTGGCGCGGCCCACGGTCGCCGTCGGAAGGTAGTCCAGCGCGGCGAAGAGTTCCGCCTTCTCGATGACGCCGGTCACCGCCGGTGGCGCTTCAGCCAGCGGATCGACCTCCAGGGCCACCACGGCGCGGATCTTTCCCCCGCCGAGCCGCCGCCGGAGATCCTGGGCGTTCGGCACGGCGCTCGCCAGGCGCGCGCAGGCGAAGCTCGACGGGCCGGGCAGGAGCAGCGCGGCCTTGGCGTCTCGGTCGGGGCGGGACGCGCCGGCAACCAGCGCCAGCAGCGCCCGAACGCCGTCCGGCCCCAAGCCCTCCGCGCTCCCGATCACGACCGGACGCCGGGCGGCATCGAAAAGCCGCTTCGTCTCAGCCAACGGCTGAAGCACCTCTTGCGAAAGCCCAGCGCCGTTTCCTCCCGCCAAAAAGCGCAGCGCCTCCGGCACGAGCGTCGGCGCGAGCGGGAGGCGCTCGGCCTCGCACACCAGCGGCACCGGCCGCGGGTCGATGACGCGCACGGCAGCGCCCCGTCGGGCCGCCTGGCGCAGGGCGAGCGCCAGGAGCGGCCCCTCCGCCAGGGGGTCCGCGCCGCACACGAGGGTCAGGTCCGCCTGGCGCACGTCGGCCAGGGTGGCCCGCAGCGCGGGCGCCGCGCGGGCGAAGATCCGCGCCGCTCCATCACGCCGGGCCGCGAGATCGAAGACGGGATCCGCCGCCCCGAGCCGGCGCGCCCACAGCGAAAGCAGCGCGTTCGCCTCCACGGTGGCGCGGGCCGAGCCGAGCAACAGCACCGCCTCCGGCCCGTGCTGGCGCGCGATGCCTTCCACCCGCTCTCGCAGCGCGGCCACGGCCTCGGCCAGCGTGCCCGGGCGGCCCTCCAGACGGGCCTGGCGCGGCCGGTCGGCGCGGTTCGCATACCCGTAGCCGAAGCGCCCGCGGTCGCACAAAAAGCCGTCGTTCGGCTGCGGGCGTGGGTCGGCGCGCACCCGCAGAAGCTCGCGGTAGCGGCCCCCCGGGATGACGGCGCAGCCCAGCGCGCAGTGCGGGCACACCGACGAGGCCTCCTCGAGGTCCCAGGGCCGCGCCCGGAAGCGGCTGGTCTTGTCGGTGAGGGTGCCGGTGGGACACACGTCCACCAGGTTGCCCGAGAAGGGGCTCAGCAATCGCCCCGGCCGGAAGCGCCCGAAGTACACCCGGTCGCGCGAGCCCAGCACCCCGAAGTCGTCGCCGCCGCAGTAGTCGCGGTAGGTCCGCACGCAGCGGTAGCAGGCGATGCAGCGGTTCATCTCGTGCTCGATGAACGGCCCCAGGTCCTGGTTGTGGAAGGTCCGCTTGCGGCCCCGCTGCCTACGCACCGCGTGGTTGCCGGCCACGGTCATGTCTTGCAGCTGGCACTCGCCGCCCTCGTCGCACACCGGGCAGTCGTGGGGGTGGTTGGCCATGAGCCACTCGATCACGCTGCGGCGCATGTTCCAGGACGACTCGTCCAGCGTGCTCACCCGCATGCCTTCCTGGACGGGCGTGAGGCAGGCCATGCGCACGCCCTTCTGCGGGCCGTCCAGTACGGTGACGGCGCACAGGCGGCAGGCGCCCAGCGCCCCCAGCGCGCGGTGCCAGCAGAAGTGCGGCACTCGCACCCCGGCGGCCTCGGCGGCCTCCAGGATGGTCTTGCCCTCGGGCACGCTGACGGTGCGACCGTCGATGGTCAGGGTGGGCATGTCAGCCCTCCCCCAGCGGGCACCGGCCCCGGCCCACGTGGTCCAGCACCTCGTCGCCGAAGAGCGCGAGCAGGCTCGAAAGCGGCCCCATGGCGCCCTGGGCCAGCGCGCAGAAGGAGAGGTTGATGCGCGGCACCTGCTCCTTGAGCCAGTCCACGTCGTCGAGCGTCCCCCGCCCCGCCTCGAGCCGGGCCAGGCACTCGCGCACCATGGGCAGGCCCTCGCGGCAGGGGGTGCAGAAACCGCAGCTCTCGCGCGCGAAGAACGAGATCAAGTTGTGGGTCACGCGCAGCATGCAGGTGCGGTCGTCGAACACGGTGACCCCGGCGGTGCCCAGGCGCGAGCCGGCCTTCTCCAGGGCGGTGAAGTCCATGGGGACATCGAGGGCGCGCGCGTCCAGGAAGGGCGTGGAGGCCCCGCCGGGCAGGCAGGCCTTGAAGCGCCGGCCGCGCCACACGCCCCCGCCCCACTCCTCGACGATCTCGCGAAGCGGCGTGCCGATGGGAAGCTCGAAGCACTCGGTGCGCTCGAGGTGTCCCGACAGCCCGAACAATTTGGTGCCCGCGCCCTCCGGGGTGCGCGCCAGCCCGCGGAACCACTGCGGGCCATGCGCCACGATGTGCGGCACGCAGGCGAGCGTCTCCACGTTCTGCACGTTGGTCGGGCGGCCGAACAGGCCCTTCTGCGCCGGGAAGGGCGGGCGCAGGCGCGGGTTGGGCCGCCGCCCCTCCAGGCCGTTCAAGAGCGCCGTCTCCTCGCCCAGGATGTAGCGCCCGGCGCTGCGGTGGACGTGGATCTCCAGCGAAAAATCCGACCCCAGGATGTGCTCGCCGAGGTACCCCGCCTCGCGCGCCTCGGCGAGGGCGCGTTCCAGCGCGCACGCCGCCCGCTCGTAGTCGTAGCGGATGAACACCGTGGCCCGATTGGCGCCCAGCGCGTAGGCAGAGACGATCAGGCCCTCCACCAACTGGTGGGGGTCGGCCAGGATGAGCTCGCCGTCTTTGTAGGTTCCGGGCTCCATCTCGTCGCAGTTCGCTACCAGGTACTTGTCGGGCGGGGCGTCGTGGGGGAAGAACGACCATTTCACCCCGGTGGGGAAGCCCGCCCCACCGCGGCCGCGCAGCCCCGAATCGGCCACCAGGCGCCGCACCTCGGCCGGCGAGAGCTCTGCGACCGCCCGGCGCAGGCCGCGGTAGCCGCCGCCCCGCTCGAACTCCGCCAGCGAGGCGGTGAGGCCGGGCCGCCGGTTGGCAAAGAGCACCCGCGGGACTTCCCGGCTCATGGCGACACCTCCCGCCGCTCCTCCTCCAGGATGCGGTCCACCGCCTCGGGCGTGAGGTGGCCGTACAGGCGCAGGTTGACGCTCATGGCCGGGGCCTGGCCGCAGGCGCCCAGGCAGCAGGTGGGCAGCAGGGTGAACATGCCGTCGGGCGTGGTCTGGCCGAGCGTGATCTGGAGCCTCTTCTCCAAATGTTTCAGGATGTCTTCCCCGCCGCGGGAGAAGCAGCACACCGAGTCGCACAGGTGGATGACCTTGCGCCCCACCGGCCGGCGGTAGATCTTGTCGTAGAAGGTGGCCACCTCCTCGACCTCGAGCGGAGAAATCCGCAGCAGTTGCGCCGCAAGCTCCACCCCCTCGTCGCTCACCCAGCCGCGCCGCTCCTGGATGGCGCGCAGCACGTCGACCACCATCTCGCGCGGGTATGGATAGGCCCGGACGCGCGCGGCCAGCTCGGAGAGGGTCTTTTCGTCGAGCACGTCCATGCCTCACCGGTCCAGGTCGGCCAACACGAAGTCCATCGAGCCCAGGATGGCCATGAAGTCGGCGATGAGCCAGCCGCGGCACAGCGTGCGCAACATCTGGATGTGGGGGAAGGACGGGGTGCGGATGCGCAGCCGGTACGGCGAGCCCAACCCGTCGCTCACGACGTAGTAGCCGCACTCGCCCTTGCTGGACTCGACGGGGCGGTAGCACTCCCCCGGCGGCGGGCTGATGCCGCGCGAGACGTGCAGGAAGTGGTGGATCAGGCTCTCGATGTCGGTGAGGCCTTCCTCGCGCAGCGGGATGCCGTAGCGGTAGTCGTCGCTCATGATGCGCCCCGGCGAGAGCCGGGCCGCCGCCTGGCGCACGATCGACAGGCTCTGGCGCATCTCGTCGAGGTGCACCTGGTAGCGGGCGAAGGTGTCGCCGGCGGAGGCGGTGCACACCCGGAAGTCGAAGCTCTCGTAGCCGGCGTAGGGCATGCTGCGGCGCAGGTCCCAGGCCACGCCCGAGGCGCGCAGCACCGGGCCGCTGGCGCCCCAGTCGATGGCCTGCTCGGCGCTGACCACCCCCACGCCCTCGGTGCGGGCGCGGAAGATGGGCCCGTCGCTGAGTAGCCGCTCGATGTCGTCCAGGCGCCCCGGCAGCGTGCGCAGCAGGCGCTCGAGCCGCTCGGTAAAATCCGGCGGCAGGTCCTCGGGCAGGCCGCCGATGCGGAACCAGGCCGGGTGCATGCGCCCGCCGGTCACCGCCTCGGTGACGTCGAAGATCTCCTCGCGCGCCAAAAAGGCGTGGAACACCGGCGTCATGGCGCCGAGGTCGTTGCCCAGGGTGCCCACGAACACCAGGTGGGAGGCGATGCGGAAGAGTTCGCTCAAAAGAACCCGCACCACCCGGGCCCGCTCCGGCACCTCCACCCCCAGCAGCGTCTCCAGAGAGTTCAGGTAGGCCAGGTTGTTGAGCACGCCCGACAGGTAGTCGATGCGGTCGGTGTACGGGATGAACTGGTGGTAGTGCTGGCGCTCGGCGATCTTCTCTGCGCCGCGGTGGTGGTAGCCGATGTCGAAGTCGAGCGCCTCGATCTGTTCGCCGTCGAGCTTCAGGATGGCGCGCAGCACCCCGTGCGTGCCGGGGTGGGTGGGCCCCAGGTTGACGATCAGCCGCCCGTCCCCGTCCGGTTCCGGCGCGCCGAAGAAGGCCCCGCCGTCGCGCGGCAGCATCCTCGCGGCCGTCTCGCGGGTGTAGGGCGGCAGGTCGGTGGCGCGCGAGGGGTGGTCCTTTCGCAGCGGGTGGCCCGCCCAGGACTCGGGCATGAGCAGGCGGCGCAGGTCGGGGTGGCCTGTAAAGCGCACCCCGAACATGTCGAAGACCTCGCGCTCGTACCAGTCGGCGCTCTGCCACACCGTGGTGGCCGTGGGCACCTGGCCCGTCTCCTGGGGCACCGGCACCTTGAGCCGCAGGTAGCCAGGCTCGTCGAAGGAGAGCAGGTGGTACACGACGCTGAAGCGGTGCTCGGGCCGCGTGCGCCGCTCGCTCTCGTCGATGGCGGTGAGGTCGTCGAGGCGGAGGTAGCGCGGTTTCGCCTCGTTCTTCAGAAAGCGCAACACCGCCGGCAGCTCATCCGGCATGACGGCGAAGGTCGGCCAGTCGGTGGAGGACAGCGGCCGCACCCGCTCCCCGAAGCGGGCGCGCAGCGCCTCGGCCAGCGCCGGAGGGCCGTCGGCGCTGAGCAGGCGCGGCGCCGGTGGCCGCCAGATGAGCTCGTGGCGCTCGCCGAAGAAGCGCGGCGGGGTCACGCTGGTCCCCCGGATGGTGGTCCCTTGGTAACCGGTGCCGCGCGTGTCGCGGCTCTTGCTCAGGCCGTCCTGAAGCGGCGCGCCCTCGGTGCCCTCACGGCCGCCGGCGAACCCGACCACCGCGCGCGTCGGGCGCTCCTCTTTGCGGATCTTCTCCTGAAGAAGCATGAGCCCCTGCAGGAAGGCCTCGGGCCGGGGCGGGCAGCCGGGGACGTACACGTCCACCGGCAGGATCTGGTTCACCCCGGGGATGACGCTGTACACGTCGTACATGCCCCCCGAGTTGGCGCAGCTCCCCATGGAGATCACCCAGCGGGGGTTGGCCAGCTGCTCGTAGACGCGCAGGATGGCCGGCCCCATCTTGGAAAAAGGCGTACCGGCGATCACCATGAGATCGGCCTGGCGCGGGCTGCCGCGCAACACCTCGGCCCCGAAACGCGCCAGGTCGAAGCGCGGGGTGAGCGCGGTCATCATCTCGACGAAGCAGCAGGAGAGCCCGAAGAACGCCGGCCAGGGGCTGTTGCCGCGCCCCCAGTTGATGAGGTCGTCCAGGCGCCCGACCAGGATGCCGCGTGGGAGCTCGCCGGGGGCGAGGATGTCTCGCTCGCGCTTCAAATCGGGCGCTCCTTGGATACCGCCTCGCCGCCGCGCGCGGCCCGCGGGCCCCAGTCGAGCGCCCCGGCGCGCAGGAGGTACCACAGGGCGACGAGCAGCACGCCGATGAAGAAGGCGATCTGGACAAAGCCGGCGAAGCCGAGCGCGTCGAAGGCGAGCGCAAAGCTCACGATGAACACCGCCTCCAGATCGAAGACCAGAAACAGCACCGCCACCAGGTAGTAGGGGACGCGCTCTCCCACCCGCGCCGGACCGGAGGGTCGGATGCCGCCCTCGAACGGCTCGTCCTTGGCCGGACCGCGGGTGCGCCGCCCGAGAAAGCGCGATAGCGCGAGCAACAGCACGATGAGGAGAAAACTCGCCCCAGCGTAGATCCCCAGAGCGATGTAGTCGGGCGCTGCTTCGGCCATCCGAACCTCCGCGCGTTGGACCGCGCCGTGATTCAGGACAACGCCGGTCTGAAGAGTACGCGCACTCTTCCTCAGCGGTCAAGCAATTCGGGGATGGCGCCTCCAGCGTATCCGGCCGGAATACACCGGGGTGAAAAAATCCAGTCGGCCGCTCGATCCGCCGGCGCTCCCCGTCCGGATTTCGGACGCACGCGCAAAAATCCGGACAGCGGCCGGGTTTTCCACAGCCTGGAGCGATACCGGCTACGCTTCAAGCGCAAGAACCCAAAAGCATTTTTCACTTTTTCGAGCGGCGTCGTTCCCGTGGCACGAAAATTGAAGAGAGCCCGGCCAGGAGGTGCGAAATGAAAGCGCAAGACTTGATCGGGTTGCCGGTCGCGGTACAGGGGGAGCTACGGCGCGCGGAGCGCGAGTTCCTCGAGGCATTGCAGGACATGGGGCTCGATCGCGAGGCCCTGGCCATAGTGGCAGAACGGTCGAAGGCCACCGTCGGCCGGCGCGGGCGACTCGGGCGGCGTGCAGCACGGGGGATGTGTTATGAGTGACCTCAACGTGTCCTCGGTCGGGGGCTGTTTCGACATCCTGTGCGGCGGAGCGGGCTTCGACGACGAGGTGTTCTTGCAGTTCGTCGGCCTCATGCACGAGATCGACCTGGCCCTCTCCGAGAAGATCTCCCAGATCAAGAAGACCAACGAGCGCAAGCAGGAGATCGCCCGCGAGATGGCGGCGCTCAACAAGGCGCTGGAGCGCTCCAGCTCGCGCGCCGATCACCCCAACGACCTGGTGTACGTGGAGGGCGGCCTGCAGGATCCCATCGACCCGGCGCTGGGCCGCTTCCAGAGCGCCGAGGAGCAGCAGGCCTTCGAGCGGGAGGTGAAGTTCTACCGGGACAACCCGCTGAAGAACAGCGTCTTCCTCGAGTTCGCGAAGCCCTTCGGGCTGAACATCCCGCAGGAGAAGATCGCCGAGTACGAAAACGCCCCGGTGTTCCGGCGCGGGGACGTGCAGGCCCGCATCGAGGAGCTGCAGCACGAGCTCGACAAGCTGAACGCCGACCAGGAGGTCAACATGGTGGACCTCCAGCGCCTGATGAACAAGCGCAGCGAGGCCACCCAGTTCACCAGCAACACCATCGCGCGCTGGCACGACATGGCCATGGGCGTGATCAACAACTTCAAGTGAGGATCCGATGAAAAACGAACGCGCGTTCGACATGTGGCGACGAGGCGAGGTCACCCTGGCCGAGCTGCGGGGCATCGGCCCCCAGGAGATGGAGGCGGCGCGCGCGGCCGCGGGCAAGCTCATGCGGACCGGCGCGCTGCGGGCGGCGGAGGAGATCCTGGCCGGGCTGGCGCTATACGATCCTTTCCAGAGCGATGTCTGGCGCTCGCTGGAGGAGCTGTACCGTCGCCGCGGCGATCTGGAGCCGGCGCGGCTCTTCGGCGACATCGGCCGGGCCATGACCTGAGGGGGGAAGATGCTACCAATCCAACCGAGCCTGGCACCGCCCGCGGGGCCGGCGGGGCTGACGTCGCCGGCGGCTCCCACGCCCGAGGTCGACCTCGAGAGCGATCTCTGGGCGCTCCTGGGCCGCTCGGCGACGGCCGAGTTCGCCGCATTGAAGAGCGGCGTGGCGGTGCGCTCCCGGGAGGTCCGGCAGGCGCGGAAGCGCCAGTTCGAGCTGTTCCGCGAGTACCTGGCGGCCAAGGCGCGGGCCGGCCGGTGGGGATTCCTGGGCAAGCTGTTCGGCGAGCCGCTCTCGGCGTTGTGGGTGTTCGCCGCGCTGTTTCCGCCGGCGACGCCGCTGGCAAGCCCGCTGGCCATCGGCGCAACGGCGACGATCAGCGCGGGCCGGCTCGGCGAGAGCATCGAAAACCGCATCGGAGCGGGCCGGCTGGCCGGCTCCATGCGCGCTTCTCTCGCCAGCGACGAGGCCCGGCAGGCCCGAACGGAGACCCTGCGGCTCCTGGAAGGCGCCGCGCGCATCGAGCAGGCCATGTGCCGCAGGCTGCGCGAGCTGGGCGAAGGCGCGGCAGCGTGCCGCCGGTTGGCGGCGGGAGGGAAATGATCATGTACCAGATCGATACCGTCAGTGTGGGTGGTCGCCAGGCACCGGAGGCCTGCGAAGCGAGCGTGCATGGCGCGCTGCTGGGCGACTTCCAGGATTTGGAGATCCTTCTCTTGCAGAGCGCCGAGGCACAGCGTTGCGCCGGGGAGGCCATCCGCAAGACGAACCGCGCCGAGCGGCGGCGCATGGTCGAGGCGGCGGCCCGGGCCATCGAGAAGGCGGCGCTGTGGCAGATCGCCTCCGCCGTGAGCGTCTCTCTGGTCTCGCTGGGGGCGGCCGTGGCGAATCTGGAGGGCGTGCCTGGAAAACTGCTGCAGGCCTGCGCGGCGGGGTGGTCGAAGTTCAACCCTCTCGAACTGGCCTCGGCCTGCGAGAACGCGAGGCAGAAGCGGCTGGATCTCGCGGCCAGCGAGGCCGGCGAGGCTGCCCAGGCGGGGGGGGAACTCATCGCCTCCGCCCGCGAGGTCGAGCGGCGCATGATCGACCGGTTGAGCGAACTGGAGCGGACCGGGTCCGAGAGCCGCCGGGCGGCGCGGTCGCGCGGCTAACCCGGCGGGCGGTTGGCGACAGCGGAAACCGGCGCGGGGAGCGGCAGGGCGGCCGGATCGAGGCGCACCCCGTTGTCCCGCGCCCACTCGAAGGCCGCCCGCAGCCGGTCGCGCACCGGCGGGTGGCTCCCGCGCCAAACCACCCACCAGGCCGGGGGATCCACGTCGGCCTGGTTGGAGCGGGCCAGCCGGATCATCAGCGAAGCGAAGGCCACAGGATCGCGGGTGAGCTCCAGCGCTGCGTGATCGGCCTGGGACTCCTCGCGCCGGTTGAGGTAGGCTCCCAGGGGCGACGACAGGTTGACGAGCAAGAAGAGGAGCGCCATGCACGCCGGCAGCGCCGCCGGGTCGGCGCCGTTCTGCAAGCGCAGGCGGGACAGGCGCGGTCCGTAGAGCAACACCAGCTGGATGAGGCCGAGAAAGATGATGGCCGAGATGCCGGTGAGCAGCAGGCTGCGCAGCGGGTGATCCCGCAGCTGGTGGCCCACCTCGTGCGCCACGGCCACCTCGATCTCCCGCTCGGGAAAGGAACGGATGAGGTTGTCGGAGAGCACCACCGCCAGGGTTGGTCCCTGGCCCATCAGATAGCCGCCGGCCCGCAGCGTCCGCTTCGAGCTGTCCACCACCAGCACCCGCGGCGGGTCGAGGCCGGCGCGGGTCACCACCGACTGGATGCGGGTGCGCAGCGAGGACTCCGGGAGCGGCCGATACTCGTTGTAGAGCCGGGCGCGCATGGGCGAGGTCAGGCTCCACAGGAGCAGCGCGCCGGCCACCGCTCCCGACAGCCACAGCCACCAGCTCCGCCGCAGCCGGCGGGCCAGCGCGAACAGGCCATACCCGAGCAGCAAGGCGAACAGGGCCAGCACCAACTGGCCGCGCAGCCACTCCAGCCACCAGCGCAGCAGGCCGATGGTGGCCAGGCCGCGGGCGTGCTCCCGCACGAAGCCGAGGAAGAAGTCCAGCGGCAGGCACAGAAGGTTCCAGCTCCAGAACAAGAGCACCGGGTAGAGGGCGTCGACCAGCCACTGCCGCTCGCCGGCCGGGGCGGGAGTGCGCGGATCGCGCCCCTGGGAGAAGCGCCGCAGCGCGCGCGCAAGACGGCGCAGCGTCTTCAGGCGCTCGCCCAACCAGGCCAGCCAGCGCGCCTCCTCGATGCGCACCGCCGCCCGCTGGCACAGCTCGAAGAGATGGCGGTTGAGCCCGCCAAAGATGAGCAAGGCCAAGAACAGCACGCGCAAGGCGAGGAGGGTGAAGGTGAGCCCCTGGCTGATCAGGCGCTCGCCGGCCCAGGCGGCCATCTCTTCGGCGGAGAAGAACGCGGAGAGGTCCATGCCCGCCTCAGCGCGAGGGTGGTGGCGGCGCCGGGACCGGGGGCACCGGCTCCGGCTCGGGGCCGCCGCCGCTGGCGTTGTCTCCCGCGCCGCCCCGGGCGCCGGCCTCGATCGCCTGCAGCACCTCGCGCTCGATGCGCGCCATCTCGGCGCGTGCCTCGCGGGTCCACTCGGTGTCCAGGCGGGTGCGCTCGGAGAGCTGGACCGTCATCTCGAACACCCGCACCGCCTTGCGCAGCAGCACCAGCAGGCGCTTTCGCAACAGCTCGCGGTACACCGCCGCCTCCTCGCCGGACAGGTCCTCGGGCGTGGGGACGGCCTCCAGGGCGTGGTGCAGATCGACGTACAGGCGCCCGATGCGGTAGCCGGCGGCGATGGCCCACTCGGCGTCGCCGTGGCGCATGCAGCGCAAGAAACCCGCCTGGGCCTCGAGCAACCGCCGGGCCTTCTCCTCGAGATCGCTCTCCAGAAGCTCCTCCGGCAGCCGCAAGGGCGCGACCTGAAACCCCTTCTCGGCCAGCTCGGCCAACCGGAACTCGGCGCGCGCCGCCAGCGCCGGATCGAGGTACTCCTTGCGCTCGTGGGCTCGGTAGAGCCGCAAGGCCGCCCGCAGCGAGCGCTCGGCCTCTTGCGGGTCGCGCCCGCGCAGGATCTCGCCGCGCTGCAGCCAGGCGTCCACCTGGTCGTCCACGCTGGTGTCGGCGCGCTGCAGCACCCGGTCGAGCAGCGCCACCGCCTCCTCGGCCCGGCCCAGGCTTCCCAGGCACCCCGCCTCGCGGAACGCCGCGTCAAAGAAGTCGCGCGAGCCGGGCAGCTCGCGGGTGATCCGCCGGTACGCCTCCACCGCCTCGGCGGGACGGCCCAGCTCCTCCAGGCCCCGCCCCAGGTTGAAGGCCGCCGCGGACAAGTAGCGCGAGCCGGGGAACTCCGAGAGCAGCCGGCGCAGGTAGAGCGCCGCCTCGGCGAACTTCCCCGCCGCCTGGAGCGACAGCCCCTGCTTGAGCAGCGCCTGGGCGTCCAGCTCGTCGAGGCCCAGCTCGGCGTCGGGTTTCCCCAGGATGACGGTGGGCTCCAGCAGGATCTCGCGCGCCGAGCGATCGGGCCGCGTGGCGCGCTGGGCCGGACAGCCCGCGGCCAGAGCGAGCGGGGCAAGACACAGGATGACGCGGAGGCTTCTCATGTTCGCTGGGACACGCCGGCCCGAGGCCGGTTCCCGCCTACGTTCGCACCTCGCACATCAGAACGCAACGCCGCGCCTCACCCGCGCGGCGCGCCGCCCAGCACCTGCACCATCACCTGCCGCGAGCGGGGGCCGTCGAACTCGCAGAAGAACACCGCCTGCCAGCGGCCCAACACCAATCGCCCCTCCGACACCGGCAGCGCGCACGAGCATCCCAGCAGGCTGCTCTTGACGTGCGCGTCGCTGTTGCCCTCCGCGTGGCGAAAGCCGGCGCTCTTTGGCACCAGGCGGGCCAGCATGGCCAAAACGTCCGCGGCCACGTCGGGATCGGCGTTCTCGTTGACGGTGACGGCGGCGGTGGTGTGGGGACAGGACACCAGGCACAACCCTTCTTGCACGCCGGACTCGCCCACCGCCCGCTCCACCTCGGCCGTGATGTCCAGCAACGCCTCCCGCCGCGGCGTACGAAGCGCGATGGTCTTCATGTCGCCTCCCTCCATCTCCGTTGAAGCTCCCGGAGCAACCGCCCCAGCCCGGCCAGGTCGGCGATCTCGCCCGGGATGGCTGGCACCTGGACCAGGGACACCCCGGAGGGCAGCCCGGCCGAGAGGCGCGCCACGATCTCCCGCTCGCGCGCGGCGATCGGCGAAAGAACCCGCAGCACGCGCTCCACACCCGCGCGCGTCGCCTCGTCGAGGCCAGCGTCCGCGGGGATGGTGGCCGCGGGGGTCAGGCGGTTGACGATCACCACCTCCGGCCGGCGGGCGCGCCGGGTCACCGCCGAAAGCAGGTCCAGGCACTCCGCCGCCGGTCCCTCTCCGGGCCGCGTGACCAGTACGAAGGCGCTGTCCGCGGACTGGAGCACGGCGCGAAGCTGCGCGGCCCGCTCGCGCACCCGCGGCAGCAGGAGCGTCCCCAGGTCCAGGAAGGCGGCCAGCTCTTCGAGGAAGGCCATGCCGGTGAAACGCGCCAGGGTGCGCACAAGGTAGCCGGAGGTCCAGGAGGGGAGTCGTCCCGCGCGCCGCGCCAGGCGGACCGGCAGCATCACCCAGTCCAACGCGTCGTGATCCAGCACCGACAGCACCTTCTCCGCGGCGTCCAAAAAGTCCAGGCCGTGCGCGGAGGGCGGCGTGTCGAGGATGATGAGGTCGAATCGCCCGCCGTGGTGCAGGGCCAAGATCTCCGCCAGGGCGGCGTACTCCCGCGAACCGGCCAGGTCCTCGGACAGGCGCCCGAAGAAGGGGTGCGAGAGTAGCCGGCGCCGCGCCTCGAGATCCGGCACCTCGCGCGCCAGCAGGTCTCCCCAGCCGCGGCGGGGGTCGAACAACGCCGCCTCCAGGGGCGCGCGGGCCGGGATTCCCTGCGCCTGCAGCTCCTCCGGCGAGAAGCGCCGTTCGCCGCCGCTGATCATGAGCGATTCGGCCAGGCGGCGGGCCGGGTCCAGGGTGAGCACCAGCGCGCGGCGTCCTCGCGTGGCGGCGAGCAGCCCCAGGGCGGCCGAGAGCGAGGTCTTGCCGGCTCCGCCCGGGCCGAGCACGAACACCAGCCGGCGCAGAAGCAAGCCGTCCAGGTTCACGCGCCCCCTCCCTCGGCGAACCCCGACGCGAGAGCCTGCACCCGCTCCTCGACCCGCACGGAAAAGCGTTCCTGAAAGCGCCGGGCCATGCCCGGGGAAAGCGGCAGCCGGCGCAGCTCGCGCCGCTGCGAGTCCAGCCGATCGCGGTACACCGAGAGAGCCCGCCAGAGCTCCTCCATCCCCGCCGCGCTCCGGGCACGGGCCAGGGCCGCCTCCGCGGGAGGCTCCACGTCCTCGGGCAACAAGCGGTTGAGCAGCCACAACCCGTCGGGAAGCGCGGCCGCCCGCAGCCGCTCGTCGAGCTCCAGGCTCTCGGAGACGGGCAGCTCCTCCGCCAGCGTGACCCGGTGCAAGGCGGTGCGGCGCGCATCCGCAAGCCACTCGTTGATCCAGCGCGCTCCGTCGCGCAGGGGGCCGGCCGGCGCGGTCCGCAACACGCTGGCCGGCGCCTCCAGCATGAGCAGCGCCGGGCCGGTGGAGGGAGCGTCCAGGATGACCGCCTCCGCCTCCCCTCGCTCGGCCAGGTGGCACAGCTGGCCCAGCATGAGGATCTCGGCCAGCGCCGGAACCGCGTGCAAGAAGCGCCGCACCCGCGGCTGCTCGAACACCGCGCGGGCCACCATGCGAAAGCGCAGCCGCAGGCCGGCGTAGGCCGACAGGGCCGTGTCGGGCGCCAGGCTCATCCAGCGGATGCCGGGGGCGAGCTCCAGCGGCCCGTCGCTGGAGGCCTCCCGCCCGAAGAGCGGCGGCAGGGCGCGCTGCGAGCGCATCTCGCACAGCAGCACCCGCCGCCCGCGGCTGGCCAGGTGCAGCCCCAGCGCGGCGCATAGCGTGCTGCGGCCCACGCCGCCCTTGCCCAGCACGAGTTGCAGCGGCCGCTCGAGCGGCGGCAGGTACGGCACGGCGTTTGACAGCGAGGGCACGGCCAAGCATTATACCGGTGCCCGCGATTAGACAAGGACAAGGGAGCCCATGCGCCGCATCGCCTTCGTCAACGAAAAAGGCGGAAGCTGCAAGACCACCCTCTCGGTGAACGTGGCCGCCTGGCTGGCCCGCCGCGGCAAGCGTGTCTTGCTCCTGGACCTCGACCCCCAGGGCCAGGCGGGAAAGAGCCTGGGCCTGTACGTGCGCGACCTCGTCCCCAACGTGTTCCACCTGATGATGGATCCCGCCTGCACCCTCGAGCAGGTCATCCGCCCCACCCCGGTCCCGAACCTCTCGGTGGTGGTGTCCAACAAGGCGCTGGCGGACTTCCCGGTGGAGGCCGCCACCCACCCCGACCGCGAGCGCAAGCTCCAGCACAAGCTCGCCGGCCTCTCCGGCTACGACTACGTCATCTTCGATTCGCCTCCCTCGCTGGGGCTGCTCACCGTCAACGTCATGCTCTCGACCACCGAGATCGTGGTGCCGGTGAACCTCACCTACTTCGCGCTGGACGGCTGCGCCGAGATCGTCGAGACCGTGGAGCGGGTCAAGGAGCGCTTCGAAAAGCGCGACCTGGAGATCGTGCTGGTGGTGCCCACCCTGTACCGGGCCACCCGGCTGGCGGACGAGATCATGGAGAAACTCAAGGCCCACTTCCCCGGCCGGACCGCGCGCACCGCCATCGGCTACAACGTCAAGATCGACGAGGCCCAGAGCCACGGCAAGACCATCTGGGAATACGCCGGCTGGTCGCGCGGGGCGCAGATGATCGAGGCGCTGGCACGCGAGATCGAGCGATTGCCCGCCGTCGGCCGATGAGTCCACCCGCCCCCCGGATCGGTCCCGAAACGCCCATCCGAATACACCTCTACCGGAGAGAAACCGATATCACCCGTTGGGGGCACGAGACCGCAAACGAACAACTTGCGAAGCCAAGTCGAGATGGTGGGATTCGGGGCGGCCGCAGCACTCAATCAGACTTGAGGCGGCTCTCCAGCTCTTCGATGCGGCGGCGCAGGCTGGCCAGCTCGCGGCGCAGCCCGGCCCGGCCGCCGTCCAGCACGGTGTGGATGCGCTCGTCGATGCGGCGCTGCAAGTCGTCGAGCGCCCGGTTGGCGCCCTGAAAGAACTC
Source organism: Myxococcales bacterium (assembly GCA_012798435.1). GTDB lineage: Bacteria > Myxococcota > B64-G9 > B64-G9 > B64-G9 > JAAZNF01. The sequence goes on along the minus strand of JAAZNF010000025.1, from coordinate 11,935 downwards.
CCGCACCGAGCGGGCCTTCTCCTCCACGCTCGACTCGGAGCGGCGCACCAGCTCGTCCACCTTGCGCTCGGCGCCCTCGCGCAGCGACTGCACCGGCTCGCGCACCCGCTTCTGGATGAACTCGGAGATGGTGGCGCCGCTGGTGCGCAGGATCTCCTTGAGCGCCGAGAGCGGCATGCGGGTGGTCTGCCGCTTCTGCTCCTCGTACAGGATCTGGGCCAGGGTGACCTCGGTGAGATCGTCGCCCGTGCGGTTGTCGACGATCTTCACCTCTTGGCCGGCCTTGATGAGGGCGGAGATCTCCTCCAGCGTCACGTAGCGGCTCTCCTGGGTGTCGTAGAGCTTGCGGTTGGAGTAACGCTTGATGACGCGGGGGCCGGGAGAGTTGGGCTCGTTCATGGGCGAATCCCTACCGCCGATGGGCGCGCTGTGTCAAGGCGGACGGGCGCGCCGCCGCGTCCGCGCAACCCTTGAACCCCCATCGAGTTTGGGCTATGGTGCCCCGCCGACGGGGCGTAGCGCAGCCTGGTAGCGCACCTGCCTTGGGCGCAGGTGGTCGCCGGTTCAAATCCGGCCGCCCCGATTTTCCTCTCCCCGCGACGAGGGCCCCATGCCGGGAAGCGCTCCAGCCACGCCGCGTTTCCACCGGCTCTTGGTGCTCATGACGGCGGCCTTGCTGTGCGCGCTGCGGCTGCTGCCCTACCTGGCCAAGGAGGAGAGCTGCCCCGGTGGGGACGAGTTCTTGGGGTTCCCCTACTCCACCGAGGACAGTTTGCAGTACGCCGACTTCATCGTCCAGGCGCAACAGGGCCGCTTCTTCTTCTCGGATCGCTTCTCGCTCGAGCCGGAGGAGCCGCGTCTGGTCATCCTGCCGCTCTACCTGCTCGGGCGGCTCGGGGGCTTGCTCGGCCTCCCGGTGAGCGCCACCTGGCTGTGCTTCCATGCCCTGTCCATCCTGGCCTTCTTCCCGCTCTTGTTCTGGTTCTTGCGCTTCTTCTTTGCGGAGCCGCGGGCGCGGCTTCGGGCGTTCTTCTTCCTGGTGTTCGCGGGCGGGCTCGACGGCTGGGTAGCGCTCCTGCACGGTGCCCTGCCGGCGGTGTGGCAGGAGCAGCTCCGGCAGGACCTGTGGCCGGTGCTGGGCTGGACGCCCTACATGACGAGCTACAACCCGCTCAACCTGGCGGGCTGGTGCGGGCTGCTGCTCCTGTTTCGCATCTACCTCGCCGCCGAGCAGCGCCCGCCGCTCCTCCTCGCGGCCGGCCTTGGGCTACCTCTCCTCTACCTGTGGCACGCCTACGACGCCACCGTCGCGGCCGGGGCCATGCTGGGGGCGGCGCTGGCGCCGCTGCTATGTCGCCTCGACGCCCGCGACACGGGCCGGCGTCTGCTGCGCTGCCTGTGGCTGGCCCCGGGCCTGGCCCTGACCGCCATCATCCACGCCTGGCAGCTCGGCGACCCGCTGTTTCAAAAACTCGTCGCGCAGTCGAACAGCCACCTCTTCGTCTCGCCGCTTTCGTGGCTGCTGGGCTTCGGCGCGCTGCTGCCGCTCGCCGCGTACGGGGCGCGCCGCCTCGCCGAGGACACCCCGGCTTCCCGACTGCTCTTCGGCTGGTTGTCCGCGGCCGGCGCGCTGTCGTTCTTGCCGGTGTACGAGGGACGCCACTTCTTGTACTTCGTCAGCCTGCCGCTCTACATCCTGGCCTACCCGGCGCTGCACCCGCTGCGCGCGCGCCTGTGGCCCAACGCCAGGCGCTGGCTGCTCTTCGCCGCAGCCGCGCTGCTCTTCGGAAACTCGTTCGTGCGGGTGACGCTCTACGATCTGCGGCGCCTGGATGCGCGCGCCTGCGTAAGCCCCGACGAGCTCGCCGCCGCCGCGGCCCTGGCGCGCCTCCCTCCCGGGGGGGTGCTGGCGGCCCGCGAAACCGGCAACTGGCTGCCGCACCGCGCGGGGCAACGGGTCGCCCTGGGGCACTGGTTCATGACCCTGCAACTCTTCGGCAAGCGCGAGGCGTTCTCGCGCCTGCTCTCGCCGGGCACCCCGCCGGCCGAGCGGGACGAGATCCTGCGGGCCTTCGGCGCGCGCTACCTGTTCTACGGCCCGCGCGAGCGCGCCCTGGGCCCGCCGCCCGAGACCGCGGCCGTCCCGCTCGAGCCGATCTTCGCCCGCGGCCCGGTGAGGATCTTCCAAATCCACGACATGAGCGCGCCCGCGCGTTGACTTTCGGCCCTGTCCGGGGCACGCTGCCAGCATGTCGCTCGCCGAGTTCCTGTCCAGCGTCCCGGGGTTCTCCGAGATCCCCGCCGCCGACATGGCGGAGGTGGCGGCCATCTGCGGCGAGCGCCGCTTCGCGGCCGGCGAGGCCCTGATGCGCCAGGGCGAGCCCGGCGACCGCATGTTCCTCATCCGCACGGGCCGGGTGCGGGTGATTAAGCGGAACGAGCTCGGCGCGGAAATCGCGTCGTTCTGGCTCGGGCCGCGCCAGCCGGTGGGCGAGATGGCGCTGCTCACCGGCGAGCCACGCTCCGCCGACGTCATCGCCGAGGAGGCGGTCGAGGCGGTGGAGCTGCGGCGTGAGGCGTTCTCGGCCCTGATCCTGGAATACCCGCCGGTGGGGGCGTTCCTCACGGAACTCCTCGGCCGGCGTCTGGAGGAGGGCGGGGGCATCTCCCGGGTGGGCAAGTACCGCCTGCTGGGAAAGCTGGGCCGGGGCGGCACCGGGCAGGTGTTCGAGGCCCTCCACCCCACCCTCGGCCGCACCGTGGCCATCAAGATGCTGTCGCACGCCCTGGCCATGCGGCCCGGCTTCCGCGAGCACTTCCTCGCGGAGGCCCGCACCATCGCCAGCCTGAACCACCCGAACATCGTGGTGGTGTACGACACCGAGGCGGCCTACGCCACGCTGTTTCTGGTCATGGAACGCCTGCCGGGCGGGGATCTGGCCCGCATCATGCGCGAGCATGGCCGCTTGCCGCCGGTGCGCGCCGCCGCCATCCTGCGCCAGCTGGCCGCGGCGCTCTCGCACGCCCACCACAAAGGCTTCGTCCACCGCGACGTGAAGCCGGCCAACGTGGCCGCCTGCGGCGGCGAGCACTTCAAGCTGATGGACTTCGGGCTGGCGCGGCCCATCCCGGTCGGCGGCGCCGGCGAGCGCCCGCGCACCGTGGACGGCACCCCGCACTACATCGCGCCCGAGACCGCCATGGGCAAACCGGTGGACGGCCGGGCCGACATCTACTCGCTGGGCGTGGTGGCCTTCGAGATGCTGGCCGGCCGGCTGCCCTTCGAGCGCGACGGCGTGCAACAGATGCTGCGGGCCCACGCCTTGGAGGAGCCCCCCGACATCGCCATGCTGGCCCCCGAGACGCCCGCGCCGCTGCTCCAGTTCGTGCGCGGCGCGCTGGTGAAGGATCCCGCCCGGCGGCTCTCTTCGTGGGAGCGGATCCAGGCGCTGCTGGCGCCGGCCTCGCCCGTCGAGGTTTCCTCGCGTCGCGAAGAGCTGCTGCGGCTGCGTTTTCCGCCGGAGAAGCAGCCGGCGGTGGACCACTTGATCAACGTCCTTTGCCACGACCTCGGCGAGCTGGGTGGCGAGCTTTCGCGGGCGCGCTTCGAAGACGACCCTGGGAGGCCCCATGAGCCGTGACGAGTCGGACAACCTCACCTCTACCCTGGTCGGCATGGAGCCGGTGGCCGAGACAGAGCCCGAGCCGGTGGCCCAGAGCGCGCCGGTGCAGCCAGCGCCCAAACTGCAGCCGGTGCGCCGTCCGCGCCGGCAGGACGAGCCGGCCTTCCTGCCCGAGCCGCCCCACACCCTGGCGGCCACGGGCCTGTCGGCCACCATGATCGAGGAGCTGGTCCTCAAACACATCTTCCAGTCCGGGGAGCTGCGCGGCGCCGAGCTGGCCCGGCGGGTGTGCCTGCCCTCGACGCTGGTGGAGGAGACCACCGAGAAACTGCGCCGCGCCAAGCTCCTGGACATCAAGGGCTCCGGCGGAACGGGCCTCGGCCGCTCCCAGATGATCTACGTGCTCACCGAGGCCGGTCACCGGGCCTGCGCCATGGCCCTGGAGCGGGATCGCTACGTGGGGCCGGCGCCGGTGCCGTTCCGATACTACCTGCAGGCGGTGGCCGCCCAGAGCATCCGCGGCAACCGGCTGCGGCGCGCGGACCTGGAGCCGCACTTTGGCGAGCTGGTGCTGCCGGACGCGGTGTTCGACGCCATCGGCCCGGCCATGAACTCGGGCAAGGCGCTGTTCTTCTACGGCCCGCCTGGCAACGGCAAGACCGCCATCTGCCAGCGCATGACCGAGTGCTTCGGCGGCGACGTGTTCGTTCCCCACGCGGTGCAGGTGGACGACTTCGTGATCAAGGTCTTCGACGAGACGCTGCACCGGCGCGCCCCGGCCGCCGGCGAGCGCGCCCTGGACGAGCGCTGGGTGAAGTGCCGCCGGCCCATGGCCACGGTGGGCGGCGAGCTGGTGCTCTCCGACCTCGACCTGCGGTACTCGCCCGAGGTGCGCTACTACGAGGCCCCGGTGCAGATGAAGGCCAACAACGGCATGTTGCTCATCGACGACTTCGGCCGGCAGAAGGTGTCGCCCAAGGACCTGCTGAACCGCTGGATCGTGCCACTGGAGAGTGAGGTCGACTTCCTGACCCTCCACACCGGCAAGAAGCTCGAGATGCCCTTTGACGTATTCGTGGTGTTCTCCACCAACCTGGATCCGGGCGCACTGGTGGACGCGGCCTTCTTGCGCCGGGTGCGCTACAAGCTGGGCGTGAACCGCCCCGACGAGGCGCAGTACCTGGCCATCTGCCGCGCCGAGTGCCAGCGCAAGGGCATCCCCTTCGAGCCCTCGGCGGTGGCCTACCTGATCGAGAACCACTACCGGCGCGCGCAGCGCCCCTTCAATGCCTGCGAGCCGCGCGACCTGTTGGCCCAGGTGATCGACCTGTGCGCCTACCGCGGCATCGAGCCGCAGCTCACCCCGGAGATCCTGGACCGGGTGGCGGCCAACTACTTCGTGCGTTTCGACGGCGGGTCGGCGTAGAGCGGCCCGCCCAACGAGTCGCGCCACTCCTTGGCGAGCGCGGAGGGGTCCAGCCCATACACGCCGCGCAGCGCCTGACCCCAGGGCGTGCGCTGGCGCAGCGCGGACAAGAGCACGTTGAGCCGCGCGGCGCCGTAGCGCTCGACGAGCCAGCGCACCAAATGTTCCGCGGCAAGGCGCAAGATGCCGATGATCTCCGGCTCGTTCCAGTACTCGACGAAGGCCGTCTCCAGCTCGAGCAGCCGCTCCGGCACCCGGCCCAGGCGGACGAGCTCGCGCAGCCGCACCTCGTCGGCGTCCGCCCATTCGCGGCAGGCCCAGGCGGCGACCCCCTCGGCGAGCCAGCGCGGGGCGTGGCCGAAGGAGGCCTCGTCCACCCCGCGCATCACCAGGGTCTGGAGCAAGGTGTCGGTCCACTCGCGCCGCCCGCGCCGGGGATCGGCCGCCAGCGTCACCTGGCCCAACGGGTGCCCCCCGCCGTGCTGCGACCAGCGGCCGGGGTTCACCCGTTCGAGCAGACTGCGCGGGTTGGGAAACAGCGCCAGGTGCAGCGGCCCACGCGGGCGCTGCTCCAGTCGGGCCGAAAGCAGCGCCCAGGCCCGCTCCAAAATTCCGGCCAAAAACGCCGTGTCGACGCCGGCGAAGTCGTCCAGGCGAACATCCAGCGAACCGATGACCAGCCGCGACCGGCGCGGGGTGCCCACCTCCGCCCGCGTGTCCTCCCGCCGGGCCTTGATCTCGTCGTCGCTGTACCCGCCGGGCGGTGCCGCCAGCGCCTCGCCATACCGACGCCCGGCCTCGTCGAAGCGTTGCAGCCGGAACATCAGATCGCCCGTCTCCACCGCCCGGTCGCGCGGCCCGGGCAGGTCGCGGATCCTCTCGAGTTCGCGCGCCAACCGCTCGCGCCGCTCCGAGAGCAGCCAGCGCAGGCGAACCGCCTGATCGGCGAAGCCGGGGTTGTCCCGCAGCGCCTGCGAGATGCGTTGATCGGCCCGCTCGAAGCGTGCCAGGTTGATGTCCTCGAGCACCAGGCGATAGTTGACGCCGTCCAGGTTCCGCGTCAGGCCCTGGCGCATGACCTGCAGCGAAAGGCGCATGCCGAGCGGCTCCCGCTCGTCGCGCAGGCGGGCGTCGATGATGCGCTGGGCGGCCATGATCTTCTGGCGGGCCTCGCAGAAGTCTCCGGACAGGATCAGCAGCAGCGCCAGTTCCCGCAGCGGGGCGGGGTTGCGCGGATCGAGGTGCGCGGCGATCTCCAGATCCTCCTCGGCCGCCAGCAGCAGCCGCCCGGCCTCCTGGCTCTGGCCGGTGAGCGAGCAGAACGAAAGCAGCGCGCTTCGCAGCCCACCCAGCGAAAGCCGGATGCCGCCGCTATGCGGCTGCCGCTGGGCCGCCACCGCCAGATCCCGTTCGGCCTGGCGCAGCTGCGCCTCGGCTGCGCCGTAGGAGGCCCGTTCCACCGCGCGGTACGACAGGGCCTGCGCCAGCTGCGCCTTGGCGGCGAGCAGCTCCGCGTGCTCGGGGAACAGCTCCAGCCCATGGCGCAGGGTCTCCTCGGCCCGCGCGAACTCGCCCACCCCCAGGTGCGCGGCGGAGAGCAGCGCCCAGCGTGCGGCATTGCCGGGCGCGTCTTCCATGAGCGCGGACAGGGCGAGGACGGCGGCCCGCGGCTGCTGTGCGAACATCAGGCCCGCCGCCACCTCCTGTAGCAGATCGCGCACCTCGGCCGAGAAGGCCGGCCCCAGCGGCTCGTCGCGCGTCGGCCGGAGCAGCCCCATCAGCCCGCGGGCCGCGGCATCGAATCGATTCTGCAAAAGCGCCTCACGGCACGCCGCGAGGAGCCCACGCAGGACACGCTGGCGCTCGTCCGGGCTGGCCGCGGGCAGTCCTTCCAGCGCGTCCAGGAAGCTCTCGATGGCCGGCTCGGCCCGCTTGTCCTGGAGCTTTCGCTCCGCCGCCTCCAGCCCCGGCAGCACCGCCCGGGCGATCCCCGGGACGACAGTGGCGACAAACAACCATATGAGCAGACGCATCCCGGCAGCATAGCAGAGCCCGCCGCGGCGGGCCAAGAGAATCACCCATCCGCGCCTCACGGTGAGCGCGCGCGTTTCTTCAAGGAGCGGGCCGGCGCAGGAGCTGATCGATGGCGGCCAGGTCGGCCTCGATCTCCCGCTGGAGCTCGCGGCGCTCGCTGCGGATCGTACGCAACTCGCCCTCCAGCGCGCTGATGGATTCGGCCGGCGTGTCCCTTTGACGGGCCAGCAGGTCCTCGGCGCGGCGATCGAGCTCCAGCGCCAGCGCGCGCAGCTCGTCGAGCTGCGAAAGCAGGGCGGCGAAGCGCTCGCGGACACCGCGGATGCGCGAGGGGTCGACACAGGTGAGCCGGAGTTTCACCTCGCGCCGGTTTCCCACCCCGTCCTCGGCCTCGACGATCACCTCGCGCTCGCCGAAGGCGAGGCGGACCGCGCCCTCGAACAGCTCCGCGCCGGCCTCGGCCAACGCCGCGCCGTTCACTCGCACCACCGCGCCCGCCTCGGAGCGCACCCGGAACTTCACCTCGGTATCGAGGAAGTAGCTGCGGTCCGCGGGCGACAGGACCATGAGCGGCGGCGGGGTGGTGTCGCGAACGGCGTACACCGGCACCAGCTCGGCCTCGGATGATGCCCCGACGGGACGCGACCCTTTCGACGGCGTGCGCGGCGCGAGCGGCTGCAGGGGTGGCTCGGGCACCGGCGCCTCGGGCGGCGGCTCCGGCGGTGCGATCTCCGAAGATGGCCCGGCGTCGGCCGCCGGCGCGGGCGGCTGGAACTCGGGCGGGTACTCCGGCGCCGCGGCCGGCGCGGAAGCGGGCGGCGCCGGGGCCTCGGTCGAGGGGCCCGCCAGGCGCTCCAGCACCAGTGCCGTGATCCCGGCCACGACCAGCAACCCGGCCACCCACAGCAGCTTGCGACCCATGGTGATTGTCTCCCGCCGCCACGCTATCCGAGAATCCCCCGCCGGATCAAGCCGACACGTCGCATGGGCCGCACCTCGAGTTGCAGCTCCTGGTCATCCCCGAACACGGCGGTGCTTTTCGAGGAGTTTTCTTCGTCGCGCGTGTACAGGGTTCTTGTCTGCCGCAGCACCGGGCTGGGAGGCCGAGAACCCCTCCCAAGACGAGGGGCTCGCACGCCCGGAAAGGGACCGGGTCTTCGAGGGCGGTCCGGACGGCGCGGGCTCAGGCCGAGGGCGGCGCGGCCTTGGGCTTCTCCTGCTCCTTGAGGGCGCGGCGCAGGATCTTGCCCGCGGTGCCCTTGGGGATCTCGTCGCGGAACTCCACGATGCGCGGGTACTTGTAGGCGGCCATGTTCTGCTTGGCCCACTCGATGATGTCCTTCTCGGTGACCTTGCCCTTGCTGTCGGGCTTCAGCGCCACGAAGGCCTTGATCTCCTCGCCCGCGTCCTTGTCGGGGACGCCGATCACCGCGCACTCCAGCACGTGGGGGTTCTTGTACAGGTAGTCCTCCACCTCGCGCGGGAACACCGAGTAGCCGCTGCGCTTGATCATGTCCTTCTTGCGGTCCACGATCACGAAGTAGCCCTCGTCGTCCATGAAGCCCAGGTCGCCGGTGAACAGCCAGCCGTCGCGCAGCACCAGCTTGTTCTCGTCGTCGCGCTTGTAGTAGCCCTTCATCACCTGCGGGCCCTTCACGCACAGCTCGCCCACCTCGTTGGTCTTCATCTCCTTGGTGCCGGTCTCCGAGTCCATGATCTTGCAGTCGGTGTCGGACACCGGCAGGCCGATGGTGCCGTTCTTGCGCCGGCCGTACAGCGGGTTGGCGTGGGTGACCGGCGAGGCCTCGGTGAGGCCGAAGCCCTCGATCAACTTGGCGCCCGAGAGCTCCTCGAAGCGCTTCTGGATCTCCAGCGGCAGCGGCCCGGCGCCGGAGATGCAGGCCCGGATGGAGCGCAGGTCGTAGTTCTTCACCTCGGGGAAGTTGTTGATGGCGTTGTACAGCGCCGCCACCCCCGGGAACAGCGTCCCCTTGTACTTCTGGATGGCACCCAGGAGATCGCCCCACTCGGGGAGCTTGGGGAACAGCAGCATGGCGGCGCCGTTCACCAGCGCCAGGTTCATGACCGTGGTCATGGCGTAGATGTGGAACAGCGGCAGCACCCCCACGATGATGTCCTCGCCCGGCCGGCTCTGGGTGTCCCAGGCCGCGGTCTGCTTGGCGTTGGCGATGAGGTTCAGGTGGGTGAGCATGGCGCCCTTGGGCGAGCCGGTGGTGCCGCCGGTGTACTGCAGCACCGCCAGGTCGTTCACGACGTCGATGTCCACCTTGGGCGGGTTGGGCGGCGTGCGCAGCAGATCCATGAAGTTGATGGTGTCGGGCGGCATGGGCGCCGAGGGCACCTTGCCCAGGAGTTTCCCCAAGAAGCGCTTGAGGCCGGGCAAAAAGTCGGCGATGTTGCAGCCGATGACCTTCTCGATGCGGGTCTTGGGCAGGGCATGGGCGCACTCCGACCACACGATGTCCATGACGATCAGGATCTTGGCCCCGGAGTCGGAGAACTGGTGCTCGATCTCGGCCGCCTTGTACAACGGGTTGTTGGCCGTGACGATGGCCCCGAGCTTCATGGCCGCGAAGTAGGCCACCACGTAGTGCACGCTGTTGGGGAGCCGCAGCCCGACCACGTCGCCCTTGCGGATGCCGAGGTCGTGCAGGGCGGTGGCGAAGGAGTCCACGTACCGCTTGAGCTGGGCGAAGGTCACCTTGGTGTCGAGGAAGATGATCGCGGTCTTGTCCGGGTACTTGGCGGCGGTCTCATCGAACAACTCGCCCAGGCCCTTCTTGGGGTAGTCGATGTGCTGCGGAACGCCCTCCGGCCAGAACTTGAACCACGGCCTGTCCTTGAGCTCGGTCATCGCGTCTCCCTTCTCGGCGCGCTCGGCGCCACTCCCGGTTTGCCCGAAACCTCGGCGAGGGACCATCCCCTCCATGAGGGTCGCATGGTACCAGGAAAAACGGGGCGGGTGTCAACCAAAAATCGCAGCGTGCGCCGGAGGGTAGCGAGCGGCGACGAACGGTCGGCGTGGCCGGTCCCGACCCCGGCCGATTTCTTGACATCAATTCGGCAACCCCTTATTCTCGCAAAGGATTTTCGAGGACGCCGCGCATGCCGCAGGTCAAGGACTTTCTCGACGACGCCCGCTCGCTGGAGCGGGATGCTTTCATCTCGCGTTACCCCGAGGCCTGCCTCGTTCCTCGCACCGCGGAAGGGGGCGGTGATCCGCGGCGGGAGTACAGCTCGACGCTGAAACTGGAGATCAACCCGAAGACGCAGGAGGTGCGCGTGGCGCCCATGCCGCCCGCCCCCACCGACGCGGTGATCCCGCTCAAGAAGAGCGACCGCAGCGACTTCGCCGGCAAGATCCTGATCGGGCGGACCGAGACCAACGACGTGGTGGTGTCCGATCTGACGGTCTCCAAGCACCACGCCTTCTTCCGCTGGGAGGCCGATGACGCCTGCGTGCTCATAGATACCGAGTCCACCAACGGCACCCGGGTCAACGGTGCCCTGCTGGAGGCGCGGAAGGCGCGCCGGCTGTATGACGGGGACGAGGTGGCCTTCGGGGACATGAAGTTCACCTTCTACACCGCGGGCGGCTTCTACGACCTCTTGCGCTCGCTCTCGGCCATCCGATGAATGCGGCCCGCGCGCGCGTCGGGGCGGCGCTCCTCATCGCGCTGTGCCTTGGCGGCTGTCCCCACCGGCCGGGACCGGGCGGGCCGCTCCAGCGGTTCGAGGACGCCCCCGCGCTGCTCGAGGCCGTGCGCCAGCAAGCCCAGAAGCTGGAGCGATTGCGTGTGCGCGGCACGGTGCTGGCGCGCCGGGAGGGCCAGCGCGTCAAGGCCCGTTTCGCCGCGGCCACCGCCCTGCCGGCCCGCCTGCGCTTCGAGACCGAGAGCTTCTTCGACCAGCCCGTGTCCATCCTGGTCACCGACGGCATGGAGTTCTCCCTGTGGGACATGGAGGGCGGGCGCTTCTTCGTCGGCCGCGCCACGCCGGCCAACCTCTCCCGGGCCATCCCGGTGTTCCTCGACGGCCCGGAGGTGGTGGGCCTGCTGCGCGGAGAGCCGCCGCTGATCGCCTTCGCCGAGTCCCGGCTCGAGCTGGAGCCGGACGGGGCCCACTACCTCGTGTGGCTTTCGAACTCGCGCGAGCGGGAGCGCCTGCGCATCGACGGGCGCGAGCTGAAGCTTCTGGAGGTCGAGGTGGAGGTCGAGGGCCGGCGCCTGTACCTGCTCAAGCTCGCCGCCTGGGAGGACCGGCCCCGCCTGCCCCGCGAGATCTCGTTCGAGATGCCCAGCCAGAAGCTCGAGCTCACCCTGAAGGTCCGCCAGGCCGAGGCGGCCGAGCCGTTCGCCGAGGACGTCTTCCGGCTGGCGGCGCCCCCCGGCGTGCCGGTCGAGAACCTGGACGCACCCTGACCTTAGCACCTCACGCCCTACCCCCCTCTCCACAATGGAGAGGGGGGACCAGATTTTCTTGAGAAAAAAGTCGGGGGTGAGGTGGATCGCGCCTGGTCGCGCTGGCTCCAGGGGCCCCGCGACCAGGCGTTCGAGTATTTGAAATGGAGCTTCCTCAAGCAGGAAGAGCATGCCTGCATGCTCTTCATGATAGCGATTTCAGCCGTAGCCCGACCGCCGTCAAGGGTGAGCGCAGCGAGTCGCGAAGCGAGCGCAGACCCTTGACGGCAAAGGTCGGGCGGAGGCTACCCGAGATAGGTCCGCACGAAAGCGCTGGCTGTGGAGGTCCCGGCAGGCAGCGATAGCTTCAGCGGGCGGTGGGCGCCTTGGCCGGCGCCGGGGGAGCGGGCGGCGTGGGGGGCGCTGCGGGC
>JAAZNF010000024.1 GCA_012798435.1 Myxococcales bacterium | reverse complement strand
GTATTCGAATAAAATACAAATAAAAACAAACAACTATAAAGACACAAAATCAGCAGACAATCTGTGAAAATTGGCCTTCTGTCCGGATTTCGAACACGGTGTCCGAAATCCGGACGGTAAAACCGGGGTGGGTGGAACCGGATTCGGGATTCGGGGGGGCACACACTTCTGGATTTTCATCATGCCTTTCGGCAAACCACCCGGATATCCGAACCGAGCCCGAGGTTGTTGAAAAGGCTGGCAATGAAAACCGGTATTTCGAACAAGAACACGGCAGCAGCCGGATCTCTCATAAAACGCGTGCCCAGAACGGCGTTGATGAGCAGCCGAAAACTCCGACAATAACTCGTTGCCCCGGTCCGTGTCGTCATGGATTGCGGCTCGAATCCTCCATGTCGAAGCAGCGCGCGCAGCGTATTTTTGTCGAAGTGAAAAAGGTGCCGCGGTGGCTCGAGCTTCGACCAGAAGCGCCCAAACAACTTCGCCTGGAAACTGCCGAAGTTGGGGACGGCCAACACCAATCGACCACCCGGGGCGAGCAATCGTGCCATCTCCCGTAACGCGCGAAGCGGAGAGTGGAGATGTTCGAGGACGTGCCAGCAGTACACCAGGTCGAACGATGCCTCGGGAATGGGCAAGCCGTTCTCGATATCGCTCACCAGGACCCGGTGTCCGTTGCGGCACGCGATCTCCGCCGCCGCCGGCGATCGCTCCACTCCGTATGTCTGCCAGCCCAGGAGCCTCATCTTGTCAAGGAATTCCCCGCTGGCGCAGCCGACGTCGAGCAGCCGGCCCTCTCCCTGATACGGTGGGATCATCCGGTAGGACATCCGCTCGTTGATGAATGCCACCAGGCGTCTCCAGGGCCCCATTTTTGCTCCGGGCCTGCCTTTGTCTTCTTCCCAACGCCGGAGCCGCGGTGTCAGAGGAGCCTGATACTCGGTGTACTCCGTCGGATAGAAGAGCCCGATCTCCTTCATTGTCGGGCGAGGGTTGATAAACGTCAGCCCGCACCCGACGCAACGTACCAGGGTAAAGCGCCCGGTGGTTCGGTAGAGCCGGTCCGATACCTCGCCGAGGCGCCTGAACTTCGTGGCCCGGCACACTTCGCAGCGTTCCACGGCTTCCCAGTTGTCGGTCGTCATCTCCTCTGCTACCTTCGTCGATGGCCCGGGCACTACCGGCCAAGGCGAGGCTCGCTGTCTCACCAGCGAGGCGCCAGAGAGGTTGGCGCGGGCCTGCTTCCGCTCGCAGCGGTCACTGCACTGTATGATAAGAGTCATACGGGCCACAAAACGGCTCATGTCGCAGATGACCCGCATGCGCGTGTTTCAAACTGTGTCCGGATGCGCTAAAAGTAAGAAGGGGAGCGCGGAGGTGGGCCATGCGATGGACGGAGACAGCCAGTGTTTCGGTGTTCGCGGTTGCGGCGCTCGTCCTCTGGTCCTGCCAGGAGTACTCCGGTGGCGGCGATCCCTGCCAGACCATCGCGGACTGCAACGCGGGCAAGACCTGCGGGCACCTGATCGATTGCGTGAACAACCAGTGCGACAGCGCAAAGATGGTGGACGTGCCCTGCCCCCAGGCGTGCGAGCGCGACGAGGATTGCGTGCGGGCATCCTCCGACTGCTGCCCCTGCGAGCTGGGCGGGCCGGAGGTCGCGGTAGCGACGGCGAATCTTACGCAGTTCAACGAGGAGCGCGACCAACGCTGCGCCAACGTGGATCCGCAATGCGCCGGGTACAACGCCTGCACCGATCGGCCGCCGGTGTGCCGCGAAGGCGTGTGCGCGCTGCTGGGCGAGGGTTGTCGCTGCGCCGAAGGCTGGAGCCCGGTGTGCGTCGCTTCCGTCCCCGGCATGCCCATGGGCGTCCCCTGGACCTTCCCCGACCCCTGCCAGGCCTCCTGCGCCGGTTTGCAGTCGTTCTATCCAGGGCGCTGCGATTGCCAGCGCGAGTGCGCCGTGGCCGACCCGGTGTGCGCCGCCAACGGTGTGAGCTACGTCTGTGGCGCGGCGGAGGCCGAGTGTAGTGGCCAGGCGGTGCGCTACCCGGGCGAGTGCAGTCCGGCCTGCGACGCCTGCGAGGCGCTGGCCCGGCCGTGGCGCGCGGTGTGCGGCGCAGACTTTACGACCTACCCGGACGCCTGCTTCGCCGATTGCCAGGAGCAGCCGTTCTGGCACTACGGCGAGTGCGGGAGCGGCGAGGGCGAACGCTGCGGGGGGATCGTGGCCCGGCCGTGCCCGGACGACTCACTCTATTGTGTCAACCTGCGGCCCGGCTGCATGGACTGTCCGGGGGTGTGCCTGACCCCCGGCTCCTGCTACGAGAATGCCCACTGCGATCTCCAGCCGCTCGAGCCGGGGCAGTGCAAGGGGTCCTTCCAGTGCCTCGACCACGCCTGCACCTGGGTGTGCCTGCCGTGACCCCGGGGTGACGCCGCGTCTCTCTCCCATGCCAGCGATCGAGTTTCGGCCGGAAGCTCATCCAGAACAGAATCGCAGGCGCCTCCTACCTCTTTGCGCATGTTCTCGATGAAGTTCGGAATCTGTCCGGTCGCGCGAATGCGGGGCCGAAGCAGCCAGCGCGTTCGCGCCTGAAAGGAAGCATTTGTGGCTCGATCGTGGTGCCGAAAGGGCAAACGCGGCCAGACGCATCAGGGGGCCGCGTTTTTCCGAGGTTGTTTCACTTTATACAAGAGGGGGTTCGTGGTAAACATGCGCCGATGAGCGGCGCGCTCCAGATGGAACGTACGGTGGAGGGCGGGGAGGTGCGCCTGCGACTGCGCGGCCGGCTGGATCGCCAGGCGGCGCCGCTCTTGCTCGAGTGGCTGCGCACGTGGTTGCCGGGGGCCGGCGAGAAGGCCGCGCTGGATCTCTCCGGGGTGGAGTACCTCGACAGCGCCGGGGTGGCCGTGCTCTCGGAGGCGCTGCGGTTGGCCCGCGAACGCAAGCAGTCGCTCTCCTTGGCCAACCTCAGCGCGCCGGCGCAAAAGACGCTCGAGATCTTCCGCTGGCAGGGCGTGGACCTCGAAGTCCCGGAGCGGGTGGGTCTGTTCGAGGGCCTGGGAGAGCGCGCCTGGGCGCTGCTTGCCGGGCTCCGCAAGGTGGGGCTGCTGGCCGCCGACACCTTCAGCTGGGCGCTGGCCGGACCGTTCACCGCGCAGCCGGGACACCCGCGCGGCGAGATTCTGCGCCAGTCCATCTTGCTCGGCTCACGGGCCTTCGGCATCGTGGCGCTGCTGTCGCTGCTGATCGGGTTGACCCTGGCTCTGCTCTCGGCGGCGCAGCTTCGGCAGTTCGGTGCCAACATCTATGCGGCCAACCTGGTGGCGGTGGCCATGACCCGCGAGATGGGGCCGCTGCTCACCGCGGTGATCGTGGCCGGGCGCTCGGGCTCGGCCATCGCCGCCGAGATCGCCACCATGCGGGTGACCGAGGAGATCGACGCGCTCGAGTCCATGGGGTTCTCGCCGGTGCGCTTCCTGGTGGTGCCCAAGCTGTACGCGGTCACCATGACCCAGCCGCTGCTCACCCTGGTAGCCGACGCCTGCGGCGTGCTGGGCGGCATGCTGGTGGGGGCGCTCTTGCTGCAGGTGCCCATGCCGGCCTTCCTGCAGCAGTGCGCCGACGCTTTACGCACCAAGGATCTGGTGATCGGGCTGCTCAAGAGCCTGTCCTTCGGCTGGATCATCCTGCTCACCGGCGCCCATTGCGGCCTGCAGACCAGCGGGGGCGCGCAGGGGGTGGGCATCTCCACCACTCGCTCGGTGGTGTTGTCGATCTTCTTGGTGATCGTCGCCGACTGTGCCTTCAGCCTGGCCTTCTATAGTTGAGGCGCCATGGACGAGCTCGTGCTCGAATATCGGGACGTGATGCTGGGCTACGAGGAGGCGCCGGTGCTCACCCGCGTGGATCTTCGGGTGCGGCGCGGAGAGCTCGTGGTCATCGCCGGCTCCAGCGGGTGTGGCAAGAGCACCCTGCTCAAGGCGGCCATCGGCTTGCTGCCCGCCTGGGAAGGCCAGGTGCGCCTGTTCGGCCAGGACGTGGCGACCGCATCCGAGGGACGCCTGGCGGAGCTGCGCGCCCGCACCGGCATGCTGTTCCAGGGTGGCGTCCTGATCAACTCGCTCACCATCACCGAGAACGTGGCCCTGCCGCTAGAGCACCGCTCGGGCCTGCCGCCGCGCGTGCAGGAGGAGCTGGTGCGCATGAAACTCGCCCTGGTGGGGCTCGAGGCCCACCGGCACAAGACGCCACCCCAGCTCTCCGGTGGCATGCGCAAGCGGGCCGCCCTGGCCCGGGCCCTGGCGCTCGATCCCGAGCTGCTCTTGTGCGACGAGCCCTCGGCCGGGCTGGATCCGGTCACCGCGGCGGGGCTCGACGAGCTGCTGCTCCACCTGCGCGAGGCGCTCGGCATGACTCTGGTGGTGGTGACGCACGAGCTGAGCTCCATCGAGACCATCGCCGACCGGCTGGTGATCGTGGCCGACGGCAGGGTGGCCTTCGATGGATCGCTCCCGCAGGCGAAGCAGTCTGAGCTGGCGGCGGTGCAGGACTTCTTGCAGCGGCGGCCGGCGGAGGTCGGCGCCCTGGGACCGTCGCTTCTCGAACGGGCCCGAGAAGGCGAAAGCGAGGTGCGCGGATGATCACCCGCGGACAGAAGATCCGGCTGGGCCTGTTCGTGGCCCTGTCCATGCTCGCGCTGGTGGGGTTCCTGGCGGCGGTGCTGGGATCGTTCTTGTGGGAAGATCGCGACCGGTACTGGGTGCGCTACGACATCTCGGTGTCCGGCCTGGAGATCGGCGCCCCGGTCAAGTACAACGGGGTGCGAGTGGGCCGGGTGGAGGAGATCCGCATCGACCCCAAGGAGGTGAGCCGCACCCTGGTGTCGATTTCGCTGCAGACCGGCACGCCCGTCAAGGAGAACACCCAGGCGGTGCTGAACGTACAGGGCATCACCGGGCTCAAGTTCATCGAGCTGGTGGGCGGGACCTCGGAGGCGGCCGTGCTGGCCCCGGGCTCGGAGATCCCGGCCGGCACTTCCACCGTGGACAAGCTGACCGGGCAGGCCGAGACCATCTCCATCAAGGCCGAGCTGCTCCTCAATCAGCTTCTGGAGCTCACCAGCGACGAGAACCGCGCCCTGCTCGGCAATGACCTGGAGCGCCTCGGCGACCTGATGCAGAGCACCGAGAAGATGGTCCAGCAGAACAGCGAGCCCCTGGAGCGCCTGCTGCGCTCGCTGGCCGGCGCCTCGGAGCAGTTGGGCGAGACCCTGACCGAGTTCCGTCGCACCTTGCAGGAGATCCGCGAGGCGGTGGCCGCGGTGCGCCGCTCCGCCGAGGGCGTGCTGGACGGGAAAAGGGTGGCCGCACTGCTGGACGAGGGCCGGGCCACCCTGGAGGACGTGCGCCGGCGTGCCGGGGCCGAAGAGCTCGGCCGGGTGACCAGCGGCCTCAACAGCCTGCTCGTCCGCCTCAACGCCCTCAGCGAGAAGCTGGACACCCTGGTCAACCGCAGCCGCGAGGACTGGCAGGCGGGGTTGCGCTTTTTTGCCGAAACCAGCGAGAATCTGCGCGACTTCAGCCGGCTGATCCGCGAGGACCCATCGCGCCTGCTGCGCTCGCCGGATCGGCGGGAGCGGTCGTTGCCCTGAGGGGCGCGCCGCCTCGGGAGGAGACATGACCGGAACGCCTCCGTCGCGAAAGCACCCGGATCTCGAGGGTCGGTGGGCGGGGCCGTCGGGAAAGATGCGCGTGGCGTGCGCCACCCTGCTCGCCGGCGCGCTGTTGTGCGCCTGCAGCGCCGTCCCCGAGAACCGCTACTTCATGATGGCCTACGCCCTGCTGCCGCCCAAGCCCGCGCCCCGCGTCGACGCCACCATCCGGGTGCGCCAGTTCGACATCACCCCGGCCTACGATCAGGAGCGGCTGGTGTACCGCTACTCGCCCTTCGAGTTCCAGTACTACAACTACATGCTGTGGGCGGTGAAGCCGCAGAAGATGCTCACCGATCTCTTCCGCAAGCAGCTCTCCCACTCGGGGCGCTTCGCCGCGGTGGCCGGGGAGTTCGGCGAGCAGCGCCCCGACTACGAGCTGTCCGGCATGGTGGAGGCCATCGAGGAGCTGGACGCCGGCGACGAATGGTTCGCCCACCTCAACATCACCCTGCGTCTCAGCCGCTACGGCCAGGAGCAGGCCCTGTGGACCGGTGTCATCGAACAGCGCCGCAAGGTGTTCAACAAGCAGCCGGTGTACGTGGTGAAGGCGCTGAGCGAGATCCTGGAACAGGAGACCGGGCGCATCATCGACGAGCTGGCGGCTTTCCTCTCCACGCAGGCCCTGGCACCGAGGGAAGGGGCGCGGCCCGAGGCGCCGGCGGCCGGGGAGCGGTCATGAGCGCCGGCCGCATCCTCATCGCCGGCCTGGCCTTGCTCGTCGGCGCCGGCCTGCGCGCCCAGGAGGCCGCCGAGCCGCCACCCGCCAATAAGCCCGCCACCGAACGCCCGCCCGGCTGGTGGATGCCGCCACCGCAGGAGCAGCTCGACCGCGACCCCGAGCTCATCCCGGTGGGCCGGGGCTGCGTCTTCGTCCCGGCCATGAGCGATCCCCCGGCGGAGCCGCCCTTCGTGGTGATGCAGGACGGGGAGAGGGTGGAGAGCCGCAACACCAGCCGCAAGGCCATCGTGCCGCCGGGGCACTACCAGGTGCTGGTGGGCTCCGGGGTCGAGACCCAGATGTTGGAGCACGAGGTCGAGGTGTTCGAGGGCCACTGCGCCCTGGTACCGACCGACTGGGCCGGCCTGGTGGTGCACGTGGTGGACGAGCGCGGGGCGCAGATTCGCGGCACCTACGAGATCTTCGCCCTGCCCTCCGGCGAGGACTTCGGGCTGGGTCTAGGCGCCGACGAGTCGCGCGGCGAAAGTTTACGCACCTGGCTGCTCCGACCCGGTCGCTACATGATCACCGCGGCCGGCGAGACGCCGCGGGCGCGCACCGACTTCCTCACCGTGAACATCGACGCCGGCGAGCTGGTGCAGTTCACCCTGGTGCAGGAGGCGGCCACCGGGCGCTTTTTGGGCGGCGGCGTGGTGGATCGCTGGGAGGGCAAGACCGAGTACCGCAACTGGCGCTTCGGGCTGGTGGTGGGTGGCGACCTCCTGTGGAACCGCAACGACCAGGTGGTCGGCGTGTCCTTCGGCAACTCGGTGACCTTCAACGCCTTCATCGACGCCAGCGTGCGCTACCTGCACCCGCGCCACCTGATCTATGCCCGGCTCCAGATGGACGAGGGGCAGAGCTCGCGCATCGGTATGAACCTCTCGGACATGAAGCTCACCAAGACCATCGACGAGATCCGGCTGGACTCGCTGTACACCTTCCGCTTGCTCTCCTGGCTGGGGCCGTACCTGCGCTTCGGGCTGGATAGCAACCTGTTTCCGGGCAAGATGCTCTTTACTGAGGGAAGCGCGCCGAACGTGCTGGTGATCGGCGGGTCGGGAGAGGTGGTGCGGCGCGAGCAGAACCCCAGCGAGCTTCGGCTGGCCGATCCCTTCGACCCGCTGCTGCTCAAGGAGGGCACCGGGGTGGCCTTCGACCTGGTGCCCTCGCTGCCCTTCGATATCCATGTGCGCCTGGGCTTCGGGGCGCGCCAGTACCTGGTGCAGTCGTTGTTGGTGGAGCGGCCCCGCCAGGAAAGCGACCCGGTGGCCGAGTGCCAGGACCCGCAGAACCGCTGCTTCGACCAGAAGCGCGGTAGCGACCTGCTCGGCCTCGAGGCCACCCTGATCGGCTCGGCGCGGCTGCTGCGATTCCTCATGCTGGACACCGAGCTGGATACCCTCATCCCCTTCTACTCCAGCAGCGAGAGCACCGAGCCGCTCATCAACTGGCGCAACACCATCAGCTTACGCCTGGTGTCGTTCGCCTCGCTGGCCTACGTGGTCAAGATGGACTTCAATCGCCAGCTCAGCAAGTACCTGCAGGTCGAGCAGCGGCTGCTTTTACGTTTTACCTTCGACATCCTGTAGCGCGGAGCAAACACGGTGCTTTTCGCCATCTCGTGGTCGATGGTGTGGCTGCTGGCCGGCCCGGCGGCGGAGGAGTTGCCGCTGCGGATCCCGGCGGGGGCCCTGGACCCCCGGTGGCTACCTGCTGCCCCGGGCGATGACACTGCGCGCATCCGTCTGGTGCAGGCCCACGGCAGCGCCCGCCAGCTCGCCGCCTGGCTCGAGCGGCAGGGAGCGACAGTGCTCTCGTACTACCCGGAGCAGGCGCTGGTGGTCCGCCTGCCGCCAGCGTTGCGCCCGGAGCTGATCCCGGGCGTGCGCTGGCAGGGCGCGCTGCGGCCCGCCTGGAAACGCTCGCCCCTGTTGGCCCGGCCGACGTCTGAAGACCGCGTGCGGATCTGGGCCTGGCCCGGCGTGCCGCTGCGTCCGCGGCAGGGCGAGCTCGCCGCCCTGGGGGAGCTGCTGCGGCTCTCCGACGATAGCGCCGGCACTGGCCACGCCGTGCTGCGTCTCCCGGCCAACCGGCGCGAGATCGTGCTGGAACGACTCGGCGAGATCGAGGAGGTGGCCTGGCTCGAGCCCTACCGCGAGGCGGTGTTCTGCAACGATGACTCCGCCTGGGTCCTCCAGAGCGGCGACGCGGAGGCGCGGACCACCCCGCTCTTTGCGCAAGGGCTCTCCGGCTTCGGCCAAATCATCGCCGTGGCCGACAGCGGGCTGGACACGGACGCCTGCCAGTTCCGGCTCTCCGCGGACGCGGCGGCGCAGACCCGCTACAACACCACGCAGCCCCCTGCCGCCGAGGTGACCGACGCCGGGAACAAGGTGCTGGCATACTACCTGCTGTCTGGCGCCAGCGCATACGACGACCGCTCCAAGCTGGCCCACGGCACCCACGTGGCCGGCTGCGCCGCCGGGGACAACTTCGCGGCCCTGGCCTCCACCGATTCCGCGGGCCGCGATCACGGGGACGGCATAGCCCCCGGGGCTCGCCTGGTCATCCAGGACATCGGCCGGCGCGACGGCAACCAGGCGGGCCTGCCCGACTCGCTGGTGGATCTCTACCGCCAGGCCTACGACTCCGGCGCACGCGTCCACAACAACTCCTACGGCTACCCCGATGCCGACGTATCCTACGGCGGTAACTCGCGCGAGGTCGACGAGGCCGCCTGGCGCATGCCGGAGCTCCTCATCGTGTGGAGCGCCGGCAACCTGGGTCCCGACCCGCGCACCCTGGACGGCATGGGCGCCACCGCCAAGAACTCGCTCACCGTGGGCGGCTCACTGGCCGGGGCCAGCCGCGGCGGCGAAGGGGTGTGCGCCTTCAGCTCCCAGGGCCCGGCCGGGGACGGCCGCCTCAAGCCGGAGCTGGTCGCCCCCGGCGCGGTCAAGTCAGCGCTCGAGACCGCCTGGGTGGCGCAGCCGGGCAACGACATCTACGGACAGCCGCAGGCCGACACCACCACCGATCCCCCCAATGACAACTGTGCGGTAGACAGCGGCTACCGGGTGGGCACCAGCTTCGCCGCGCCGCTGGTGGCGGGGGCCGCGGCGCTGGTGCGGCAATACTTCATGGAAGGCTTCTACCCCTCCGGGCGGCGGACGCCGGCCGATGGTTTTGTCCCGTCGGCGGCCCTGCTGAAGGCGGTGCTGCTGGCCGCCGCCGAGAGCATCGACGGACCGCTGTACGACACCTCCACCGGCCAACGGCTGGCAGACCTCGACCCGGCCCCGACACCCGTGCAGGGACTCGGCCTGCCGCACCTGGATCGCGCACTCTTCTTTGCCGGGGACTCCGAGAGCATCGCTTTGCTGACCGACACCTGGTCCGATGGCGT
Source organism: Myxococcales bacterium (assembly GCA_012798435.1). Classification (GTDB taxonomy): domain Bacteria; phylum Myxococcota; class B64-G9; order B64-G9; family B64-G9; genus JAAZNF01. Next base: position 24,628 of record JAAZNF010000024.1, on the reverse strand, counting down.
CGATCGCGGCGCTGCCCGCAAGACGCCGCTCTCCGAGGGGCAGAGCCACGCCTTCTTGCTGCGCGCGGTGCGTCCGGGGACGCCGCTGCGGCTGGCGTTGGCGTGGACCGATCCCCCGGCCGCGGCCGGGGCGGGTTCGGCCCTGGTGAACGATCTCGATCTCGTGGTGGAGGACGGCCGGGGCGTCGTGTACCGGGGCAACGTGAACTTCGAAAACAATCGAAACGCGCCCGCCGGCGCCGCCGCGCCCGACGGCACCAACCCGCACGAGATCCTGATCCTGGAGGTGGCCGAGGCGGGCGATCTCCACGTGCGGGTCACGGGTCGACGCGTGCCCGGGAACGGCATGACCAGCCCCTATCGCTCGGACCGGCAGGGCTATGCGTTGCTGGCCGTGGGCGATTTCGCCGAGGCCTGCGACCAGGATCCCTGCCCGGGGAGCGACGGCGGGATCCCAGACGGCGCCGACGCGCAAGACGGGCAGGACGGGGCGGACGCCGGTGCGGGCGGCGATGATGGCGCGAGCGGCAGCGACTCCACCCCCGACGCGGACGGCGGGGCGCTAAACGAGGGCGATCCCACGAGCGACGACGGCGGCGAATCAGGACCCGAGGGGAAGACGGTGGAGGGCGGCTGCGGTTGCGGCGGCGCTGGACCTCAGCTCGCGCTGGCCGGGCTCGTTCCCCTGGCCTGGAGGAGGAGGCATGGCGCGCGCGGCTGAGATCGCGCTCGTGATGTGCCTTTGCGGCACCGCCTGGGCCGCCTCGCCCGAGATCCGTTTCGAGGGCAACGTGGCCATCATCGACGAGGTGTACCGGACGGTGCTGGATCTCCCGCGCACGGCGGCGGCGGACGAGGCCACCGCCCGCCTGGTGGAGCGGCAGCTTCAGGAGTTCTTGCACCGCAGCGGCTACGAGCTGGCCCGGGTCGATGCTCATCCCGAGGGGCGAGCCATTCACGTGACCATCGACGAGGGTCGGCTTGACAAGATCGTGTTCACCGGGGTGGGCTCGCTGAGGACGCTACAGTTCAAGCTCGACCTCGACATGCCGCACCACGTCTTCAACCGCTTCTACCTGGAGCGACAGCTCGACGAGCTACGCAAGAGATACGGCACCGAGGTCCCCAGCTACCGCCTGGTGACGGTGCGCGAGATCCCCCACCGCGGCCCGCAGATCCGGCGTCTGGGGAGGTTCCTGGGCCAGGAGATCATCCCGCCGGGGAGCAAGATCAGCCTGTTCGTGCGCCTGGGGGGGCGGGAGTGGGACACCGGGCTCAGCGTGGATCTGCAGTACGATTTCCCCGACGGGCTGGAGGCGGTGGTGGCCTATCGCGGCACCGACCTTCTGTTCCGCCACGATCGCTGGCTGGCCAGCGGAGTGCTGGGCGGCAAGCTGCGCGACGACCTCTCTGATGGCGACACCTACCCGGTGCTGTCGCACTCCGGGGCCGAGCTGCGCTGGTACACCCCGCCTTTCATCCGGCGGTTGCTGCGCGCCTTTCTCTCGCTGCAGAGCGACCTGGTGAGCCGCCAGCGCCAGGATCTCAACCTGGAGATCTTCTACCGCGAGCATCTGGACGCCACCTTGAACCTCGCCTTCGAATGGCGCCGCCGGATCGGGCTCTCGCTGGGCGGCGGCATGCGCGAGAAGTTCCTGTTCGGCCTCGAGCCGGTGACGGCCGACCCGGTGCCGCTCGATGCGGGCGCCCTGGCCGAGCCGTTCATCGTCGGGCGCGCCGAGCTCATGTTCAACCCCGACGAGGAGCGGCGCGATCGGCGCCGGCGCCTGGTGGCGGAGGCCCGTCACCACTGGGTGGAAGGCGGTGAGCCGTACGGGCGCGTCTCGTTGCAGGGCCAGTGGCTGTGGGCGTTCGGCTACCACGACCTGTGGCTCAAGACCCGCGGCGCCCTGCTGTACGGCGCGGTGCAGGCCGACGACGAGGAGCCGGTGGGTGGGCGCTACCTGCGAGGCGTGTTCGGGGATCGCTACTACGTGCGCGAGGTGGGCGGGATCTCCGCCGAGTTCCGGCTGTCGCTGGCCCGGGACCTGTTCAAGCTGAGCCTCTTCCACGACGCGGCGCTGTTTGGCTCGATCGAGCGGGCCTCCGACGCCGAGACGCTGCGCGTGGCGAACTCCTTCGGCGCCGGCTTCCACGCCCTCATCCTGGACGTGATCCAGTTCGACATCTACGCCGCCTTCGGCTTCACCTCCGAGGAAGGCGACTTCGACTACGGGCTCTCGGCAAGCTTAAGCAAGGTGTTCTAGCCCGAAAGCGCCGGCGGCGGGATGTTGATTTCGCGCGGCGAGTGGATTACCTTCGGCCCCGACCTTGGAGGTGAACATGGAACTCGCGCGCGAACGCTCCTCGGCCCGTGACCTCTGGCTGCTGCGAGAGATCGGCATCGTCTCGGTGCTTTCGGCCTTCACGGCGCTGTGCGCCCAGGTGGCCATCCCGCTGCCCTGGACGCCGGTGCCCGCCACCCTTCAGGTGGCGGCGGTGATCTTCGCCGGGGCGGCCGCCGGTCCCTGGCGCGGCGCGATCTCCCAGGCGTTGTACCTGCTGCTGGGCATGCTGGGCCTGCCGGTGTTCGCGCAGCCGCTGGCGGCCGGGCCGTCCGTCATGTTGGCGCCGACGCTCGGCTACCTGCTGGCCTTCCCGCTGGCGAGCTACTGCGCCGGACGGTGGCGGGGCCGCTTCTTCGGCCTGGCGGGCGCCGGCCTGGGCCTGCTCTCCATCTATCTCGTCGGCGGCCTGTGGCTCTTCGGCTGGGCGGCCGCCTCCGGTCAGGCGCCCTCCGCGGCCTGGACCTTGTGGGCCGGCGTGATCCCCTTCCTGCCGTTCGACCTGTTCAAGGCTGGCGTGGCGGTCGCCGGCGCCCGGCCCTTCGTCCCGCGCCCCCGCCCGTAGAAACGCTATCAGTCGAGCCGATCGCCGACCGCCAGGTTCCGCCCCTGGACGAATTCGCGGGCCGAGAGGCGCTTCTTCCCCTCGAGCTGGACCTCGAGCAGCAGCACGGGCCCATCGGCGGCCATGACTCCGATGCCGTCCGGGCCGAGCGTCAGCACCTCACCGGGGGGGCGGGGCAGTCCACCTCGCGGTGCCAAGCGGGTCCTGTGGATCTTGAGCCGCCGCCCGCGAAGCTGGCAAAAGGCCCCGGGCCACGGCTGCACCGCCCGCACCCGGTTGTGGATCGTCGTCGCCGGTTGATTCCAGTCCAGTCGGCCGTCTTCCTTCTCGAGCGCGCGCGCCCACACCACGCGACTCTCGTCTTGTGGCACGGCTTTCAGGTCGCCGCGCGAGAGCCGCTCGAGGGCCTCGACCGACAGCTCGCCTCCGAGAAGCGCCAGGCGCGAGAGCAGCGCGCCGGCGTCCTCCTCGGGATCCACCGGGACATCACGCTGGAGCAGGATGTCCCCGTCGTCGAGCCGCGGGGTCACCTGCAGGATGCTGACCCCGGTGACGGTGTCGCCGTTGAGCAGCGTCCACTGCACCGGCGCCGCGCCCCGGTAGCGCGGCAGGAGCGAGGGGTGGACGTTGATGAACCCCAGGCGCGGCGCCTCCAGGAGCTTCGCTGGCAGGAGCAGGCCGTAGGCCGCCACCAGCGCCACGTCCACGCCCAGGCCGGCGAAGGCGTCGAGAAAATCCGGCGCGGCGGCGCGCTCGGGCTGGTACAGGGGCAGACCCTTCGCCTCGGCCCACGTCTTGATCGGGGGAGGTTCCAGGCGCAAGCCGCGGCCGCGTGGCCGATCCGGCTGGCACACCACCGCCGCCGGGGGGTGTCCCGCTCGGCACAGGACGTCGAGGACCGACACCGCGAACGGGGGCGTGCCGAAGAAGGCGTAGCGCAGGCTCACTCGCCCTCCCTGGAGCGTTTCTTCATCCGCCGCGTAACCAATGATCGCCGAAGCCGTGACAGGTAGTCGATGAACAGCTTCCCGTCCAGGTGATCGATCTCGTGCTGCATGGCGGTCGCCAGCAGCCCCTCGGCCGTGATCTCGAACGGCTGCCCGCGTCGGTCCAGGGCCTGCACGGTGACCCGCCGGGGCCGGCGCACCATCTCTGCCTCGCCGGGAAAGGAAAGGCACCCCTCCTCGCGTTCCTCGAGCTCCTCGTCCGCGGCGGATATTCGGGGGTTCACAAATTCGAGCAGGCGCGGCGCACCCTCCCGCTGATCCACGTCCACCACCATGACCCGCAGCGACTCGCCGATCTGGGGGGCGGCCAGGCCGACGCCGCGATGGGCGTACATGCTCTCGGCCAGGTCATCGACCAGCCGCGACAGGTTCTCATCGAAACAATCGATCTCGCGGCAACGCTCGCGCAGCACCGGGTCGGGAAATATCCGCAACGCACGTGTGGTCATGATTTCCTGCCATCCTCCCGCGGGGCAATCTAGCAATGCTGGCTTCGGCTGACAAGGCAAACTCCCGCCGCGGACGAGTGGCCGGAGGCGCGGCTGCCTGCCGGCGGGTCCTCTTAGTTGCTCGCCGCAGAGCCGGCTCCGCTACATAGAGGACTCGCCTGGCGCGCTGCGAACAGATGGCCGGAGGCGCGGCTGTTCATCGACGTCGCCGCCTTGGATGCATCGTGGCGGCCGCGTAGCCGACCGGGGGCCCCCCGCCGCCGCGCAGGGACCTCCCGAGCAGCGCCGGGGGTGGTCGGCGTTAAACAGGCCGCATCGTGAACACTTGGTGCGGCGAAAATACCAACCTGGCGCGCCGCGAACGAGTGGCCGGAGGCGCGGCTGCCTACCGGCGAGTCCTCTTAGTTGCTCGCCGCAGAGCCGGCTCCGCTACATAGAGGACTCGCTTGGCGCGCCGCGAACGAGTGGCCGGAGGCGCGCCGTTGGGAACGCGGATCGTAATTCACTGGGAGGACTTGCGGTACTCCTCGCGCAGCACCTCGTCGGATAGCACCTCGAAGGCTTCCTCCACCGCGCGCCGGATGGCGTCGAGCTTTCCCTGGAGCGCCTGGTAGGCGGGGTGGGTGAAACGCATGGGGTGGAACTCGCGCTGGAGCCTGCGGAAGGCCTCCTCGATCTCGTAGGGCGTGGCGCGGGAGGAGACACCCAGCACCTCGAAGTAGCTCACCCGGTCGAGCTCCTCGAACTTGGCCTCCACCCGGCGGCGGCCGATCTCCAGATCGCGTTGCTCGGCCCGCGGATCGGCTTGCGCTCCATCGCGCAATCCCGGGGCCGTCACGACCAAGAGGCCCGTCACCACGCCGGCGAAGAGCACCCGGTACACCTCGAGCGCCTCGCGCCCCGACAAGAACACGATCTCCTCGATGGGCCGCAGCCCGTCCACCCGGCGCAGCACCTCTCGCTCGCCGGCGTTGAGCATGAGCGACGCCGGATCGGGCGAGCCCGGGCCGCGCTGCTCGGGCGGGATCGGGGCCAGCAGGCTGGAAGGGCCGCCCACGGTCTGCACCAGCCGCGGCAGCAGGTACTTGCGCCGGATACCCTCCATGATCAGGGCGGCCACGGGCCGGGCAAGCCGGACCTTCTCCGGATCCGGCACGAGCTGGTCGTCGAATCGCGCCGCGCCTTCGGACCACTCGAACAGCGAGAGCAGCACCTCCTCCAGGTGGCGCCGCACCACGGGGAAGAACTCCTCCGCTCGCAGCAGGCCGCGCTCGACGAGATGCGCGGCCAGCGCCCGGGGATGCTCGAACCCTTTGACCCGGGCCTGCGCGTACGAGGCGCGATCGAGGAGGCCGAAGCGCAGCAGCATCTCCTCCAGCCGATCCGCCGCCAGGTTGGAGCGCGCGGCGATCGGCACTCCCTCCTCGAAGAAGACCTCCTTCTCCTCCTGGCCCGAGACGAAGAGCAACCGGCCGGTCACCTGCTGCACGTGCGCGCGCCAGAAAACGGTCGGCACGCTCTCCTCGGCCAGACCGCATTCCAGGGGATCGAGTGGTCGGTACGCGGGCGGGGGCCGGGGTCGGAACGCCTCGTCGGCTTCGGGGCCTCCCTCGCGCAGGAATGACACCCAGGCGGCACCCCTGGCCCGCGGGGCGACCTGCAACGGTTGCTCGGCGGCGGGTTCGTCTGGCGGCGGCGCGGTCGTCTCCGTTCGGACGGTCGGGGTCGGCTCGCCTCGGGCCGATTCCAACCGGCCGGAGCCATGCAGCGGAACCACCACCCGGCGCTCCTTCGCGCCCGGGTAGGGAGGGAGATCCGGCACGGTGATGACGCCCTCGTCCTCCGCTTCGGGTTCCACGGCGGCCTTCTCGCGCGCCAGGCGGGCTTCCTCCTCGAGCAGCTTGACCAGACGATCGGAGCTCACCGAGGTCTCGGGCCCCACCGCGTCCGCCTCGGAGCCGCCCGAGGCGCCCTCCGCCATCCACTCGGAGGCCAGATCGGCCAGGTGTCGTTCTTCTTGGGCGTCGCCGGCGCCTCCGATGTCCGGGGCCTCGCTGTCCCAGAACTCGCTCGCCGAGAGCTCCTCACCCTCGTCACCGGACGTCGCCCTGGCCGTCGGCGCGGACGCGTCGCCGGGAGGAGTCGGGGCCGCAGGTTGCCCGGGTAGTTGCGGGGTTGCTTCCTTGTCCTTGGCCGGAGGCTTCTCTTCCTTCTTGTGGATCTTGCGATACGCCTTCTCCTCTGCCTCCCTGCGGACTCTCTCCTTGAACTCTTCGATCGCCTTCTTCTTGGCCTCCGCGCGTGCTTTCTCCTCGGCCTCGCGCTTCGCTTTCTCCTCGGCCTCGCGGCGTGCCTTCTCCTCGGCCTCGCGGCGTGCCTTCTCCTCGGCCTCGCGCTTCGCCTTCTCCACGGCCTCGCGCTTCGCTTTCTCCTCGGCCTCGAGCTTCGCCCTCTCCTCGGCCTCGCGCTTCGCCCTCTCCTCGGCCTCGCGCTTCGCTTTCTCCTCGGCTTCGCGCCGCTCTCTTTCTGCCGCTTCTTGAAGGAGCTTCTCTTCAAACTCCCTTATCTTGCGGTCTTCTTCCTCCAGTGCGTCTTCCACCGGGTCTTCCGGTGTCTCGACCGAGCCGTCCATCGAAGGAGCCTTCTCTTGCTCCTCTTGCGGCGACTCCTCTTCGCTCGCTGCCGAATCGGTCAGGTCGTCTCTTGGAGGTGCGAGACCCGCCTCCGCCAGGGCCTTCTCTCGGGCGTAAGCTCGGTTGCGCTCCTCGACTTCGCGCAAGAGCTTCAGGGCGATGTCGGGCGCTTCCGCGTCTCCCCCTTCTTCCTGGTCTTCGAGAATCTCTTCCAATCGGTCATCGATGGCCTGGAGCGTATCCTTGGGCCTGTCGGGCTCTACGGGCGGCACTTCGAGAGGCGGCTCCGGGGGAGGGGACGACTTGGGCGGCTGGAGAATGGCGCCCTCGTCCTTCGCCGGCGGGATCGATGAGAGATCGATGGCCGGCATTTGCAGCGTGGGCCGCTCGGCGATGTCGAGCGGCGGTGCCGATCCCGCCGGCTCGGTCACGCCATCGTCGAAGAGCTGGCGCTCGAGCGCCGACAGGCGCTCCGCGTCCTCCGGACGATCGTCGCGGGGCGGAGCCAATTTGGCCGCACCCTGCGGCGCGCCTTGGAAACCCAAGATCAAGTCTACCCGCCGGGTCAGTTCGTCGGAGGCGGGCAGACGGGTGGCCTCGGGGGGGGGCGTGCCGATCTGGGTCGCCTCGTCGCGCTGCACACCCACGTAGGTCAAGATCTTGGACACCAGCTTTTCCAGATCGAGCGGCAAGGAAAAGTAGTAGTCGCCGCCCTCGGCCAGCGCGTCGCCGAAGTTGGCCACGCCTTCGGCGCCCGTCCCCAGGAGCAGGATCGGCACCAGGTCGCCACCCGGCGACTCGCGGATGGTGTGGCACAGCTCGACGCCGCGGCCACCGTCGATGCGCAGGTCGAGGACGATGAGCGCGGGTGGCTTGTGGCCGATGGAGGCGATGACCTCAGGAGTACCGGAGGCCACGCGTTCCACCGGCATGCCGGCGCGCTGGATGGCCTCGCCGAGCTGCGCGGCCAGGTCGCTCTGGGCTTCGAAGATCAGGATGCGGGCCATGGGATGGCGAATCATAACATGTCGAACGGATCGACATCAAAATTTAGGCGTGCCCGCGTCTGCACCCGCTCGCGGACCCGGCGCGCCGCCTGCAGCAGGCGGGCGATCGAACGGCTCTTTACCAGGAGCTGGAAGCGGTACAGGCCCCGTAGGCGTTCGATCGGCGACGGCGAGGGCCCCAGCACGGAGAGCTGCTCCGGGTCCAGTCGGCGGAAAGCCGCGGCCACCTGCCGCGCCGCCTCCGCGGCCAGCTCTTGCCGCTCGTGCTCCGCGCGCACCAGCAATAGGCGCCGTGCGGGAGGGTACCCGAGTTGCTGGCGGCGTTCGATCTCCCGCTGCATGAAAGACAGCACCTCGTCTTCTCGGGCCGCCTGGATGGCCGGGTGCAGCGGCAGGAAGGTCTGCACGATCACCGTCCCCGGCCGCGACCCGCGCCCGGCCCGCCCGGCCACCTGGACCAGCAGCTGGAAGGTCCGCTCCGCGGCGCGGAAATCCGGCACCTGCAGACCGAGGTCCGCCAGCAGCACCCCGACCAGGGTCACGTTCGGGATGTCGTGGCCCTTGGTGACCATCTGGGTCCCGATGAGCACGTCCAGGTCGCCGGCGGTAAAGCGCTCCAGCGTGCGGAGCAGCACGCCGCGGCCCGAAGTGGTGTCGCTGTCCAGGCGGGCGATGCGTGCGCCGGGGAAACGCCGGCGCACCTCCTCCTCGCACTTCTCGGTGCCCAGTCCGAACAAGGCGATACGGCCGCCGCCGCAGGCGGGGCAGGCGCGCGGGAGCGGCATGGCCAGGCCGCAGTAGTGGCAGCGCAGCTGATCCTCTTTCAGATGGTGGGTGAGCGAGACGCTGCAGTTCTGGCAACGCACCCCCTGGCCGCAGTCCTGGCACAGCGCCACCGAGGAATATCCCCGACGGTTGAGAAACAAGATGGCCTGCTCGCCGCGGTCCAGCGTCTCTGCCAACGCCTGGGCGAGGCGGGGGCCCAGCACGTGCGGGCGCTCCAGCGGGTCGAGCAGCTCACGCTTGAGGTCGACGACTTCGAGGGCGGGCAGCGCCCGCCGCTGGATGCGCTTGGACAGGAAGAGCTGCCGCATGCGCCCGGCGCCCACCCGGTGCAGGCTCTCCGCCGAGGGTGTGGCCGAACCCAGCACCACCACCGCCTTCTCCTCGCGGCCGCGCACCAGGGCCAGGTCCCGGGCGTGGTAGGGAAGCCGCTCCGACTGCTTGTAGGAGGGGTCGTGCTCCTCGTCGACCACGATGAGCCCGAGGTCCCGAACCGGCGCGAAGACCGCCGAGCGAGCCCCCACCGCCACCCGGGCCCGGCCGCCTTGCAGTCTTCGCCACTCGTCCAGGCGCTCGCCTTCGCTCAGCCCCGAGTGCAACACCGCCACCTGCTCCCCGAAGCGGGCGGTCACGCGGGCGATGAGCTGGGGGGTGAGCGCGATCTCCGGGACCAGCAGCAAGGCGCCGCGCCCCCGCGAGAGCGTCTCGCCGATGGCCCTAAGGTACACCTCGGTCTTTCCGCTGCCGGTCACGCCAAAGAGGAGGAAGCTCTCGTTGCCTTCACTTTGCAGCGCCGCGCTCAACGCGGCCAGGGCCGCTTGTTGTTCCGGCGTCGGGGTTGGCGGCTGCGAGACCGGCAGGTCGGCGGCGCGGGGGCGCCGCTCTTCCAGAAGCTCCCGAAAGCTCACCAGTCCCTTCTTTTTCAGCGCCAGCACGGCCGCGCGCGCCGAGGGTTTCCCGCGACACAGGCGGGTCAGCGGCACCTCGCCGGCGCGACGCAGGCCGAGCAAGATCTCGCGCTGGCGCTCGGGTAGCGTCTCCGCGTCCGCAGCGCATCCCGCGCTTGTCGTCGCGACCAGGCGAACGCGCTTCTCCGGCGAGAGGTTTCCGGTCCGGTGGAAGGCCGGCGGCAGGGCGGCGAACACCATCTCTCCCGGCGGCGACAGGGTGTACTCCCAGGCGAAGCGCAGCAGGCGCAGCAGCGCCGGCGACAGCATCGGCTCCGGCTCGACCCGGCGCAGGATGGCCTTGATCTCCACGCCCGGTGGCGCTGCCTCGGCCTCCGCCACCACCACCCCGCGCCGTCGCCCGCGCCCGAACGGGACCTCGACCAGGTGTCCGGGGCCGAGGCCGTCGTCCTTCTCGGGCGCGCGGTAGGTGAAGAGCGAGTGGAGCGGCGCCGCGACCGCGACCTGCAACAGGTGGGGCAGGGAGGGCTCGGTCATGTCCTTCCACGGCCTCCGGCCACACCTCCGCGCCCGGCCGCGCTTGCGCTGGTGGCAGCGCATCCAGGCGCTCGGGGTGTGCGCTTGCGTTCTGACCGGCCGTCGGACAGGGAGCATACCCGTCGATTTCGCAGGGATGTGACAACGCGGCGCGCGTCCATGGGCGGGACGAAGATCTTACAGCCGGGCCAGGGCCTGCTTGAGATCGGCGATGATGTCGTCCACGTCCTCGAGCCCCACCGAGAGGCGGATCAACCCCTCGCTGATGCCGGCGGCCGCCAGCGCCTCTTTCGAGTAGGTGTGATGGGTCATGGAGGCGGGATGCTGGATCAGCGTGTCCACGTCGCCCAACGACACCGCCACGGTGCACAGCTCGCAGGTGTCGAGCACTCGCCGGCCGGCCTCGCGCCCGCCCCGCACCTCGAAGGCGATGACGCCCGAGAAGGCCCGCATCTGGCGGCGCGCCAGCTCGTGCTGCGGGTGGGTCTTGAGGCCGGGGTAGCTCACCCAGGTCACCTTGGGGTGGAAGGACAGGTACTTGGCCACCTCCAGGGCGCTCTGCGAGTGGCGGTCCATGCGCACCGGCAGCGTCTTGAGCCCGCGCAGCAGCAGCCAGGCGTTGAAGGGACTGATGATGCCGCCGATCTCGTGCAGCGACTCGTGCGCCACCCGGTCCACGAAGTCCTTCTTGCCCGCCAGCAGCCCGGCCACGCAGTCGCCGTGGCCGCCGATGTACTTGGTGGCGCTGTGGATCACCGCGTCGGCGCCCAGGGCGATGGGGTTTTGCAGGTAGGGCGTGGCGAAGGTGTTGTCCACGATGGCCAGGGCGTTCTTGCGGTGCGCGATCTCGGCGACGGCGGCGATGTCCACCACGCCCAGGGTGGGGTTGGCCGGGGTCTCGAAGAACAGGACCCGGGTGCGCTCGTCGACGGCGGCCTCCACCTGGGCCAGGTCGCAGAAGTTCACCTCCTGGGTGCGGATGCCGAAGCGCGGCAGGACGGTGGTGATCAGGGCGTGGGTGCCGCCGTAGATGGTGTCGCCGGAGACGATCTTGTCGCCGGCGCCGCACACGCCCAGGAAGGTGTGGGCCTCGGCGGCCATGCCCGAGGCGAAGGCCAGGCCGACCTCGGCGCCCTCCAGGTAGGCGATCTCTTTCTCCAGGGCCTGGGTGGTGGGGTTGCCGATGCGGGTGTAGATGTATCCCTCTTCCTCGCCGGCGAAGAGCCGCGCCCCGTGGTCGGCGTTCTCGAAGGCGAAGGTCGAGCTCATGAAGATGGGGGTGGAGACGGAGCGGATGGGCCGGCCCAGCTCGTGCTTGTCCAGGTGCTTGCGCCCGTGCACCGCGATGGTGGAGAACTTGAGTTCCCGCTTTTCGCTCATGACACCCTCCGCAGGCTAGCGCGCCGCCCGGGCCAGCGCCTCGACCAGGGACAGCCGCTCCCAGGGCGCCTCGGCCTCCGGGCGCCCGAACTGCCCAAAGCACGAGAGCGGCGCGTACATGGGCCGGCGCAGGTCGAAGCTCTCGATGATGGCCGGGATGCCCAGGTCGCAGTGGTCGCGCAGCAGCATCTCCAGCCGCTCCGGCGGGAGCTTGCCGGTCCCGAACTCGTCCACCTGCAACAGGATGGGCTGCTCCTGGCCGGTGACGTAGCTGAGGCTCACCTCGCAGCGCCTGGCCAGCCCGGCGGCCACCAGGTTCTTGGCCAGGTGGCGCGCCAGGTACGCGCCGCTGCGGTCGGGCTTGGTGGGATCCTTGCCCGAGAAGCACCCCGAGGCGTGGCGGGCCGCCGGCCCGTAGGCGTCCACCGCGGTGAGCATGCCGGTGAACCCCGCGTCCACCGGCGGTCCGCCGCGGGTGAAGGGCCCGGCCGGGTTGACCAATACCTGGCTGTCGCCGTCCAGCAACCCGCTCGGCGCCAGCACCGGCTCGATCACTTGCCGCCGCAGCTCCTGCTGGAGCCGGGCCAGGGCCGCCGCATCGCGGTGCTGCGCGAACACCACCACCGTGTCGAGGTGCACCGGCCGCTCGCCGGCGTAGCGCACCGAGAGCAGCACCTTGCCGTCGGGACGCAGCTCCGGGGCCCGCCCGTCGACCCGCGCCCGGCACAGCTCGCGGGCCAGGGCGTGGGCCAGGTACACCCCCGCCGGGAGGAGCGCGGTCTTCTGGGGCAGCGCCTCGCCCTCGTCGCTGGCGTAGCCCACCACCGTGCCCTGGTCGCCGGCGCCGCGCCGGTCCACCGCCAGGCCCAGCTCCTCGGACTGCTCCTCCAGGATGTTCATGATGGCGCAGCTCGAGGCGTCGAAGCCGGTGCCGGGCTCGTCGTAGCCGATCTCGCGCAGCTTCTTGCGCACCACCGCGCCGGCGTCCACCCAGGTGTCGCAGGTCACCTCGCCGGCCAGCATCACCAGGCCGGTGGACACCAGCACCTTGCAGTTGACGCGGGCGAAGCGATCGCGGGCCAGGATGGTGTCCAGCACCGCGTCCGCCAGCGCGTCCGCCACCTTGTGGGGGTTCCCCGGGCATACCGACTCGGCCGACAGGATCCGCTGTCCGCTCATGGTTTTCTTCTCCCGGCGACCCGGCGCCGTCCGGCCGCGGGTCGTCTCATTTCTGGGCATGCCGGCGCAGCATGGCGATGAAGTCGTCCGGCTCCAGGTACTCGAAGGCGCAGCGCCAGAACACCAGGTGGTCGCCGCTCTTCAGCAACACGCTCTCCTTCGGCTGGAGGCGGCGGCCGTTGACCTCGGTGCCGTTCATGGAGCCCATGTCCATCAAGGAGTAGTGGCCCGCCTCGTCCGGCACGAACATAGCGTGCAGCTTGGAGATCTTGCTGGCCCGGATCACGATGTCGTTGTTGCGAGCCCGGCCGACCGTGATGCGGGCCGTGTACTGGTTGTTGCCCGACTTGGCCAGCGGAATGACCTGCCGGTGATCTGGCCGCACCGCCGACCGCTCGTGGTCCTTGAGGTCCGTGATCTCGGTGTTGATGATGATGTCCTCGGTGTCGATGGGAGGGATGGAGTGGACAAGGAGCACCGGGTTGGGCCACTGACGCCGAAAGTCCACCTCCTCCTGGATGGCCAGATCGCCGGCGAGTTGGTCGAGAGAAAAACTGGAGGGAAGCTCGGTGGACTTCATGGCGTCCTCGTGGGCCGCGGCTGCCTCGATGGTCCAGCGCATACCACCCCGAGGCGCGTTCGTCAAACCGGCCGCGCGCTCGCGCCACGTCTTCTGGCAGGCGCGTTGACAGCGCCAGGGCGCGGCTGTAGCCTCTGCGCCCGGCGGGACGGAGGAGGCGGCGTCATGGGCGGGATCGGCATCATCTTGAACAAGAACGCGGGCAAGCACCGCGCCTTTCGCGGCACCATCGGCGAGAAGCTGGCCTTCGTGCTGGGCGATCCCCGCTCCGTGCGCGAGACCGCCCACGTGGACGAGATCGAGGAGGTGATGCAAGCCTTCTGCGAGCGCCAGATCGACATCCTGGGAATCAGCGGCGGCGATGGGTCCAACCACTACGTGCTCTCCCGGGCGGTTCAAGTGTGGGGGGCGCGCCCGCTGCCACGCGTGGCCCTGCTGTGCGGTGGTACCCACAACGCCCACGCGGCCTCCATCGGGGTGAAGGGCTCTCCCGACAAATTGCTCGCCAACATCGTGCGCAAGTACCACGCGGGCGAGCCCTTTCAGATTACCCACCGCCAGCTTCTCGATGTCGACGACGGGGAGCGGCGCCACCACGGCTTCAGCCTGGCCACCGGGTTCATGTACCGTTTCTACGCCGATCTGGTGGCGACCCAGCGCGACTCCCCGGCCAAGGTGGCCGCCCTGCTGGCCGGGTGGATCGGCTCCTGGCTGATCGGCGGCAGGCGCATCCGGCACATCTTCCGACTGGAGCCCGGGCGCATCCGGGTCGACGAGGTAGAGCTCCCCTGGACCGACCAGAACGGCATCTCCGCCTCGGGCATGGAGAAGCTGGGGCTGGGGTTCACGCCCTACCCACGGGCCGCGGAGACGGAGCGCACCTTCCACGTGGGGGCCATGCGCATCAAGCCCGGGGTGTTCGTGCGCTTGATGACCGCCTACAAGCGCGGGAAGATCCCCGTTCACCCGGATGCCTACTCCAACATCGCCTCGCGGCTGGAGCTGGAGCTCGAGACGCCGGTCGAGTACGTCCTCGACGGCGAGCTCTACCGCGGCAAGCAAAAGCTCGTCATCACGACCGGACCGCGGCTCGCGCTGATCACCGGCTAGCTGTGACCGGTGTGACCGGGGCCGGGCCATTGGACCGGTGCCAGGCACCCCGGTTTTCGCCCCGATTTCCTGCCAGGACACCACAGCCTTCCCCCCGGAAAAGACTAATAAATCAAGCCACTAGGCTCAGAGGGCCGGGCTACTCTTCCTTGCGGGCCTGGGCCTTGGCGGCCACCCGCAGGCGGTTCTCCGCGCGAGCCAGGCGCCGGCGCTGCTGCTCGGCCTCGGGGGTGTCGGCGCGCTTCATCTCGGCCAGGGCTTTTTTCGCCCGCTCGCGGGCGTTCTCGGCCCGCTCGACCTTGATCTTCCCGGCCGGTTCGGCGGCGTCCGCCAGCACCGACAGGCCCTGCTCGGACACTTCGGCGAAACCGCCCGAGACGGCGAAGCTCTCTGTGACACCGGAAGATGTCACCCGCATGCACCCGGGGGCCAGCTTGGACAAAAAGCGGGTGTGGCCGGCGCGCACCTCGAACTCTCCCTCCTCGCCGGGGAGGATCACCGACTCGGCTTCCTGGTGGAGGATCTCCTCCACCGGGGTCAGCAGGCGCAGGTCGAAGGTGGCGGCCATGGCGGCTCCCTCACGCGACCAGCTTGCGGGCGCGCTCCTTCACTTGCTCGATGGTGCCGGTCATGTAGAAGGCCTGCTCGGGGATGTCGTCTAGCTTGCCGTCCAGGATCTCGCGGAACCCGGCGATGGTGTCCTTGAGCTCGACGTACTCGCCCTTGCGGCCGGTGAAGGCCTCGGCCACGTGGAAGGGCTGCGACAGGAAGCGCTGGATCTTGCGCGCCCGGGCCACCGCCAGCTTGTCGTCGTCGGACAGCTCCTCCATTCCCAGGATGGCGATGATGTCCTGCAGATCCTTGTAGCGCTGCAGCACCTGCTGCACCTCGCGCGCGGTGCGGTAGTGCAGCTCGCCCACCACCCGCGGGTCCAGGATGCGCGAGGTGGAGTCGAGCGGGTCCACCGCCGGGTAGATGCCCAGGTCGGTGAGCTGGCGGTTGAGCACGGTGGTGGCGTCGAGGTGGGCGAAGGTGGTGGCCGGGGCCGGGTCGGTGAGGTCGTCGGCCGGGACGTAGATGGCCTGCACCGAGGTGATGGAGCCCTTGTTGGTGGAAGTGATGCGCTCCTGCAACTCGCCCAGGTCGGTGGCCAGGGTGGGCTGGTAGCCGACCGCCGAGGGGATGCGGCCCAGCAGCGCCGACACCTCGGAGCCCGCCTGGGTGAAGCGGAAGATGTTGTCGATGAACAGCAGCACGTCCTGGCCCTCCTCGTCGCGGAAGTACTCCGCGGCGGTGAGCGCCGACAGCCCGACCCGCGCGCGCGCCCCGGGCGGCTCGTTCATCTGGCCGTAGATGAGCGCGGTCTTCTCGATGACCCCGGAACCCTTCATTTCCAGCCACAGGTCGTTGCCCTCGCGGGTGCGCTCGCCCACGCCGCCAAACACCGAGAAGCCGCCGTGCTTGGTGGCCACGTTGTGAATGAGCTCCATGATCACCACGGTCTTGCCCACCCCGGCGCCGCCGAACAGGCCGATCTTGCCGCCCTTCATGTAGGGCTCCAGGAGATCGATGACCTTGATGCCGGTCTCGAAGGCCTGGATGGTCACGCTCTGGTCGAGGAAGGTGGGGGGCGGCCGGTGGATGGGGTAGGCCTTGGCGGTCTTCACCGGCGGGCCCTCGTCCACCGGCTGGCCGACGACGTTGAGGATGCGTCCCAGGATCTCGCGGCCCACCGGGATCTGGATGACGGAGCCGGTGTTCTTGACCGGCATGCCGCGCACCAGGCCCTCGGTGCTGTCCATGGCGACGCAGCGGGCGGTGTTCTCGCCCAGGTGCTGGGCGACCTCCAGCACCAGGTTGTCGGGCTCGTCGGAGATGGCCGGGTTGCTCACCGTCAGGGCGGCGTAGATCTCAGGCACTCCCCCGGCGGGGAAGACCACGTCCACCACCGGGCCGATGACTTGGGTGATGCGTCCGGGGGAGAGGGTGGGGTTCGGGCTCATGGGATTCTCCTTCGCTCGCTCAGGCGCCGGAACGCAGGGCCTCGGCGCCGCCGACGATCTCCATCAGCTCCTTGGTGATGGCGCTCTGGCGGGCCTTGTTGTACTGCAGCGTCATGCGCTGGATGAGCTCACCGGCGTTCTCGGTGGCGTTGTCCATGGCGGTCATGCGCGCTCCGTGCTCCGAGGCCACCGACTCCATCAGGATCATGAAGAACTGGTTGGCCAGGTAGCGGTGCACGATGCGCCCGAGCACCTCGGCCTTCTCCTGCTCGTACAGGTAGTCCACGTCGGCGCGCTCGTCGCGCACCGCGCGGGGCGGATCGAGCGGGAGCAGCACGCGGAAGGCCACCGGCTGCTGCACCGCCGACTTGAACTCCGAGAACACCAGCGTGATGCGATCCACCTCTCCGGCGACGAAACGGTTCGCCAGCTCCTCGCTCACCGCCCGGGCCCGCCCGAAGGTGGGCTCGTCCAGCAGATCCTCGAGGTTCGCCCGGATGCGGGCGCCGCGCTTCTTGAAGTAGGCGTGGGCCTTGCGCCCGATGGTGATGAGCGAGATCTGCTCGCGGCGGTCGTAGTTGTCGAGCAGGTAGTGCTCGACCCGGTGCAGCACGTTGGCGTTGAAGGCCCCGCACAGGCCGCGGTCCGAGGTGAGCACGAAGAGGTCCTCGTGCCGCACCTCGCGCCGCGCCATCAGCGGGTGATCGGCGATGTCCTTGTGGTAGGCCAGCCGCTCCAGCACGGCGCGCAGCTCGCGGGCGTAGGGCCGGGCGCGCACCACCGCCTCCTGGGCCTTGCGGAACTTGGCGGCGGCCACCATCTTCATGGCGCGGGTGATCTTCTCGGTGTTGCGGAAGGCCCCGATGCGCTTGCGGATGTGGCGGAGCGACGGCATCTCGAGGTGGCCTCCTAGGCCGAGAACTGGCCGGCGAAGGCGGTGAGCACCTTGTCGAGCTTGGCCTGCAGCTCGTCGGAGAGGACCTTCTTCTCTCGGATCTCCTTGAGAACCTCTCCGTGCCGCGAGCGGGCGAAGGCGACCAGCTCGTCCATGTAGCGCCGGATGGCGGCGGTCGGGTACTTGCGGATCCAGTTGGTGCCGGCCTCGTCGGTGGAGGTGGCGGCGTAGATCTGCAGGATCTGCTCCTCCACCGGGATGGGCGAGTACTGACCCTGCTTGAGCACCTCGAACAGGCGCTCGCCGCGGGCCAGCTGCTCCTGGGTGGCCTTGTCGAGGTCGGAGCCGAACTGGGCGAAGGCCCGCAGGTCGCGGTACTGGGCCAGCTCGAGCCGCATCATGCCGGCCACCTGCTTCATGGCCTTGACCTGGGCGTTGCCGCCGACGCGCGACACCGACAGGCCGGTGTTCACCGCCGGGCGCTGGCCGGAGAAGAACAGGTCGGTCTCCAAGAAGATCTGCCCGTCGGTGATGGAGATGACGTTGGTGGGGATGTAGGCCGACATGTCGCCGGCCTGGGTCTCGATGATGGGCAGGGCGGTGAGCGAGCCGCTGCCGTACTTCTCGGACATCTTGGCCGCGCGCTCCAGCAGGCGGCTGTGCAGGTAGAAGATGTCGCCGGGGTAGGCCTCGCGCCCGGGCGGCCGGCGCAAGAGCAGCGAGAGCTGGCGGTAGGCCACGGCGTGCTTGGAGAGATCGTCGTAGATGCACAGGGCGTGCATGCCGTTGTCGCGGAAGTACTCGCCCATGGCGCAGCCGGCGTAGGGGGCAATGAACTGCAGCGGGGCCGGGTCGGAGGCGTTGGCGGCCACCACCGTGGTGTACTCCATGGCGCCTTCCTGGCGCAGCCGGTCCACCACCCGGGCCACGGTGGACTGCTTCTGGCCGATGGCCACGTAGATGCAGTACACGTCGCCGCCGCGCTGGTTGATGATGGTGTCGAGCGCGATGGCGGTCTTGCCGGTGCCACGGTCGCCGATGATGAGCTCGCGCTGGCCGCGCCCGATGGGGATCATGGCGTCGATGGCCATGATGCCGGTCTGCAGGGGCTCCTTCACCGGCTGGCGCCGCACGATGCCGGGGGCCTTGACCTCGATGAGGCGGAAGTCGGTGGTGGCCACCGGCCCCTTGCCGTCCAGCGGCTGGCCCAGCGCCGACAGCACCCGGCCGGCCACCGCCTTGCCCACCGGCACCTGGGCGATGCGGCGGGTGCGCTTCACCCGGTCGCCCTCGCGGATGCGGTCGCACTCGCCCATGATGGCCACGCCCACGTTGTCCTCTTCCAGGTTGAGCACCAGCCCGAAGATGCCGTGAGGGAACTCCACCAGCTCGCCGGCCATCACCTGGGTGAGGCCGTAGACGCGGGCGATGCCGTCGCCGACCGAGAGCACCGAGCCGGTCTCGGCCACCTCGGTGCGACGATCGAAGTCGGAGATTTCCTTCTGGATGATGCGGCTGATTTCCTCGGCTCGGATCTGCATATGACCTCCGGGCGCCTCGGGCTAGGCCCGCCGGCTCAACCGGTCTCTGAGTTTCTCGATCTGGGTGCGCAGCGTCCCGTCCACCATCACCGAGCCCACCTCCAGGGAGAGCCCGGCCAGAATGCGCGGGTCGACCCGCGGCTCGAGCACGATCTTCTTCTGGAGCGCGGCCGCCAGGGTGGCCTCGAGCTTGTGGGCCTCGTCGGGCGCGAGCGGGGCGGCGCTCACCACCTTCACCCGCACCCGGCCGGCGCGCTCGTCCAGCAGATCCTCCAGGATCTCCAGGATGGCCGGCAGGTAGGGCAGGCCGCGGCGCTCCACCAGGACCGAAAGGAAGCGATCGAGCGGCGAGGTGATGCCGAGGCGGCTCCCGACATCCGAGAGCACCTTGGCCCGCTCCTCACGGGAGAAGGAGGGGTTGGTGAGCACCTGGATGAGCCCGGTATGCTCGCGCAGGGCATCCGAAAACGAGCGGAGCCTCTCCAGGGCCTTCGGGGCCTCGTCGCCGCAAAGCTCGATGATGGCGCGCGCGTAGCGGCGCGCTGTCTTGCGCTGGATCACGGGGCGCATGAAACCATGAATTGACACTCCAGTCAAGACCGAACGGCTTGGGGGGGGGAGGGGCCCAACTCAGGAGGTGTTCTTCATTGTCGCAGGCGCCTGATTGTGCTAAGTTGCTACGTCCGAAGATCTGGAGCGCCGATGACGCCTGGCTCGATGAAAATGGGTGCGCTTGTGCTGTTTTCGCTTGCGCTCGTCCTGGGTTGCCAGGGCGGGCCGACCGGCGAGGTGGGTTTCGTCCTGGTCCGCGCCGAGAACATCTACAATACCAATGAGTTGCGCGACGAGCGGCCCATCGACGTGGACATCGTGGGCCGGGTGACCTGCCAGGTGCTCTCCGCCGAGCCGCCCCGCGACGTACTGGCCGAGCGTTCGGTGGACGTGGAGCCTTCTCCTTCCGGTGGCTTCCAGGAGGTGGTGCTGCCGCACCTTCCCTCGGATTGCGATTACCTGGCGCGCTTCGTGGCCTTTCGCAAGGATGCGCCGGAGGTGGTCCACCAGTGCGGGGTCTCGGCCTTCCGCTTGCGAGGCGGCGAGAAACACTGGGTCACCATCCAGATCCTGTATCCGCCGGCGATGGATCCGAAGTGCGAGGTGCTGTGCCTGGCGCAGACGGAGTGCGCCGCCGGGAGCATCTGCCTGGCCGCGTCGTGTGACCTTTCCGCAGGTTCGGATTGCCAGAAGGCCCACTGCTACCCGCAGCTCGTAGGAAGCTCCTGCGCCGCGAATCCCGACTGCGCCTCCGCCGTCACCGGGCTCTCGTGCATCGCCAGCATGGGCGGGGTGAGTTTCCCCGGCGGCTACTGCTCGAAGTCGTGCGGCGGCGCCAGCACTTGCCCCGCGGGGAGCGCTTGCACGGGATACATGATCGGTACGTCCAGCACTCGCATGTGCGCCGTCGCCTGCGAGTCGGATTCCGACTGCCGCGGCGGCTATACCTGTCAGCCGCTCGAACAAGCGGAGAGTCCAAGAGGTTGCATGCCATAGCTCCTTGCTTCGGGAGGTGTTTTCATGAAGTCAGTTGCAGTTGTTGTGCTGGTGCTGTTGGGAGCCGCGCTGTTCGGGATCTTCGGCTGCGGCTCGGAACCGGTGGGCGGGTGTAAAACCGACAACGACTGCCCGGCGAACGAAACCTGCAACGGGGGGAGCTGCGTCCCGAGCCACAACAACTTCTGCGCAAAGGACAGCGATTGTCTCTATGGTCAGGTGTGCAACAGCGGAGTGTGCCAGGCCCCCTGCCAGAACGACGCCGGTTGCCCCGCGGGGACCTGGTGTAGCGGCGGGCACTGCCTCCCCGGTTGCCGCAACAGCAACGAGTGCGCCGGTGGCTCAACCTGCAACGCCATCACCCACCAGTGCGAGGCGACAGGCTGCACCCAGGACGCCGATTGCCCGGCCGGGAAGAAGTGCCTGGCCGGGGTGTGCGTCCTCAAGGGCTGCGTGTCGGACATCGACTGCCCCGCGGGCCAGCAGTGCCTGAATGGCGAGTGCCAGGTGCCGGGGTGCGTGAATGGCAACGTCCAGTGCCTGGGCACGGTGATCCAGACCTGCGTGAGCGGCGTCTGGCAGGACGGCATCGACTGCGCGCTCCAAGGCAAGGTCTGCCAGAACGGCCAGTGCCAGGCAGCCGGCTGCGTCTCGGACGCCGACTGCCAGGCGGGCCAGCGCTGCATCGGCGGCACCTGCCAGACCGGAGGTTGCGTCACCGACGCCGACTGCATGGCCGGCAACCGCTGCGTGAACGGCACCTGCCAGGCCACGACCTGCACCAATGGCCAGACCCAGTGCAGCGGCAACGTGGTGCAGACCTGCCAGAACGGTGTCTGGGTGAACGGCACCAACTGCGCCGCCACGGGCCAGGTGTGCCTGAACGGGGCCTGCCAGGCCGCGAGCTGCACCAGCGGTCAGACCCGCTGCAGCGGCAACGTGGTGCAGACCTGCCAGAGCGGCGCCTGGGTGGACGGCACCAACTGCGCCGCCACGGGCCAGGTGTGCTTGAATGGGGCTTGTCAGGCCCCGGCCTGCCAGGCCGGCGAGACCCGTTGCAGCGGCGATGTCGTGCAGACCTGCCAGAGCGGCGCCTGGGTGAACGGCACCAACTGCGCCGCTTCCGGGAAGACCTGCGTGAGTGGCGCGTGCCAGGAGCGGCCCTGCACGAACGGCCAGAGCCGCTGCAACGGCAACATCGTCCAGACCTGCGTGGACACGGTGTGGCAGGATGGCACCGACTGCGCGGCCACGGCCGAGGTCTGCCAGGACGGCGCCTGCGTCCCCAACACCGCCACCCAGGACGTCGGCGAGCCGTGCGGCGAGAGCTATGGCGACTGCCTGACGGGCCTGGTGTGCCTCGGCTACGAGGGTTTCACCTCCCACTGCTACGCCACCTGCAACCCCTCGCAGGACCCCTTCTGCCAGCCCGGCAACGAGGAGGTATGCATCGCCATGGGCTCGGCCACCGAGGGGTACTGCGAGTACGGTGGCGACATCCAGGTCGGGCAGGAGTGCGGCCTTTCCGACGGGCGCGACTGCGTGGTGGGGGCGATCTGCCTCCAGGACTTCTTCGGGGATTACTATTGCACGCAAGCGTGCGACGCGTACGATGGCGATCCGGAGTGCCCGTTCATGTACTTCTGTCGCGACCTGTACGACTCGACCAACCCGGACCTGGGGTACTGCTGGTAGCCGCTCGTCAGCTCCCCCGGCAAGGAACCGACCTCGGTGGAATTCCCCGTCGCTTACGGTAAGTACCACCTGCTGGAGCGCATCGCCGTGGGCGGCATGGCCGAGGTGTTCCTGGCCAAGGCCTTCGGGGTGGCGGGGTTCGAGCGGCTGCTGGTCATCAAGCGCATCCTGCCGCACATGGCGGAGGACCGCGAGTTCATCGACATGTTCGTGGACGAGGCCCGCATCGCCTCGACGCTCAACCACTCGGGCATCGCCCAGATCCTGGAGCTCGGGCAGGAGGACGGCGCCTACTTCATCGCCATGGAGTTCATCCATGGCCGGGACCTGGGCCGGCTCCAGGAGCGGCTGCGGAAGAACAATCGGGTGATGCCCATCCCGATCGCCGTGCTGGTGGTGTCCCGTCTGTGCGAGGCGCTGGAGTACGCCCACCGCAAGACCGACTCGGCCGGCAACAGCCTGCGCATCATCCACCGCGACGTCAGCCCGGGCAACGTGCTCATCTCCTACGACGGCGACGTGAAACTCATCGACTTCGGCATCGCCAAGGCCCAGAACCGCATGGGCCGCACCACCGCCGGCACGCTCAAGGGGAAGTTCGGCTACATGTCGCCGGAGCAGGTGCGCGGCCTGCCGCTCGATCACCGCAGCGACATCTTCGCCGCGGGCATCATCCTGTACGAGCTGCTCACCGGCGAGCGGCTCTTCGCCGGTGAGTCCGATTTCGGCACCCTGGAGAAGGTACGCAACGCCACCGTCATCCCGCCCTCGACCTACAACCGGCGCATCCCGCGGGAGCTCGAGAGGTTGGTGCTGCGCGCCCTGGCCCGCGAGCCCGAGGAGCGCTACGAGTGGGCCTCCGACCTGCAACAGGATCTCGCCCGCTACCTGATGTTCGAGGGAGCGCTCACCACCGGCAAGAGCCTGGCGGCCTTCATGCGCGAGCTGTTCGCGGAAGACCTGCTGCGCGAGAACGAGAAGCTGTGCCTCTACCGCCAGCGGGGGTACCCGCTGGTGAACGCCGAGCCCACCTCGCGCGTGCCGGTGGTCGAGCCGCCTCCCGAAAAAGTGCAAGCCACGCCCACGGTGGAGATCGCCTCGGAGCTCACCACGCCCCTGCGGCCGGCGCCGAAGCTCCCCGCGCCCGACCTCTCGGACGAGACGGCCAAGGCCCCCGCCGAACCCGCGCCAAGATCGACCTCGTCGCCGGCGATTTCCCGGCCCCGGATTGCGGCACACGAGAAACCGCAGCGAGGCCGGACCGGCACAGAGTATGTGGGGCGAAAGCCCCTCTCGGGCAAGGCCAAGCGACCGGCGGTCGGGGCGAGTCCGCCCACGCCAGTGCGAAAACGAGGCCGGCCCGTATTGGGCATTGTGGTGACCCTCTTCGCCATCGCGGCGGTGGCGATCGGTATCGCTTTTGTCATCCCGTCGAAATCGCCGACCCCGTCCGCGCCTCGTCCGCCCGCGCCCCTGCCCGTGCCGGTTGCACTCGTCGATGCGGGAAGTTCGCTGGCGTTTGACGCTACGGTGGAGGCGAAGCCTTCCATCCCGGAAGAACCCACGCTGAATACGTCGGTCACGGCGGAGCCGAAACGCGAGGAGCCGCCCGATACCGTCTCGCCATTCGTGGACGGGGGAACCACCGGAGGAGATGCGGTGCTCCCGCCGCCAGTAGTGAACGCGCCTTCCCCGAAACCGCCGGCGGTGCAGACACCGGCGCCCCGCGAGAAACCGGTGTCTCCTTCCGTCCCGGCGCTGGTTGTGCCACACAGGCCGCCGGAGCCGAAGGTGGCGCACGCTGCCCGCGCAACGTTGGTGGTGGGCAGCGAACCAGCGGGGGCCGAGATCCTGGTGAACGGCCGGCCCGCTGGCGAGACCCCGGGCCGCGTCGAAGGATTGGACCCGAGCCGGCCGACGTTCCTCATTGTCAAGAAGAAAGGGTACAGGAAGTTCATCCAAAACGTGCGGTTCGAGGGAAAGGCCGAGATCGAGGTGGTGGCCCGGCTTGGCCCCGAAACCGGCGGCGAGGAGCCCAAGAAACCGCAGGAGAGCGGATCGAGCGCGCCCACGGGTCAGGCGAACGAGGGCTTTCTGGTGGCCAACTCCAAGCCCTGGGCGAAAGTCGTGGTGGACGGCAAGGACACCGGCCGCTGGACGCCGATTGCGGCCAAGAACCCTATCCGGTTGTCTCCCGGCAAGCACCGGGTCACGCTCGTCACCGAGGACGGTCGAAAGCTCGAAGCCGAGGTCGAGATTCGCGCTGGCGAGAGCACGAAGCTCATCCGCGAATTCCCCTGACCCCCCCGAGATCCCCGAGATCGGTTCCACCCACCCCGGTTCGCCCATGCTGAAAACGAGACTGTTATTTCTTGAATTGATGCCAGGTGAAGACTCTCGCATTGTTAAAGAGCGACTTCCCGGCAGTTTTTTGCTTCTTGCCGCCCAAAAACAATCAGACCC
>JAAZNF010000023.1 GCA_012798435.1 Myxococcales bacterium | reverse complement strand
CGGCGGCGACGGCGGAGCGGGCGGCGGCGGCGGCGGGGGCTGCGGCGGCGCGTCGTTCGCCATCGCTGGCAACTTCCTGGAATCCGCCACCTATGAGGAACAGAACCTGTTCGAGGCTCCGGTCGACCCTGACACCGGAGGCGCGGGCGGCGCGGGCGGCTCCTCGCCGGCGGGCGGAAGCGGCAGTGGCAGCGCGGGCGCCCGCGGGGCCTTCGGCAACCTGGGTCGTTTCTGAGGGGAGGCCACCTTGCGAAAGCTCATCTTCATCCTCGGTTTGACAGCGGGCGCTTCTTTGTGGGGCTGCGGGCGAGACTGGCTGGCGGAGAACCCCGGCCGCTGCGTGTTCGACGCGGAGTGCCTGGAGGGCTTCCGCTGCATCAACGGCGAATGCCTGCGGCTCACCATCGAGCAACCCGACGGCGGCCCGAGCCTCAAGGAGTTCGGCGAACGCTGCCTCGCCAACGAGGAGTGCCGCAGCAGCTACTGCCTGTCGCACCCGCGGGGGGCCTTCTGCACCCGCCCGTGCGACAGCGGCTGCCCGGCGGGCTTCGTCTGCCGGGAGGTCGCGGATCCCCACGGCGGACCCAACACGGTGGCGCTGTGCGCCCCGGACGAGAACCGCCTGTGCCAGCCCTGCCTGGAGCACCGCAACTGCGGCGTGGGCGGCGCAGACCTGTGCCTGTCGTTCCCCGAGGGGCGTTTCTGCACCCGCGACTGTTCCGCCGCACCCTGCCCCGCCGGCTACCAGTGCCGCGACGTGGAGATCTCCGCCCAGCGCTTTCGCCAGTGCCTGCCCGCCGGCGGCACCTGCGCCTGCGACGAGAGCAGCGCCGGCCTGGTGCGCGGTTGCTCGGTGCACAACGACCTCGGGGAGTGCTTCGGCGTCGAGACCTGCACGCCTCCCGCCGGGTTCACCGGGTGCAGCGCCACCGTCCCGGCCGCGGAGGAGTGCAACGGCCTTGACGACGACTGCGACGGCTTCGCCGACGAGGGGTTGGATCCTGTGCCCTGCCAGACTAGCAACGCCTTCGGCACCTGCACCGGGACGCGCACGTGCCGGGGTTTCGACGGCCTCTACTGCGACGCGCCCGAACCCGCCGCCGAAATCTGCAACAGCCTGGACGACGACTGCGATGGTGCCACCGACGAGGACTTCCGCGACGAGGCGGGCCGCTTTTTCCGGCCGGAGCATTGCGGCGGATGCAACCGCGATTGCGATGCGCTCCTTTTGCACGCCAGCCGCACCGAGTGCCGCCGGGTGGGCGAGGAGTTCGTGTGTCGGGTGCTCTCCTGCGAGAGCGGGTTCTACCGCGCCGCCGACGACAGCGCCTGCCTGCCGCTCCCGGACACCCTGTGCGACCCCTGCCAGCGCGACGCCGACTGCCTGGGCCCCGGCAGTTTGTGCCTCACCCTGGACGGCGAGCGCTTCTGCGGCCGCGATTGCTCGCCCGCCTCCCAGTATCCGCCCGGCTGCCCGGCCGGCTACGTATGCCAGAACGTCGGCAGCGCCTTGCAGTGCCAGCCGCAGACCCGCACCTGCCTGTGCACTACGGCCAGCGAAGGGGCCATCCGCTCCTGCCGCTTCCAGACCTGCGAGGGGTACCAGGTGTGCCGGCGCGACGCGGGTGGATACGCCTGGAGCATCTGCGACGTAGACAGCTACAACCCCGAGATCTGCGACGGCCGCGACAACAACTGCGATGGACGGACCGACGAGGGCTTCCGCAACCCGGTCACGGGCCGCTACGAGAGCCCGGAGCACTGCGGCACCTGCAACAACGACTGCTCGCGCTACTTCGTCCCTGAGCTGGACCACACCACCGGCGTGTGCGACCTTGGCCAGAACCCGCCCCGCTGCGGCATGGGCCCCTGCCTCACCGAGAGCGAGGGCGGCGTCACCTACGAGTGGGTCAACCTGGACAACGATCCCTCGAACGGCTGCGAGTGTCGCCGGAGGCTCGGCAACACCACACAGGACGAGCCCGACCTCATCGGCGAGCCCGTCCCCGGCCTGAGCTACCTGGACGAGAACTGCGACGGCATCGACGGGGTGATCGACCGGGCGCTGTTCGCGCGGCCGGGGAGCGTCGGTGGGGACGGCAGCCGCCAGCGCCCCTTCGGCAGCTTGACCCAGGCCCTGGCGGCCCTCCCCGCATCGGGAAAGAGCTACGTCCTGGCGGCCGAGGGGACCTACGAGGAGACGGTGGGGCTCACCGCGCTGGCCCGCCTCCATGGCGGGTACTCCGCGGACTTCTCCAATCGTGACGTGGTGCTCTACCCGTCGGTGATCCAGGCGCCGGCCGGCGGGCCCGCGGTCTCGGCCAGCGGGGTGCAGGGCGAGGCGCTGCTGTCCGGCTTCGTGGTGCGGGGCCGCGACCTGGCGCCATCCGCCACCGGCGCCGACGGCGCGCCCTCGGTGGCCATCCGGCTGGAAAACTGCGGCCCGGGCCTGACCATCCGCAGCACCGTCGTTTGGGCGGGCCGCGGCGGCAACGGTGGCGCGGGCGCGGCCGGGGCGGCCGGATTCGGGCGCCAGAACTCCGTCGAGCTCGACGGCGGCGCCGGCCTCGACGGCTTGCGAGAGTACGCCCCCTGCCCGGCCGGCCGCCAGCTCGCCGGCGGCCGAGCCGGGAACAATCCGAGCTGTCTTGCGGCCAGCGGCCGGAGCGGCGGAACCACCGTATGCCCGGTGTACGACTACCCGAACAAGCAAGGGGCCCAGGCCCAGTACCCGGTGAGCGACTTCGGCAACGGCCTGGGCGGGTACGACTGGAGTTTCGATCCCTACAGCGGGTCGTCCTGCTCGCACGCCACCGAGTCGGGATTCCCCGATCGCATCCAGCTCAACGTGGGCCAGGACGGCCAGAACGGCGCGGACGGCTCCGCGGGGGTCGGCGGCGCCGGCGGTGTGGGCGCCTTCGGCTCGCTGTGCGGCACGAGCTGGTGCGCCTCGCCAGCGCGCGCCCTGGCGGGCGCGAACGGCCAGGCCGCGGCGGGCGGCGGGGG
>JAAZNF010000022.1 GCA_012798435.1 Myxococcales bacterium | reverse complement strand
GTACCGGACGACGTCGACCCGTGCCAACCCAACCCCTGCCAGGAGGCCCACCGCGGCGTGTGCCGCAACGCCTCGGGCGCGGCCCAGTGCGACTGCGATCCGGGCTACGCGCTCGATGGCGAGATCTGCGTCCCCGAGGACCCCTGCCATCCCAACCCGTGTCAGGAGCCGCACCGCAGCGTATGCTCGGTGGTGAGCGGCCAGGCCTCCTGCGGCTGCGACCCGGACTACCTGTTTTCGGACGGCCATTGTGTGCGGCCCTGCGATGTCCAGCCTCCCCCGTGCCAGCCGCCCCGCGGCCTGTGCGCCAATCGCGCCACCGACTACGTTTGCCTATGCAGCCCGGGGTACCTGGAGGCGGCGAACGGCGACTGCGTCGCGGACCCATGCTCCCCCAACCCCTGCGCCAGCGAGCGGCGCACGGCCTGTGTCAGGGACGGAGCCTCGTTTTTGTGCCGGTGCGATCCGGGGTACCGGGAGGAGAACAGCGTCTGCGTTCGCGACCGCAAGACCGCTTGCTCGTTGGATGGTTGGTGTTTCGAGAATCCGGTTCCGCGCACCGAGAATTTCCTGGGCGTGTGGCAGTACGACGAGAACAACGCCTTCATCAGCGGCGGCGCCGGGACGCTCTTGCACTTCGACGGGACCGACCTCGTCTCCATCCCGCTGCCGACCGAGCAGGAGCTCCGCCGTATCCACGGGACCTCTCTTGCGGATGTTTTCGTCACGGGCAAGGGCGGCCTGGTCCTCCACTACGACGGGTACGGCTGGGAGGCGTTGCCGCAGGGACCGTTCACCGATCTCAACGGAGTGTTCGCGGTGGCCCCCGGGAAGATCTGGGTGACGGGTGGGCGCGGCACGCTCCAGTTCTTCGATGGCAAGGACTGGCAAGCGCCCATCGATACCGGCAATCAGCTCGACACCTGGTGGGACGTGTGGGCGAAAGACTCCATCGACGTCCACGCGGTGGGGGATTTCGGCGCACTGATGGACTTCGACGGCGAGCGTTGGCAGCGTGGCAACATCGGTGCAAATGTCCACCTCAGCGCGGTGCGGGGCCTGCCGGACGGTTTCCGGGCGGTCACCAGCGCGAACGGCGACGTGTTCGCCTGGGATGGGAGCGCCTGGTCGACCCTGAACTCCATGCTGGGGTTCCTTATCAGTGCACTCGCGCTCCATGGGCCGGACCAGATATTGCTTTCGGGCTACAACCTCATGAACAGCAACGGCCTGGTGGTTCGCCTCCAGGGGAGCGAATGGACCACCTTCGGAGAGTTCCCCGGTAAAATGACGTATGGGATCGGCGGAGATGCCGAGCACCCCCTGGCAGTGGGAGGCAACGGGCTGCTCCGCCGCCACGACGGCACCGAATGGAAAGAGATCATCGCGGGGCCGCGGGCGCGCTTGCGCTCCCTGTGGACCGACGGGGGGGCACGGGTGTTCGCCTGCGGTTCGGGCGGGACCCTGCTACGGCGGACAGCCGGCGGCTGGAGCGAGGAGCACCACGGCTCGCTTTATCTCAATGCCGTCTTCGGCCGTCCAGACGGCTGCGCCTGGCTTGCCGGCGCCCAGGGAAGGCTCATGCGGGACTGTGGCGCCGGGTTCGGGAGCGTCTCTCTTCCCGCCGAGGTGAAGGGCGATCTCCTGGCCGGATTCGTGGCCGCCGAGGACGACGTGTTCGTGGCCGGGGACAAGGTGATCCTGCGCGGCTCGGCGGCGGGTTTTGCGCCGATGACCGTCCCGGTCGAGGCGCGTTTCACCTCGATCTGGGGAAGCTCGGCCTCCGACGTATGGGTGACGGGCGAGGGGACGCCGCCGCCGCTGCTGCACTTCGACGGGACCACCTGGAGCCGTGCCGATGCCCCGGTGCTCCAGCTCAGTGAACTGGTCCGGTTGTGGGGCAGGGCGCAGGATGACGTGTACGCCGTGGGCGAGGACGGCGCCGTCGCGCACTACGACGGCACCGCCTGGAGCCTCGTGCCCACCCCCGTCGGCGAGGACCTGGTCGGGATTTCGGGGAATTCCGAAGGCGAGATCGTGATCGTGGGCCTGATGGGCACCATCCTGCGAAAGAACGGCGCCGTCTTCAGCCGCATGTACAGCGGCACCACCATTGGCCTGTTCTCGGCCTGCTTGCACCCCAGCGAGGGGTGGTTCGCCGTGGGCGAGGACGGCGCCATCCTGCGCAGGCCACGTTAGAAATCGAGTTGAACCACGAAAATCAGCGAATGGTGGCGCATGCGAACGGGTGACGCCGAAGGGGTCCCCGGCGAACGATCTTTTGGGCGAGAGCCGGGGGAGAGGCGGCGGGACCCGTTCGCGCGATCATGGCGTTCGGAAAAATGCGTAGAGACTTGCAAGACGCGGCGGGTTTGGGATAACACTCCCTGCGGTCAAGTCCAGGAGGAACGGCATGCACAGCAGAAACCAAGCTTGGGCGCTCGTCGCCACGATCGCGATTTTCACGCTCATGGACTCGGCTTGTCTCACTCCGGTCGCCATGAGCGACTCCACCGCCCCACTGGCGGGAGTTCGCTACGAGGTGCTCGGGCCGGTCGAAGTCGAAAGCTGCATGGATTTCTTCCTGGGCATCCCGAGACACCTGGACGCTTCGCTGAATACGGCGCTGGAGAAAGCCCGCGCCAAGGCCCGGGCAGACGCGCTCATCGAGGTGGTGGTGGACCAGTGGAGCCTGTATCTGCTACTTTACAACAGATTCTGCACCGTGGTTCACGCCAAGGGCATCCGCTTCCTGAACCAAACCGCGCCCGCTGCTTCGCCGGACGCCCGGCCCGAACCGCCAGCTCCGGCCGCGCCGGCACCTGCGGCATCCGAGCCCGCTCCTGAGAGAACCCCGGTGGCGGGGTCGTCGGCTCCCACCGCTCCTGTTGCCGAAACGGTCAAGGAGTCTCCTCCCGCGCCGCTGTCCGTCCAACCTGCCCGTCCCAGGACGCGAGCCATGATCGAGGCCGAGAAGAAGGCCAAGGCCGCCGAGGAGAAGAAGCGCGCCGAGGAAGAGAAGCGAAAGGCCCAGGAGGAGAAGAAGAAGGCCGAGGAGGAGGCCCGCCGCCTGGCCCTGGAGAAGCAGCAGGCCGAGGAGGCCGCCAAACGGGCCGCCGAGGAAGAGGCCCGGCGCAAGGCCGAAGAGGAGGAGCGCCGCCCGGTGCCCGAGGAGTTCTGGGGTTACTGCAAGTTCCAGGCGGGCGATCTGGTGCGGATCGAGCAGAAGTCCGAGATCGTCGAGGGCGAGTTCGTCGAGTGCGTGCACTCCGGCGTGCGGGTGCGGCCCAAGGGCAAGGACGCGATCAAGATCCCCTTCGAGAAGATCTGGTCGGTGGCGCGCCAGGCGCCGCCTGCCCCGGCGCCCGCCACGCCCGAGACCCCCGCCGCGCCGCCCGCCAAGCCCGCTCCCTGAGCCAGGGCTTTCCGCCGCTTCGCGACAGGCTGCGCTCGCCACGGCAACGAAAGGGTGATGCATCGAAAAATGAGCGGTTGTTGCTCGTTTTCCGTAGCGAGGCGCAGACATGAGCTGAGCCGGAGCGAAGGAAGGTAATCGACGGCGGTCGGGCTTGGCTTCTTCGGCTAACAAGAAGGGAATGCAGGCATCCCCTTCATCTTCGATGAAGAGGGCATTCAGTCTGTTCTACGATTTTCCTAGGTGGAAGGTTTTCTCCGAAGATTTTTCTGTTTTTCCTTAGTTGAAGGTTTTTCCGGGTAGCGTGGCTGCTTTGCGGCGGTTCCTCTGAACTGCTCGCTGCCAAGTCGCTCCGCTGCATGGAGGATCCGCCTTGCGCGCCGCGCTCAATCGAATTGGTTTTTTTGCTTGCACTTACTTCTCCCAGGCCTCGCTCTCGATATCGCGCTTTTCGATGGCGCCGAGGTCGCAGTCGATGAGCGAAAGGGTGCTCTGGCACTCGTTGTAGCACTCCGGGCGCAGCGGCCGGCAGCAGAAGGGGTCGAGGCCCTCGAGCTTGAGGCCGCAGGCGGGGCCGATGGGAGTATCGAACAGCACCGCCGCGTCCCGCGAGAAGTGGTGGTGCGCCGGGTTGTAGATGAGACGCCAGTAGTCGCGCTGATCGAAGGCCGTGCCGTCGAGGGTCCCGCTGGCCCGTGAAAAAATGCCGGGCTCCGTGGACGCCGGGCTACAGCCGATGCGCAGGCCGACCTCGATGTCGCCGCCCGCGAAGGTGAGCCGGTGGACACCCTCGGGGATGTCCTCGAAGGCGCAGGAGTCGAACACCCGTGCATCCAGCCAGCTCGCGCAGTCGCCCCGGCACGTCAGGAGTTCGACGTACACGACCGGCGTGCCGCTGCAATCGTCCGGGTGGGAGCCGTCGAGCGCGATGGTGTCGCCGCCGGGCGGCATCATACCGGAGAGGTGCAGCGAAAACTCCCACTGCGCGCCGGACGGGGCCAGCAGCGGCTGGCGCAGGTTGAAGTTGAAGTACAGGTCGCCCTGATAGGTGGTGAACGTCGCCTGCAAGGTTCCGGCTCCCGCCAACTGCGGGTTTTCCTGGCCGGCCTGGTATTTGAGGCACAAGGGCAATCGGAACGGGTAGGTGCCGTCAACGGTCGGGAGCGGATAGTCTCCCGGGATGATGCGCAGCTGCGACTTCTTGAAGAGCTCGTCCTCGAGGGTTCGGCTCTCGTCGAACGTGCCGCAGTACAGCGCCGCCCCGGTGACGCGCAGGCGCCACTTCCAGTCCCCGCCGAGGTATTCGCCGCTCGCGGGGCACCATCCCCACAGGTCGGAGCCGGGGTCGCCGCCCCCGTCGCAGGTCCCGTCCGCCTCGCCGCCGTCCGGCAGCCCGCCATCGTCGCCCGCGCTGCCGTCGTCTTGCGCTCCGCCTTCACCCCCGTCGGGCCCGGCGTCATGCGCATCCGCGTCTGCGTCGCCGTCTCCATCGCCGTCGAGGGCGGCGTCGAGCGGGGTCTTGTCAGGGCTGCACGCCGGGGAGCAAAGCGCCAAACCCAGCAGGATCAGGCCGGAGATTTTTACGAACTCCTTTGAAGGGACTCTTGGAGTCAATTGGCATGACCTCCCATCTTTTCTTCACCTTCCGAAAGCACAGGCTCTTCTGACCTCGCTGTCCTGAGCTCCAAGACACGAGCCCTCTTGAAACATCCATCGCATGGCCGCATTCCTTTGACAGAAGAAGGCATTGTAGCCGTTCTTTCCGATGCTCGCAACCGACGCGGGCCGATCAAATGATTTGGTGGAGGCCGCCGCCTGTGCCATAATGCCGCGCCGGGAAGGGAGGTGGGCGCTATCGTCATCCTGTTTCCGCTCCTATGCCTTGCGGCGGGGTTCTCCGTAGCCTTCACCGCCCGCGAGCAGGTCCGGCGCGAGAAGAGCCAGCACCGGGGGCCGTACCTCCCCGGGCTCTTGTGCTTCGTCGGGCTGGTGGTCGTTCCTCTCGCGGCGGTGCTGCTCTACCAGGTTCCCGGGTGGAGCCTGCTGTATCTGTTGGATCCGGAGGCGCTCAACATCTGGATGGCCCTGGCCTTCCTGGCGGCGCTGCCGGTGCTCGCCGCCGCGGGGTTCTGGGTCGGGGTGCTGTTGTGCCGCGGTGGCGTGACCTGGCTGCCGGCCGGGTTGGCCGGTTTGTTTCTCGTGGCCGGGGTGGTCTTGCTCTTCGTATTCGGCGAGCGGCTGGCGGTGGTGGCCGCGGGGCTGGAGCTGGAGAAGGCCCCGGCCTTCTTCTCGACGCCGCTCCCGGCGGTGCTCGCCTTCGCCATACCGGTGCTCCTCGGCGGGTGGATCTTCCTGCTGGTGTTCTTCGAGGTGGAGGGCCGGAAGATCCGCCAGGCGATCTTGCTCCGCCAGATGCCCGCCGATCCGCTCCCGCCGGCGGGCGCGACCTCCTCGTATCCTTCGAAGGCCGGCTCCTTCGAGCGCCTGCTGAACCCGGGCGCCACCTCCGAGGCGGCTGTCGCGTCGGCAGCCCCTTCCGCCCCGGCCAAGGCTCCCTCGGCGTCGGGGAGCAGCCCCAAGGGATGAGGGGGAAAAGCGCTTGACAGTCCGCGCGGGGGTCTGCTAATTGCTTCATAAATCGCGTGATTGGGCGTTTTTCCAAGAGGTCAAAGATGAAGAGCGCCACATTGATTGCTGTGTGCCTTGCGGTTCTTGGGCTGTCGCTCGCCGTCGGTGGCTGCGGGCCGGTCGAGTCCACTCACCTCATCCTGAAGGCCGACACCGCGCTCGAGGGCGCCCGGGTGGCCGACGCCGAGAAGAAGTCGCCCTACGAGTACGTCTCCGCCGAACAGTACCTGCACAAGGCCCGCGAGAAGTGGGGATACTCGGACTTCGAGTACGCTATCGACTACGCGCGCAAGGCCAAAGCCCTGTCCGAGAAGGCGCGCGAGCGCTCGCTCAAGCCGGAAGAGTAGCCGCCATCGAGAAGGACCGCCGGGAGATGCTCACATGAAGCCGACCGTTCGCAACCAATGCCTGCTGGGCCTGTTGGCGCTGGCCATGGGCGGGCTCTTCGCCTGCGTGAGTGGCTCGAAGTTGCGGGCCGACGTGGAGGTTCTCAAACGCGACATCGCCAAGGCCCGCGAGAGCGGCGCCTACAAGTGCGCGCCGCGGGATCTGGCGCTGGCCGAGTCCAACACCCAGTTCGCCGAGGACGAGCTGGACCAGGGCGACTGGCTGCGGGCCGACGAGCACGTCAAGGTGGCCATGTCATCCATCAAACGGGCCATCGAGGACTCCAAGGACTGCGGTCCCAAGAAGGTGCTCATCAAGGAGCCGCCCAAGGTGGTGGCCATCGCCAAGACCGACAAGGACGGCGATGGCATCCCCGACGTGGACGACCAGTGCCCCGAGGTCCCGGGGCTCCCCGAGTACCAGGGCTGCCCGCCGCCCGACACGGACGGCGACGGGCTGATCGATCCCGAGGACAAGTGCCCGAAGGATCCCGGCCCGAAGGAGAACCAGGGCTGCCCGATCCTGGATCGCGACAAGGATGGCATCCCCGACGTCGAGGACGAGTGCCCTGACGACCCAGGACCGCCCGAGACCAAGGGCTGCCCCGATCGCGACAAGGACACCGTGCCGGACAAGGACGACGCCTGCCCGGACGACCCCGGCAAGGTCGAGCTGAAGGGCTGCCCGGACCGCGACGGGGACGGTATCATCGACAAGGACGACGCCTGCCCCGACGAGCCTGGCCCGGCCATGTACCAGGGCTGCCCGGACCGCGACGGCGACGGCATCATCGACAAGGAAGACAAGTGCCCGGACGAGCCCGGACCGCCCGATAGCCCGCAGGGCAAGGGTTGCCCGCGCAAGTTCTCCCTGGTCAAGGTCAACCGGGAGAAGAAACAGATCGAGATCAAGGAGAAGATCTACTTCGCCTACAACAAATGGGACATCCTGCCCAAGTCGTTCGGCCTGCTCAACCAGGTGGCCCAGGTGCTCAAGGACTACCCGACGATGAAGATCTCCATCGAGGGCCACACCGACTCGGACGGCCCCGACGCCTACAACCAGATGCTCTCCGAGAAACGCGCTGGCTCGGTCAAGGACTACCTCATCAAGCAGGGCATCGAGGAGGAGCGCCTGCAGTCCGTCGGCTTCGGCGAGAGCAAGCCCATCGCCTCCAACCGCACGCCTCGCGGCAAGGAGGCCAACCGCCGCGTGGAGTTCCGCATCGTCTCCGAGTGAGCACACCGTGTCCGACCCGGCCGAGGAAGCCCAGGGCGTCGCTCCCCCGGCGTCGCCGTCAGGCGGGGGCAGGCACGCGATCCTGGTCGGCGCGGGGATCCTGCTGAGCCGCCTGTTCGGGCTCGTCCGCGACCGGGTGTTCGCGCACTACTTCGGCAACTCCTGGGTGGCCGACGCCTACCGGGCGGCCTTCCGTATCCCGAACCTTTTGCAAAACCTTTTCGGCGAGGGGTCCCTGTCGGCCTCGTTCATCCCGGTGTACGCGCGCCTGCGCAGCGAAGGAAAAGCCGAGGAGGCGCAGCACGTCGCCTCCGGCGTCCTGGCCAGCCTGGGCCTGCTGGTGGCGTTGGTGGTGGCCCTGGGCGTGACCTTCGCCCCGGCGCTGGTCGCCGCCATTGCGCCGGGGTTTACCGGCGAGAAGCGGGAGCTCACCATCCGGCTGGTGCGCATCCTGTTCCCGGGGGCGGGCTTGCTGGTGCTGTCCGCCTGGTGCCTGGGCATCCTCAACAGCCACCGGCGCTTCTTCCTCTCCTACGCCGCGCCGGTGGTTTGGAACGCCGTGCTCATCGCGGCCATGATCACCTTCGGCGGGCGCGGGCAGGAGACGCTCGCGCCGATCCTGGCCTGGGCCTCGGTGGCGGGGAGCGCGCTGCAGTTCCTCATCCAGGCGCCGCTCGCCGTGCGCCTGGCTGGCCGGCTGCGGGCCGGGTTCTTCTTCGCGCTCGAGTCGGTGCGCACGGTGCTGCGAAACTTCCTGCCGGCCTGCCTGGGGCGGGGCGTGGTGCAGATCTCGGCCTTCGTGGACGAGCTCATCGCCTCGCTGCTGCCGCACGGGGCCATGGCGGCGCTGGGGTACGCCCAGACGCTGTACCTTCTGCCGGTGAGCCTGTTCGGCATGTCGGTGTCGGCCGCGGAGCTCCCGGCCATGTCCGAGGTCCAGGGGGACCCCGAGAAGCAGGCCGCCGCCCTGCGCGAGCGCATCGGACACAGCCTGCGACGGATCGCGCTCTTGGTCGTGCCCTCGGCCATCGGGTTCCTGGCGCTGGGGGACGTGGTGGTGGGCGCCATCTACCAGACCGGGGAGTTCACCCGCGCGGACGTCATGTACGTGTGGGCGGTGCTGGCCGGGTACGCGGCGGGGTTGCTGGCGGCCACGCTGGGGAGGCTGTACGCCTCGGCGTTCTACGCCCTGCGCGACACGCGCACCCCGCTCTTGACCGCCACCTGCCGCGTGCTGCTCGGCGCCGGCCTGGGGGCGATGGCGGCGCTGCTTGTGCCGCGCTGGCTCGGACTGGATCTTCGCTTCGGCGTGGCGGGCCTCACCGCGGCGGCGGGCCTGGCCGCCTGGGTCGAGCTTGCCATGTTGCGGCGCTTTTTGAACCGGCGCGTGGGCCGGACGGGTTTGCCGATGGGGTTTGTGCTGCGGCTGCTCTTTTCGGGCCTGGTGGCGGCGGGGGTGGCCTTCGGGCTCGCGCGGCTACTTTCGAGCCTGCATCCCATCCCGCAGGCGTGTGCGGTGCTCTCGCTTTTCGGCGTCGCCTACTTCGGCCTGGCCGCGCTGTTGGGCATCGAGGAGGCGCGGGGGTTGTGGAAACGGCTGCGCCGGGTGGCGCGCCGCGCATAGCCTTCGCCCGACATGTTCCGTCAATGGCTTGGTGAAAGTAATTTCAGCCCTGGCTGCCGCCGCGGGCCTCACGGATGTAGCCCTTGCGGATGAGGTGCAGCACGGCCTGCCAGGTGTCGAGGTCGGAGAGCATGCTCTTGTCGAGGACCTGGCTCAGACGGCCCAGGTTGATGACCAGCTGCAAGGTGTCGAGCTGGTCGGGGTTGAGCTCCCGCAGCGGGGGGTTCAAGGGGCTGGCCAGCGAAAAGCGCGTGGTGGGGGCGGGGAGCTGCGGCTCGAGGCGCTTGAGCTCGTCGGTCTGGCGCGCCGCCTCCATGAGCAGCGACTCGGTGCTCTCGTCCAGCTCGAGCATGAACTTCTCGGTGGAGGGGCCGGTGAGCTCGAACAGCCCCTCGGGCCAGGCCAGGATGCGCTGGAAGGCCTTCTGCGGGCCGAGCTCGTGTTGGTTGTTGATGGAGGCGTAGTAGATGCGGCCGTTGCGCATGTAGATGCGGCCCTCGCCCCCGGCGCTGGGCCGGATGCTGAGCACGCCGCTCTTCTTGCTGGTGGAGAAGAGCTGCAATAGGTCCGGGACCGGCACCTCCTCGATCTTTCCTGACATGGGGGAGGAGCTGCGGGCCTTCTTGGCGGCCACCTGCTCCAGCATGGAGCGGATCTCGGCGTCGTTGAGCGGCTTGTCGCGGTCGGCGCCGGCCGGCCCGGAGAGCGCCACCAGCTTGAGGATGGAGGTGCCAATCAGGATGCGGTCGCCTTCCTTGAGACGGGCCTTCTTGACCTTCTCGCCGTTGACGAAGGTGCCGTTGGTGGAGCCCAGGTCCTGAATGGCGATCTCGCGATCGGTGGTCAGGATCTTGGCGTGCTTGCGCGACACCATGTCCTCGACCAAAACCATGTCGAGATCCGAGCTGCGGCCGATGACGATCTCGCGGTTGGGCTGGAGGGGAAACTCGCCGCCCTGGTACTTTCCGGAGATGAAGCGCAGCGCGAAGCGTTTCGGTTCGGATTCAAGCTCGCCCGGCATCGAGAGCTCCTGTGCCAGCACCGGTTTCCCTGAAGCCATGTTACCACCCCGCGCGGGGTACGCAACTTTCAGGGAGTCTTGGGCCCTTCCTTGATCAGGTTGAGGTACATCTGACAGCTACGGTTCTCCGGCTCCAGACGCAGCGCCTCCTGCCACTCGGTCACCGCCTCGCCAATCCGCCCCATGGCATACAGGGTGATACCCAGGTGGATGCGGGCCGGTACGAAGGTGGGCCGCTCCTGGACCACCCGGCGCAGCTCCTCCAGTGCCTCCTCGCGCTTGCCGGCATCCCGCAGCGCCTGGGCCAGCTTGAGGCGGATGTCCACGAAACCCGGCCCCAGGGTCAGCGCCCGGCGGTACTCGACCGCGGCCGTGTCGTACAGACCGGCCGACTGGTAGATGTCGCCGATGTCGGCGTACAGGTTGGCCACCTTGCCGCGCACGAACGGGTCGAGCTCGCCGGGCTCGTTCTTGCCCACCTCCAGCACCCGGGAGTAGATGGCCCGCGCTTCTTCGTAGCGTCCAAGATCGTTGTAGGTCACCGCCAGGTTGAGGGCCGCCTCGGTGTAGTTGGGGTTGATGGCCAGGGCGCGCTCGAAGTTCTTCTGCGCCTTGGAGAAGAGCCCGCGGTCGTGGTAGATGACGCCCAGCATGTTGAAGACGTCCGCGAACGTTCCCTGGTCGTCCACCACCTGGGCCAGGTAGCTCTCGGCGCGGGAGTACTCCTTCTTGCGGTAGGCCTCGCGGCCCAACTTGAGCAACTCCTTGGTCTTGTCGTCCATGGCACTCTCCCCGCGGTACAGCCGGCGCGTCAATCCAGGCCGCCGGCCAGGCGGAAGCTGCTTCCCTCACGCACCAAGGAAAGCGTCTCCTCGCGATTCTCCTCGATGACCTTGTCCGGACCGGTGTGGCGTACCAGGAGGAGCTTGACCCTGGCGCTGGCGGAGGTCGCCTCCACCGTGATGTCCAGGTCCCGGTAGATCACCGCCATACCATAGGAGGCCAGCAGCTCACCGCGCAGCCGGGACACGAGCTCGTCGCGCCCGCCGTTGCGATCGTGGTAGGTGTGGCTCACCACGTCGGCCAGACGCTCCACCACGCCGGTTTCCAGGGCCAGGCGGCGCTCGCGCAGCGTGTTCAAAACCAGGCGTAGCTCCGGCAACACCCCGCTTCCGATCAGCGGCCCCTGGGGCCCGGGGATCAAGCTGAGCTTCCAGGGACCGTGGAAGGTGAGCCCGCGCCCCTTGAGCCGGACCGTGCCGGTACAAATGTCGCCGTCCTCCACGAGCTTTTCGAAGCGGAGCCGCAAGGGCCCGTACACCGTGAAGAGCTGGCGCAGGTCGTCTCCCAGGCGGCCTTGGCCGCCCACCTCGTCCTGGTAGCGCATGTCCACGAGGTTCAGGATGCCCCCGGCGTCCGCGCCCTGCAACCAGCGAGCGAGGGCGTGAGAAAACTCCTCCGGTGATTTCGGCTCGCCTGGAGCGCAGGCCGCCGCCAGCAGGAGGAACAGCGAGAGGGCTCTACCTGACCGGATCACGCACCCGCCCCTTCCGGCGTTGGCTCGTCGGATGGCGCCGGGGCCGGTGCGTCCGCGGGAGGGGGAGGGGCGGCGGTCGGAGCGGCGGGGGTCTGCGCTGGATCCATGTGCGCCGCGGGCGCGGCCGGTGCCGGGGCGGGTTTTGAAACGCTTGCGGCCGGCAGCCTTTCCAGCAGGCGCCGGGCAGGGCCGGCGAAGGAGCCGCTCGGGAAACGTTCGAGCAGGCTCTCCAGCGCCTCGCGGGCGCGTGCGCCCTCGCCCAGGTCCGCCAGGGAGCGGCCCTTCACGAAGAGCGCCTCCTCGTCGAAGCCCAGGCCGGGATAGCGCGCCAGCAGCTCTTCCGCGCGCCACAACGCCCCGCGGTGGCGGTTGCGCTTGCCGTTGAAGTTCATCACGAACCGGGTGCGCTGGGCCATGCGCAGCATGCACTCGCGGAGCGCCTCGCGGGCCGCACGAACGTTCTCGTCGTTCGGGTAGGCGTTCAGGAAACGCTGCAATTCGCGTATGGCGCGCTCGGTTTCTTCCGTGTCCAGCTCGTATGCCGGTGGAAACAGCCACCAATCGCTGGGGATGCGGTGGTAGAAACACATGCCCACGCGGAAGGTGGCGAACGGCACTCGCGGGTGCCGAGGGTGCATCTTGATGAAGCCCGTGTAGGCCTCGGCCGCCTCCAGGTAGCGCTCCCGGGCGAACTCGCAGTTGGCGATCATCAGCTCCGACTCGGCGGCCCGGCTGTCGTAGGAGAACTTGGTCTTGACGAAGGTGAAGAACTCGATGGCCTCCAGGTAGTCCTTGTCCTGGAAGGCCTTCATGCCCTTGGCGAAGTTCTCCTGCGCCGAGACCTTGTAGGAGACCTTGGGCCGCGCCGTTGGCCCCGAGGCGCAGCCCACGCTCAGGGCCAGGGAGGCGGCCAGCAGGCGGATGTTCAGGCGCTTCACCGATTTACCTCCTGACCCAGGTCCGTCCTCGGGCGCGCCCCGGAACGTCGCGACGAAACGCGGGGCAAGGTACCACGGAACCCCTCGGAGCGTCAATCAGATCTCGCCGGCCTGGTTCCGTAACAGGAAGCCCTCCACGCCGTTGGAGAGGCGCACCCGGACGTACTCGCCGCTCTCGGAGAGTGTGCGCACCTTGAGCCCCTCGTGGAGTTCCATCAGTGCCTTGGCGGTCCGCTCGGGGCCCTCCCGCAGTGGGGCGGTGGGGACGATCACCACGCTGTAGTGGACGCGCTCCTCCGCGTACATCCGGGCGGCGAGCAACGAACCGGCGACCAGCGCCAGGCACAGCAGCGGCACGTTTACCCAGAAGAGCAGCCGGTACAGCGGGCGGGAGCGCACGAAGCGCCGCGTCACGGCCACGGCGAAGAACACGAGGTATAGCCCCAAAAAGACGTACGTCAAGCCGGTGGGAGGCAGGGAGCGGACGAAAGCCTCCCACGGAGGCTCGGCGGAGGTCGCTCCGCCGGTGGGCAGCACCCGATCGATGAGCTCCTTCTGAACCAGCGAGAGGTTGAAGCGGGCGGCCTCGTCGGCCGGATTCTTGGAAAGCGTCTTCTCGTAGAACAACACCGCCAGGCCCTTGCGGCCGGCCCGGTAGTAGGCATTGGCCAGGTTGTAGGTCACGTCGGGATGGATCCGACCGGCATTGAGGATGCGCTCGTACCCGGTGATGGCCGCGGCGTAGTCGCCGGCGAGATAGGCCTGGTTGGCCCGTCGAAAGACTTCGAACAGCTCTTCATCCAGCGTGCGGGTGGCGGGTGAGGCGGAACCCAAGGCGGCGGGGGGGGGCGCCGGAGCGTCGTCCGCGCTCGAGGCGCCCGCCCAGAGCAGGAGCGAGCTGACGAGCAGCAGCCGGGTCATGGGGCGCTCCTCTTGCCGGCGCGGTTGAGCTCCTGGAGCAGGCGTCGGCTGCGCTGAAGCGAATCCTGCATCTCCTGGCCGCGGGAAGCCGAGGGAGCGAAGCGGCCGAAGTCGCAGTTCTCGAGCTCGCGCAGCAGCTCCTCCACGATGGCCGTGCCCACGCCGTCCGCGCTCAGACCCCGCCGGATCTCCTCGATCAACATGCCCTGGGCGGACGCGCCCAGGCGTGCCTCCACCGCGTCCAGCAAGGCGGCCTTGATCTCAGAGAAGAACTCCGGTGCCCGTCCCGCGGTAGCGTGGCGGGTCGCCTGCTTGAGCCGCCCGCGCGCTCGGGCCATGGCCTGGCGCGCCCGGCCGCGGGGCGAATCGGACTGAAGCCGCCGGGACACGGCGCTGCCCAGCAGCAGCAAGAGCCACACCGCCGGGGGCAGGATGAGCAGCGGCAGGAAGGCGCGGCTGCGGTACAGCGGTGGCCCATGGCCGGACAGGGTGCTCTCGAAGCGGATGGGTTGGAAGGTGCCGGCCAGCAGGTTGACCTCGCGCCCCGGCTCGGTGCCGGCGGGGCTGTCCGCGCTGGCGGCCACCTGGATGGTGATGGGCTCGGTCTGCACGGTGCGGTAGCGGTTGTCTTGGGGATCGAAGAACGAGAGGCGCAGCGCCGGCAGCACGTGCTCCCCCGAAGCCAGCGGTACCAGCACGTACTCGATGGTCTTGGTGCCGCGCACCTCGGCGCCCGCCTTGGGCGACTGGATGTCGACGGCCGGGTCGAAGCGCTTCCACTTGTCCAGCGCGGGGAACTCCGGGGCGCGCACCTGGTGGATGTTGCCCGTGCCGCGCAGGGTCAGGGTCAGGGTGACGGGCTGGTTGAGGGTCGCCTGGGTGGTGTCCACCGCGGCGCTCAGGGAAAAGCGCCCGACGTTGGCCTCGCAGAAGTCGGCCGGGCGGCCCGCCTCGGGCAGCGGCAGCACCTTGATTTTCAGCGGCCGGGTCTTGAGGGTGCGGGTCTCCTGCGCGAAGGGAGAGGCGGAGAGAACCATCTCCACCGAGATGGGATCGAGCGTGATCTCGCCCGCCTTGAGGGGGAACAGCGCTTTCTGCTGGTGCAGCTTGTACATGTACCGCTCGCCGTCGATGAACTTCTGCTCGGTGCGCGCGCCGGAGACATCGCGGTCCACGGAATAGAAGCCATCCAACTTGGGCCAGCGCGTCTCGCCGATGCGGGCGTCGATGCGGGAGTACACCATGAGCGTCACTGTCACCTGCTGCCCCTGCACCACCACGTCCGGTGAGAGGTAGGCCTCGACGAAGGCGTCCTTCTCGTCGATCTCGCGCGGGCGCCCCAGGAACTCGTCCAGCGGCGAGCGGAAGAACGGGTCGTCGAAGGGCGAGCGGAAGAAGTCATCGTCGAAGGGGAAGGGAGACATCCCGGGGCCGGGCGAGCGCTGCCGTGGCTTCTTCTGGGGGGCGCTCTTCGTCACCTGGATGGCGATGGGCTCGGTGGTGTAGGTCTGACCCGCGTAGCGCAAGCTGGCGCGCCCGATGGTGGTCGCGCCCTCCCGCGTCGGCTTGAGGACCATCACCACGCTCTTGATGCGGCGGAAGTCCTGCGAGCCGCCGGAGAGGCTGAAGGTGGTGGCCGTCTGCTCCCGCTGCGAGAAGATCTTCAGCGTGCCGGTGTCGGGCAGGGTGAGCTTCTCGATGCGGGAGATGTCGGGCACGCTCACGGTGAGCGTGAAGGTGAACATCTCCTCCAGGCCCACCACGTTGCGATCGACCGAGGCAGAGAAGGAAACCTCACCGGCCGCCGCCGAAAACGAAAGGCACAGCATCACGCCGAGCCACACGACCGCATGGTGCCGCACGCCGCGCATGAGGTTACCAGTCCTTCTCCACCTTCTTATCCCGAGGTTGGAACTTGGGCAACAGGAATCGCTGGAGCTGGAACGGCTTTTCCGTCTCGCGCAGCGCGTCCAGCAGCTCCTGCGCCTGCCGGGTCGAGAGCCGGCGCGCCTCGCGGCCCTCGCGGCTCTGACCGGCCTTGTCGGGCGATTCTCTCTGCGCGTCCTTCACGGCGTCGGCGTCCTTGGGCTGCGCCTGGCCTTGTGACTCCTTGGCGTCGGGATTCTGGCGGTCGTCCTTCTGTTCGCCGGAGTCCGCGTCCTTCTTTTGGGCGTCCTGCTTTCCGTCCTGCGCATCCTGCGCCTGCGAGTCCTGGCCTTCCTTGCGCTGGGCGTCCGCGGACTGTTTCTGCTGGTCCTGGCCGGGCTCGGGCTTGGCCTGCGTGTCTTGCTGGTCGCCGGAGCCCTGCGAGTCCTGGCCCTCCTTCCCCGCCTGGTCCTGCGCGTCTTGCTTCTGGTCCTTCGGATCCTGCTGGTCTTTCTTGTCCTGGTTCTGCCCTTGCTTGCCGTCCTCCTGACGATCCTGGCCGTCCTGTGGCTGCGGTTTCTGCTGCGAGTCGCCGGATTGCTTGGACTGCTGTTCCTGCGCCTGGAGGCACAGCTCCAGGTTGTAGCGCGCGTCGTCGAAGTCGGGATCGATCTCCAGCGCTCGCCGGAAGTAGGTGGCGGCGTCGCGGAAGGCCTGCTCGGCGAAGAAGCTCTGGCCCAGGTTGTAATAGAGCCGCTTCTTGAACTCGGGGTCGTCGCTGCCCAGCGCGCGCAGGAAGGCCTCGCGCGCCTCGCGGCCGCGGGAGAGGCTTAGCAAGGCCGTGCCTCGGTTGTAGTGGATGCGCGGTTCGTTGTGGAGGCGAGACTCGGCCTGCTCGAAGCTCTCCAGCGCCTGGTCGTAGTGTTGCTCGGCGTACTGCGCGTTGCCGCGCTCGACCTCTGGGAGCGCTCGCGAGAACGGATCCCATGCCGCCGCGGGCGGGGCGGCGAGACACAGGCCGGCGCACAGCATCAGGGGCATCGGAACCGGGCTCCTCATGGCGTTCCCTCCGGTTTCCGGGCGCGGCGGCCGGGGGTGAAGGTGGCGGCCAGCAGTAGCAGCAAGGCCACCAGGGCCGGGATCTGGAAGCGCTCCTCGTACACGGTCTCCAGGCGAGACTCGTAGTCGGCCTTCTGCAACCGGGAGATGTGCTCCACCACCGCGTCGAAGCCCAGATCCCCCGCGGCCGAGTGCATGTAGATACCGCCGGTGGCCTCGGCTATGGCCCGCAGGGTGCCTTCCTGCAACCGGCTCATCACCGGCTTGCCCTCGGAGCGCATGTAGCCGCCCTCGTCCGTCGGCACCAGCTCGCCGATCTGGGTGCCGATGCCCACGGTGTGGATGATCACGCCGGCCTTGGCGAGCCGTTCCACCTCGGCCTCGAAGCCGCCCTCGTGGTCCTCGCCGTCGGTGATGAGCACCAGCACGCGGGAGCGCGAGCCGCCGCGGGCGTTCTCGAACAGATCTCCCGCCACCTGCAGCGCCTGCAAGAAGTTGGTGCCGCCCACCGGGATCGCGCCCGCTTCCATGGAGCGCAGAAACAGCTTGGCCGCCGCGTAGTCCGAGGTCAGCGGGCACTGGGGAAAGGCCGCGCCGGCGAACGCCACTAGTCCGA
Source organism: Myxococcales bacterium (assembly GCA_012798435.1). Classification (GTDB taxonomy): domain Bacteria; phylum Myxococcota; class B64-G9; order B64-G9; family B64-G9; genus JAAZNF01. Next base: position 51,582 of record JAAZNF010000022.1, on the reverse strand, counting down.
TGCGGTCGCCCTCGAGCCGATCGATGAGCCCGCTCACCTCCAGCTTGGCGCGCTTGAGTCGGGTGCCCGAGCCGCCTACGTCGCGGGCCAGCATGCTGCGGCTCACGTCCACGGCGGCCACCACGTCCACGCCGCGCCGCTTGACCAGGCGGGTCTCCGAGCCGAACTGGGGCCGCGCCAGGGAGAGCACCAGGGCCACGTAGGCCAGGACGACGAGAGACATGGTCAGGATCTCACGCTCTAGCGAGACCTCCGGCGCCAACCGGAAGAAGAGCCCGCCGGAGAGGCGTGCCCGATCCCGCAGCCTTCGCACCAGCGCGGTGATGCCCAGCGCCAGAATCAGCGGGAGCAGGGTGAGCCAGAAGAACCACTCGTTGCCGGCGAAACGCATGCTCTCCTCACGGAAAACTGCGAAGCCGCGGCGACCACCGCAGGCACAGGTCCAGAAGCAGCGCGAGCAGCGCCCCGAGCAGCAAGAGCTGGAAGATCTCGGTGTGGCGCGTGAAGCGGCCGGGATCCATCAGGCGCGTCTTCTCCATGTGATCCAACACGGACTGCAAATCCTGCCGTAGCGCCTGGGTGTCGGTGGCCTGGTAGAACTCGCCCTTGGAGAGGGTGGCGATGTTTTTGAGCAGCTCCGGGTTGGTGCGCATCTCGACGTTCTGGTAGTGGACGTTGCCGAAGGCGTCGGTGCCCACCGGGTAGGGGACTTGCCCACCGCGGCCGACCAGGATAGGGAAGACGCGGATGTTCATCTCGGCCGCGGTCTCGGCGGCCTGGGTGGGTGCGATGCGGCTCATGTTGTCGTCGCCGTCGGTGACCAGGATGATGGCCTTGCTCTTGCTCTCGGAATCCCGCAAGCGGTTGACGGAGACCATGAGGGCGTCGCCGATGGCGGTGCCGTCCTCGATGACCCCCGGGCGCAGCGTCTGCAGGATGTTCACGATTACCGAGTAGTCCAGGGTCAGCGGGCACTGGGTGAAGGCCTCGCCGGAGAACACCACCAGGCCCAGGCGATCGTGGCTGCGTTGCCGGATGAAATCGGCGATGACCTGCTTGGCACCCTCGATGCGGGAAAGGCGCTCCGAGGCCCGGCCGGGCGGGGAGAAGTCCACCGCACGCATGGTGGTCGAGAGATCCAGGGTGATGATGATGTCCATGCCTTCGGTATAGACGTCCGACTCCACCGTGGAGACCTGCGGCCGGGCCAGGCCCACCAGCAGCAACACGACGGCCAGCGCGCGGAAGAACGGCGATGCCAGGCGCAGCACCCCGGGCCGGCCAGAGGGGACCCGCCGGGCCAGGCCGGCGGTGGGCAGGGTGAAGACCGGGTTCAGCCTTCCCCGCAGCCACAGCGCCAGCGGCAGCACCAGCACCACCGCGCCGAGCAGGCCGATCCCGCCCAGGAAGAACGGGTTCTCCTCCAGCGCGCCGCTGCGGCCGAGGAGCCCGTAGAACGAGAGCGCGGCGCCGCCCAGCGTCGCCGGTACGCAGAAGATCAGGATGGCCGGCAGCAGGCGTTCCCCCGCGGCCGAGGGCGGCCCGCGCCGGGTGCGCAGCGAACGCGAGAAGGCCGCCAGCAGCACCGCCGGCAACACGCACAGCAGCGTCCAGGCCCAGGGCGCGGCGTAATGGAACTCCGAGGAGCGCATCAGCCGGCCTCCGTCTGGGTCGGGGCGGCGGGCGCCGGTTCGGGCCGGTAGCGGGTGGCCTCCACGATGGCGAAAGCGCCGTTGATGGCCCGGGAGCAGGCCTCGTCGCTGGGGTGCTCCCGCGCGAACTTGACCAGATCGGCCTGCTGCAGGATCTGGGCAAGCAGGCCGAGATCGAGGCCCGGGGTCACCCGGTCCCGCAGCTCCTCGCACAGCTCGCGCGTGGTGAGATCCAGCGCGAAGAACCCGAAGCGGTTCCCCACGTACTCGCGCAGGATCTCGGATACGATGCGGAAGAACTCGTGGTGTTCGCCCCGGCGCAGCAGGTCGGCCTGCACCAGCGCGTTCAGCTTCTCCAGGGCGATCTCGTGGGCCTCCCGTGGCGGCGCGAGCTGCGCAAGGAGCACCGCCGCCGGGGCCGGCCGGCGCACGAAGCGCAGGTAGAGCCACAGCGCCAGCCACAGCAACAAAAGCCCTGCCGCGGCGACGGGACGCAGATCACGGACGTGGATCGGCAAGGGGTCCGTCGGCGGGCGCGGCTTGCCGTCGCTTCCGGAAAGCATGCTGACGATCCGCACCGGGACGGCCGGCACCTCCAGCGGCGCGGCCGCGGGGCCGCCGTCCTGGGCGACGGCCTCCAGCGGGATGGCCGGCACCGAGAGCTCGCCGGTCTTCTCGAAGGTGGTGAGCTGGAGCGTGATGCGCTGCGGGTCGCCGCCGAGTTCCTTGCGAGAGACTTCCTCGAAGGGGGCGATGCGCAGCTTCTCCGGCAGCCGGTAGGTTGCGCCCCGGCCGTGGATCTCGATGGACAGGGTGATGGGTTGTCCCAGCTTGGCCTCGCGCGGCTCGGCGCTGACCGAGACCGCCGCCGCGCCGCCGGCCGTCGTTCCGCCGTCCGCGCCCGCGTCCGGGGCCTCCTGGGCGAGCGCCGGAAACACCAGCATCTGCGCCAGGGCCAGAGTGAGCGCGCGCCTCATCGGCCCCTCCGGGCGGCCCGTTGCCGGAAGAACAGCGACAGCGGGCGCAGGTAATCCTGACCGGTGGTGAGCTCCACCGAGTCGATGCGCAGGCGGGAGAACAGACGCCGCTGCTCCTCCCAGCGGTCCTCCACCAACCGCCGCAGCGCCTCGCGGGCGGTGGCCGATCCGGTGTCGAACAGCACCTGTTCGCCGCTCTCGGGATCGATGAAATTGGCCAGGCCGGCCGGCGGCAGCGTGCGCTCCATGGGATCGCGCAGCACCACGCTCACCAGGTCGTGGCGGCGGTTGGCCACCTTGAGCGCGGCCTCGTACCCCTCGGCCCAGAAGTCGCTGAGCAAAAAGGAGATGGTCTTGCGCCGACTGATGCGGGAGAGGAACTGCAGGCCGGCGGCGATGTCGGTGCCGCTATGGACCGGCCGGAAGGAAAGCACCTCGGAGATCACCCGCAGCACGTGCCGCAGGCCCTTCTTGGGCGGGACGAACTTCTCCACCCGGTCGGTGAACATGACCAGCCCCACCCGGTCGTTGTTCTGGATGGCCGAGAAGGCGAGCAGGGCGGAGATCTCCGCCGCCAGCTCGGACTTGAAGCGCTCCTGCGTGCCGAAGGAGAGCGAGCCCGAGGCGTCGACCAACAGCATCACGGTGAGTTCGCGCTCCTCGATGAACTGCTTGACGAAGAGGTCGTTCATGCGGGCGGTCACGTTCCAGTCGATCACCCGCACGTCGTCGCCCGGCTGGTAGGGCCTCACCTCGTCGAAGGTCATGCCGCGGCCCTTGAACACCGAGTGGTACTGGCCGGCCATGAGATCGTTCACCGCCCGGCGGGTGGTGATCTCGATCTTGCGGATCTTGCGGATGAGGTCGCGGGTCAGCATGGCACGGCGCCAGTCCGGGTCTCCTCAGGGCGAGGCCAACTGCTCGAAGATCTTGCGGATCACGTCCTCGCTGGTCATCTCCTCGGCCTCGGCCTCGTAGGTCAGGATGATGCGGTGGCGCAGCACGTCCAGGGCCACCGACTTGATGTCCTCCGGCGTCACGTAGCCGCGGTGCCGCAGGAAGGCGTGGGCGCGGGCCGCCTGGTTGAGGTAGATGGAGGCGCGCGGGCTGGCGCCGTAGGCGATGAAGTCGGCGATCTTCTCCAGCTTGAAGGCCTTGGGCTCGCGGGTGGCGAACACGATGTCCAGGATGTACTCGTTGATGAGCTTGTCCACGTAGATTTCGTGGATGAGCGCGCGGGCGCGCTGGATGTCCTCTACCCCGACGACCGCCTGCGCCTTCGGCGGGGTCGCGCCCGCCATGCGGGCCATGATCTCGCGCTCCTCGTCGCGGGTGGGGTAGCCCACCACCACCTTGAGCATGAACCGGTCCACCTGGGCCTCGGGTAGCGGGTAGGTGCCCTCCTGCTCGATGGGGTTCTGGGTGGCCAGCACCAGGAACGGGTCGGGTAGGGGGTGGGTCTGGTCGCCCAGGGTCACCTGGCGCTCCTGCATGCACTCGAGCAGGGCGGACTGCACCTTGGCCGGGGCGCGGTTGATCTCGTCGGCCAGCACGAAGTTGGTAAACACCGGACCACGCTTGGGCAGGAACTGGCCGGTCGGCTGGTGGTAGATCATGGTGCCGACCAGGTCCGCGGGCAAGAGGTCCGGTGTGAACTGGATGCGGCGAAATTGCGCCGCCACGCAGTCGGACAGCGTCTTGATGGAGAGCGTCTTGGCCAGGCCCGGCACGCCTTCCAGGAGCACGTGCCCGTTGCACAGAAGCCCGATCAGGATGCGCTCCACCATGGGCTTCTGGCCCACGATGACCTTGCCCACCTCGGCGGCGAGCCGATCCACAAATGCGCTCTCGCGCTCGATCTTCTCGTTGATGGCTCGGATGTTCACGTCCATGAATCCTCCCGCTGGTTGGAGGCCCCGGCGCAAGGCCAGAACTTGCCGAGGCACCACGGCTGCAACGCCTTGCCGCTTCCCGATATTCCCGGGCTGCGGTATAGATCAGCCGGGTCTGCAAATCAATCTCCTCGGCCGCCCCGGCGGATCGAGGAACGCCTGAGGAGGACGCGATGCTCTGGAGCGCCTATTTGTGGGCCGCCTTCTTGTTCGGCTCGCCGCCACCCGCTTTAGCCGGGGATCCAGCTCAAAAGGACCCTGACCAGGAATCCGAGAAGGTGCGAGCCGCCATCCAACATGGGTGCGTGCGGGAGTGCTTCATCCTGAAGGATCACGACCAGTATCTCTCCGAAAAGAAGCGCGACGAGCGCCAGCAAGGGTGCATGCGCCAGTGCATGGATGCGGCCGCGACCCGCGTCGCCCAACAGACCGCGCTCGAACCCAGCTGGGGAATGACCAAGGAGCTGGCCATCGAGGTGTGCCTTCCGCCTGGCGAGCACCTCTTCCTCTCGGAGTTGCGGTGCGCGAGCGGGCAGGCGCCCACTTTCAAGCGTTCAGGAAACGTGGGCCCACGCAACCCCATGGCGAGCGAATCGTTCGACGAGGCCTGGATGGATCCCTTCGTGGCAGTGCCCAAGGGGAAGAAGGACGAGCACATCGTGGACCGCTACGAGGTCGTCTGTGCCGACAAGACGGTGATCTTGTTTTTCGACATGTACCACTGCGGCACCCCCAAGCCCTGGGCCGCGCCGAAGGGGTTCACCCGACCGCTGCCGAAGTGAACTTGGCAAGGGGGCAAGCCCCCTTGACCCCCACCTCTCCCCAAAGTCTTTCTCTCTTCATCTCGTTCGCCCTCTCCGCTGCGGAGAGGGGGTCGGGAGGCGAGGGAGGAGGTTTGGGATGCCAGATAATTTTCCTTTTCAGTGACGTTCGCTGGCTTTGCCCTTCTTCGTCTCGGCTTTTTCACTCCACGGTCAGTGTTTTATAGGGATGTTCTCGGCGGCGATCTTGAAGGTCAAACCGGCGGGCTCAGGTCTCGTACAGCAGCGGCGCCCGGCGGCGCAAGAACTCCTTGATTGCGGCTTGGTCCTGGTCCGTGAGGTTCTGGAACTGGACGCCGACGCCGGGCGAGAGGTCCTCGGTGAACTTGTGGTACTCGCGAACCCAGCGGACCGTCCCCTGGACGTGGATGGGTGGTTTGTCCGGGAGGCTGATGTCGAGGTCCATCTGAGTGCCGATGGGGAGGTTGTCGTAGGTGGCGATGAATACGCCTCCCTCGGAGAGGTTCTCGGAGATCCCCATGTAGAAGTTGTGCTCGGTGTGCATGGCCACCTCGACCTTCACCTCGACCCGAGGGCTGGTGCGTTTCTCCGCCCCCGGCGGCAGACGCTGGATGACAGCGGCCTTCTCGGCCTCGGCGGCGGCCTGCTCGCGTGACCGCGCCTCCTGAATGGCCTGCTCCTCCATTCCCAGAGAACGCATGCGCGCCTGGACCGCATCGCGCTCCTTTTCGATCTTGCGCCGACGCGCGGCGATGTCGGTGCGCCGGTTGCCCACCTCGCGCGCCTCGTCGGCGACGAGCTTCTTGCGCCGGTTGAGCTCGGCCTCCTCGGCGGCCAGGGCGCGGACCTTCTCTTCCACCTCGCGGGCCTTGACCTCGACTGCCTTGTCCTCCTCGCCGAGCGCGTGCTCCTCCTGCGCCAGCGCGGTGAGTCTGGCCTCGCATTCTTTCTTCTGGCGCTCGATGGCTGCGGGATCCAGGTCTTCTCCCGATTTCTTCAACGTGCTCATGAGACCTCCCTCAAGGACCAACCAATCCTTTTTATAAGCCGTGGGAATGTTAATCGGTCGGCCTCTCTTTTTCAAACTGAATCATGACGCAACTCTTTTTCTTTGGCACGCATCAATGATTGGTGTGATATCTGCCGTGGGTACATTATGACCCTGTGGGCGACGGGTGTTATTTATTATCATATTGATATTCATGTATTTTATTTGCTGATGTCATGGCGTATAATTTGCAAAAAGAGTGCCCGCGGGAGGGTGGCATGGAAAAATTGGAGATCGAGTCTTCAGGCGATTTTCAGGAAGTGGCCGAGAGCTACATCGCGTTGATGGCGGCTCACTCCATCGCCCCGGTCGAGATCGTCGATGAGCCCGAGGTGGTGCCACGAGTGTCCTGGTGGATACGGGACATTCTCATCGCCATCGCCGGCGGGTTGCTCATCGGATTCTTGGCGTACCAGGCACTCTCACAACGTTCGGTTTCAGAGGCTGCGGACAACTCCGTCGCCGCTATCTCCGTCCAGTCGCCGGCCCCGCCGAGCCAGGCTTCTGTGGAGGCCCCTGCTCTGGACGAGAAAGACGAGCAGGCTCCTACACCGGAAGAATCAGCAATAGCAGGCGCCTCAGAACAAGAAGAAACCGCGGGGACGTCGTCAGCCGCGTCCGCTTCGCTCTCACACAAGGACGGCATGTCGGTGGAGCGGAGGCTACAGTTCTTGCGCCTCATTGCCCGCGGCTGGAAGTTCTACCAGGCGCGAAACTTCGTCGCCGCCTCCAACGTGTTCGGCCGGGCCGTGCGCGAGCAGCCGAAGAAGATCGACGGATACTATGGCCTGGCGCTGGCGCTCTTCGAGCAGGGCCAAGACGACGCCGCCTGCCGGGTGCTGGAACGCGGCGCCCGTGCCATCGGCAAGAAGAGCGAGCTCTGGCTCCTCGGTGGCTCCATCTACCAGGTACTCGGTGACGAGGCCAAAGCCCGCGAGGCGTATGAACGGTACCTCAAACAGAACCCGCGCGGCGCCTACGCCAAGGACATTCGCGCACTGCTGAGCCTGGAATCCTTGCCGAGGCTCAAGCCGGAGGACCTTCCGCAGATGGAGGAAGAAGGCAACGAAAAAAATGGAGATTGAGGGTCACGCTCGCCACATTGCACTGAATCCACGGTGTTGAAATTGACCCAGTGGGTCGTTTTCTACTCAGCAACGGCTGTTTCAGCAGGCTTCTTACTACGGCATTGTCCTGAATCAACCTCTGATGAGCACTCGGACTGGTTCACGGATGAAGCCCTTCGGCAGGTTGCGCATACGCGCCAGAAGCGAAAGCGTGACCTCGTTGCCGCGGGCGATGATCAGGGTGTCACGCACAGACTTCACGTCTGCGGCGATGAGCATCCCCTCGCGCAGCTGATCGAGCAAGACCTCGCGGACCACCATGTCCCGTCGAGCCCGATCGACGACCTCGCCCAACGGGTGTAACAGCTCGGGATCGTACTGGCCAGCGCGACCCTGGAGGATATCCAGCGCCTGGGCGGGGAGCAGCCCCTGCGTTTCCAGCTCGTCGAGGTCCTGCAGAAGCTTGAGCATGCGGGCGCCGAGTGGGATGGCCTTTCCAGCCGGGGGTAGTCCGTCCTGCGGAGTGAACGCTCGTGCTTGATATCGCAGGATCTCGCGCACCGGCTCGAGCCTCGGGATTCGTTGCAGCAATCGCTCGGCGATCTCAGGCAGGTGCGCCACCTGCTCGCGTTCGCGCTCGTCCAGGGGTTTTCCCTGGGCCATCTTCTCGACCACTTCGTCGGGCAGGGCAACGGCCCCGATGGGTGACAGCAAGGCGGCGATCTCCAGCGGCCAGCTCTCGGAGACACCAAGCTTCAGACACAGCGCCGAGACCCGATCCTTGACCCGCGCCGCCCGGCCATAGGCGGTGGGTTGGGCCAGGGACAACACCTCGACCAACGCTTGGATGCTGCCGCGCAGGGTCTTCTCCAAAAGCTCGCGCTCGGCGGTGACGAGCTGGTACTGGCGCGCCGCGCTCTCCAGGACAGAGACGAGCTGCGGTGCCGGGCAGGGCTTGGTGAGGAAGCGGAAGATCTGCCCCTCGTTCACCGCCGCAATGGCCGAGTCCAGGTCGGCGTGCCCGGTGAGCAGGATTCGCACCGTGTCCGGGGCGAGCTCTCTCACCCGGGCCAAAAAGTGCGCTCCGTCCATGCCCGGCATGCGCATGTCGGAGACCACCACCTGGAACGGGCCGGCGCTCTCGATTTGCCGCAAGCCTTCCTCGCCGCCGCCGGCCGTCGCCACCTGAAAGCGCCGACGCAAGTTGGCGCGCAAGCCGTCCAGCACCTGCGGTTCGTCGTCCACACACAGGATCTTGGCGAGCTCGCTCATGAGGCCTCGCCTTTCCCGCCGCCAAGCTCCCGTGCCTTCGCGCGCCACTCGGGCAGTCGCGACTCGAGCCCCAGATCCCGCACCAGGGCCGGATCCGGGACAAACAACGACTGATCGCAGCCGTCGGGAGGCGACTCGCTCGTCTCGTGGACCAGCACGTCGGCCAGGTGAACCGAGATACCCAGATCGAACGGACCACCTGCCTGCCAGGTCGGATGGTGATGGTTGGCGATAACCTCGACGGTGGTCAGAGGCAGGTTCCAAAGGCCGAGCAGGAAGGCCCCCACATCTCCGTGGTCGACACCATAGAGCTCCTGTTCGGCTCGGTACATGGGCAGTTTTTTCGCTTGCGCCAGCTCGAACACGGACCGCAGCCGCTCCGGCGCGCGCGCCCCGAGCACCAACTTGCCTACGTCGTGGAGCATCCCGCAGGTAAAGGCTTCCTCCTGCTCCTGCCGCCCGGTGAGCATGTGGCGCGCCAGCTGACCGACCGCCAGCGAGTGCGCTTCCATCTTCTCAATGGAGCAGTGCCCCGGCGCGCTCTGACAGTTGAAGCACTCGAAGGCCCCCATGGCGAGCGCCAGCGTGCGCAGGGTTTCGGTGCCCAGCACGGCCACCGCACGCTCGATGCTGGAGGTCGGCTGAGCCATGGCGAAGAAGGCGGAGTTGACCAGCTTCAGGATTTTTGCCGTGATGCCGACGTCCGAGGCGACCACCCGAGTCACATCCTGGATGGAGCTCTGGGGATTCTTGAGCAAGGTGGTGAGCGAGGCGTAGGTGGCGGGCGCGGAGGGCAGGCTGTCGGTGCGGCCCACCAGCTGGCGCAGGGCGGGGTCCTGGAGACGGCTCTGGAGAGCGCAGGAACGTTCGATGGCTTTCTCCAGCGCCTCGGGATTGCAGGGTTTGGCCAGGAACTGGTGCGCCTCGGCCGCCACCCGCAGGCCAACGTGAGCCTCGGCCTCTCCTGAGAGCACGATGCGCACCGCTTCGGGGAACTTCTCGCGCACCGCGTGAAGGAGTTCGGCGCCGTTCATGCGGGGCATGCGCAGGTCGGATACGATCACGTCGAAGGGCTTCTCGGCGAAGGCCGCCAGGGCTTCCTCCCCGCTCCCGCAGAAGGTCATCTCCCATTGGTTGCGGTAGCGCCGGAGCAGCGTGCGCAGGCCGGCGAGCACGTTGGGCTCGTCGTCGACGAACAAGACACGCTTCTTGGCCGGCTCATTTGCCATGGGCGTTCTCCAGCGGCAGGCGGATGAAGAAGGTCGTGCCCACCCCCTCCTCGCTCTCGAAGTCGAGCCTTCCGCCATGCTTGTCGATCACCACCGAGCGGGCGATGGCCAACCCCTGGCCCGTTCCCTTGCCCACATCCTTGGTGGTGAAGAACGGCTCGAAGATACGGTGGCGGATGCTCTGGGGGATGCCGCTGCCGGTATCGGAGATGGCGATCAGTGCCTGATCGCCTTCCCGGCGCGTGCGGATGGTGATCTTTCCCTTCTGATCGGTGCCCTTCACCTTGTCGCCGATGGCGTGGGCGGCGTTGACGATGAGGTTGAGAAACACCTGGTTGAGGTCGCCGAGCAAACACGGCACGGGCGGAAGCTCACCGAGGTCGGTCTCGACCTCGGCCACGTACTTGTACTCGTTGCGGGCGATGGTAAGCGTGGTCTGGATGGCGCGGTTGAGGTCGGCCGGGGTCTTCTCCTTGGTCGCGGGGTGGGAGAACTCCTTCATGGCGCGCACGATGGTGGCGATGCGATTCAGGCCATCCTCGGTGCGGGCGAAGGCCTTGGGACCCTCTTCCCTCACGAACTCGAAATCGGATGCTTCCTCCGCTTCGTTGAGGCGCCCGTCCAGCGCCGCGTCCCGCTCGCGCAATGGTTTGAGCTCCTGTTGATAGGTGCGGATGAGTTGGAGTCCGTCTTCGAAGGCGCCCTTGATGAACTGCACGCTGTCGGAGACGAACTGGGTGGGGGTGTTGATCTCGTGGGCGATGCCGGCGGCCAGCCGCCCCACCGCTTCGAGCTTGCGCGCATGGCCCAGCTCGGCCTCGGCGCGCTTCTGCTCGCTGATGTCGCGCACAGTGGCGAGTAGCACATGTTCGCCTTTGTGTTCGATGCGGGAGAGCAGCACGGTGCACTGGAGGGGCCGACCGTCGATCGTCTGGTGGGTCCATTCGAAGAAACTGCGCCCCTCGCGCATGGCCCTCTCGATCATCTGCGGGGCCTTCACTGCGGAAAGCGTGCCGTCCGGCTGCTTCTCAGGCGAGACGTCCCAGGGGCCGAGCCGGGTGAACTCCTCTGCCGTCTTAACATTGAAGAACTTCAACGTGGCCGGGTTGCACGAGGTGAAACGCCAGGAGGGCGGAGCCAATGTCATGATGGCGTCCTGGGACTGGTCGTAGAAAACCCGGTGCCGTTCCTCGCTCTCTCGCAGAGCAGCCTCAATGCGCTTTTTTTCGGTCACGTCGCGTACGATGCCGATGGCGTGCCAGCGGTCATTGAGCTTCGCCGCCGAGAGCGACAGCTCGCAGATGATCTCGTGGCCGTCCTTGTGACGGGCGGGAAGCTCGATCGTCTTTCCCACCGCGCCGCCAGTTCCTTCGCTGGCAAAGACCTCGAAGGCCTTGAAGTGCGCCGAGTGAAACCGTTCGGGCGCGATAAGGTGGTGGATGTTCTTCCCAAGTACCTCGCTTCCGGAATATCCCAGGGTCCGCTCGGCGGCGGGGTTCCAATGCACCACGTCGCCGCAGTCGTCGATGACGATGATGGCGTCCTGGGCGGCTTCGCTCACGGCGCGCAGGCGAGTTTCTCTTTCAAAAAGGCGCATGTGGACCGCGACCCGTTGCAACAGGTCGGTCTTGTCGAACGGCTTGTGGAGGAAGTCGTCGGCACCGCAATCGAGAACGATTTTCGGGTCCAGGCCCTCGAGCTTGCCGCTCATGAGGGCGATGGGCTTGCTCTGGAGGCCGGGTAGTTTGCGTAGCGACCGGACCGTCTGGTAGCCATCGGTCTCCGGCATCATGACGTCCACCATGATCATGCAGGGGTTCTTCTCCCGGGCGAGGACGAGTGCCTGAGCGGAATCTTTTGCGCCAAAGAACTCGTACCCCGCCGCGACCAGGATCCGTTCCATCATCTGAAGGATGTTGTCTTCGTCGTCCACGATCAGGATTCGATGTCGGTGCGAAACCATCTTCATTCACCTCCATGTCGTGAGGGTGAATGCCTGCAATTCAAATTCAGAAGGTTTGATCGGTACAGCGATGCAATTCTTTAGAATAGAAAGAGTATTTTGAAATCTTTGTAATTTTATTCTATTTCTGCTCCGGATAACTTGCCTCGGATCCCGTTGGACGGCCGTGTGACGGCCCGTGGGACGAGCCGTGGGACGGTGCAGCCGTGGGACGGTGCCAGGCACCCCGGGCCACTCTGACCAGCGGTTGAATCGAGTGAAAAGACGCAAACAGAGTTTACCTTTTCAAAAGTTCGATGAAATTGGATGGTTTTCAGTTTTTCGTTGCCCGCAGGGTGTCCGATTCGTGGAAACATTGGGGGAAACATTGGGGACAGGCCCCAGGTTGCGCAGGGTTGCGGCCGGGAGGCCGGCACAATAAAGTACCCCGGAATCTCTGTGCAGGAAAATGAAAGAGGCCCGCCCGTGAAAAACGACACGTTGTGGTCTCTCGATCCAAACGTCACCTACCTCAACCACGGCTCCTTCGGCGCCGGTCTGGTCCCCGTCCTCGAGTTCCAGGAGCGTCTGCGGCGCGAGGCGGAGCAAAACCCGATGGAGTGGTTCCTGCGCCGGCTGCCCGAACTCCAGGCCGCCGCGCGACAAGCGTTGGGCACGTTCCTCGGTGCTCCGGCCGAGGACCTGGCGTTCGTCACCAACGCCACCGAGGGCGTGAACACCGTCCTGCGCAGCCTCTCCTTCGCCCCCGGCGACGAGATCGTGGTGACCGATCACGAGTACGGGGCCTGCCGGGCGGCAGCCGAGTTCGCTGCTCGCCGGGCCGGGGCGCGGATCGTCGTCGCCAAGATTCCGTTCCCGCTGAAATTGAAAGAAGAGATCGCCGCCGCCATCCTGGCCTGCCTCGGCGAGCGGACGCGGCTCGTGCTGCTGGACCACGTCACCAGCCAGACGGCGCTGGTCTTTCCGGTCGGAAAGCTGGTTGGCGAGATCCAGGCGCGAGGCGTGGACGTGCTGGTGGACGGCGCGCACGCGCCGGGCATGGTGCCGCTCGATCTGAGGGCGCTCGGGCCCGCGTACTACACGGGCAACCTCCACAAGTGGATGTGCCTGCCCAAGGGCGCGGCCTTCCTGTACGTCCGGCCCGACCGCCAGGACCGGATCCAGCCACTCGCCATAAGCCATGGGTTGAACGCCCACGTGACGGACGCCTCGGCACGCTTCCGTGAGCTGTTCGACTGGATGGGAACCAGGGATTTTTCGCCTTGGCTTTGTTTCGAGAAGGGACGGGAGGCGCTGAGCAGGCTATCGCCTGGTGGGCTGGAGGGCTTGCGCGTGCGCAACCACGAGCTGGCTGTCCGTGGCCGCGAGGTGCTGCTTTCGACCCTGGGGATTCCCGCGCCGTGCCCGGAGGAGCTTCTCGGCTCGATGGCCTCGTTGCCGCTTCCCGACGCCAGGGATAAGCAGGCCAACTGGCGGGACATCGACGCGCTGCAACGCTATCTGCGGCAGGAGCACCGGATCGAGGTTCCGGTGATGGCCTGGCCCTCGCACCCCAAGCGGCTGCTCAGAATCTCGGCCCAGGCCTACAATTCGCTCGAGCAATATGAGCGGCTGGCGGAGGCGGTGTCCCGGGGGCTCCACAAAAACCTCTGATACGGCGCTGAATGCAGCGAGGGGACGCATCCCCCATTGCCCTCCCCTGGAAAAACACAGAAAAACGCCAACAATAGAGGGAAAAAGCGATGCAGAAGAGCACGCAGTCAAATGTGGCTCGGCCTCCTTTTTTTTTCGGGCCTTTCCTTGTCAGCAGGTTCTAAAAATTTTTTGATTGGCCCGCTTGGCGCGCCGCGAGCGGGTGGCCGGAGGCGCGGCTGCCTACCGATGTCGCCGCCTTGAGAACATGGTGGCGGCCGCGTAGCCGACCGGGGGCCCCCCGCCGCCGCGCAGGGTCCTCCCGAGCAGCGCCGGGGGTGGTCGGCGTAAACAGGCCGCTCCTTGGGTACTGTTTGCGGCGAAATTGTCCGCCTTGCGCGCCGCGAACGGGTGGCCAGAGGCGCGGCAGGAGTTGGAGAGGTGCCAGGCACCCCGGATTACCCCGGATTACCCCTGTTTTAATTGATCTTTTTTCATCTATTGTTGGCGGTTTTTTTCGGGGTTCTTTTTGGTAGTAAGGTCTTTCCGGGTCTCTTCCGGTGGGTCCAAGGGGGCTTGCCCCCTTGCTGAAATCCTCTGTGCAAGATGCCGGGCGCGGGGCTTACTTTCTCACCGTCACCCGGATGGTGGTTTCCCCTCCGGCCTTACGCAGCAGGTGGACGGTGGTCTCCCCCGGGGCGAGGCCGGTGACGGAGATGGCGTCCGCAGCGTCCATGAGCACGTCGGCCACCTCGGGATCCTCGACCGTGACCCGCACGATCTCGCCGGCCCCCAGGGTCTTGAAGGCGAGCCGGGCGCTCTTTCCGACATCGACGACCACGGAGCGCGACTCGCCGGCCGCCTTCTCGCCCTTTTCCTTCACCACGCGGATCTGAAAGGCGACCGGTGTGCCGTCCTTGCGGATCACCCGGAGCTGCGTGTCTCCCGGTCCGACGCCGCGGAGTTTGAGCCCGCCGTCCGCTTGCACGGTCACGTCCGCGACCTTGGGATCGGCCACCACCACCTTGGCGATGGAGCCCGTCGGCAGCTCGGGGTGGGCCAGGGCGGGCTCGTCGCCGCCCACACGAAGCACGATGCGCTCGGTACGGACGACCGCAACCCCCGCCTCTCCCTCGGCGGCATGTTCGCGGATCAGCTCCCCAGGCACAGTGACGGCGACGGTCACCTCACGCTCGCGCGACTCGGCCTTGAGGCTCTTCAGGATCATCTTCTCCTGCGGCTTCTCCACGGGGGCGAACTGGGCCAGGGCCACCACGCCCTTGGCGATGTCCGAGAGCACCTGCGCGCTCTGGGCGTCCTCGGTGGACACGGTGGCGCGGAGCGCGAGGTCGCTGCCGAGGTGCGAGGTGACGAGCAGGCCCCGAAGCGCCAGCGGCCGATCGCCGATCTTGAGCAGGTCGCGGATCTCCCGGGCCGAATCCAGGATCTTCTGCGCCGGCGCCGCCACCCACACCATGGTGTCGGGCTTCACCCCGTCGATCAACGACTGCAAGACCGGGTTGTCGCGCAGTCCCGGCTTCTGCCCCGCGCGCGCGGCCAGCATCTCCTCCAGGCTCTGCAGGTCTCCCAGGACGAGCGCGCCGTCGTCGAGCCGGCACAACCCCAGACGGATCTTCTGGCCCTCGTCCTCCAGCGTCAGCACGCTGACCGGGACGCCCTGGATGCGCGCGCTCTCCACCGGCGTGCCGCCCGGCGACTCCACCGAACGCATGAGCTTCAGCACCTCGTCGGCCTTGAACCCCGCCAGCCGGCCCTCGGCGACCACCAGGAAGTGCTGGCGGGCCAGTTGAATGTGCGTGGAAGCGCTGGCCTTGGCGGCATGGCCGTGTGCCCTGGCGGGTTCGCGCTGCTCGTCCTCGTCGGAGAGGGTCAGGGAGAATTCGCTCTTCTCGGGGAGGGTCGCCGCCAGCGTCAGGCGCTGGATGTCCTTGAGCGGGTTGATGCCCAGCGCGGTTGTGACCTTCTCCAGCTCCTGCGTCGGGATCTGCTTTGTGACCTCGAGCTGCTTGACCAGCGGCGAGGCCAGCAAGTCGGCCAGCCGCACCTGGGCGACGAGCTCCATCTGGGGCGGGAAGAACCGTGCCGGGCCGAGCGCCTCCACGGCCGAGGCCGGTTTGGCGGCGGCCAGCGTCACACTCGCCTGGCGCGACTTTCCCTGCCAGCGCTCGATCTCGGCCTTGCGCCGCAGCGCCTCCTCGCGCAAGGCGCCGGAGTTGGGCTCGGGGTTCAGCGCCAGCACCTTGTCGAGAGCCCGCCGGGCGCCGTCCAGGTCGCCGCGGGCGCGCTGGAGGTACAGGCCCAGGTAATAGGCCTCCTCGGCGGCGGCGGCATCGGCCGGCGCGCCGGCGCGCGCGGGCGGGGCGGCGGCGGCCAGGGCCAGTGTCAGGATCGCGAGCGCATGGGGGGCCAGGATCATCTTTTTCATCTCTTCCTCCTTCGGGTTGGGGTTGCCTCCTGGCCTCGACACTAGCGAACGATGGTCACGGCCCGGTCACCGCCGGGTCATGGTTTGGTCATCTTTTCTCCGGACTCGAAGCGGTAGCCGACGCCGCGCACGGTGAGAAAGTGCTGCGGCTGCTCGGGGTCACGCTCGAATTTCTGGCGCAGCCGGGTGATGAAGTTGTCGACGGTGCGGTCGGTGCCGAAGTAGTCGAAGCCCCACACCCGGTTGAGGATCTCCTGGCGCGACAGGGCCTGGCCCTCGCGGGAGAAGAACAGGCGCAGAAGCTCCAGCTCCTTGGCGGTCAGCTCGACCGGCCGCCCGCGGAATGTGGCGCTGTGCGACAAGAAATCCACGCAGGAGTCGCCGAAGCACACGCACTCTACGGCCTTTTCGAACTTCCGCTTTCGCCGCAGCACCGCGTGCACCCGCGCCAGCAGCTCCTTGAGCGAGAAGGGCTTGGTGACGTAGTCGTCGGCGCCGAGCTCCAGCCCCCGCACCTTGTCGTGCTCCTCGCCCTTGGCGGTGAGCACGATCACCGGGACGTCGCTCCCCAGGCGGCGCAGCTCGCGCAGCACCTCCAGGCCGTTCTGCTTGGGCAGCATAAGGTCGAGCAGCACAAGGTCGGGCTTCTTCTCGAGCGCCAGCTCCAGTCCGCGCTCGCCGTCGGCGGCGCTGTAGACCGAGAAGCCCTCGAAGCGCAGGTTGTGCGAAAGGCCCTTGGCGATGGCCGGGTCGTCCTCGACGATCAGGATGCTCTCACTCATGCCAGACCTCTTTGCAGCGGCAGGCGCACGGTGAAGGTGCTGCCTTTCCCCGGGGCGCTGTCCACTGCCACCTCGCCGCCGTGCGCCGACACGATGTAGCGCACCAGGCTCAGGCCCAGCCCGCTGCCGCCGGCAGCGACGGTCACGGGGTGGTCGATGCGGTAGAACTTCTCGAAGATGCGCTTGTGCTCCGAGGCCGGGATGCCGATACCGAAGTCCCGCACCATCATGAGCAACTGGCCCGCCTCCGCCCGGGCCGACACCTCCACCCGGCGGTTGTCGGGGCTGTACTTCACGGCGTTGCTGAGCAGGTTGACGAGCACCTCGATGATGGCGTCCCGGTCCGCCGGGACCGGCGGAAGGCCGGCGGGGATGTCGCTCTCGACCGAGAAGCCCCGCTCCTCGATGAGCGGCCGGCAGGCGTCGAGCGCCGCCCGCACCAGCTCGCCGACCTGCTGCGGCTCGAAGCGGTAGGCGCGCCGGCCGGCCTCCATGCGCGAGAAGTCGAGGATGCGCTCGGTAAGACGGGTGAGGCGCTCGCTCTCCGCGGCGATGATGGAGAGCGCCTCGCGCCGCTCGGCCTCGTCCCGCGTGCGGCCGAGGAGCAGGGTGTCCACGAACATGCGGATCGAGGTGAGCGGCGTGCGCAGCTCGTGGGACACGCTGGAGACGAAGTCCGTCTTGAGCCGGGTGAGGCGCGCCTCGCGCACCGTGATGATCACCAGCCACCCGATGCCGCCGGCGAGCACCAGCACCAGCAGGAGCAGCGCCCACAGGTAGAGCCGGGTGCGGCTCCGAGCCAGCTCGTCGAGCGCGCCGGCGTCGGCGAGCCGAAGCTCGACGCGCAGGTCGCCGAGATCGCCCTCGAGCGGGGCGCTGGCGGCGGGCTCCGGATCGCCGTCGGCGCGCTTCTGGGCGACGTGGGCGAGCCGCACCAGGAGCCGGGCGCCGGTGTTCTCCGCCGCCAGGGCGGGCAGGAGGACTTCGCGCTCGAAGGCTTCGGGAAGCCACTCCACCGCGACCCGGCCTTTCTGGTCGAGCCACAAAAGCCGCAACTGCCCTTCGACGAGCGGCGCTTCGAACCCGGCCCGTCCGGCCGGCGCCCGGCCTGCGATGGCGGCGCCGAGCGCCTCCCGGGATGAGAGACGAAGCAGCCGCGCCCGCGCCTCGCTCGGGCTCCCCGGGGCGTCCTGGCCCAAGGCGTCCAGCGCCCGGCGCAAGGTGATCCGCACCTGGCCGGGAGCGGCCAGGAGCAGCGGATCCGAGAGCCGTAGCGCAAGGGCTTCTGCGGCGCGGCGGCGAGCCTCCATCGTCGGCGCGATCTCCAGGGCGAACAGCAGATTCCCGAGGCCGACGTGATAGCCGGTGTGGTCCACGAAATCGACGCAGCGAAGGCCCGCCTCCTCCAGCGTGGCGGCGGCGGCGCTGACGTCCCCGGCCTTCCACAGGCTGCGGGCCAGGGCGGAGAGGATCGGGCAGCGGCCCGGCCCGGGCGTGTGGGGGGCCAGGGCGGCCCGGTAGCTGGCCGCGGCGGCCGCTGGATCTCCGAGCGAGAACTCCCGCTGCAAGCCTTCTTCGTACTCCGGGGGTAAAAACCCGTGCCAGGTGGGGTCGGGACGTTCGCGGCGCGGCAGCAGCCAGCGTCCGTCGTCATCGAAGATCGTGACGCCGAGAAGGCCGCCGGCGAACGCCTCGGCCGGCCAGGGGGCCGGCGGCGGGATCTCCCGCCGGGCCCAGCGTTCGAGGAGCGTCAGGCGATCCCGCAGGGCCTCGGCGCGGGCCTGGATCTCACGGGAGGCCTTGGCGGCGAGCGTGCGGCACAGCGGCTGGTACATCTCGCTCAGCCGCTGGGTCGCGGCGGCCCGCTCGTTGCCGATGGCGATGAGGCCGAAGCCGGTGAGCAGCAGGCTGGGCAGGGCCACCCCGAAGATGGTCACCAGCACGAACAGCCGCAATCCGCGCGAGGCGGGATCGGTCGGGCGGCGCCTCATGCAGCCCTTGTACCACAAGCCGTGTCACGGAAATATCACCGGAAATAGCAACCTCGGGGATGGAAAGGCCGCCAGTTCAATAGGCTTTGCCAAGACGATCGCTTCGAACGCGATAGGCCGCCACCACCGGCGGGTTGGCGTACTCGCCCTGCTCGGTGTCGGCCCGCTGCAGCGTGAGGTACAGCAGCCCCGATCCCGGGTCGTAGGCCCCGCCGCCGAGCTCGCTGGCCGGGATGGGCGAGGTGAACGGCCCGTAGGCGTACGGGCGTACCTCGTGCGGGGCCTTGCGGCCCTGGCGCACCGCCACCAGATCGTCGAGGTCGAAGAACCAGTAGTACAGCGAATAGTCATCGGGGTCGACGGCGCAGTAGCCGCCGCAGGGCTCGTTCTCGCCGGTGGGCGTGCACTTGTAGCACACCCCGCCCGGGCCGTGGCCGCCCGAGTGGCCCAGGGTGACGTAGGAGCGGGTCCCCGGGACGACGAAGCCGAACACCGCGCGGGACAGGTGGGTCCAGAGATCGTTCTGCCCCGTCTCGTTCGAGAGGTCCTCGTGGAGGGGATGCTCGAGGCTGAAGTCGAGGAGGGGCGTGGTCGGCACCGGGTCTGGCACGTTGTCCTGGCCCACCATGGCCAGCGGATCGAAGACGAAGGCCGAGGGGCACACCGACAGCCGGGAGATGATAGGGAAGCCGCTGGAGGAGCCGGTGAGCCAGGCCCCGCCCAGCGGCGTCTGCCAGGCGACGGGGATGGGGGACATCCAGCCGGCCGCGTGCGCCGCGCCCTGGAGCGCGAAGAACCCGTCCACCGGGGAGCTCGTCAGGTGGGAAGGATCGCGGACCACCAGGGTGGTGTGGGTGTTGTCGGCCGGCGCGTCGTAGTACTCGTAGGCGTTGACGAGCAGCTCGGTGCCGCGGGGCCCGCCCACCAGTTTCAGGGCCGCCAGGGTGTCGATGGCCTGCGGGTTCCCGCCGCGCGCCCGGTCCAGCACGGAGGCGAAGGTCTGCCGGGGAGCGCTCGCCATGTTGAGCTCCGAGAGCCGGCTGGAGACCACCAGCGCGGGCATGACGAACTCGGCGATGGCCTGCTGGTAGGTGTGGCCCACGATGAAGATCGAGCCCGCCGCCGGGTCCACCTCGATGGGGCCCTGGGAAAAGTTCAGCTCGGAGATGCCGAAGGTGTCCGCGGGGAGCCGGAAGGCGCCGGCGTACTCGAAGTCGGAGATCTGCACAAGTTGCGGATCCGCCCGGCAGTCGTCCGGGCAGGAAGCGGGGGTCTCGTCGAGATCGCAGCTCCCGTCGTGATCGCAGCAGGGGCAATCCGAGGGGCAACCCTGGCAGCTCTCGCCGGCCTCGCAGGTCCCGTCGCGATCGCACACCGCGCAGGACCCGCAGTCTTGCGCGCAGCTCGTGCAGTCCTCGGTGGCGTCGCAGGTCCCGTCGCCGCACACCGCGCCGCCCGAGCCAGAGGAGCAGGCGCACAGCGCTGCGGCCGAAAGCCAGAAGGTGGCGGATAGAAATCCCCGCGTGATCTTCGGACGCGCCCCGGACGCGCGACCGACCGCGGGGCCAAGAGAGCCAGCGCGGGCGGTCGCGTAAGATGCCTGCTCGCAGTGCGTGCGGGCGGCCGAGAGAGGTTTTCTGGCAAGCGTCATCATGGCGTTGCCTTTCGGTCCGGGGTGGTCGGCAGGGACAATCCCGAAGTCTGGGCGAGCTCGCGCAGCTTGGTCTGGATGCGCCGGACGTTCTTCGGCCCCATGCGCAGGAGGTGCTTCTGGGCGTCGCTGAGATTCTCCAGCTCCGGGAGGTCCATCTTCATGTTCACCGCGGTGGTGGAGAGCGGGATGTCGCCCTCGAAGGCGGGGACCCGCAAGAGCTCGCCGATGGCCTCCGTGAGCGCCGCCCGGAAGGTGCGGCCCGGCTCGCCGATCTCGCGGTACTTCTTCTCCAGCCAGGGCTCGAGCCGCTGGTAGAGCCGCCCGCAGGCCTGCGCGTCCATGGCCTCCACGGCGTCGGCCAGCGGCGTGTAGCGTTCGTAGCTCTGCGGATCCAGGTACTCCCGCTCGTTCTGTCGCAGGGAGCGGAACTTGCCGGTGGGCTCCAGGACCGAGAGGAGCTTGCGCGGGCTCTCTCCGCGCGCGATGAGATCGACCACCGCCACCCCCTTGCCGAGGAGGGACTGGTTCTCCAGCCAGCGGGCGAGCGGCGCGCTCCCCACGCACTGGGCGGCCTGGGCGCGGATCTGCTCGTCGTCCGGCTCGGTGGCGGGCGGTGCGGGCCGCGCGGCGTCCGGCTCGGCGGGCGCGGGCGGGGGCGGAGTGACCGGTGCCTCGGGAGGCGAGGTGGGGGCGGGCGGGGGAGCGGGCGGGGCCGCGTCAGGCTTTCTCATCGCGAGGTACAGGGCCAGGCCCGCGCCCAGCACGACCAGCAAGAATGCGATGACCAGGGGTTTGCGGTTGTTTTCACTCACGTTTCACCGCCAGGTTCGCCGCGCCGGCGAAAGCGCCGGCCGGCCCTGCCCCCATCAGGCCCGAAAAAAACGCGCCGCGCAAGCCTGGCGCTTGAGCCGGAGGGCCGATGCGGCTACAATCCCGGCGCCCGGCGGGCAGCACGCCCGCCTCGAAAACCGGAGAGCGACCTTGGACATGGCCAGCGAACGCATCGACTACGCCGAGGTCGGCCTCATGGCCGGCCTGGAAGTCCACCAGCAGCTCCTCACCCGGCGCAAGCTGTTCTGCAAGTGCCCGGCCGGGCTGTACACCCAGAAACACGACGGCGAGATCCTGCGTCACATGCGGCCCACGCTCTCCGAGCTCGGCGAGTACGACGGCACCGCCTTGATGGAGTTCAAGACCAAGAAGAACATCATCTACCTTTTGCACAAGTCGAACGTGTGCACCTACGAGATGGACGACACTCCGCCCTTCCTCATGAACCCCGAGGCGCTGGACGTGGCGGTGGAGCAGTGCCTGATGCTGGGCTGCGACATCGTGGACGAGGTGCACGTGGCGCGCAAGCAGTACCTGGACGGGTCCATCCCCACCGGCTTCCAGCGCACCGCCATCGTGGGCGTGAACGGCAAGCTGCCCTTCGCCGGCCGCACCCTGGGCATCGTCCAGGTGAGCGTGGAGGAGGACAGCTGCCGCGAGGTCCGGGACCGCGGCCACCTCATCGTGTGGCGCACCGACCGGCTGGGCATGCCGCTCATCGAGACGGTCACCGCGCCGGACCTGCGCACCCCGGACGAGGTGGCCGAGGCCATCTTGCTCATTGGCCGGGTGTGCCGCACCACCCGGCACGTACGGGTGGGCATCGGGGCCAGCCGCCAGGACGTCAACGTCTCGGTGCGCGGCGGACGCCGGGTCGAGATCAAGGGTGTGCCCAAGGCGGGCTGGGCGCGCCGGCTGGTCCACGGTGAGGCCATCCGCCAGGTGAACCTCTTGCGCCTGCAGAAGGAGCTCCGCGGGCGCGGGTTCGCCAAGGCCGAAGACCTGAAACTCGAGCACCGCGACGTGACGCGGCTGCTGACTCAGTCGGGCTATTCGCACTTTCGCGCCGAGGCCTGGGAGGCCTTCGTGCAGCAGGAGAAACGCCGCCCCGGCTTCGAGCTGGGCGAGGGGCGCTTCTGCGTGCGGGCGGTGAAACTGCCGGGGCTCGCCGGGACCCTGTGTTGGCCCACCCAGCCGTACCACGACTTCTCCCACGAGCTCGCCGGCCGGGTGCGGGTCATCGCCGGCCTCGACCAGCAACCCATCCTGGTGAGCAGCGAGCGCTGGCCGGACTACGCCGACTCGCGCCGGGAGCTGGGCAGGTTGCGCAAGCACCTGCACTGCGCCGAGGGCGATGCCTTGGTCCTGGTGTGGGGCCCCGAGGCCGACACCATCACCGCGGCCCAGGAGATCGGGATTCGCTACCAGGCCGCCCTGGACGGCGTGCCCAATGAGACGCGCCAGCCCTTCCCCGACGGCAGCACCGACTTCGAGCGCATCCTGCCGGGGCCGGATCGCATGTACCCCGACACCGACCACCCGCCAGTGCGCATGACCCGCGACCGGGTCGAGCGCCTGCGGGTGGCGCTGCCACCGCCGCCCTGGGAACGGGAGGCGCGCTGGGAGGCCGCCGGGGTGCCGCGCCAGACGGTGCGCTACCTCATCCGCCGCGGCGGGGCCGAGCTGGTCGATCTGGTGGTGCGGCGGGCGGAGGCCGACGTGCTGCGAGCCGGGCGCTTCTTCGGCGAGCGCTGGAAGGCCCTGCGCCGGCGGGGCATCTCCGTCGACAAGATCGAGCCGGAGCGCTGGGTGGAGCTCTTTGCGGTCCTGCGCGAGCGGCCCGTGCTATGGGAGGCGCAGGACGCCATCGCGCGGGCGCTGGCGGAGAGGCCGGAGCGGACGCTCCAGGAGACGCTCTCGGATCTCGGCCTGGACCGGCCGGCCGGCGACTGGCGCTCGGAGCTCGGGCGCGTCCTGGCCGACCTTCCGCCGTCCAGGGCCAAGGCCGCGCCCGGGGCGTGGCCAAGGCGCGCCATGGCCCGGGTGATGCCCGGGCTGCGCGGGCGGGTGCCAGGCCGCGAGGTGTGGGAAGCAGTACGCGCGTTCGAGCCACGCGCCGCCGCACAAGGGGTGAAGCCATGAACCAGCCAGCCAAGGATCCCCTCAAGGGATACCGGGGACAGGCCCGCCAGGCCCTCGAGCGCTTCGGGGTGCGGGTGTGGAGCGAGGTGCGCCTCACCAACGACGCGGGCAGCGTCTTCGAGGGCGTGATCCTGCCGCGCTCGGAGACCTTCGACGATCTGCACGTGGTGGTGAAGATGCGCAACGGTTACAACACCGGCGTCCACGTGGAGCGCATCCGCGCCATCCAGGAGCTGGGGTACAAGGAGGCGGTCTACAAGATCCCCGAGCGGGAGTTCCCCTTCAACGCCGGCCTGCCCAAGGTCACCCTGCTCGGCACCGGCGGCACCATCGCCTCGCGGCTGGACTACCGCACCGGCGCGGTGATCCCGGCCTTCACCCCGGGCGAGCTGTACGGCGCGGTGCCGGAGCTGGCCGACATTTGCAACCTGACCACCCGCAAGCTGTTCGGCGTGTTCTCCGAGAACATGTCGAAGGATCAGTACATCCCGCTGGCGCAGGCCATCGGCGAGGAGATCGCCGCGGGGGCCGACGGAATCGTCATCGGGCACGGCACCGACACCATGGGCCACACCGCGGCCATCCTGTCGTTCATGGTGCAGCACAGCCCGGTGCCGATCGTGCTGGTGGGGAGCCAGCGCAGCTCGGACCGTCCCTCCAGCGACGCGGCGCTCAACCTGATCCACGCCGTGCGCTCCGCGGCCTACGGCGACATCGCCGAGGTCATGATCAGCATGTTCGGCCCCACCTCGGACCGCTACGGCCTGCTGCACCGGGGCACCCGCTGCCGCAAGATGCACAGCTCCTACCGCAGCACCTTCCGCACCGTCGGCGACATCCCCCTGTGCATGGTGAGCCGGGATCGCTTCGACTACCTGACCCGTGACTACCTGCCCCGCGACAAGAGCCGGAAGGTCCACATCGACGCGGTGTACGACGACCGGGTGACCATCCTGTACTACTACCCCGGCATGAAGCCCGACCTGGTGGACGCGCTGGTGGAGAAGGGCTACAAGGGCATCGTCATCGCCGGCACCGGGCTGGGACATGTGAACAAGCCGCTGTACCCGGCGCTGAAGCGGGCCATCCAGCAGGGCGTGCACGTGGTCATGGCGGTGCAGACGCTTTGGGGCTACGCCCAGATGTACGTCTACGACACCGGGCGAGACCTTTTGGACATCGGCATCGTGCCGCTCGACAACATGCTGCCCGAGACCGCGCTGATGAAGCTGTGCTGGGTGCTGGGGCACACCCAGGATCACGCCGAGGTGATGCGCATGATGCGCACCCCCGTGTCCCACGAGATCACCGAGCGCGAGCCCCACAACGGCTACCTCATCCTCCAGGGCGGGCTGCCCGAGACCGAGGAGTTCATCACCAGTCACTGGAAGTGAGCGGCGCTCTCATTTGACCGCCCCGAGCGCGCTGGGCTATCGTTCGCTCATGCTCGAACCTCGCCTCGACACGGAGGAGCTCCGGCGACGGCTTTCGGCCGTGGTGGGGCCGGAGTTCGTGTCGGCCTCCGACGCCGATCGCTACGCGGCGCGGGACATGTGGCCCCGGGCGCTGCTGCGGCGGCGGGCGGGGCGCTTCGAGGGTCTTCCCGACCTGGTGGCCTGGCCCGCGGACGGCGCGCAGGCGGCGGCGGTGGTACGCATCGCCACCCAGGCGGGCTGGCCGGTGGTGCCCTTCGGCGCGGGCTCGGGCGTGTGCGGCGGCGCGTTGCCCGAGCGGGGCGGCCTGGTCCTCGACCTCAAGCGCCTGGACCGGATCCTGGAGCTCGATTCGCGCGATCACTTGCTGCAAGTGGAGTGCGGCGCGGTGGGGGAGAACCTGGAGCGCGAGCTCAACCGGCGCGGGTACACCCTGGGGCACTTTCCGTCCTCGATCTATTGCTCGACCGTGGGCGGCTGGATCGCCGCCCGCAGCGCCGGCCAGTGCTCCAGCCGCTACGGCAAGATCGAGGACATGGTGCGCGCGGTGGAGTACCTGGACGCGGCCGGGGAGCGGCGCAGCACAGCCCCGCTCGAACCCGGCCTGGACGGTTTTTCGCTGTTGCCGCTGCTGGTGGGCTCGGAGGGCGCGCTGTGCGTGCTGCTCTCGGCCAGCCTGGTGGTGCGGCCGCTCCCGCCCGCCCGGGCGTTCGCGGCGTTCCGCTTCGCGGATCTTGCGGCGGGTGTTACGGCCATGCGCTCGTGTCTGCGCGCCGGGCTGCGGCCCGCCGTGCTCCGGCTGTACGACGAGTTCGACACCCTGATCGCCAAGACCGGCCCGGAGGCGGACGGGGAGGCGAGCTCCTGGCTGCGCGACCTGCTCGGTCGCGCCGCGAAGCCCCTGGGCCGGCTGGGCGAGGCCTCGCTGAGTGTGCTGCTCGGGCGTCCGGCGTTGCTCAACCGGATGACCACGCTACTGCCCGGCGGTTGCCTGCTGGTGGCGGTGTGCGAGGGTAGCCAGGGCGAGACGCGCGAGACGGCGCGCGCGCTGAATGCGGCCTGTGTCACGGCCGGGGGAGAGGAGCTGGGCGAAGGCCCGGCGCGCCACTGGTGGAAGAACCGCTACGCCGTCTCGTACAAGCAGTCGCCGCTCTTTGCCGCCGGCGCCTTCGTGGACACCATGGAGGTGGCCACCACCTGGGAGCGGGTGCTGCCGCTGTACCGGGCGGTGCGGGAGCGGCTGTGGCGGCGCTGTTTCGTCATGGCGCACTTCTCGCACGCCTACCGCGAAGGGTGCTCGATCTACTTCACCCTGGCCGCGGCGGCCGGCAGCGACGAGCGCGCGATCGAGGCCTACGACAGAATGTGGCGCGAGGCGCAGGAGGCGGTGCTCGCCGCCTCCGCCACGGTGAGCCACCACCATGGCATCGGCCGGCTCAAGGCGCCGTTTTTGGCCCGGCAGCTCGGGACGGGCGGGGCGCTACACCGGGCCCTGAAGCGGGCCTTCGATCCCGACGGGCGCATGAACCCGGGGACCCTCTTTGCGGACGGAGCGCGCTGATGGCCGCGGACGAGACGAACCGATTGCCAGGCTCGAGGGAGCTTCGGCGCGTGCTTCCCGCGCTGCCAGCGGCGGCCGGGGATGGCGCGGGGTTCGCCGCCGCGGTGGGTTGCGCCACCGCTGAGGAGATCTCCGAGCTTCTGCGGGCGGCCCGCGCGGACGGGGTGGCGCTGGTGTCCGCGGGCGCCCGCTCGCTGCTCGGCCGGATGGTGCCGGCCGAGGCCGGCGCGCGCCGCATTCTCCTCGACACGACCGCTTGTCGCGGAGTGCTCGCGCTGGACGCCGAGGCCCTGCTGCTACGGGTCCGCGCCGGCACCCCCCTACCGCAGGCGCGGGCGGCGGCGGAGGAGGCGGGCCTGCGTCTGGTCGGTGTCGAGCCGTCCGATCCGGGGACGGTGGGCGGCTGGCTCGCCACGACGGCGCGGATCCACGATCCCGTCCTGGCGCTGCCGGTGTCGCCCGCGCTGGGGATCTCTTCGGTGTTGCCGGACGGGACCGCCTGGCGCAGCATCACCTCGCCGCGCTCGGCTTGTGGGCCGGATCTGGGGGCGTTGTTCTTCGGCACCGGCGGGGCCTTCGGCGTGCTCACCGAGGCGGCCTTACGCCTTGCGCCAGGAGGGAGCGAGCGCAAACGGATCTCGGTGCAACTGAACCAGCCGGTGCAGGCGGCCGAGGTGTTGCGTCGGGCTGCGCTCGGCCCGCTTCCCCCGGCCGAAGGAAGCGCCTTGATCTGGGTGGACGGCCGCGGGGCACGGGTGGAGCTTGGTTTCGAGGGGACGGCGGGGTTGGTGGAGGAAGCCGTGCGGGAGCTGCGCGAACACCTGAAGTCCATCACGGCCCGGGAGCTGCGGAGCGGCGAGGACGCCCCGCTCGCTGTCGCCAAGGATCTGCCAGTGGCCGGCGGGGTGCGTTGGTCCCGCCTCGAGCGCGTAATAACCGAGTTCAACCTGCCGCTGGTGGACGCGCTGATGCTCGACCGGCCGGAGGTCAGCGGCTGTCGGCTGCGGGTGCTCGGCGGCGAGCCCGCCTCGCTCGCTGCCCGCCTGCGCCGGTTTCTCGATCCCGACGGAGAGCGGGGGCGGGCGCGCGCTGCGGAGTTCGAGCGCTTGCGGCGGGTGAAGAGGGAGCTGGATCCGGGGAGCCTGCTCAACCCCCAGGCCTTGCCGTGGCTGGAACGGGAGGTGCTGGCGTGAGCCTGCTTTCCCACAAGCGGGATCTGGCCATGTGCGCCTTCTGCCCCAAGATGTGCCGCTTCGCCTGCCCGATGGCCGAGGTGGAGCACCGCGAGGCCGTCACCCCGTGGTGGAAGATGATCCAGGCGGAGCGCATCGGTGCCCGCCGCGCCCCGGACTCTCCCGAGGCCGCCGCCGTCGTGTATCACTGCCTCTCCTGCCTGCATTGCCGCACCCATTGCCGGCACGCGGTGGACGTGCCGGGCGCCCTGCTGGAGGCGCGCGCCGCGCTGTTTTCGCGCAACCTGGAGGACCCGCTGGTGTGCGGTTTTCTGGCCCGCTTCCGGAAGCAGGGGAACCCCTTCGCGGAGGATCTTGGGGCCCGGCTGGAGCGGATCGTGCCGGCGGAGCTGCGCCCCGCGGAGGCGCGGGCGGTGCTCTTCGCGGGCTGCCAGGCCCTGCGCGCGGAGTCGGTGGTGTCGGCCGCCCGGCGGGTGTTCTCGGCTCTCTCCATCGACTTCGTCGGCGTGTTCGCCGGGGACGACCTGTGCTGCGGCGCGCCGCTGTGGCAGATGGGAGACCGGAAGGGCTTCGAGGCGCACGCCGAGCGCCTGCGGCGGCAGCTCGGCGCCTGCCGGCTGGTGCTATGCCTGTGCCCCACCTGCGAGGAGACGTTGCGCACCCTCTACGCCGAGGTCGGGCAACCGCTTTCGGCCCGGGTGGAGAACCTGGCCGAGTGGCTCGGCCCTCGCCTGGAGCAACGGACGCCGGTCCAAAAGATCCCGGGGCGCTTTACCTATCACGATCCCTGTTTTGCCGGCCGCTACCGCGAGCGCTACCAGGCGCCGCGGCGGATATTGTCCTTCTGCCTCACCGAGCCGCTGCAAGAGGCGGCCTGGGCCCGGGATGACGCCGCCTGCTGCGGCGGCGGGGGTGGCGTGCCCTGGATACTGCCCGGGCCGGCCGCGGCCGCGGCGCGGCGCAGGCTAAAGCAGCTTCAGGCCACCGGGGCTGAACGCATCGCCACCGCCTGTCCGGGTTGCCAGCGCATGCTGGGCGAGGCCGGCGGGCAGGTGCGCGACGTCATCGAGGTGCTGGCCGAGGCGTTGGACGGCGCGGGCCCGGTGCCTGGCGAGGAGCATCCATGAGGCGGGTCATCGTCTTCTTGCTGCTGTTGTCCGTGGGCCTGGGGGCGCTGCTCGCCTGGCAGCTCTCGCGCCAGCGGGCGGCCGGTCGCGGCCCGGCGGGAGGAAGCGGCACCATCGAGGGCGTGGAGGTGCGGGTCACCTCGCGCCTGGCCAGCCGCATCACCGCCATCCATGCCCGGGAAGGCGATCGGGTGGAGGCGGGCCAGGTGCTGGTCGAGCTCGACTGCGCCGAGCCGGAGAGCCTGTTGCAACAGGCTCGGGCGCAGCTCCAGGCGGCCGAGACCGCGGTGGAGGCGGCGCGGGTCAACGCCGAGGCCGCCTCACTGAACGCCCGCGCGGCGCGACAGGCCATCCAGGCCACCGGCGCTCGCCTCGAGGCGCTCGAGGTCGGACGCGGCACCGCCCGCAAGGAGGCCGCGCGGCTGGGCACCCTCCAGGCCGCGGGCGCGGTGTCTGTGTCCAATCTCGATCGGGTGCAGGATCAGGTGCTGGGCCTGGAGCACGAGATCGCCGGGGTGCGGGCGAACCAGGAGGCGGTGCGGGCCCAGGCCCTGGCCGCGGAGATGAGCAGCCGGGCGGTGCGCACCCAGGTCCAGGCGGTCGAGAGCAACGCGGAACAGGCGCGCGCCGGCGTGCGCCGGGCCGAGGTGTTGGTGGCCGAGTGCCGCCTGGTGGCGCCGCGCGGCGGCCGCGTCCAGCACCGTCACCTGGAGGTGGGCGAGGCCGTCCTGCCGGGGACGGCGGTGCTCACCATTGTCGACCTCTCCCAGACGCAGGTGACCTTCTTTCTGCCCAACGAGCAGGTGGGGCTGGCGGTGCCCGGGCGGACGGTGTCGCTGACCGCCGACGCCTACCCCGGCGAGGTGTTCCACGGCGAGATCCAGCGGGTGTCGGCCGAGGCCGAGTTCACCCCGCGCAACGTGCAGACCCGAGAGGATCGAGAGCGCCTGGTGTACGCGGTGGAGGCCCGCGTCGACAACCCGCAGGAGCGGCTGCGCGCCGGCATGCCCGTCGAGGTCCGCATCGACGGCACGGAACCCGAGCGATGAGCGGGGCGATTCTGGCGGCGACGGACCTTTCCCGGCGTTTCGGCAAGATCGTGGCGCTGGACGGGTTGAGTTTGTCGATGGGCGCGGGGGAGCTGTTCGGCCTGGTGGGGCCGGACGGCGCCGGCAAGACCACGGCCCTGCGGCTGCTGGCCGGCCAGCTACGGCCAGACGCGGGGTCGGTGCGGGTGATGGCGCGAGACCCGGTGCGAGAAGGGGACGCGGTGCGAGCCGAGCTCGGCTACGTGCCGCAGCAGTTCAGCCTGTACGGGGATCTCAGCGTGCAGGAGAACCTCGACTTCTTCGGGGCCATGTTCGGGTTGAACGGCGCCGAGGTCGAGGCCCGCTCCGAGGAGCTTCTGGCGCTCACCCGCCTGAAGCCCTTCCGGTCGCGGCGCGCCGACGCGCTCTCGGGCGGGATGTACAAGAAGCTGTCCGTGGCCTGCTCGCTGCTGCACCGGCCCCGCGTGCTGCTGCTGGACGAGCCCACCAACGGCGTCGATCCCATCAGCCGCCGGGAGCTGTGGCAGTTGCTCCAGCGCTTCGCGGCCCAGGGCATGGCGGTGCTGCTCTCCACGCCCTATATGGACGAGGCGGCTCGCTGCCACCGGGTCGGGCTGCTGCACCGCGGGCGCCTGGTGCGCTGCGGGCCGCCGGGCGAGCTGCGCCACAGCGTCGGGCACGGTTGCTACTGGCTGGAAGACCTCCCTCGCCAAATCGCCGAGGAGGTGTTGGCCCAAACGGCGGTTCTCACCCGCGTGCCGCAGGGAAAGCGCTACCGGCTCCTGGTGCGCCGCGACGGCGAGGAAGCCCTGGCCCAGCGGGTGTCGCAAGCCGGGGGGCGCCTGACCCCGACCCAGCCGGGGTTCGAGGATCTCTTCCTGCTCTTCACCAGCGAGGGCGGCGATGGGGCCTGAGGCGGTCATCGAGGTGGCCGGGCTCACCCGGCGTTTCGGAAGCTTCACCGCGGTGCAACAGGTGAGCTTCTCCGTCCGGGCAGGGGAGATCTTCGGCTTTCTGGGAGCGAACGGCGCCGGCAAGTCCACCACCATCCGCATCCTGTGCGGCCTGCTCGCGCCCAGCGAGGGCCACGCCTGCGTGGCCGGTATCGACGTGGCCCGGGATCCCGAGGCGGTGAAGCGCTCCATCGGCTACATGTCGCAGAAGTTCTCCCTGTACCTGGATCTCACCGCCGAGGAGAACCTCGAGTTCTTCGGCGGCGCCTATGGCCTGGGGCGCCGGGCGCTGCGCCAGCGAGGTCGGGAGCTGCTGGCCCGAGTGGGCCTGCGGGAGCGCAGCGCGGAGATCACCGGCCGGCTGCCGGGTGGCATGCGCCAGCGGCTGGCGCTGGCGGCCGCCATGCTGCACCGACCCCGCATCCTGTTTCTGGACGAGCCCACCTCGGGCGTCGATCCGCGGGCGCGTCAGTCCTTCTGGGCGTTGATCCGCGAGGCGGCGCGGGAAGGTGTCACCGTCTTCGTGACCACCCACGCCATGGACGAGGCCGAGTTCTGCGATCGTATCGGGCTCATGGCCGACGGCCGGCTGCGGGCGCTGGACACGCCGGACGGGCTCAAGCGCAGCTTCCTCCCCGGGGAGATGTTTCACCTGGAGCTTTCGCCGGACCGGTCCATCGACGCCCTGGCAAGCCAGCCGGGGGTGTTGCGCATCGAGTCGGCGGGCGCGGCGTACCGCCTGCGGGTCGAGGCCGGCCGCTTCGATCCGGAGAAGCTGCGCGCCTTGCTGGGGCCCGCCGCGGTTCGAGTCGAGCGCGTGGAACCCGACCTGGAGGACGTGTTCTTGGAGGTCGTGACCCAGGCGCGAGGGGAGGCGGTGCCGTGAGCCCCGCCGGCCGGAGCCTGCGCCGGACCCTGGCGCTGTCGGGCAAGGAACTCCGCCACATCGTGCGGGACCCGCGCACCTTGTACCTCGCCCTGGGAATGCCGGTGGTGATGCTGTTCATCTTCGGGTACGCGGTGACGTTCGATCTGGATCGCCTCCCCCTGGGCGTACTGGACGCTGACCGCTCGCCCGAGTCGCGCGAGCTTGTGCGGGCCTTCGAAAGTAGCGGCGTGTTCCAGCGGGCGTGGGATCTCTCGAACGCGGCCGAGGAGGCCGAAGGCCACTTTCATCGCGGCCGCATCCAGGGGGCGCTGGTGATATCGCCCGGATTCGGGCGGGAACTCGGCGCCGGCCGCGAGGGCCAGGTCCAGTTCCTGCTGGACGGGACCGACGGCGTGACCGCGGCCATCGCCCTGGGATACGCGGGGGCCATCGCCAAGGCGTACCAGCTTCGCCTGCTCTCGAGGCTTTCGCTGGAACTCGCGCCCCCGCTCGATGCCAGGGTGCGGCTGCGCTACAACCCCGAGGCGCGCTCCACCATCTTCATCGTGCCGGGCCTGATCGCCTTGATCTTGGCGCTCATGATGGTGCTGCTCACCTCCCTCAGCGTGGCCCGCGAGTGGGAGCGGGGAAGCTTAGAGCAGCTCTTCGCCACGCCCGCGAAGAGGCTCCAGATCCTGATCGGCAAGCTCCTGCCCTACGTGGCGCTGGGCATGCTGCAGGTGCTGCTGGTGCTGGCGCTGGGCACGCTGCTGTTCCAGGTGCCCGTGCGGGGCTCGCTGCTTTGGCTCCTCGGCACCGCGCTGGTCTTCATCTCGGGTTGCGTGGGGCAGGGCCTGCTGATCAGCGTGCTCACCCGCAACCAGCAGCTGGCCACCCAGGTGGCCGCCATCACCGCCCTGCTGCCCACGGTGTTGCTGTCGGGGTTCATCTTCCCCATCGAGAACATGCCCTGGCCGCTGCAGGCGTTGTCCACCATCGTGCCGGCGCGCTACTTCATCAGCGCGCTGCGCGGGATCATGCTCAAGGGGAACGGCCCGGCCGAGATCTGGCCGCAGCTCGCGGCGCTGCTCACCTTCGCCCTGGTGATGCTGGCGGCGGCCAACGCCCGCTTCCAACGGCGGCTGGACTGAAGGTGTGACGCCATGGGTACGGGACTTTCAGGGCTTATGGCGGTAATGAGGAAGGAGCTGCGGCAGACCTTCCGCGATCGGCGCATGGTGGCCATCCTGATCATGGCGCCGCTGATCCAGACGGTGGTGCTCGGGTACGCCGTGGACCTGGACGTGGACGCCGTGCCCACGGTGGTGTGCGATCGGGACCAGAGCCCCGCCTCCCGGGCGCTGGTGCAGGAGTACCTGGCGGGCGGGACGTTTCGACTGGTGGGCCGGGCCGCCGAACCCGCCGACGCCGAGCGCTGGCTGGATCGAGGCGACGCGGCGGTGGCCCTGATCCTGGAGCGGGGTCTGGGCGAGCGCCTGCGCGCCGGCCAGGCGGCGTCGGTGCAGGTCTTCATCGACGGCAGCGACTCCAACCGGGCGCTGGTGGCCATGAGCGCCTCGACCCAATTCTTCGTCGGCCGGGCCGCGCGCCTGAGCCAAGAGCGGCTCTCATGGCTCGAGCGCCTCCAGGGCCGTTCGCTGGCCGTCCCCCGGCTGACGCTCGAGCCGCGCATCATGTACAACCCGCGCCTGTCCTCGCCGCGCTACATGGTGCCGGGGGTGGCGGCGTTCTTGCTGCTGCTCGTCACCACGCTGCTCACGGCCATGGGCATCGCGCGCGAGAGGGAACTGGGCACGCTGGAGCAGATCCTGGTCACGCCCCTTTCGCCGATGGCGCTGCTCACGGGCAAGTGCCTGCCGTTCGCCTTCCTGGGCCTCATCGACGTGGCCGGCCTGGTGGCCATCGGGGCGCTGCTGTTCGACGTGCCGATGCGCGGGCCGCTGTGGTTGGTGTTCGCCGGCACCCTGGTGTACCTGCTGACCACGCTCGGGATCGGCATCCTCATCTCCACGGTGAGCCGCACCCAGCAGCAGGCCATGCTGGGGGCGCTGTTCTTCATGCTGCCGGCCCTGCTGCTCTCGGGGTTCGCCACCCCCATCGGCAACATGCCCGGCTGGCTCCAGCCCATCACCTACCTCAATCCCATGCGCTACTTCGTGGAGTTCATGCGCGGCTGTCTCATCCGTGGCAGCGGTCTGGCCGAGCTGTGGCCCAAGCTGCTGGTGCTGCTCGTCTTCGGCCTCTCGGTGCTGGGGCTGGGAGCGCTGCGCTTTCGCAAGCGGCTCGCCTGAGGGACTCAGGGGACGATGAGGCGCAGCGCGCCGGGCAGAAGCTCGCAGGTGATGGGAAGCCGCCCGGGCTGCTCCCCGTCCATGTCGATGAGCACTTCCTCGTCGCTCTCGGCGACGACGCGGCGCCCGCGCAGCCAGCGCACCTTCGGCATCTCGAGGTGGGTGCCGCGGTAGATGCGGCGCGAGCCGCGGATTACCTCGCCGCGGGAGAGATCGCCCAGGATCACCACGTCGAAGAGCCCGTCGTCGGGCGATGCCTTGGGCGCCACCCACATGCCGCCCCCGAAGTACTGGCCGTTCGCCACCGCCACGTTGTTGATGGTGAGCCGCTCGTCGAAGGTGTCGTCCACCCGCAGCCGGATGTGGCGGTTGCGGTACGAGGCCAGGGCACGGGCGGTGGCCAGGAGAAAGGAGAGCCGGCCACCCAGCGCCTTGGAGGAGCGGTTGACCAGGGCGTCGACCAGCCCGCCGATGCCGAAGCTGGTGATGTTGATGAAGTGCCGGTGGGTCTCGCGCCCGGCGCCGTCCCGGAAAGTCGCAGTGCCCACGTCCACGGGGCGCACCCGTCCTGCCTGGAGGACGGGCAGGCACTCCTCGAGACGTTTGCCGATGCCCAGGGTCCTGCGAAAATCGCCCCCGGTCCCGCGGGGGATGAAGCCCAGCGCGGCCTGCGGGTTGACAGGGCGGCCATGCTCGAAGAAACCGTTCACCACCTCGTTGTTGGTGCCGTCGCCGCCCACCGCCACGATGCGCTCGCAGCCAGTGCGCAGGCCTTCGCGGGCAAGGTCAGTGGCGTGTCCCGTTCGTTCGGTGAAGCGTTCGTCAAAATCGCCAATGGCCCGGCGCAGTTCCTCACGGATGGTCTTCCAGCGCCGCCCGGTGGCGCCGTTGGCGCTGTGGGGGTTGATGATCACCAACGTTCGGAGGGCGGGGGCGCTCATGGCTCCTCCTGGCTCATGCCGGTGACGACCCACTGGTCTCCCCGGCGGGCCAGGCCCACCATCACCTGTAACCGGTCGCGCGCGTCCCGTTGCAGCGTGAGCGACTGGACGGCCCGCAGGCCGCCGGAGTCGATCCGGGTGGCGCCGAACGCGAGGCGGGGGAAGCTGGCGCCAGTATTCTGCCACAACGTCAGGAGCTGGTCTGCCCGCAGGTGCAGCACCAGCCAGGGGAAGGCCGCGACCTCGGGCACCCGCCCGCCGCCCGCCGGCAGCACTACGCACAGCAGACGGGGTGCGCCCGGGAGCAGCTTTCCCGAGAACAGCGCATGCGAGAAGGCCAGCACCCGGATCACGTCTTCGTCGCGCGCAAGATCGGGTGGCGCGGCCAGGGGGTTCTTGTCGTCTCCATCAGACAAGCCGTCGCCATCGCTGTCCGCCAGCGCCGGGTTGGTGAAGAGCGCCAGCTCCTCGCTGTCCCGCAGGCCGTCCTGGTCCCGATCCTTGAAGAAGTCCTGGTACTTGAAGGGATGGACGCGCTGCTGGGTCTTGTGTTGCGGGCGATCGGGATCGGTTCCTTGGGCCCGGGTGTGGGTCCAGGCCACGGTGATGTCGCGGCCGCGTACCTTCAGCGAGAAGGTGGGTGGCGGAACCTCGCCGGCGGGATCGGCGAACGAGGTGAGGCCAGTGAACACCGGCTCGGCCCACACCTTGCCGCCATCGTTGGAGGAGGTCAGAAACAGGTCGTAGGGCCGGCCCAGGCGATCGTCGGCGAAGGCCACCCACACCCGGTCCGAGTCGAAGTCCTTCTGGGATGGGTGCAGGCCCCTGTTGTCGCCGTCCCAGTAGTTGGTGAGGGGCACCGGCCGCCTGCGCCGCAGGGCGCTCGAGCCGAGCCTGGCCAGGTAGGCGCGCAACGCCTCGCTGGAACCGTCGGCGAACAGGGAGCGGGCCGCGAACCAGGCGGTCTCTGCGTCCGTTTCCAGCAAACCGGCCAGGAGTTCGACGGAGCCGGGGATGTTCAACTCCCTGGCCAGCGCCGCGCCGAGCCTACGCAGGTACCCGTCCTCGTTACGCAGCGCCCACAGGATCCCGCGCCCGAATTCCACACGTCCCAGGCGGTACAGCGCTCGCGCCAGGATGACCCGGATCCACATGGCGGTCTCGGACTCTATGAGCTGCAGAAGGCGCGGGACGAAACGCTCGTCCAGGCTGTCGAAGAACCGGACCGCCGGATCCTCGGGCGGCGGTGGCGCGTCGCGCAGACGATCCATGAAGAAATCGAGCCCGGGCTCGCTGCCCGAGGCCGCCAGCAGTTCGAGCATCATGTCGCGGCGCGGGCCTTCCAGCTTGGGAAGCAGCCGCAGCGCCAGCCGGGCCGCGGCGTCTCCGGCGGAGGCCATGGCGGTAAGGCACCAGGAGGCTTCCTCCGCCGCCTGGGCGCTGCGGTTGGCCTGGGTGGCGAGGTTCTTGAGGCGAGGCAGCAGCGAGTCGGCGGCCGCCTCGGAGCGCAGGAGCGCGATGGACTGGTACAGGGCGCGGCGCACCCCGCGATCGGGTTCGTCCTGGAGCCTCCCGCTCAGCGTAGCGAAGGCGTCATCGAGCCGCAGCACGCCGAGCGCGCGGGCCGCCTCGGCCCGGGTGCCGGCGTGCGCGTGTCGCAAGCCCTCGCGAATTCGCGGGGCAAGCCCGGTCAGGCGCTGCGCCGCCGCGGCTCGCAGCGCGTGGATCCGCAGCAGGTGGCTGCCGTCTTCCAGGGCCGCGTCCAACGCCTCGGCCAGCGGCTTTCGGTCCGCCTCCGGGGTCAGGTTGAGCAACTCCGCCGTCCGCGCCGCTCCCAACCGGACCAGGAGCTTCTCGTGTCGTAGCGCCCGGCTCACCGGCGGCAACGCCGCGTCCCCCGCGCGCGCGAGCAGGCGCGCCGGCCCCTCGGGGAGATCGAACGTTGCTGGATCGGCGCATCCCAGGGCCAGGATGTCCAAGGCGGGCCCGTCGTGCAGCCGAGACAACGCCGCGGCGGCCTGGAGACGGAGCTTCTGCCCCTTTTCCGCCAGGCGGGCGGCCTCCTCGAGATCCGAGCGGCGCGGATCGATCTTGCCCGCGAGCCAGGAGGCCTGCGGGAGGTTGAGCAGGATCTTCTGGAGCGTTTCGAGTTGGCGTGGGCGATCCAGCTCGTGACGGTAGGCGGCGTAGGCGCTCCACACGGTATCGCCGGCGGCGGCGCGCGGAGGCTTCTCGACCAGGCGGCGGGCTCCCTCTTCAGGGATGTTCGCCAGCGCCCGCCACGTCCGGGCGCGGACCTCGGTGTCCGCGGAGGAGAGCAACTCCTCCAGCGTAGACAAGGCGGCGGTGAATTTCATCAGGCACAGTGACTTGGCGGCCTCGACGCGCACCAGCGGCACGCCCTGCTGTGATAGCGCCACGAGCTTTTCTCGTACCTCCTTGGTGTTGTAGCGCCACAACACGCCAGCCGCCTCGGCCCGGGCCACGGCGTTGCCGCTGTCCAGCAGGCGAAGCAGGGTGCCGAGCACACGAGGGTCGTTGATCTCGGCGAAGATCCCGACCGCCTGCTCCCAATCCGGGATGTCGCGCTCCTGGAGCAACCGTTCTGACATGCGGGCGACGCGGTCCGCTTGAGCGCTCGCCGGCCCGGTCGGCGCGAGCAGGGAGATCGAGAGCGAGATCAACAGGAGACGCCGAGCGTCAGTCATCGGAAGCGGCTCCTTTCTCGGGCGAAACCGACGAAGCACGGTCGGATCCCACGCGACAGAAGAACCAGGGGTGCAGCACCGGCAAGGTCCGGTGCCGGACCACCGCGCGGGCAGCTGCCCAACCTGGATTTGGCGGCTGTAACCGTGCCAGGTGCACCCAGCACGGCGGATCCAGCACGCGGGTGGGCAGAGAAGCGCGAAAGTCTCCGCAGCGCATCACGAAGACCGTGTTCGCCGGGCCGCCGGCAAACGCCGGATCCGGCAGCGGGGGAGGGAGCGAGGTTGTCGCGGACGCGGGCGGCGGGTTCTCGAGGATCTCCAGGGGTAGGAGCACGTCCATCTGTCCGACCCGTGCCCGCACGACCTGACACAACGCGGGGGGCTCGAGCCACTCCAGCAGCACGTCCCAGGCCGCCTCGCGCGGCGTAAGGGAGAAGACCGCGCCCAGCGCGAGCACGTCGCTGTGCCCCTTGTCCAGCGCCCGTTTCGTCGTGGCCGGATCCTCAAAACCTTCCAGGCGCAGCCGCAGGCGCCAGTCCTGCGCTTCTATCTGGACGCGGAGCGTGGCCACCGGCGGGCGCCGCTCCCGCCGCCGCTGTTCCGGCGGCCGGAGATCGACGATGGCTTCCCGCAGCAAGCCCCCGACCAAGCGCCGCAGCGGCTCGATGCGATCTCGCGCCACGCCGCCGGGGAGGATGCGGATTTCGAGCGAGGCCGGGCGCGAGGCCTCGCGGGAAACGTCCCGGGCCAGCCGCCGCCACTCGAAAGAAAGGTGCGAAAGCGGCGTCTTATGGAGCGACGCGGCCTGCGCGGCGAGCCAGCCGGCCGAGTGCTCCATCTCGATCGCCATCGCCCGCAGTTGCAGGTTCTGGCGACCGAGGCTCGACAGCAGTCGAGCCGCCTCCCGCCACCGGGCGCCGTCGCTGGCCGGCGCTGCGCCCAGTCGCTCGACGGTCTCGGCCAGGCTTCGCAGCAGTGCTTGCTCCGAGGCCGTTCGAGCGGAAAGCTCATCCGCCAGGTTCCCGATCCGGGCGAGAACCGCAACCGCGTCCGAGCCGGTGTCCGAGTTCAGACCCGCATGCAGCTCGTCCAGGGAACGAAACACCTCGGTCGCCTCTTCTTCGGTGAGTCGTTCCTCCCTGGAGAGCGACACCAGGCGCTCGGCCTTTTCCAGCGCCGGGTGCGCCGCCGGGATACCGGCCATGCTGGCGGCGTCCCGCAGGGCCTGGAGGCGTTCGCGCATCGCCACGCGGGACGGTGGCTCGGGGGAGGCCAGGAACCCCGCGGCCGCGAGGATCTCCTCGGCCAGAGAGGCGGCGAGAATCGGGTTGACCTTGGCCGGGCTCATGCGGGGCCGTCGGGAGGGGGGTGGAAGGAGTTCTGCGTCAGGCGTTCCTGGACCCGGGCCGCGCTCTCCTGGATGCGCCGGACGATCTCGGTGGTCTCCGGGCGCAGCGCCTGGATGCCGTCCTGCCCGGCGGTCTGGGCCAGCCGCTCCAACGCCTGGTGCAAGCGGCTCAGCTGCTCGGCCATCTCCCGCGACGGCGATCGCAGCACCGTGGCGGTCCGGAGGGTTCCAAGGTGCGTGAGCAGCTCGCGGCCGGTCCCGGCCAGGGCGTGAGCCGACTCTGACAGCCCTGAGACGAACTCCTGCAGCGAGCGCTGGTGCGCGCGCCGCTGCTGGATCTCGGCGACCAATTGCCGAACCCGCTCTCCCAGGCCGCGCCCGACGGGTTCGAAGGCCGAGAGTCTCTGGAGCAGCTGCTCGCGGAGTCGGTACAGGCGGTTTTGCAGCGCCCGGAGAGACTGAAGCTCGATATCCACGCCGGCCAGCGCCTCCAGGTTTCGGGACAGCCGTCCGCGGTGGAGCCGGAGGTCCGTTTGGGCCGTCTCCAGGGACTCGACCAACCGTCGGGCCGTCCGGGCCAGCTCCTCCAAGTTGGGGGTCGTGCCGGACTGCGCGGCCACCGCCAGCGTGGTGGACAGCCCGGTAAGATCGGAGAAGAACGGCTGCAGTGCTTGCTCCGCGAGCTCCAGAGACTCCACGTCGGCCCGAAGCTCGGCGAGCGCCAGCGGGCCTTCCCCCGCCGGCTCGGGTTCGGCCCCGGACACGCTCGATTCGCCCTCGGCGATCAGGGCCCGGGCGGAGGCGAAGATCTCCCGAAGCTGCACTTCGAGGGCGTCGGCGAGGAGCGTGGGGTCGGCGACCGCCTCGGCGCCGGGGCCTTCCATCCTTCCGGCCATCGCCTCGGCCAGGCTCGTCAAGCGCCGGGCAGCGTCTTCCATGCGCTGGGTGGCCTCCCGAGCGGCCTGCATGCGCCCGGACACCTCCTCCAGCGCGCGGTTCAGCGAAGATCCCAGCAGAGAGAACTCGGGACACAGGTCCTGGATGCGCTGGCCGAGCTCGCCGCGGCGCACCTCCTCGAGCAGGGACACCAGCGCCTGGAGCGATTGTTTGCGTTCCTCGGCGGCCTGGTCTTCCTCGGCCAAGCGGTGCACGGCATGCTGCAGGCGCTGGAGCGAAAGCGAAAGCTCGCGGGCCGGCCCGGACTCGAAGGGAACGATGGGGGCCGTCTGGGCCGGCCGCTCCAGCATGTCTCGGGAACGTTGGGAAAGTTCGTGCAGCGGCCGGAGCACCCGCGCGTTGATCCACACGAAGGCAAACAGGAGGAGCACGAGAGCGGCGGCGCCGGCGAGCATCAGGTGCCAGGGGCGCAGCGCGGGCGACAGCGAGGCGGCGGCCGTGGCGGCCGGCTCGGCAGGCGCCGGGGCGAGCGGCGGCTCGGTTGTGGCAGGGAGCTCCTCTTCCTGGGAGCGGTAGGCGAGTTGCAGGTTGTATCCCTTGACTCCGAACCAGTGCCAGCCGGGTTGGCTGGCCGGCGGCGACGGACGGTCCGGGGCATAGACGGCGGCCAGCTCGGGCAGTGCCTCCCGCAAGGTACCCGCGGCCCCCCCTCTCCGGACGAACACCTGCTGTCCGGCATTATCGATCAGCGACAGATCGAGGAGCTCGGGCGAGGCCCGTTCCAGCACCGCCCGGACGGTGGCGTCGGAGGGCACCTCCTCGATCTTCTTGTCCGCCAGCGCGGCCAGCAACGGCATGGTGAGTTCCCGCAACGAGCGTTCCCGCCGCTCGGCGGCGCTGGTGCGCGCCTGCTCCCGGCGGCACTCGCGCTCCCGCGCCTCGAGCTTCTGCAGGGACGCGTGGAGATCCCGCTCGCGCTCTCGGGAGCGCTCCAACCCTTGCGAGAGCTCGCGGACGAGGTGTTCCTCGCGCGGCATGTGCCACAGGGCGAAGAGCGAGATCGTCCCCGCCAGCGCCAGGCCGGGGACGAGCAGCCAGATGCCGACCAGCCAGCGGCCGGCCGGTCGGAGGCGGCGGCTGGGTAACGGGGGGGGCGGGGGAGGGACCGCGAGATCTTCATCGCTGGGCGTGGTCATGGGACAATTCCTTGCGCGGCCAGGGCCGCCTCCACATCGGAAAACAGCTCGCAGCCGCAGCGCTCGGCCCAGAAGCAGAGGTCGGGCCGCATCTTGGCCACCAGGCACACCCGGGGCCCGCGGGCCGGGTCCAGGCGGCGACTCAGCGCGAAGCCGTTCACCGGCCCGGGGTGAGGCAGGATCACGCAACGACACGGCTCGCCCGCGATGAGCGTCATGGTTTCTTCCAGGGTGGGCGGCAGGCGCCGGTAGCGCACGTTCCCTCCCGGCCCGTCGCTCGGAACTTCCTCCGGCGCCAGGACCAGCACCAGCGCAGTCACACCGGCTCCCCTTCCGCCGGCTCCACCCGGGAGCGCTTGCGAACGATCCGGCTCTGGAGGAGCCGGAACAAGATCTTGCAGGCGTCGAACGAGCTGCGCCGGCTCTGGCGGATGATCTCGCGCACGCTGCGCTGGCCGTCGACCAGCGCCAGGATGCGCTCCTCGTCGGGCTCCAGCTTCACCCGGCGGATGATCCCGGTGGAGTCCTGGCAGGGCGCGAGCACCATGTCGAAGTCTCGGATCTCCTTCTCGATCAAGCCCCACTCGTCGACCCGGCGGAACCCCTCCATCAGGATCTGATCGATGGAGAGGTGTAGCCCCGGCTCCAGCGCCTCGGCCGGCAGGTGGTCGGTGGCGAAGAAGGCGAACTCGCCCTCGCCCCAGCGGATGATCTCGTACAGCAAGGCCTCGGTCTGGCGGGCCAGGGCTTCCTTGAGCTTTTCCGCGCTTACCTGACCCAGGCGCAGGAGCTGCTCACCGAGCAGCTTGCGGGTGCCCTGGCGGTTCTGCAAGAAGACCTCGAGATCGCGCGCCGAGATGGCCCCCGTCTCCACCAGGAAGCGCCCCAGCAGAAACTCCTCGTCCACGCGCTGGGCGCGCGCGAAGGCCACGCTCCCCTCCTGTAGAAAGACCTCCAGGTGCGCCTGGCCCCGCGCCAGGTGCAGGATGCCGGTGTGGGACTGGAACTTGAGCAGTTGCAGCAGCTCGCCCGGCGACACCATGGCCAGATCGCCGCGCAGAGCGGGGACGCCCCGGGCGTCCGACAGATCCTCCGAGGTGGAAGGCGCGTCGGGCACGCGGTCGCCCACGTTCATCAGTGCGGGCCCGGCGGCCGCCTCGGGCTGGGCCGCCTCCAGCGCGTGCATGGTCACGGTGGCCAGCGCCTCGGGGCTGAAGGGCTTGGTGATGAAATCCACGATGCCCATGGTCTTCACCAGGCGCTCGCCGATGAGCTCGCCCTTGGCCGACATCAGCACCACCGGGATGCGCGAGAGCGCCTCGTCCTCGAACAGGGCCTTGCACACCTGGTAGCCGTTGAGACCGGGCATCATGAAGTCCACCAGGATGAGGTCCGGGCGGTCCTCGCGCGCCCGGGCCAGACCGGCCTCGCCATCCTTGGCGTGCACCACCTCGAGCTGGATCTTCTTCAAGGTGCTGTCGACCACCTTGTGGATGGTCGGGCTGTCGTCGATGACCAGGACCTTGCGAGCCATGCGAACCTCAAACCAGAAGAGCGCCTAGAGCTGCTCCACCCGGAGTTCGAGTTCATGGGAGATGGTGAGCAGGCTGCCGTCCGCCACCTCGCGCCACTGGTGCCCGGGCTCCGTCATCTGGGCGCCCAGCATGATGCCCTTGAAGCGCCGGTGGAGCTTGCGCTGCTGCTCCGAGTCCTCGTGGCGGGCGCAGCTCTGGATGCCCTCGCGGTGCGAGTAGTGCAGCGGGACCTGGCGGCAGGCGGCGGCCATGGTCTGGCCGTTGGTGACCAGCAGTGCGAAGTGACCGGGAGGGATGCGGGTCAAGCTCTGGATGTCATCCAGGCACGCCGACACCTGGCGCGCCAGGATCTCGGGCGCCACGCCCAGGTCGTTGAGCGTACCGGTGGCGAACATCCGGTTGAGCAGCATGTGGAACACCAGCTCCGCGTCGGATTCGCCCTGCACGTTGCGGGCCAGAAACTCCGGCAGGCGCCGCAGCACTTCCTCGCGTCGCTCGCCAAGCCCCGCGATCTCTCCCGCCAGGCAGAACACCCACTTGCGGAATCGAAACGGCTGGGCCTGGCTGTCCTTCCAGGGTTCGTCGCCAGCCGGCAACACGTGGACCAGCAGCACGTTGGAGGAGAGCCCCTCGGCCAGATGGGTGAAGTCGACACCGGTCCCCGGTGGAACGGGACGTTTCCGGAGGAGCGGCTCCTCGTTCTGGTAGTAGGCCACGCCAGTGCCCGCTGGCCGGTCCGCGGCCGGGACGTCCAGCGCCGCGCGCGCCTCGACCACGGCGCAGGTGAGCAGGTCCTCGTCGTTGCACATCAACCCCAGCATCCGGCACATAGCGGCCTCCCGCGGCTGCCCCCGAACGCGAAAAAAAGCTATCCCATTCGATGGGCGCGATCAAGGACTATCCGCGTCGGCTGAGATGCTGAAAGCGGGCCGGGATGAAGCCGGTGGCGGGCGAAAGAATCTACAGCTCGATGCTGAGGCCGACGCGCACGGAGAACGACTCGGCGCCGATGAGGCCCAGCTCGAGGCCGAGGCGTCTGGACAGGGGGAGGTGCAGCATCAGGTATCCGCCGATGTCCTCGGGGCCGTTGAAAGCGTCCGAGAGGAATCCCAGTTCGAGCCTGCGGCTGCACTCGGAGAGGTCCATCATGTACTTCCCAATGGTCGCCACGCCCAGGTCGAGTCGGAATTGCTGCCCGCGGATACCGAAACCCGTCCAGGCCAGCCGGCCATCGAACGGCCCGTCCATCCCGATCCCCGACTCCCAGAAGAAGCGCTGGGTGTCCCCCAGGCGAAAGGCGAAGCGCGGCGCGATTAGCGCCCCGCCCACGTCGTTCACCGCCAGGTTGAAGCCGGCGTCCAGACCGAACCACCTGGTGTCGTATCCCATGTTCCCACCGACGACACCGATGCCGTAGTCCCTGCGCGTCGGCTCGAAACCATAGGCCTCCTGGTTGGAGCCGTAGACGCCGCCGATCTTGGCGGAGAAGTTCAGGCCCTTACGGGTCTCGTGCCGGATCTCCACCTGGCCGCCGATCTGGGTGTCCTTCTGCGCCGTGAGCAACTCGCCACCGCAGCCGTAGGTCCTGCGGTTGGCCGCGCCGCCTTCGGCATCGATCGAGAGGGTGGTCCTCGAGACGCCGCGATCGACCGTGGCGCAGTAGGTTGAGAACATCGCCGCCACGATGAGAAGCCCGAAGGTCCGTCCGGAAACCGTGCGCTTTCGATTCATCCTTTCATTGGCCATCGCATCCTCCTTTGTTTTGTCGCTCGCCTGGTAATTAGCAAGGATGGTGCCATGATAAAATCCATATATAACAATAAGTTGTATAAAAATACCCAGTGGTATTTTTGTGACAGTGTGAAAACTTCAGGTGATGCCGGTCACCCGCTGGTTCGTCTCCGGTGTCCCTGGGGCGTCCGGGGCGTCCGGGGTGGCTGGCACCTCGCGCAGAAGTGACAAGAGCGCTGGCCGATCACGAGGTGCCGGATGGCCGCGCCGCAGCGGGCGCAAGGCTCGCCGGTCCGGCCGTAGACCAGGAGGTGGTGCTGCATGCGCCCGCCCGGCCACACCCAGTCGATGGAGGTGCCCTGGCGGCAGACGGAGGCGCGTAGCACCGCGCGCACGGCCCGAAAGAGGCGGGCGAGCCGTGCGGGTGTCAGCGAGGAAGCGGGAGCCAGCGGATGG
Source organism: Myxococcales bacterium (assembly GCA_012798435.1). GTDB lineage: Bacteria > Myxococcota > B64-G9 > B64-G9 > B64-G9 > JAAZNF01. Next base: position 6,914 of record JAAZNF010000022.1, on the reverse strand, counting down.
ATGCGGGCGTGGAACAACGCCTCGTCGGAATAGATGTTTCCCACGCCAGCGACGAGCGACTGGTCGAGGAGCGCCGACTTCACGGGACGTCGGGTCTTTGCGAGCGCACTACCGAACGCGGAGGCGGTGAGCGCCGGGTCGAGCGCGTCCGGGCCGAGGCCCGCGCGCGCCGCCTCGAGCGACGGATGCCACTCGATGCGGCCGAACTTGCGCGCGTCGAAAAACAGTAATTTTCCCCGCGAAAGGGAAAACATGGCCCTGAGGTGTCTTTGCTCCCTCGGAGGGTGGCGGTGAAACTCTAGGTTTCCGCTCATGCCCAGGTGGACGGTGACGGCGCTCCCGTCCGAAAGCGGCAAGATCAGCCTTTTTCCGTGCCGCTGGAGCGGGCGGATTTTTTGTCCCTGGACGCGACGTGAAAGCTCACCTTCGGAGGGGAACACCTTGCGTGGCCACAGCGATGCAAATTCGAGGATGCGCCGGCCCTCGACGTCCGGCGCGATGCGGCGGCGGGTGCACTCGACCTCTGGAAGTTCGGGCATGCACCGATTGTGCGGGATGCCCACCAGCAGGTCAAATCATGAAAATAGATGTGATGTGCACTGCCTCCGCTCGGCCTGTGCCGTCAAGGGCCTTCGCGCTCAAACCCGCTCCGCTCCCTTCGGGATTCGCTTCGCTCTCCCTTGACGGCAGCCGAGCCTCGGTTTTTCTGGCCCGCTCCTCCGGGTTCAAGAGGATCGACTGGTTGGTGCTTCTGACCGCAAATCATTCCGGAGCGAGCGCGGCCAAACGAAATTGCTCGCCGCAGAGCCGGCTCCACTACATGGAGGACTCGCCTTGCGCGTCGCGAACGAGTGGCCGGAGGCGCGGCGGCTCATCGACGTCGCCGTCCTGGAAGCAGTGGGGTCAGGGGGCGGGTTGGACGAAGAAGACGCCCTTGAGATCCTCGGTGCTGCTGATGGGGACGCCGTCTTTGATGGAGGTGGCGCGGAACTGGTAATACATGCCCTGCTCCAGCGCCGGACCGGCGTAGTTCACGGTCACGGTCGCCGATCCGGAAACCTTGGGTACGGCGAGGTCGCTCCAGACCTCGCTCCCGAAGGCGTCGAAGACGCGCAGCTCGTACCTGTCTTCCGAGGAGTCGTCGGCGAAGCGGAAGGCGAGCGAGGCCGCGTTCACGCCCTCCGGCCCGGTCGCGCCGGGAAAGACGACGTTCAGTGCAGCCGTCACCTTGAAGGACTCCGGCAGGGTGACGGTGTTGCCGCTCGTCCCCGGCACCTCGATGTGCACGATCTTGGTGCCGCCGATGGTCTGATCGGGATCACGCACCAGACCGTCGTTCTCGAACGCTGCCAGCACCACGTAGCGCCCGTCGGGAACCCCCTCGATGGTGAAGTTGCCCGTGACGTTGGGCTCGGTACCCGGTGGCGGGGCGCGCAGACCGGGCGGTGTCTCGCCCCGGGCGGCGTTCTCGACGAAGGTGCTCTCGACGGCCAGGATGACGCTGGTGGCGCCGGAGCCGTTCACGATCTGGATCGAGCCCGTCACGGTCGACAGCGGGTTGGCAGAGGCGGCCAGATCCACGCCCGTCTTGTTCTCTCCTGCCGCGAGCGTGGTGCTGGCGGTCGCGAGCTGGACGCCCTTGGCGTAACCGCGTACGGTGTAGTTTCCGGCAGGGACGTTGAAGATGGTGTAATCACCTGCGCTGTCGGAATACCCGGTGAGACCGGCGCTGCCGCCATCGGCCACCACCAGGATGCCGGATCTTTTCTCCGCGGTGATCTTCCCCGATATCGATCCCAGTCCGGCCGCCTGCGAGAGCGGGATGAGATAGATGTCGGTCTGGGCGTCCTCGATCACCCAGCGCACGGCCTCGCCCTCGGCGACGGCGGAGTTCGCCGCGATAGGCAGCGCCGGCCGGATGGGGGAGGGGAAGGCCTGGAACCCGGCGGCCTGGGCGCGCAAGGTGTAGTCGCCGGCGACGGGTTTTCCGTCCTTGTTGCGAGTCGCCGGGAGCGAGAGCGAATAGGACCCGTCCGCTCCGCTCACCCCCGGCGTGCCCACCGCCGCGCCGTTCACGTCCGCGGCCTGGATCAATGCGCCCTCGATGCCCGCACCGGTCTCGGCGTGTAGGACCTTCCCGCGCAGGAGCACGGGAGAGAAGCAAGTGAAGTCACCGCCCTGGACCGGTTCGCAGACAGTTCCCGCGCCGCAGTCGTCCTGGGCGGGGTCGCATTTCTTGCCGTGGTCATTGTCACTACTGCAACCCGCCATCCAAACCAGTACGGATCCGATGACGAGCGTTGTTCTCACAGGGGACCTCCCTTCGAAAGATCGTTGTCGCCGGCTTTCGCTACTGCTTCGTGCTTTCGACGTATGGCACCGGACCGTCGTTGTGGATACCGCCCACGGCGATCAGCGCCGAGTAAATGCGGATCAGGCTGAAGTACGCCCGATTCGTGGTCAGGGTCTTCGCGGAGCTCTGGTACGTGCCCAGCACCTGGGACATCACCGCCGTCAAAGGGTCGAAGGGGAACCGCTCGACTTGCACCGTGCTCCGGGGCAGGGCGCCGCTCTCGTCGGCGGTCCCGGCAAAGTTGAAGACGAAGTTGAAGTACAAAAGCCCTTCGTGGCCCCAGAAGTCCTGGGTGTCGGCGGCCGGCTGGAGCGTCCAGGCAGAAAGGGCCCCGAGGGTCGCGATCTCCCGGCTCACGGTGCAAACCTCGGATGAGCCCAACCCTTGGCGGTTGCTGTTCTCTCGCAAGTCGTCGCCCTTGGTGGCCACCAGGTAGACATCCTCCTCGCCCTTGCCCGGCCCTCGCAGACAGGAGGGCTCGAAGCCGTCGCAGTCCGAGTCGATGAGGTCTCCACACCAGTCGAAGGCGCCGGGGTGGATGGTGGGATCGAGGTCGTTGCAGTCGGTGCCGCCCGGGCATTCGTCCGAGATATACCCGTCGTGATCGGCGTCGGTGTTGCAGACGCACGAAGGATCGATGCCGTCGCAGTTCTGGTCGATGCCGTCGCCGCAGATCTCCTGCGCGCCAGGGTGGACGCTCGGGTCGGAGTCGTTACAGTCTGTGCCGCCGTCGCAATTGACGGTGATGTAGCCATCCCCATCCGCGTCGGTGGTGCAGGCGCAACCGGGATCGACGCCGTCGCAGTTCTGGTCGATGCCGTCGCCGCAGATGTCCACGGCGCCCGGGTGGATGGAGGCCGCCGTCTGCATCGTGCAGCCGGGGACGCCGCTCTCCTGCCCGCTGTCGCAGCAGTCGGGGCCGCCGCAGGCGGAGGTGGAGACCACGCCGTCCTGGTCAGCGTCGGTCACGCAACCGCAGGGGAGATCGGTGCCGTCGCAATCCTGGTCGATGCCGTCGCCGCACACCTCGTCAGCCCCGGGGTGGACCGAGGGGTCGCCGTCATCGCAGTCGTCGCCGCCGCACTCGATGTCGTTGTAGCCGTCCTGGTCCACGTCCCCGCACTGCTGCGGCGGATCGTCGCCGGGGATGGGGTTCTCCTCCCGGCCCTGGCTGGACATGAGCGCGAAGAAGGCACGCGGCGAGCGGAGGGTCTCGGCCTCGAGGCTCCACGGGCCGAGGCCGCCGTCGAGCAGGTTGATCTCGCTGCGCTCGATGGTGGCGAGGTAGGCCTGGTTGAAGGCGTTGCTCTCGCGGCCGCCGGCGGCGTACAGGAAGGCTCGCTGGCGAAGGTTCTGGGGATCCGAGTCATCGAGGAGCGACACGATCACGGCGCGCAGCCCCTCGCGCGGGTTGTTGAGCGCGACCGGCGTGCCGTTTTCGTCGGCGACGATCCGCCAGCGCGTGAGGCTGCCCGCCTCCAGCGGCGGCTCGCCGTCCGAGGCCGGCCGGGAGGTGTTCACCGCTCCGCCGTTGTCGTCATAGGAGGTGGCGGAGAGGTTCTCGGCGAGCAGGAAGGCGGCCCCGTCGGCGCGGTTCACCGCGTCGCTCCGGTACACGTTGTACCCCGTGGCGCCGGGGACGGGATCCCACTCCAGGCGCACCGTGTTCTGGCCGGCGGAGAGCTCGGTGCGCAGCGGATACCCCGGCAGCGTCTCGCCGGCCGGCCCGAGCGCCGAGACGCGGTAGGTCCAGCGGCCCGCGGCCAGGGCGCCGCCGGAGGTGCCGAAGCCGCGCAGGTTGCCCGGGGCCGGCATGAGGGCGCCGGTGCCGTCATCGGTGAAACTCTGGGCCTGGACGCCGGTGGCCAGCAGCCGCTCGGTCATGCCGCGTCCGTCGGCGGAGAGCGAGCGGTACACGTTGTAGCTTTCGGCTCCGTGAATGGCGGTCCACTGGATGGTGAGCGCGCCGCCAGCGCGCCGGGCCACGGCCTCCTGGCTGGGCAGGCCCTCGCCGTCGGCCGTCACCGCGGACACGCGGTAGTACCAGGAGCCCTCGGGGAGGCTGCCGCCGGCGGCGGGACGGGGGTGTTTGCGCAAGTAGGGAATGGTGTCGACGCCCAGGATGCGTGCGAACTCGGTGGTGTGAAGCCCCGCCGCGCCGTCGCTGCTCCCGCCTACCGCGTACAGGTAGGGGCCGATGTGGACGAGTGCCACACCGGTGCGCGGGACGGTCAGGCGGTTCGGAACGTGTCGTGCGCCGTCGAACTGCCGCGCCAAGTTCCAGGTTCCGGGCAAGCCGTACACGCTGACCGGGGCGATCTCCACCGAATCGAGCGCGTTGCCGGTGCCGTCGCTGCCGCCGGCGATGTAGATGTATCCCGAACCCCAGGCATCGAAGCCGTAGGTGCCGCCGTGGCGCCAGCGCGGCACCACCAGGGTGGACTCGGGGTGGGCGGCCCAGTTGTCCTCCAGTTTCCCCTCGGCGCTGCTGGTGAGCGAGAACAGGTAGAACACGTCCCACTGGCCGTCGGGGTTCACCACCTTGACCGGGTAGCCACCGTTGGAGAGGTTTATGGCCGGGTTGTGCGAGGCCACCAGGGTGGTCGCGCTCTGGGCGTCCGTGGTGAGCGCCATCTCGCTGACCGGGGTGACCAGGTACACCTTGCTGCCGTTCGCGCCGCTGACGAAGTTGCGGCCGGTGACGGTGAGGTTCACCAGGCCGCTTGAAAAGTCGTTGCCCGAGGCCCGCACCGGGGTGATGGAAATGATGTTCGGTGGCGGGGTGCCGGTGACGGTGAAGGCCCCGCTCCAGCTCGCGCCCTGCCCGTCGGGGTTCACCACCTGCACGGTGTACTCGCCCACGGGCATCTTGGCCGACTCGCTGGGGATGACCGCGGTCAGCGAGGTGGAGTCGCCGAAGGACACGATGACCGCGTCGAAGACCTTGGCCGGGTCGGCGCGGTTCACCCAGCGTACGCTGGGCGTGGACAGGAAGCGCTCACCGCGAATACCGATGGCGCGGTCGGAAAGGACGCCGTCGGCCGGGTCGCCGTTGTAGGCGAACGGCGGGATCACGTCGGTGACGGCCGGGGGCGGGTTGGGGGAGACCAGGAAGCCCTTGGCCAAGGTGGCAGTGTCGCCGCTCGGGTTGTCCACGCGCACGTCGTACAGGCCCAGGCGGCGGTTGGGGTCGGCCGGGATGACGCCGCTCGCGCTGCTAGAGCCGGCGACCACGACGTTCTGCGGCGTAAACGTCACCGTCGGGTCGTCGCTGTTGATGAAGGTGACTTCCATCAGGGAATCGAAGCCCCACCCGGTGAGGGTGAAGGGGACGTCGGCCCCGCGGTAGCCGGAAGACGGGAAGATCTCGAGCAACCCCAGCCGGACGGTGCATGCGTCGCCCACCCCGTCGCCGTCCTCGTCGGCCTGGTCGGGGTTTGCATCGTCCGGGCAGTTGTCGCAGGCGTCGCCCACTTTATCGTTGTCGCGGTCGGCCTGGTCGGCGTTGGGCGCGACCGGGCAGTTGTCGTCGGCATTGGGCACGCCGTCGTTGTCGGAGTCGAGCGCGGGCTCGCAGGCGTCGCCCACGCCGTTGCCATCGGTGTCCGCCTGGTCGGGGTTGATCTTGTCCGGGCAGTTGTCGCAGGCGTCGCCCACGCCGTCGCCGTCGCCGTCCTGCTGGTTTTCGTTGGCGCGCTCGGGGCAGTTGTCGCAGGCGTTTCCGATATCGTCGCCGTCGTTGTCGGCCTGGTCGGGGTTTGCATCGTCCGGGCAGTTGTCGCACACGTCGCCGAAGCCATCGTCGTCCGCGTCGGCCTGGTCGGCGTTGGGCTTGGCCGGGCAGTTGTCCTGGGCGTTGGGCACGCCGTCGCCGTCGAAGTCGGCGTCCGGCTCGCACAGGTCACCGGTGCCGTTTCCGTCCGTGTCCTTCTGATCCGGGTTGGGGATCTCCTGGCAGTTGTCGCAGGCGTCTCCCACGCCGTCGCCGTCGAGGTCGGCCTGGTCGGCGTTAGGAGTCTTGGGGCAATTGTCCTGCGAGTCGAGAACGCCGTCGCCGTCGGTGTCCTTGGGCGCGGACGATCCCCCGCAGGCGGCAAGGACCAGCGAAAGCGAAACAAATCCAATCGACAAAAGGCGAGTCATACAGCCCTCCTTCGAGTTAGATGTTCGTATGATTGTCGGCGATTTTGTGGGTGCTGTTAAACAATCGAAAGGATGCTACCTCGATTGCCGGCTGATTTCAACTGGTTGTGTTCAATAAGTTATCTACGAAAATGACATCGGCAACCAATCCGGTCTTTATACTAATAGGATGCTTTTCTTTGATTTATCCGATGCCCTGAACATTTTTGGTCCCAAACGGGGAGTTGGGCGCCTCTATATGAGTGAAAGGGGAGGTGAGGGTTGGTTGGGAAGGGCCAATGATTCGGAGAAGTGATTGTCAGATGCGAGCGGTATCATCAGGTCGCCATGCGACTTCGGCCCGAAACACGGAACATGGAAAGTGGAACCCGGAACCCGCCTTTCCCCTGGTTTGACCGGCGGGAAATCAGGGTGGTAC
>JAAZNF010000021.1 GCA_012798435.1 Myxococcales bacterium | reverse complement strand
GTTTTGGCCTGCGCCTGCACGGGCGGAAATGCGCCGGGGACGGAGAGCTGCAACGGCATCGACGACGACTGCGACGGGCAGATCGACGACGTTTTGGCCTGCGCCTGCACGGGCGGAAATGCGCCGGGGACGGAGAGCTGCAACGGCATCGACGACGACTGCGACGGGACCATCGATGACGTGGCAGCCTGCGCCTGCACGGGCGGGAACCCTCCCGGAACCGAGACCTGCAACGGTATCGACGACGACTGCGACAACCAGGTCGACGAGAGCAACGGCGCGGGCGGGCGCTGCGGCGGACTGGGAGACCCCTGCGCCGCCGCGCGGGATTGCGTGAGCGGTATCTGCGTGGGCGACGCGTTTGGCCGGTACTGTTCGCAGTCCTGTGACGTGGCCACGCCCGGGAGCTGCCCCGTGGACTGGCGCTGCGTGATCGGCTCGAACATGGACTATTGCCTCAAGAATTTCCCGGCCTGCGATGGCAACGCCGACTGTGTTGCCGGCCAGGTGTGCGTGGTGCTGGAGGCGGACGATCAACTCTCGCGCGTGACCGAGTGCCGGCCGGCCCTGGACCCGGGCGTGGGTCCGGGCGCGGATTGTTCCGCGGCCACCTGCCAGAATGCGCTGTGCGCCTGGATCGGGCTGTGCTCCGAGGTGTGCTCGGCCGCGGAGCCATGCGCGAACCCGTACCAGGGACATCCCACCACGTGCGTGTTGCGGGGGTTCTCGGTGACTCCGGGAGACTGCGGCCGCGACGCCCAGTGCCCTGCGGGCGCCACCTGCCAGAACGGGGCCTGCGCCGGGCCGGCCTGCGCTACCGACCCCGAGTGTCCCGCGCACTACGCCTGCGACACCGCTACCGGGTTGTGCCGGCCGCAGCCTTTCCTCAACTACGTGGGCAACTGCGTCTTCGGCTGCATGCGCGACGCCGAATGCCCGGCCGTCCTGGGAGTGCAGCTCGTGTGTCAACCGGGGGTGGCGGCGGACGGGACGCGCATCCAGGGCCAGTGCAACCGACCGTACTCGGGCGGCGCCACCGGGGAGGCGTGCCAGCCCGGTTGCGACCACGGCATCTGCTTCTACGGCACGACCGCCTATTGCTCGCAGCTGTGTCAGACCGCCGCGGATTGCCCGCCGGGAATGAACTGCACCGCCGGCACCCTGTACATGGGCGATCTGGGCAACTTCGCGAACACCCTGACCTGCACCTGGCCCTGAGCGGTGGCGCGGCGGTATCGACAGGCCCCCTGCTCACCGTACCCGGCGACCGAGAACCAATGATGGCCGCTGGGTTTTTCGGGAGTCGTGACTTCTAGGAGCAGGCAGGCATGCTCCTTCCAGGGGGTGGTTCGGGGCAGATATCGAAGCCTGATCGCCGGGGGAGGCGTCACTGGTTGACGTGGACGATGCGGGCCTTGGGGAAGCCGTTGAAGTCGGTGGCCGAGGCGGTGGTGTAGGCGCCGACGTTCTTGGAGTACAGGTACTCGCCGAGCTTGAGATCGGGCAGGTTCTCGGCAGTGGAGACCGTGTCCAGCGCGTCGCAGGTGGGGCCGAACACCGAGCAGATCTCGCGCGGGCCGTCGCGGAACGACTCCAGGTGGTACTGGCAGTGGTCGAACAGGATCCCCGAGAAGGTGCCGTAGATGCCGTCGTCGATGTAGTAGCACAGTTTCCGGTCGCGCCGGGCCTTGCCGATGATGCGCGCGACCAGCGTGCAGGCGGTGGCCACCATGAAGCGCCCGGGTTCGGCCAGGATCTCGATCTCCTTGCCGAACAGCCGGTCGATCTCGCGGTTCAGCAGGGCCGCCAGCTCCTCGAAGGGCCGCACCTTGTCGTCGTAGGGGGCGGGGAAGCCCCCGCCGATGTCGAGCAGGGAGAGCCCGCCGATCCCGCGCAGGCGCGCCTCCTGAAAGATGTCGGCGCAGATGGAGAGCGCCTGCAGGTAGTTGTCGAAGTTGGTGGCCTGCGAGCCCACGTGGAAAGACAGCCCCTCCACGGTGAAGCCGGCCCGGCTCGCCTGCTGGATGAGGTCCACCGCCTCCCCCGGCGCGCAGCCGAACTTGGAGGACAGCTCCACCATGGAGCCGGTGTTCGGCACCCGCACCCGCAGCACCAGCCCAGCGTGCGGGGCGAAGCGCGTCATCTTGCGGATCTCCTCGGGGTTGTCGTAGGTCACGAGCGGCTTGTAGGGATCGAGCTGCGACAGCGTCTCCTCGGCCTTGATGGGGTTGGCGTAGATGATGCGGTCCCAGATGTAGTCCTGGCGCTTCTTGGGGGGCAGGTGCTCGATGTTCTTGTGCACGATCACGAACTCGGCGAACGAGGCCACGTCGAAGCTGGCACCGGCGCGGTACAGGGTGCGCACCAGGGCCGGGTCGGGGTTGGCCTTGACCGCATAGTAGGGCTGCACCCGCGGCAGGTGCTTGCGAAAGGTCCGGAAGTTCTTCCGTACCTCGTCGTGATCGATGACGAACAGCGGCGTGCCGTGTCTGCGCGCCAGCCGCAGCAGCGTCTTTTCGCTGACCATGGTTCCTCCCCGCCCGCGGGGGCTCAGGGGTTGTTGCGGAAGTATTCCCGGGTGAGGCGCTCGGTGAGCGCCGGCAGCTTGTGGTACAGGCGCTTGAGCTTGCGGGGCCGGTGGCGGGCCAGCGCGTAGTGGGTCAGGATGGGCAGCGCCACGGTGGAGTCGAGGTAGCACACGATGGCGTCGGGGAGCTTGGTCACGTCCACCTTGCCCCAGGACACCGCCTCGTGGGGGGTGGCGCCCGACAACCCGCCGGTGTCCGGCCGGGCGTCGGTGAACTGCAGGAAGAACTCGTGGCCGAACTCCTGGATGCGCAGCACCTCCTGGATCTGGGGCTCGGTCTGCAACATGAAGTTCTTGGGCGAGCCGCCGCCCACCAGCACCGCCGCGGTCCTTCTCTTGCCGAGCTGGGCGTCCAGCACGATGGCGGTGGACTGGTTGACGTCGATGCTGGGGTTCACCTTGCAGGCGTTGCCGCGCAGCTCCAGCCCGGCCACGTTCATGCCGATGGTGGAGTCGCCCGGCGAGGAGCAGAAGCAGGGCACCCCGGCGCGGTAGGCCGCGGCCAGCAGCGACACCCGCGGCCGGCGGGTCTGGCGCTCGAACTCGTCGCAGTACTTGCCCAGCAGGTAGTGCAGCTCGGCGGTGCCCATCTCCTTCTGGAACTCCGGCTGGGAGAGCACCTTGCGCAGCACGTCGTCGGTGCGCATGAGCACGTCGTTGTAGTCGAGCAGGATGTCGTAGATGCGCACCACGCCCACCTGGCGCAGCTCCGGGTCGCGCACGAAGGGCGAGCCCTTGTAGAGCGGCAGGTTCATGGCGTGGTGCATGTCGTGGTACAGGTTGGCGCCGGTGGCCACGATCCAGTCCACGAAGCCGGCCTCGATGAGCGGCACCAGCACCGAGCTGCCGATGCCAGCCGGGGTGAGCGCGCCGGCCAGGCTCATGCCGATGGTGACGTCAGAGGCGAGCATCTTCTCGGTGAAGAGCCGGCAGGCCTCGTGCAGGCGCGCCGCGTTGTAGGCGAGGAAGGCGTTCTCGATCAGGTCGGGCAGCGACTCCTTGCCGCTGATGGGGCGGGGCTGGATGCGCCGGCCGCACAGGAAGCGCTTCTTTCCCTGGGCGAACTTGTGCGGGTAGGCGCTCTTGAACTTCTTGGGCAGCACGATGCGGGCCATGCGGGGCCTCCTTTCGCGGCCCCGAAAACACCACAGACTGGCGGCGCTGTCAATCGCGGCTAACGGGGCGCGACGGCGCGCGACCGCGACGCTGGCCAGCGCAGCGAAAGTCCCCTCACTTCGTCTCCGATGGAGAACGCCACCCGACCTTTGGCCGCCACCGGCCGGGACAGGGCGAACTTCTCCGGCAGTCGCAGCGGGTGCCTTCCCCGCACGGCCCCGGTCTTCTCGTCGAGCAACCACAGCGAGTAGTGCTCACTCACCCCCGTCTTCGCAAACTCCTCGAGATCCGCAGACCACACGAGCAGCCGACCTTCGTCGAGCACCGGCTCGCAGTCGTCGTCGCACACCACCGGCTGCTTCCACATCTCCCGGCCGCTGCCGGCCTCCAGGGCTCGCACGGCGCCGGGGCCCTCGTCTCCGGCGCTGACCAGGAATACGCGCTCTCCGACGACCACCGGGCGGTGGAAGGCCAGTTCGCCGGGCAGCTCCAGGTTCCAAAGAACCCGGCCGTCCTCCGCTGAGAGACATGACACGGCGGAGCCGGACGATAGTTCGTCGCGGTCGACCAGACGGGAGATGATCACCCCATCGGCCGTCACCACCGGGGCGCAGCGCGCGCGGCCGGAGAGCTCCTGCGTCCATAGTGGCTTTCCGTCTCTTGCGGCGAAGGCGCGTGCCGTGCCCGCCTCGGAGATGACGAACACCGCCTCCGCGCTCGCCGCCGGGCCGACGGCGACTTCGTCCGGCACGGCGGCCTTCCATAGTTCTTGGCCGCTCCCGCCGTCCAGCGCCCGAAGCTCGCCGTCACAGACGAGGTAGAGCCGCTCCGCCGCCAGATCCACCGGCGCCGGGATGCGGCCCTCGGCCATCCAGGAGAGCTTTCCGCTTTGCAGCGAAAACGCGCGCAGGCTGGCCTGCTCGACGCGCGGCCCTGGCAGTGTGCGGGCCATCTCCTCCTCGCGCGGGTTGCACACCGTGAGCGCGAACAGCCGAGCGCTCTGCCGGTCCGCCTGCAGGTAGACCGTCTCGTCCTCGCAGCCCTTCTCGTCGTGCTTTTGGAAACGCCGGGTACGCCGGCCGGTGGTGAGGGACACCTCTACGAAGCTCTGAAAATCGTCGAAGAACAATGACCGGCCGTCCGTGGCCAGCGCGTGCGGGTTGCCGGAGAACTCCTCGACCGCCAGGCGCCAGGCGGACCGGAGCGGATCGGGCGCCGGCTGCGCCTGCGCAACATCGGAAAGCATCGACAGGCACACGAGCGTCGAAGCCAACGGCACGACACCGCTGCGGCTCATGGTGGCACTCTAGTGTACGAAGGTCGTGGCGGCAAGGACGCCCGGGCGCCCCGGTGATTCAGCGAGCTCCCGGCCGGCCCTCGCGCTCGATGAGCATGGCCGCGATAGAGCCGAAGACCCGCGCCGCCTCCGAGCCCGCCCCGGACTGGACGATGGGCGCGCCGCGCTCTCCGGAGGCGACCACCGCGGGCTCGATGGGGATGGCGCCCAGGAAGGGCACGTTCATCTCCTCGGCCATCTTCTTGCCGCCGTCGGCGCCGAAGATCGACACCCGCTCGCCGCACTTGGGGCACACGAAGCCGCTCATGTTCTCCACCACCCCCAGCACCGGGAGGTTGAGCTGGCGGCAGAACATGACGCAGCGGCGCACGTCTTGCACCGCCACCTCCTGGGGCGTGGTGACCACCACCGCGCCATCGGCTCGTTCGATGAGCTGAGCCACCGCCAGCGGCTCGTCCCCCGTCCCGGGAGGGGCGTCCACCACCAGGTCGTCGAGCTCGCCCCACTCCACGTCCGTGAGGAACTGCTTGATGACGCCGTACTTCATCGGGCCGCGCCAGATCACCGCCTCGTCCCGCCGGCTCAAGAGAAAACCGATGGACATCACCTCGAGCTGCCCGGCGCCGAACCCGAGCCGGACCGGATCGAGCGAATTCTCCCCGCCGCTGGCGGAGCGGCCCTCGAGCCCCAGCAGCTTCGGCACGCTCGGGCCGTGGATGTCCACGTCCAGCAGGCCCACGCGCCGGCCGGCCAGGGCCAGGGCGGCAGCCAGGTTCACCGCCACCGTGCTCTTGCCCACGCCGCCCTTGCCGGACAGCACCATGATCTTGTGCCGGATGCGGCACAATCGAGCCGCCAGCGCCTGCCGGTCCAGGAAATCTTCCTGGCGCTCGCCGGGGCGCTGCTTCTGTGCCGAACATCCGGTGTCGCTGCAACTGCTGCACTGCTTCTCCGTCGTCACGATTTTCGCCTTTCCTTTTCGGGGTGAACCCCCACCTCGTCCGACGCGGCGCCACGGCGCCGTCAGACGACATCTCCGGACAACAACGATTTCAGTTCCTCCCAGCAGCGCTCGATGTCCCGGGCCGCCGCGCTGTGCCGCAGGGCGACCACCGGGACACCGCGCATCTGGGCTTCGGTCACGGATTCGTCGAAGCGCACCCGCGGTAGAATCGCCGCCTTGTCCTCCCGGGCGCGCGCCTCGATGCGCTGGGCCATCGGCTCGTCGATGTCGGCGCGGTTGACGCACACCGCCGCGGGCACGCCCAGTTGCCGCGTGAGCGCCAGCACCCGCGCCAGATCGTGCTCTCCTGACAGACTGGGCTCGGTCACCACCAGGGCCAGCGCGGCGCCGGTGAGCGAGGCGATGACCGGACAACCGATGCCCGGCGAGCCGTCCACCAGGATCAGCTCGGACGGGATGCGCGCCGCCTCCCGGCGTCCCTCCTCGCGCAGCGTGCTCACCAGCTTGCCCGAGTTGGAGGCCGGCGGAACGAGCCGGGCGTGCAGCATCGGTCCGTAGCGGGTGGCCGAGCGGTACCACTCGCCCTGGACCACCGGCTCGAAGGCGATGGCCTTCTCCGCGCAGAACCAGGCGCACACGCCGCAGCCCTCGCAGTCCACCTCGTCCACCCGGAAGGTTCGCGCTTGCGCGCCGTTGCCCGGCCCGTCGAAGAGGACGGCGTCGTAGCGGCACAACTCCTCGCACTTGCCGCAGGCGATGCAGTGCCCGGGCCGGATGCGCGCCCGCTTGCCACCCACGAATGGCTGCCGGTGCTCGACGGCCGGGTTCAACACCAGGTGCAGGTCGGGCACGTCCACGTCGCAGTCGACGATCACCGACCGGCCGGCCAGGGCGGCGAAGGACGCCACCAGGCTGGTCTTGCCGGTGCCGCCCTTGCCGCTGATGACGACCAGCTCCTTCATCCAAGCCTCTCCTCCGCCGCCCGCGCCGGTACCGCCGCGCTACTCTTCGCCGTCACAGGATTTGCCGCAGCGGCTGTCGCGGCCGCAACAGGTGCGCCCGGTCTGCTCGAACGAACAGCCGCTCTCGGCTTTTCGCTGACCCGCCACCGCTCCCGAGCCCTTGAGGATGAAACCACCTGTGCCGGTAATGATGCGCCGCACCTTCCCACCGCAGGCGGGGCAGGTCGAGTGGGCCGGCTCGCTCATGGCCTGCTCTTTCTCGAACCGCTTCTTGCACGCGAGGCACTCGTATTCATACGTCGGCATGGTGCAGCACTCTCCTTTCGCTCCGGCCGTCCCTCGTCCGCGACAGTACATCCGACCAGATCTTGGCGAAGATCGGCTGGAGCGAGGGCACGCTCTCTAGCGCGATGCGGCCGCGGGCGACGGCGCGGGCGATCTCCTCGCTCTCCGGAATCTCGGCCAGCACCTCGACGCCGTGGCGCGCGCACGCGGCGCGCACGTCCAGGCGGCCGCGGCCGGCGCGGTTGACGATCACGGCGCAGGGAACCCCGAGGCGGTGCACCGTCGAGAGCGCCAGCTCGAGGTCGTACATCCCGAAGTTCGTCGGCTCCGCCACCAGCAGGACGAGATCGCAATCCGCGATGGCCGCGCCCAGGGAGCAGTCCGCCCCGGGCGGCCCGTCCACCACCGCCAGGCGGTCCGGATCGGCCCGTCGCTTGACCGCGCGGATGAGGGGCGGCGACTGGGCCTGGCCCACCCGCAACCGCCCCTGGATCAGGCGCTGGCGAGGGGCCTCGCGAACCTCGACCTCCCCGATCTCCTCGCCTCGCTCCATGAGCGCGTTCACCGGGCACACCCAGCTGCACCCGCCGCAGCCGTGGCACAGGTCGGCAAACAGCAGCGGCTCCTTCCCGAAGAAGGCCACCGCCTTGAACTGGCAGATGCGGGCGCACAGGCCGCAGGCGGTGCAGCGGCCGGGCACGAGCGTCGGCACCGGCTTCGTCACCGGCTCCCGCCGCACGACCTGGCCCTTGAAAAACAGGTGGCAGTTGGGCTCCTCGACGTCGCAGTCGAGGAGATCCACCGGCCGCGGGGCGGACCAGGCCAGGTTGACGGCGAGCAGGGTCTTGCCGGTTCCACCCTTGCCGCTGGCGATGGCCAGCCTCATGCCCAGTGACCTTGCACGTCTGCGCCGGTCGCCGGCCGGAGCCGTCCCGCCAGGAAATCCTCCAGCGCCTGGGCCACCGTTCCGCGAGCGCCGACGACCACCTGGATGCCCGCCGCCTGGAGCGCGGCGAAGGCCTTGGGGCCGCAGTGCCCGGTGATCACCGCCGCCACCCCGAGGCGCGCGGCCAGCTCGGCGGCCTGGATGCCCGCGCCCTGGAGCGCGGCCCGGGCCGCGGCGTTCTCGACGATCTCGAAGCGCCGGCTCTCCGTCTCTACGACCGCGAACAGCTCGGCCCGGCCGAAACGCGGGTCGAGGGGCGAGTCCAGCTCTCTTCCGGTGGTGGACAACAGGACCTTCATGCACACCTCCCGCCCCTCAGCGCGGGGCGTAACCGCCTTACGCCAGCGCTCCTCAGGCCACCTTCAGGGCGTCGTCCAGGGCCTGGATGAGGTCATCCACGTCCTCGATGCCCACGGAGACGCGCACCAGCCCGTCGGAGATGCCGCCCTTCTCGCGCTTCTCCTTGGGGACGCAGGCGTGGGTCATGGAGGCCGGGTGCTGGATGAGCGAGTCCACGCAGCCCAGCGACACCGCCAGGGTGAAGACCTTGATGGCGTCCATCATCTTGCGTCCGGCCTCGATGCCGCCGCGGAGGTCGAAGGAGATCATGCCGCCGAACTTCCCGGCCATCTGGCGTTTGGCGACGTCGTGGCCGGGGTGCTCGGGCAGGCCCGGGTAGTAGACGCGCTCGATCTTGGGGTGCTTCTTCAAATACTCCGCGATGGCCATGGCGTTCTGGCAGTGGCGCTCCATGCGCAGCGGCAGGGTCTTGATGCCGATGTTCACCAGCCAGGCGTCGAAGGGCCCCGGGTTGCCGCCCACGTCCTTGATGGTCACGTAGGCCCGGTCCTTGATCTCGTCGCGGATGGTGGTGAGCACCCCGCCCACCACGGTGCCGTGGCCGCACAGGTACTTGGTGGTGGAGTGGATCACCGCGTCGGCGCCCAGGCTCAAGGGACGCTGCAGGTACGGCGTGGCGAAGGTGTTGTCCACCAGGATCTTCATTTCCGGGTTGATGCGCCGTGCCAGGTCGCACAAGGCCCGGATGTCGGTGATGGCCAGGGTGGGGTTGGTGGGGGTCTCGAACAGGATGGCCTTGGCGCGCGGGTTGGCCTTCAGCACCCGCTCCACCGCGTCGAGATCCTGGGTGGGGACATCGACGCTGCGGATGCCGAACCGTTTGAGAACGTTCTCGGCCAGGTGCTGGGTGGCGCCGTACAGCACGTCCCCCAGGATGAGGGTGTCGCCCTGGTTGCAGATCGACATCAGGGTGGAGGCGATGGCCGACATGCCCGAGGAGAAGGCCAGCGAGGAGACGCGCAGGTCGGGATTCTGGAGTTTCACCTCCTTGCCCTCCAGCGCGTTCATCTTGGCCTCGAGCAGCATCACCGTGGGGTTGCCCAGGCGGGTGTAGGCGTAGCCCGGGCGTTCGCCGGCGAACACCGCCGCCGCCTCGGCCGTGTCGCGAAACACGAACGTCGAGGTCTGGTAGATGGCCCCGGTGTGCGAGGCGTGTTGCGGCTGGCCCACGTGCTCGCCGGCGTGCACCGCCCGCGTCGCAAAGCCGCTGTTGAGGTAGAACCGCTCCAGAAAATCCGCTGACTTCGAGTCTTCCACGGCAATCTCCTTTTTACGCCGCGCCGGTATTACCAGCGCCGACGGGCCAGATTATGAACATATGTTCATAATTGTCAATCGCAAAAAGCGCAACCGCGGCTCACCAACCCGTGGGAACACGTCTGCGGCTTCCCGGGCAGGCCCGATCCCTCTTTCGCAGCCGCTCAACGCGGGGGATACGCAGAGGTGCGGCAGGGGGTACGGAATGCCGTCCCGGGTCAGGGCGTGGCTGGCGCGGCCGGGGCCTCGCGGGTCTCGAACACCAGGAGGTATGGCACGGCGGGGTAGTTCTCCAGGTCGCGAAAGCCAGAGAACTTCTTCTGGTTGAGCCAGATGATGTAGGTCCGGCCCGGCTCGAGCGCGACCGGCAGCACCACAGTGCGCTTGTCGATGTAGCGCGGCTCGCCGGTGGTCTTGGGGTAGCTCTCCTTGGAGACCTGCACGAAGGACCAGCTCTTCTCGGTCTTCATGTCCTTGCTGAAGGTGATCTGGATCTCCGAGAGCGCTGGGTCCACCTCGAGGTCGCCGGACTGGGGCACGGTCTTCACCACCACCGGCGGCTGGGCCTTGACCCCGCCGCGCCCGCCCGCACTGGCAAGATCCGGTAGCAGCAACGCCATAGCCGCCGACATTCCGACAACGAATCGCTTCATGGCCGCCTCCTTGAGATCACGGTTCGCAAGTTCGGGGGCGATTGTGCGGGATCTGGCGAGGGGTGTCAAACACGGGGGAAAGACGGGCGACGGACCTCGCCCGCTTTGGCCTACTCGATCACGTAGAAATGCTTGCGCGGCTCGTCGCGCCGCAGGATGTCCACGGTGAAGGTCTTGGCGTCCTTGAGCTTCTGGTAGAGCTCCAGGGCCTTCTCCGGCGAGCCGATCTCCTGCTCGTTGACCCTGACCACCACGTCGCCGTTCTTGAGGCCGAGCCGGGCGTACAACGACCCCGGTCGGACGGCGTAGAGCTTGAACCCGGCCGCCTTGCCGTCCTTCATGTACGGCACGATGCGGGCGTGCATCATCAGCGCGCTCACGTCGCGGCCCAGCAGCTCCATCTTCTTGCCGCTGATGGCCCAGTGGGTGTCGTCGAGCTGCCGGATGGCGTCGTCGGGGATCGGGTTCTCGACGGGCCGCCGGTAGGAGGTCTCCGGCACGGAGTTCTTGCGCTGGATGCGGACGAAGGCCCCCTGCTCGACTGCCTCGCACCCCTCGATCTCGAGCGCCGAGAGGAAGGCCCGGTAGGCCTCGTCCTTCGTCACCGGCCGCGCCGAGATCACGGTGAGCCGGCGCTCGCGCAGGCCTTGCTCCACCACGAAGTTCTTCCCGGTGTGGGCGCTCATGGCCTTGACCACCTCCACCAGGGTGGTGCCGTCGAAGTTGAGCTTGACCAGCTTCTCCGCCCCTTGCGCCCGGGCGGCGCCGGGCAAGATCAGCGCGGCCAGCATGGTCGTCACGGCGAGGACGCTACGCAGACGCAATCGCTCCTTCATGGAACCCTCCTCGGTTGCCCGCAGGCGGAGCAAGCCGCGTGCCAGACCGCCGCCTCCGGTCAGCATACGGAAAACATGAAGGAATGCGCAAACGCCTCCACCGATTTTCTGCCACTTTGTCAATCCGGCCGAGGCGCGGGCGCTCCCGCTGACATCGTGGCGCGCGCGACGCGGGTGTCCTTGACATCCGGCGCCACCTTGGAAATAGTGTCCCCGCCCCGGCGGAAGATGCCCCCGCCGCGCCAACTCGGAGGAGAACCATGAGCGTGATCCTGGACGGAAGCTCGCTGACCATCGACAAGGTGAAGGCCATCGCCCGCGACCGCGAGCCGGTGGAGGTGGCGCCCGCCTGCTGGGACAAGATGGAAAAGTGCCGGGCCATGCTGCAGAAGAAGATCGACGCCCGCGAGATCATGTACGGCGTCAACACCGGCATCGGCGAGTTCTCCGAGGTGGTGCTCACCCCGGAGCAGGTGGAGAAGTACCAGCGTTTCCTGGTGTACAGCCACGCCGCCGGCATCGGCAAGCCCCTGCCCGAGGAGGTGGTGCGCGCCGCCATCGCCGGCCGCATCAACGTGCACTGCCATGGGCACTCCGGCCAGCGCCCGCTGGTGACGCGCATGTTGGTGGAGTTCCTCAACCGCGGCGTGACCCCGGTGATGTTCGACAAGGGCTCGGTGGGCGCCTGCGGCGACCTGAGCCCCATGGCCCAGATGGCGCTGGTGCTCATCGGCGAGGGCGAGGCCTTCTACCAGGGCGAGCGCCTGCCGGGACTGCGGGCCCTGGAGCGGGCCGGCCTGAAACCCATCGCCTTCGAGGCCCGCGACGGCCTGGCGGCCATCAACGGCAGCAACGTGCTCACCGCGCTGTCGGCACTGGTGCTCTACGACATGGAGCGCCTGCTCAAGACGAGCGAGATCGCCGGCGCCATGACGCTGGAGTGCCTCAAGGCCAACATGAAGCCCTACGACCCGCGCCTGCACCTCGAGCGCGGCTTCGACGGCAGCGTGCGCTCGGCGAAAAACATCCAGAAGCTCACCCAGGGCAGCGAGATCCTGGCCCAGAAGGGCAAGAAGGTCCAGGACGCCTACAGCATGCGCAGCCCGCCGCAGGTGACCGGCGGCGCGCGCGACGCCATGAAGTTCGCCCGCTCGCAGGTGGAGATCGAGCTCAACGGCGTGGGGGACAACCCGCTGTTCATCTGGGAGGACGACACGGTGCTCACCGGGGCCAACTTCCAGGGCACGCCGGTGGCGTTGCCCATGGAGGCCTGCTGCGTGGCCATGTCCATGCTGTCGGTGCTCTCCGAGCGGCGGCTGAACCGCCTGCTCAACCCGGCCCTGTCGGTGGGCCTGCCGCCGTTCCTCACCCAGGGCGCCGGCATGCACTCGGGGCTCATGCTCAGCCAGTACACCGCCGGCATGCTGTGCGCGGAGAGCCGCATCCTCTCTCACCCCGCCGCCAACCAGTCCATCCCGGCCGCCGCCGACCAGGAGGACTTCGTCTCCATGGGCATGAACACCGCGCTGAAGTCTCGCCAGATCCACGAGAACGCCCTGGGCGTTTTGGGCATCGAGCTCATCGCCGGGGCGCAGGGCCTCGACCTGCGCGCCCCGCTCAAGCCCGGCAAGGGCATCCAGGCGGCCCACCGGGTGATCCGCCGCCACGTGCCCCACCTCGGCGACGACCGGCCCCTGTTCAACGACCACAACGCCATGGTGGAGTGCCTGCGCTCGGGCGAGCTGCTCGCGGCGGTGGAGGAGGCGGTCGGCCCGTTGGAGGCGTGAGCGGCGGACCGGCCGGGGGCGCCATGGTCCGGCTGTGCTCGTTCTCCCTCGCCGCCATCTTGTGCGCCGGCTGCGCCGCCGACCGGGCCACGCTCTACCGCTCGCTCCCCGCGTCCGACCAGGAGTTGTTCGACCGCTCGCGCCAGTTCATGACCGAACGGCAGCAGCAGGCGTTCTTCGAGCTCTCCGACTCCGATGCCCGTGCGCGCTTCGTGGAGGAGCTGCGCATCCCCGAACGCCTGGCCCGCTTCCCTGTCGCCTTTCAGGAGGCCATCCTGGGCGCCCGGGTCATCCCCGGCATGACGGCCGAAGCGGTGCTGCTCGCCTGGGGCCGGCCCGAGGCGATCGCGCGCCCGGCGCCCGAGGAAATGGCGGAGCGCTGGTTCTATCGGAGGGGAGACGACGACGGCCAGGTGCGGGAGGTGGTCCTCATATTCATCTCGGGACAAGTGAGCGAAGTTCTTTGGAGGGATTGAACCATCCTCGTGATACACAACGAGACAGTGGGCTGTCTCTCAAGACACATCAGCGGCTCGGATGGCGGAGGGCGTAGCAGGAATCCAACCGAAAAGATTGGAGGTTTCCTGCTCAGACCGCGGATCACCACCTGGCATGCTCCTTGCTTTACTCCGGTCCGAGGCCGGGAGGATGCCATGCCGGACGAAATGTTGCGTTACCTGAATCGAGCGGCGCGGCTGGGCGGCTCGCTCATCCGGCTCGCCGACGACGCCGAGCGAGGCCGGCTGGATAATTCCTGCCGGATCCTGTATGGCATCGTGCGGGACATGGGCTACCGTCTACGACGGTTGGCGTCCGAGGAGGCGGCGCGCCGGCGCGCGGCCGCGGCGGAGGAGGAGGTCTGACATGTGGGAATACACCGACAAGGTGATGGAGCACTTTCGCAACCCGCGCAACGTGGGAGTGATCGAGGACGCCGACGCGGTGGGCGAGGTGGGCTCGCTCTCCTGCGGCGACGCGCTCCGGCTCATGCTCAAACTGGGGCCGGACGGCCGCATCGCGGACGCCAAGTTCCAGACCTTCGGCTGCGCCTCGGCCATCGCCTCCAGCTCCGCGCTGACCGAGCTCATCAAAGGCAAGACCCTGGAGGAGGCGGCCCAGGTCACCAACCAGGACATCGCAGACTACCTGGGGGGCCTGCCGGAGCAGAAGATGCACTGCTCGGTGATGGGCCGCGATGCTCTGCTCGCCGCCATCGAGAACTTCAAGAAGGGCGGAGCCCCCGTCCCGCGCAAGGACAGCCGGCTGGTGTGCGCCTGCATGGGCGTGACCGAGAAGGTGATCGAGCGCGCCATCCGTGAGAACCGCCTCAAGACGGTGGAGGAGGTGACGCACTACACCAAGGCCGGCGGCGGCTGCGGCGGCTGCATCCCCGACATCGAGGCCATCCTCAAGCGCGTGACCGCCGAGATGGAGCGCGCCGGCGCCACCGTCCCCAAGAATCTCACCGTGTTTGAGAAGATCCAGAAGATCCAGGAGACCCTGGACCGCGAGATCCGCCCCGCCCTGCGGCAGGACGGCGGCGACATCGAGCTTCTGGACATCGACGGCGACCGGGTGATCGTGTCGCTGCGCGGCACCTGCTCCCAGTGCCGCCTGTCCACCGTGACCCTCAAGGACGTGGTGCAGGCGAAACTGCGCGAGTTCGTCTCTCCGACGCTCTCCGTCATCGAGGACGGCAACCGCCCCGTGGAGGAAGCATGAACGAAAAGCCCGTCATCTACCTCGACAACAACGCCACCACCCGTGTCGCGCCAGAGGTGCGCGACGCCATACTGCCCTTCTTCACCGATCTGTACGGCAACCCGAGCAGCATCCACTCCTTCGGTGGGCAGGTGAAGCGCCACGTGGACCAGGCCCGTCAGGAGCTGGCGGCGCTGCTCGGGGCCCAGCCCGACGAGGTGGTCTTCACCGCCGGCGGCTCCGAGTCTGACAACCAGGCCATCCGCGGCGTGCTGGAGGCCCTGGGCGGCAAGAAGCGCCATCTCGTCACCAGCCGCGTCGAGCACCCGGCGGTGCGTTCGCTGGGCCAGCACCTGAGCAAGATCGGCTACCGCGTTACCGAGATCGGAGTGGATCACGACGGCGCGCTCGACATGGAGGAGCTTTCGGCCGCCATCGGCGACGACACCGCGCTGGTGTCCATCATGTGGGCCAACAACGAGACCGGGGTGCTGTTCCCGATCGAGGAGATCGGCGCCCTGTGCCGCCGGCGCGGCGTGCTGTTCCACACCGACGCGGTCCAGGCCGTGGGCAAGGTGCCCATCGATCTCTCACGCCTGCCGGTGGACCTGCTCAGCCTCTCCGGCCACAAGCTGCACGCCCCCAAGGGCATCGGGGCGCTGTTCATCCGCCGCGGCACGCCCGTGTCGCCGCTCATCATCGGCGGCCACCAGGAGCGGGGCCGGCGGGCGGGCACCGAGAACGTCCCCGGCATCGTGGGCCTGGGCGTGGCCGCCCGGCTGGCGCGGCAGAACCTGGCGCAGGAGGTGCGCGAGCTTTCGGCCCTGCGCGACCGGCTGGAGCAGGGGCTGCTGCGCGGTTGCCGCGGGGCGCGGGTGAACGGCAAGAACCGCCTGCCGAACACGCTCAACATCAGCTTCGAGTACATCGAGGGCGAGTCCATCCTGCTGCACCTCGACGAGATCGGCGTGGCCGCCTCGTCGGGCTCGGCCTGCACCTCCGGCTCGCTCGAGCCATCGCACGTGCTGCGCGCCATGGGGGTGCCCTTCACCGCCGCCCACGGCTCGATCCGCTTCAGCCTGAGCCGCTACAACACCCGCCAGGAGATCGATTTCGTGATTGAGCACATGCCACGCATCGTGGACAAGTTGCGCGAGCTATCGCCCTTCGTCCCCGAGAACAACCGCCAGCGCCAGTGGCAGGGCTCGGTCGGCAACCCCGCCTGTGCCCCCGGCTGCGGGCGCTGCTCATCGGACCACTAACCCACTTCCCAAGGAGGAAGGCATGTCCAAGTCGATCCGTGGTACCCAGACCGAGAAGAACCTGTTGCTCTCCTTCGCCGGCGAGTCCCAGGCGCGCAACCGTTACACCTTCTTCGCCTCCCAGGCCCGGAAGGACGGCTTCGTGCAGATCGCCGACATCTTCGAGGAGACCGCCAACCAGGAGAAGGAGCACGCCAAGCGCTTCTTCAAGTTTTTGGAGGGCGGCGAGGTCGAGATCAGCGGTGCCTTCCCGGCCGGGATCGTCGGCGCCACGGTGGACAACCTCAAGGCGGCCGCCGCCGGCGAGCACCACGAGTGGAGCGAGATGTACCCGGGGTTCGCCAAGGTCGCCCGCCAGGAGGGCTTCGAGGCCATCGCCAAGGTGTTCGAGTTCGTCTCGGTGGCCGAGAAACAGCACGAGAAGCGCTACCTCAAGCTCATGGAGAACATCCAGAAGAACCAGGTCTTCAAACGCGCGCAGAAGACCGTGTGGCGCTGCCGCAACTGCGGCTACCTGCACGAGGGCACCGAGGCCCCGGCCTCCTGCCCGGCCTGCGCCCATCCCCAGGCGCACTTCGAGCTCCTGGGCGAGAACTACTGACCGATCGCGCCGCAGCGCGGACCGCGGTCCGAGCGGCGAGAAAGGAGCCGAGCCATGAAAGCCAAGAAGATTTTTGCGGAGATGAACGACCAGGTGAAGTACGAGCTCGAGTCGGCCTACCTGTACCTGCAGATGGCGGCCTACTTCCACGAGCAGGGGCTCGACGGCATGGCCCGCTGGATGCGGGTGCAGGCGCTCGAGGAGCAGCACCACGCCATGAAGTTCTTCGATCACCTGGTGGACCGCGGGCAGCCGGTCACCCTGCAGCCGCTGGCCATCAAGGCCACCTCCTGGAAGTCGCCGCGCGAGGCCTTCGAGGCGGCCTACGCCCACGAGCAGTTCATCAGCGGGCGTATCCATCTCTTGGTGGAGGTGGCGAACACCGAGAAGGACCACGCCGCCATGCCCATGCTGCACTGGTTCCTCAACGAGCAGATCGAGGAGGAGGCCAACACCTCCAAGATCGCCCAGCAGCTTCGGCAGGCGGAGAAGGCGGGCGGGGCGCTGTTCATGATCGATCGCGAGCTCGGGACGCGCAGCTTCACCATCCCGCCCGAGGTGACCATCGTGGCCGGCGCCGGCGGAGCGGGGGCCTGACATGGGCGCGCCGGCGGAACTGCTGGCCGCGCTGCGCCAGGCCGTACAGGCCGAGATCCAGGGGCAGCACTTCTACCTCATGGCCGCACGCAGCACCGAGGACCCCAAGGGCCGCGAGGTGTTCGAGCGGCTGGCGGCCGAGGAGGCGCTGCACCAGGATTTCCTGCGCCGCCAGCACCAGTCTCTCCAGGCCACGGGCCGCGCCGATCCATCGCTCCGGCTCTCGCCGCCGGACCCGCCCGCGGGCCCGGACCCCATCTTCTCGCCGGCGCTGCACGAGCGAGTCGGCCAGGCGCACTTCGAGATGACCGCGCTCGCGGTCGGGATCCAGCTCGAGCAGAACGCCGAGCGTTTCTACCGCGAGCAAGCGAAGAGTAGCCGCGACGAGGCGCTGCGAGCCTTCTTCGAGCGGCTGGCCACCTGGGAGGCGGGACACTACCGGGCCCTGCTGACCCAGCAGGACGCCCTGCAGAAGGACTACTGGAGCGCCGGCGGCTTCGCACCGTTCTGAGCATCGGTCGGGCCACAGGCGCAGGAGGTGCCCCATGGATAAGCTGCGCTTTCATGTCCCGGCCATGAGCTGCATGCACTGCGTCCGGGCCATCGAGCGGGAGCTTTCTGCCGTGCCCGGGGTGTCCCAGGTCGAGGTCCGCCTGGAGCCAAAGACCGTCACGGTCTCCTTCGTCCCGCCCGCCGACGCCGCCACCTTGCGCGACCGCCTGGCCAAGCTGGGGTACCCGGCGCAGGACTGATTACGCCGCGAGTAAGGTGCCTCTTCCGTGAGCGACCGAGCGCGGGACCTGATCGGTGTGGGCGGACATGTACCCTTGGGACATTGATACGGCTGACCGTGATGCCGCCAGAGCAAGCGCGGTCGGACGCGCTCTGCGACCTGACTCGCCATGGTGCGGGCGGGAGCGCGATCGAGGAGGCGGCGAATCCGCACAAGCAACATGGGCATGAACGAACAAGAATTTCCCGTCCTGGGGATGAGCTGCGCAAACTGCGCCCGCGCCGTCGAGCGAGCGCTGCAAGGGGTCGCCGGGGTGCGCCAGGCCCGGGTCGACCTCACCCGCGAGATCGTGCGCGTCGAGCACGACCCGGAGCGAATACGATTTTCCGAGCTTTCACGCGCGGTGGAGCGGGCTGGCTATCACCTGCTGCCGCCGGACGCGGTCCAGGCCGAGGCCGCCCGCCAGGCCGCGGTGCGCCGGGAAAAACTGCGGCTCACCGTGGGCGCGGCCCTCGCCGTCCCCCTGGCGCTCATCGCCATGACCCGCGATTTCGCACTGACGACCGCGCTCGAACACCCCGCCTGGGTCTGGCTCATGGCCGCGCTCGCCACCCCGGTGCAGTTCTGGGTCGGCGCCGATCACTACCGGGTGGCCTGGCGCTCGCTGCGCCTGCGCGCGGCGGGCATGGATCTGCTGGTGGCGCTCGGCTCCTCGGCGGCCTACCTGTCGTCGCTGCTTTCGCTGCTGTGGCCCTCGCGCCTCCATCCCATGTTCGAGGCCGGGGCCATGATCATCGTGCTGGTCCGCCTCGGAAAATTTCTGGAGGCCCGCGCCCGAGGCGCGGCCTCGGCCGCCCTGCGCGAGATGATGGAATTCCTGCCGCGCCGGGCGCTGCGCCTGAACGAAGCGGGCGAGCCCCAGGAGGTGGACGCCGCGGAGCTGCGGCCCGGCGACCGGGTGATCGTCCGCCCCGGCGAGCGGCTGCCGGCGGACGGCCAGATCCTGGAGGGGGTCTCCTCGCTCGACGAGAGCCCGCTCACCGGCGAGAGCGCCCCGGTGGACCGGCAGGCCGGGGAGCGCGTGTTCGCCGGCAGTGTCAACGGCCCGGGTTCGCTCACCGTGCGCGTCGAGGCAGTCGGGGAACAGGCGCGCCTGGGGCAGATCGCCCGCCGGCTGGCCGAGGCCCAGGGCTCCCGCGCGCCGATCCAGCGCCTGGCCGACCGGGTGGCGGCATGGTTCGTGCCCATCATCGCGGGCGTCGCCGTGATCACGTTCGCGGCCTGGACCGCCGCCGGTGCTGCCGAGGAAGGCCTGGTCCGGGCGGTGGCGGTGCTGGTGGTGGCCTGCCCCTGCGCCCTCGGCCTGGCCACGCCGGTGGCCATGACCGCGGCCATGGGCCGCGGCGCCGAACTCGGCATCCTGTTTAGGCGCGCCGAGTCCCTGGAGGTACTGGCCAAGGTGGACCTCTTGTTCACCGACAAGACCGGCACCCTCACCCTGGGCCGGCCCCGCTTGCGCGAGATCGTCGCCTGGGCCTGTCCGGAAACGGAGGCGCTCCGGCTGGCCGCGGCGCTGGAGGTGCATTCTAACCACCCCCTGGCCGCGGCCGTGGTGGCGGCCGCTCGCGAACGCCATCTCGAAATCCCCGAGGCGGAGGAGGTGCGTGAGGAAGCCGGGCGCGGCATCTCGGGCCGGGTGAACGGCGCGCGAGTCGAGCTGTGGCGCGCCGGCCTCGATCGCGACGATGCGGCGCTCCCCGCGTCCGCGCGGGCCTTGCTCGACTCCGGCGCCACCGTGATCTCGCTCGTCCTCGACAGCCGGCCGTGCGCGCTGCTCGGCCTGGGCGACACGTTGAACCCGTCGGCGAAAGAAGCCCTGCGTCGGCTCTCACGCCTGGGGATCGAGACGCGCATCCTCACCGGCGATCGCGCCCCGGCGGCGCGCGCGGTCGCCGAGGAATTGCACCTCCCCTTCGAGGCCGGCCTTCTCCCGGCGCAAAAAGAAGAGCGCGTGCGTGCCCGTCGGGCGGCGGGACGGACGGTGGCCATGCTGGGGGACGGCATCAACGATGGATTGGCCCTGGCGGCGGCCGACGTCGGCATGGCGCTCGGCGCCGGGACCGATCTGGCCAAGGAGGCGGCGGAGGTGACGGTGGCGGAACGGGACCTGGCGGCGGTGGCGCGGGCGACACAGCTCTCGCGCGCCGCCCTGCGAGTGGTGCGCCAGAACCTGTTCTGGGCCTTCTTCTACAACCTGCTCCTGGTGCCGCTGGCCGCCGGCGTTCTCGCTCCCATTTCCGGCCTCCCCGACTGGCTGCGCCATCTGCACCCGGCGTTGGCGGCTTCCGCCATGAGCCTGTCCAGCCTGACGGTGGTGGGCAACGCGCTGCGCCTGCGGCGATTCCGGTCGCCGGGCGCTTGACACGTTTGTCTTGACCGGCCCGTGAGAATCCTGGTATCTGTCTCACACTATGTCCTGAAAATTAACAAGGAGGACTCGATGCGTGGTGACTTTTCCTTCGTGCTGACCCTGGTTTTGCTGTTTGCGCTCGGCGTGCTGGCGCTGGCCGCCAAGATCGTCCAGAAGAAGCCCAACGCCGCCGAGCTGCTCGGCAAGCTCTCCAAGGCCTCGGGCGTCATCGGCATCATCGCCGCCCTGTGGGGCGTCTACGACCTCATCTCGACGCTCTCCAACATCTCGTGGATCGCCCGTGTGAGCGTGCTGCTGCTCCTCACCGCGCTGGCCATCGAGGCGGTGTTCATCGTGCTGGGGTTCATTTTCGGCTACGCCATGGTGGCCTCGCTGCTGAACGAGCAGGCCAAAGCCAAGGGCGAGGCCATGCGCCAGAAGCTCACGGGCTTCCAGACCACGCTGGGCTACGCCTCGCTCATCCTGTGCGCCTGGCTCCTGCTGGTCCGCATCTTCCCCCGCTTGATGTTCTTTTAGCCGAGCCGGCTAGTTTTCACCCAGCAGCCGGGCCGCGCCGGCCAGGAGTTCTTCCTCCATCTCCGGGCCGAGCGACATGGAGCGCTCGTAGTCGAAGCGCGCGTCCTGCCACTGCCGGCCGGAGAGAAAGTACCCCAGCTCGTCCATCATCACCGTGAGCACCATGGGGATCGGCGCCTGCAACCGCTCGGCGAGCTTGCGGCCCAGCTCGGGCGTGGCCTCGCCCGGGAGCGTGAGTAGCGAGAGCGGTCCGACCCGCAGGAGCGCCATCTCGGCCCGCAGCAGGCCGGCGTACAACGGGCGCTCATCGAGCAGCGAGAGCTTGCGGGCCAGGTCGATCAGCCCGCCCTCCTGGATGGGCAGGTCCAGCGTGGTGGTCTTCACCTGGAGCGCCGCGCCCGGGATCTCGCGCAGCCGCCGCGAGAAGACCTCTTCGATGAGAAGGTGCGCCAGCGCCCCACCCAGCTTCTCGCGGAATGCGAGCCGCGCCGGTTCGGGGTCCTCCGGCTCGTTGGCCGGCTCGATCATCCCTCCGGCCGGCCCGGAAAGAAACAGCGTCACCCCGCCCAGCGCCGCGTCCGCCTCGCGGTAGAGCACGCCGGGGAAATCCGCGCTGAGCAGGCGGTTGTTGTCTTGCAGGCTCTCGGCGTGCGCGCCGAACACCACCAGGCTCCCGATGGTGCGCTCGTCCCAGTCCGCGGCCCACAAGAAACGCGCCTGCCGCGGCACGTCCTCGGCCTCGCGCAGATTGCGGATGAGCCCCTCCGGGACGAGGAACTCCCCGGCGTACAGCCGCGCCGGCCGGGCACCGAGCGCGGCGCGCACCACCGCCCGGGCCACCCGCTCCTCCAGCCACTCCAGATAGGCCGGGTCGATCCCGCTGCGAACCGGAAGCAAATACAGGATGGCCGGCCCCCACAACCCCAGGGTGTCCGGCCCGGCGTGGTTGTGGGTGCAGCCGATCAGGATGGTGGCGCTCTGGTCTTTCGTCACGCGCTGGCGGATGCGCTCCACCCGCGAAAGCGACAGCCCGATGAGATCGAGCGACACCAGCGCCACCGCCTCGCGCCCGCTGTCGAGGTACAGCACCCGGGCCCAGATGTCGTCGAGCACGGCGCGGGCGTGTTTGTTGAAACCGTGTCCCGCGATGCGCACCCCGGCCGGCGGGGTGAGCCGCACGCGGGCGGTGCCGGCGATGAACTGCGGTTCCTTCTCGGCCAGCCGGCGCGCGCGGAAGAGGTCGAAGGGGTAGCCGGCCGCCGGCGGCGGTAACGGCGGGAGGCGCGGCGGCGCGGCGCAAGCGGCCAGCGCGAGCGCCGCAAAAAGCCACGCGCCCGCGCGCGGCCAGGCCCGGCGCATCGAGCCAGTATGGGATCGCTCTTTGAGCACGCGATTGTTCTCCTCTCGTTCCTTCCCCGAGTCACGCTCTTGCGTAGCCTCCGCTCGGCTTGCGCCGTCAAGGGTCTACGCTCGCTTCGCGACTCGCTGCGCTCGCCCTTGATGGCAGCCGAGCTTCGGCAGAAACCTTTACCCAGAGGAGCATGCAACCATGCTCCTCCTCGTCGACAGAGGACGCGGGTGAAAAACTAGACTGCGCGGCGGTCCAGCGCCGACCTTTTGAAAAGGTCTCGCAACGCTGCAACACATCAACCGGCTCCGGGGTCCTTGTGGGCGATCTCCTGGCGCAGCCGCGCCAGCCGCTCTGGCTGGCGCGAGAGTCCGGCATCGTCCATGGCGAACAGCACCGCCCCCAGCACCGGCGGGTCGGCGAGCCGCACGAAGCGCGTGGCCGGCCGGTGGCGCAACGTCTCGCGCATCACCGCCTCGATCATGTGCGGGCTCGCGCCCTTCTGGAACACCGCCCCGCCGAAGACCACCGGCACCGCAGGCTCGTCCGGGAACAAGCGCTCCAGAATGACCCGCACCGCCCGCGCCACGTTCTCGCCGGCCTCCTCCAGGATCTCCACCGCCACCCGGTCGCCCAGGACGGCCTGCTCGAACAAGAGCGGCGCGAGCTGGCCCAGGTCCACCGGCTCGCGCGGGCAATCGTAGAAGAAGAACTCGATGATGTCGTGGATGTGCGAAAGGCCGAGCCGGCGGCACAGCGCGGGCGTGAGCGAGGTGGGCAAGCCGCGGCCGTCGTCGCCCTGGATGGCCGCCACGATGGCCGCCTCGGCGAGCTGGTAGGCCGAGCCGTAGTCGCCCGAGAGCCGGCCCAGGCCGCCCACCTGGAGCTTCGTGCCATCGCGGGCGCGGCCGATGGCGTTGGAGCCGGTGCCGGCGATCAGCGCCACGCCCACGCCGTCCTCGGTGCCGGCGCGCAGCGCCACGATGGTGTCGTTCTCCAGACGCAGCCGCGGGGTCTTGAGCAACGGGTCGACGAAGGCCCGGATGGTCGAGAAATCCGCCGGGCGGTCGGCCCCGGCCACGCCCAGGCAGGCGGCGTCGAACTCGGCCGGCACGCCGCCGGCCATGTCGCAGGCGGCCTGGATGGCGCGCCCGATCTGGGAGGCGGCCCCGGCCACGCCGCAACCCTGATAGTTGGCGCTGCCGGCGCGTCCCACTCCCAGCACCCGTCCGGTCTCGTCCGCGATAGCGCACAGCGTTTTGGTGCCACCGGCGTCGACGCCGAGGAGGCGCATTCAGCCTCCCTTCCGCCGCAGCCACAGGTCCACCGGCACCCGGATGTCCGCGGGTGGCGTATAGGGAAGGGCCATCGTGCGCCGCTCAGCCGCCGAGGCGTAGGCCGCCAGCATGATCTCGAGCACCACCCGGCCGTCCTGACCGCTCTCGCGCGGAGCGCTCCCTTTTTGCATGCACTCGGTGAAGTGCGCGTCCTCCTGCGGGTACCCGTTGGTGTACGACCAGGCCACGTCAGGGAAGGTCCAGCCGCGCGCGCCCGGGGCGTAGTCGCCGTAGCCTTGCAGGCTGAACACCGACAACCCCTGCCCCTTGAGCAGGTCGGCGTGGATGACGCCCTCGCTGCCGAGGATGTGGGTGATGGAGTCCATGCCGCCCAGCAGCGCCCAGCTCGATTCCAGCAGCGCCGTGGCGCCACCCTCGAACTCGAGCAGCAGCACCACGTCGTCCTCCATGCGGGTGCGCTCGCGGTGCAGCACGGTGTCCATCCAGGCGGTGACGGCGCGCACCGGGGGCTTCCCCAGGAAGGCCCGTGCGAACTCGATGGAGTGACAGCCCATGTCCATGAGGATGCCGCCGCCGGCGCGTTGGGGATCGAAGAACCACTCCGAGTAGGGCCCGGCGTGCTTCTCCACCTGGTGCACCCGGTACACCTTGCCGATGGCCCCGGAATTCGCGAGCTCACGGGCGCGCTCGTACTTGGGCACGAAGCACAGCTCCTCGGCGTAGCACAGCAGCACCCCGGCCTTGCGGCAGGCCTCGATCATCTGGTCGGCCTCGGACAGCGACAGCGCCAGCGGCTTTTCGCACACCACGTGCTTGCCGGCCGCGGCCGCGTCCAGGGCGATCTGCGCGTGCAGGAAGTTCGGCACCCCGATGATCACCGCGTCGATATCGCCGTCTTTCAGCATGGCGCGGTGATCGGCGAAGCCTGCGATGCGGTGCTTCTCGCAGAAGGCCCGGCGCATGTCCTCGTCGGGGCTGCAGCAGGCCACCACCACCGCCCCGGGCACGGTGGAGAGCGCCTCGGCGTGGACGTTGGAGATGAAGCCGCAGCCTACAAGACCGTAGCGGATCGGTTTCATGCTCGGCCTCCGCGGATGCCGCCGTTCAGCACAGCTCGCCGGCGTGCCGCCGGATCTTGTCCACCGCCTCGGCGATCCTGGCCACTTCCTTCTCGGTGGCCATGAGCAGCGGGTGGTGCAGCCACACCGCCTCGTGGTAGGCGGCGCGCTCGGCCACCGGGCAGTCGGCCGAGTGCGGCCCGATGCGCTCACCGTAGCGTTCACGGATGGCCGGGTAGTGGCGCGCCTCCACCGGGAACAGCGGGCTCTGGTAGATGGGCACGTAGAACGGCCCGTCGGCGGGGATGCCCTCGGCGCACAGCGCCTCGACGAAGCGGTCGCGGTGCACGCCCTGGAAGGCCTGCGGGTCGTAGCGGAAGATGTACTGGTAGCAAGCGTAGTGGGTGATGCGCGCGTCGCGCACCAGCGGGCGGATGCCCGGGATCTGGGAGAGCAGCTCGGTGAGACGCGTGGCGTTCTTCTCGCGCAGCTTGCGCTCGGGCTCCAGGGCCCGCAGGCGCGAGCGCAGCAGCGCGCACTGGAACTCGCCCAGGCGGTAGTTGCCCGAGAACACCAGCCCCGGGAACGAGTCGTAGCCGGGCTGTTTGCGCCCGCAATTGACGTGGCTCTGGCAGCGCTCCTCGAGCTGCTTATCGCTGGTGAGGATGATGCCGCCCTCGCCGGCGGTCATGAGCTTTGAGCTCTGGAAGGAGAACGACCCCAGGTGCCCGTGCGAGCCCACGCCCTTGCCACGCCACTTGCCGCCGTGCATGTGGGCGCAGTCCTCGATGAGGATCAAACGGTGCTTGCGGGCGATTTCGACGAAGGCGTCCAGGTCGGCCATGGCGCAGCCGAGGTGGACGGGGATGATGGCCCGGGTGCGCGGGGTGATGGCGGCCTCCACCGCGCGCGGATCGAGGCAGTAGGTGTCGGGGTGGATGTCGGCGAACACCGGCACGGCGTTGACGTTGACCGGGGCGCCGGCGGTGGCGATCCACGAGTAGGGGGTGACGATCACCTCGTCGCCGGCCGCAATCCCGGCCGCGCGCAGGGCCACCTCCAGCGTCACCGTGCCGTTGGCGGCGCAGATGCCAAAGCTTGCGTCGTGGGCGGCGGCGAAGGCGGCGGCGAACTCGCGAGCGTGGCTGTTGGGCGCGGGGAAGCCGCCCCAGTTGCGGCTGTCCAACACCTCGCTCAGCGCCCTGCGATCCTCCTCGTCATACACCGGCCAGGCCGGCCAGAAGTCGTCGAAGGTCTTCGTCCCGCCCTTGAGCGCCAGGTGAGCCATGCGGCACCTCCCTTGCGCGAACCTGTATCAAGAGGCCCTCCGCCCCGTCAAGGCGCTAAAGGTGGAACGCCCGGCCGGTGCCTTGGCGGGGCATGGGGCGCGCGACACCAGCGCCGCGCCGAGCAGGATCAGCACCCCGCCCGCCACCGCTCCCCAGCCCAGGCTCTCTCCCAGGATGGCCATCGACAGGAGCACCGCGAACACGATCTCGAGGGTGAGCAGCACCGACGAGGCCGCGGCAGTGATGGTCTTCAGCCCGTGGCTCCAGGAGAGGTAGGGGATCACCGAGCAGAACACGCCGGTGTAAGCGACCGCCAGCCAGCCAGCGGGTCGCTCCGGCAGGGGGAAGCCCCGGCTGGCGGCCACCGGCAAGGTGGTTAGCACCGTCCACAGGTACATGGCGGCGGTCATGGGCAGAAGCTCGCCGGGGCGCTCCTGCATGAGGCGCCGGTTGAGCACGATGAAGATGGCCCAGGTGGCGGAGGAGAGCCCCACCAGCACGTCACCCCGCAAGCTGGCCTCTCCCCCGCCCGGCGCGCGCCACAGCGCGATCAGCAGGGCGCCGACAAGCGTGAGCACGACGGACACAAGGCGCAGCGGGTCCAGGTTTTCCCTGAGCAGCCACCAGCCGAGGAACACCACCAGCGGCAAGCCGGCGTTGGCCAGCAGCGCCGCGTGCGACGACGAGGTCTGGCCCTGGCCCAGGTACTGGAACAAGAACCCCCCGGCGTTGCTGAGCCCGAGCACCAGGATACGCCAGTCTAGAAACCAGCGCAGCGCGCGCCGCGGCGTGCGTGCCACCAGGGCGGTGGTGATGGCGGCGGCGAGGATCATGCGCAGCAGCGTGAACATGACGGGGTCCAGCCCGCCGTCAAGACCCAGCTTGTTCACCACGAACGACGAGCCCCACAAGAGAGAGGCCAGCAATGTGAGCAGGATCGCCGCGGGGCGGGAGGGAGGGCGGAGAGGAGCCGTCATCTCCCCGGAACGTTTATCACGGTTTCATCCGCAACCCAAGTGGCATATGGCTCGCACGACGTAACCAGGTGCCCCCCCACCGCCCGCGCTGGCCCTTGTAACCCCCCAACCGGTTCCCCAACCGGTTCCACCCACCCCGGTTTTACCGTCCGGATTTCGGACACCGTGTTCGAAATCCGGACAGAAGGCCAATTTTCACAGATTGTCTGCTGATTTTGTGTCTTTATAGTTGTTTGTTTTTATTTGTATTTTATTCGAATAC
>JAAZNF010000020.1 GCA_012798435.1 Myxococcales bacterium | reverse complement strand
CGGCGCCGCCACCTCCCCCTGCGGAGCCGGCGCCGGTCGCCGCCGCCCCGGCCGCTGAGCCACTGCCCGGCGCCCCCGCGGCCTGCCCGCGCTGCCACGCCCCCGCCAAGCCCGGCGACGTCTTCTGTAGCGGCTGCGGCCAACGGCTCTCCGGAGGCGAGGCGGCACCAAAGGGGGCCACCATGTTCATGCACATGGCCTCCCCCGACGCCGCTCGCAAACCCCGCGCCCGCCTGGTGCTGATCAAGCCCGACGGCTCCGAGGGCACGGTCTTCACCCTGGCCGCCGAGCGCACCATGCTCGGGCGGAGCCAAGGGGTCGTCATGTTCCCCAAGGACCCGTTCATCTCCCCGCGGCATGCCGAACTCATTTTCAAGGACGGCCAGCTCTCTATCACCGACCTCGACAGCCTCAACGGCATCTTCCGCAAGATGACCGCCGAGGAGCCCATCGTGCCGGGGACCTGCTTTCGCATCGGGCGGCAACTGCTGAGGCTGGAGGTGCCGGGGGGCTTCCAGGACCTGGAGGCTCCACCGAAGGCCGGCGACGACAGCCAGTTCTGGGGGAGCCCAGTGCCCCAGGTGTGGGCCCGCCTGGTACAGATCCTGGAAGGCGGAAAGATCGGGGAAATTCACCTGCTCACCCAGGCCGAGGTCATGATCGGACGGGAGGAAGGCGAGGTGCGCTTCCCCGATGACGGGTACATCTCCTCGCGCCACTGTCTTCTCAGCAACCGGCAAGGAGACTGCTTCTTGCGCGACCTGGGCTCGTCGAACGGCACCTACCTTCGCATCAACGGCAGCACGCCGCTCTCCCACGACGATCGCGTCCAGATCGGCAACCAGGTCCTCCGCGTGGACCTCAGCTAGGCCGCCCGCGCCCATCTCTCCGTCACGTCCACGCCGCCAGCAGAAGACCGCCCACCCCAAGTAGCAGAAATGCGAGCGATGAAAGCCACAGACGCCGCGCCGGCCCCGTCCGGGCCGCGAGGACGGCCCCGAGATCGAGCGGCTGCTTTGGCAGCCGCAAGCGCAGGACCATCCGACCCAGGCGCAACCGATCTCGGTCCGCCAGCCGGACCGCCCCTCGCACTCGCCGCTCGCCCACGAAGGTGCCGTTTTGGGAGCCGGCGTCCTCCAGCCAGGCCTCCTTGCGGCGCAGCCGAATCACCGCGTGGGTTCTCGAGGTTCGTGCGTCGTCGAGGCGGATTTCGCACTCGCGGCCGCGGCCGAGCCGCAGCACGCCCTCTTCCGGCAGCTCGATACGCCGCCCGACCTCGGGCCCGTTCTCGATCTCCAGGAAGGCCTCCTCGACGATGGCATCGGACTGTTCGAGGAACTCCTGCAGCGCCAGCGCCACCGCGCGAGTCTCATCGGGGGCGGCGCCGGCATCTCCCACGTAGATCACCCGGTACACCCCCAGACTGAGCTCGTCTCCCGCCCGCAGCGGGACAGCCTCTCCCGGCGACAGGGCGGCTCCGTTCAGGCGGGTGCCCAACCGGCTGCCCAGGTCCTCCACCCGCAACCCGTCCGCATGTCCCGTCACCCGGCAGTGCCGCCGGGATACCGAGGGGTCCAAGAGCACGATGTGCGCGTCCTCGCTCCGGCCGAGGACGATCTCCGGGCCGGCGCGGACCTCGTCTGCGAAGAACCCCGCCGCAGTGGCTTCCTGTCCCACGATGAAGAAACGAAATGCCATGTCCCGCCCCCTCTCACCGGTCCGCCGGTAGACCCGCCTCGTCCTGCGGCGGCAGACGTTCCAGAATCGGATCCTGCGGAGAGAGGGCTTGGAGCCGCTCGAGTTGGGCGCGCGCCTCCTCCGTCCGCCCCTGTTCGATGTCGAGCAGCACCAGATTGCGACGCGCATCGAGCGCGCCGGGATCGAGCCGCAGGGTCTCCTCGAACAGCGCGCGCGCCTCGTCGAGATCCCCCTGCCGCCAGCGGACCACTCCCAGGCCGCAGCGGGCCTGGACCAGGTCCGGCCGGCAGACCAGCGCCTCCTCCTCGCGCTGGGCGGCGGCCTGCAACTCCCCCCGCAGCAGGTGCCAGACCCCCAGGTTGTGCAGGGCCTCGGCGTAGCACGGGCCATACTCCAGGCTCAGGTCGAACAGCACCCGCGCCTCGCGCGCGCGCCCCTCGGCCAGGGCCCGGGCACCCTCGCCGTTGAGCCGCACCGCCTCGGGGTGGACCGCCGTCCGAGCCAGGCACCCGCACATCCCAACGGCCGCGAGCGTCGTCACGAGAGGAACTTTCATCTCTTTGTCTCCAGGGCCAGGCGGATCACGCCGGCGGGTTTGAGTGAGACGGTCGGCTCCAACTCCCCGTAGCTCACCACGAAGATTGTACGGCACAGGTTGGTGGCCAGTTTCCAGAAGGGGCGGCGCAGCTCTGGCCGGGTCAGGACCACCGTCGGCTTGCCCGTGCTGGCGCGCAGCACCCGTTCGAGGGCGCTCAGAATGGCCTCCCCTTGCTCGGGAGGCAGCGAGAGCGAGGACCCCGCGCCCTCACGGGAAAGGCCCTTGGCCAACGCCTCCTCGATGGCCGGGTCCAGCAGGAGCGGTTGCAGGCTGCCGTCCGGCGCCAGGCGGTGGCTGATGATCGGCCGCAGGGCCTCGCGCACTCGCTCGCTGAGCTGGACCGGGTCGGACTCGCGGCGTGCGTGCTCGGCCAGCGAGAGCAAGATGCCCTTGAGGTTGCGGATCGGCACCCCCTCCTCGACCAGGCGCGAGAGCACCTCGGCCAGGAGCACCGGCGGGATGAGCCGCGGAACGATCTCGCGAACCAGCGCAGGCTGGGTGCGTTCGAGCCGATCCAGCAGATCCTGCACCTCCTGCACCCCCACGAAGCGGAAGGCCGACTCCCGCAGCACCTGTTCCAGCCGGGCCCAGGGAACGTTCCGCTCGGACAGCGCCCCGGCGGCGACGGGGGCCTGGTCCACCTCCAGGCGCCAGCGTCCGGGCGCGCCGGCGGCGAGCCGCACGGCCGGCACCGGAATCCCCAGGTCTTCCTCCAACCCCCGCCGCAGCTCCTCCAGCCGCGGCGCGATCTCCTGCGGCGAGATGGCGGGATCCAAAAACAAGCACGGCCCGCCTTCGCGCGGCGCCGACTCCACGCAGTCTGCGAGGTCGCGCCGGCCCCGGGTGCGCAGCCACAAGCCCAAGGTTACCGTCGCCCCACCCAAGACCAGGAACGAGACGCTGGGCATGCCCGGGATGACCCCCAGTCCGGACAGCGCTCCTCCCGCCAGCAGCAGGGCCTCGGGGTGCGCGCCGACCTGGCGCAGCACCTCGCTCCCCAGCCCCG
This sequence comes from Myxococcales bacterium, assembly GCA_012798435.1. Taxonomy (GTDB): domain Bacteria; phylum Myxococcota; class B64-G9; order B64-G9; family B64-G9; genus JAAZNF01. The sequence continues at coordinate 37,073 of JAAZNF010000020.1, read as the reverse complement.
CGCCGCTCTTCTCCGGCCGGACCCGGGTGATCACCAGCCCGGCCGCCACCGACACCAGCAGCGCCGGCACCTGGGAGGCCAGCCCGTCCCCGATGGTGAGCACGGTGTAGTGGGCCACCGCGGCGGGTAGTTCCATGCCATGCTGCCCCACGCCCACCAGCAGCCCCCCCAGGATGTTCACCACCACGATCACCAGGCCGGCCACGGCGTCACCCTTGACGAACTTCATGGCGCCGTCCATGGCGCCGTAGAACTGCGCCTCGCGCTCCAGCTGCCCGCGCCGGCGTGCCGCCTCGACGCCATCGATGAGCCCGCCGCGCAGGTCGGCGTCGATGCTCATCTGCTTTCCCGGCATGGCGTCGAGGGTGAAGCGCGCGGTGACCTCGGCCACCCGCTCGCCCCCCTTGGCGATGACCACGAACTGCACCACGGTGATGATGAGGAACACGATGCCACCCACCAGGGGGTTGCCCTGCACCACGAACTCTCCGAAGGCCCGCACCACCGCGCCCGCGTCGCCGTGGAGCAGCACCAACCGGCTGGTGGAGATGTTCAGGGTGAGGCGGAACACGGTGCTGACCAGGAGCAGCGTGGGAAAGGAGGCCACCCGCAGCGCGTCCCCCATCTCCAGCGAGACCAAGAGCAACGTGAGCGAGCCGGCCAAGTTCGCGCACAGGAGCAGGTCCATCAAGGCGGGAGGGATGGGCAGGATCAGGATGGCCACCGCCGAGAGGACGAACAGGGCGAAGACGCGCTCCATCCGGCCTCCACCGAGAAGCATCCTGCCCACACGCCTCACAAGTTCCATGAGCACGCTCCCGTGATCTTTGGCCGGTGTCCTAGCAAGATCGATGCCAGAAAAATTGTCGTTGTTTTTCAGATAGATTTACAAACGGTGTCGCCGATCCTGTCCGGATTTCGAACATGCTGTCGAAATCCGGACGGCGCGGGGATGGGCGGGCTAGAGGCTCACGCGCCGGATGGCGGCGCCGACGGCGGCGAGACGCTTCTCGATGTCCTGGTAGCCGCGATCGATCTGCTCGATGTTGGAGATGACCGACTGCCCCTGGGCGCACAAGGCGGCGATGAGGATGGCCATGCCGGCCCGGATGTCGGGGCTGGTGAGGGATTCGCCGAACAGCGGGGAGCGGCCGGACACCACCGCCCGGTGGGGATCGCACAGGATGATGCGCGCCCCCATGTCGATGAGCTTGTCGACGAAGAACAGGCGGCTCTGGAACATCTTCTCGTGGATCAGCACCGTGCCCTCGGCCTGGGTGGCCACGGTGAGCGCGATGCTCATGAGGTCGGAGGGGAAACCCGGCCAGGGCGCGTCATCGATCTTGGGGATGGCCCCGTGGGGCCCGGCCTGCACGCGCAGCTCCTGCCCGGCCGGGATGACGATGTCGTCCCCATCGTCCTGCCAGGTCACGCCCAGCTTGCCGAAGGCGATGCGGGTCATGCGGTGCTCCTGCGGGCGCGCCCCCTGGATGCGCAGCTCGGAGCCGGTCACCGCCGCCAGCCCCAGAAACGACCCGACCTCCATGTAGTCCGGGCCGAGGGTGAAGTCCGCGCCGGCGAGCCTGGGCACGCCATGGATCTCCAGGGTGTTGGTGCCGATGCCGGCGATGCGCGCGCCCATGCCGCACAGGCAGCGGCACAGGTCCTGCACGTGCGGCTCCGAGGCCGCGTTGCGGATGACCGTGTCGCCGTCGGCCAGCACCGCCGCCAGCACCGCCTGCTCGGTGCCGGTCACGCTCATCTCCTCGAGGAAGATGTCGGCGCCGCGCAGCCCGTCGGTGCGAGCCTCGTAGAAGTGCGGGGTGATCTCGACCTTGGCCCCCAGCGCGCGCAGCACCTGGAAGTGGGTGTCCAGCGGGCGCGGGCCGATGCGGTCGCCGCCGGGGCGCGGCAGGCGCACATGGCCGAGGCGCGCCAGCAGCGGGCCGGCCAACAGGATGGAGGTGCGGATGCGCCGACACAGCTCGGGATCGGGGTCCATGGCGGGCATGGAGCCGGACTGCATGCGCAGCACGTTGGCCCCCGGCTCGTCGAAGGCCACCCCTTGCGCGGCCAGGATCTGGCGCTTGGCGGCCACGTCGCGGATGCGCGGCACGTTGCGCAAGACGAGCGGCTGGTCGGTGAGCAGAGACGCGGCCAGGAGCGGCAGGGCGGAGTTCTTGTTGCCGCTGGGACGGATGCTCCCGCTCAGGCGGCGGCCTCCCTCGATCACGAACGCTTCCACGGGGCACGCTCCTTCCTAGGGTACGACCTCGAGGGTCCGCTCCAGCCAGTCCTCGCCGAACCGGCCGTCGCGGGCCACCACCCACAGCTCGATCTGGCCGGGCTCGCCCGGCGCCGTCCACTGGTTGCGGTCGAACTCGCTGGTGCCGTCGCCGGACAGTACCGAGTAGTCGCCCTCGAACTCGCCGTCGCTCGCGAACCAGGCGAACACCACGTCCTCGACACGCTCCTCGCTCTCGCCCTGCCGGCGGTACCGCTCGCGCGTGGCCGGATCGACCAGGGCCTGGAACGACACCGTCGCCCCCGCCTTCACCTGCACAAGATCCGGCGCCTCCGCCCCGTCGAGCGTGAGGCCCAGAAGACGCGGGTTGGCGTTGGGGGGCTCCTCGGTGGCAAGCCGTAGCCGCACCCGCTTGATGGCGCGCACCACCTCGCCGCCGGCCCGGGCCCGCAGGCCGACGATGAGCGGGAACCACTTCAGGTCCTTCCAGGCGGAAGGGTCGCCGAACGAGCCCGCTGGGAGGTTCGCCGCCGCGAACTCCACCAGCTCGGGCACGGAGAGACGCGCCGTGTCTCCCGACCCCGGCAGCGCATAACCGTCCGCGCCGGGGCAGTCGATGTCCGCGGCCTGGTAGGAAAGCTCGCTCAGGCACACCGCCCACTCGAACGAAAGCGGCCGGCCGCCGCCCTGCGGATCGGCCACCAGCGCCGAAAGCACGACCTCGCCGTCGAGGCCCACCTCGGGCGGCTCGGCCCGTACGCCCAGCACGCGCAGGCGCTCGACCAGCGACCCCGGCGGAAAGGGGTTGTCGCAGCCGGCCGCGAATGCGGCTGCGCACAGGCACAACGCGGCGGCGAGGGCGCGGCGCATCAGAAGGACCCCTTCAGGCCCAGGGCCGGGATGATGGGCAGGCCCCGGAAGTAGGCGCGCTCGGTGAAGTCGTAGTTGTAGCGGATGCCTTCCACCGAGCGGTAATTGTAGGCGTTCTGCACGTCGAGAAAAAGGGTGAGCGCGAAGCGCGCGAAGGCCCAGGTGTAGTCCACCCGCACGTCCAGGCGGTGGTTGAGCGGCAGGCGCTCGCTGTTCTTCTCCAGCGGGATGGGCCGGTAGCTGTCGTAGTCGGCGTCGAAGATGCCGCCGAGCAGCGGCGTGGTGGGGTTGCCGGAGACGAGCGAGAAGCGCAGCCCGAACTGCCAGCCATCGCGAAGGCCGTGTGCGGGCACCACCGGGCCGGTGGGCAGCAGGTAGCCCAGCACCATGGTGAGGATGTGGGTCTGGTCCCAGTCGAACAGCCGCCACGGCTGGCCCGGGCCGTCCTGCCGCTCGGAGCGCATCAGGGTGTAGGCCAGCCAGCCGAAGGGGCCTTCGCGGGCGTCGCGCCGCAGCATGAGCTGCAGGCCCGAGGCCTTGCCCCGGCCGGCGTTGCTGTAGAAGGCCCGCGCGTCCGGCACCACCAGCTCCTCCATCTCCTTGTAGAACACCTCCACGTCGAGCTGGCCCTGCCACGGAAGCTCCTGCTGGACGCGCAGGGCGTAGTGGCGCGCCCGCACCATGTCGAGATCGGGGTTGCCGAGCAGGCGCGACATCTCGTCCGGGGCCGGGGCCTGGGCGTACATGCCGAAGCCCGCGCTGAGCACGGTGCCGGGCCGCGGTTCGTAGCGCAAGGACAGGCGCGGGAGCAACACCGCCTGGTTGAGCGGCAGGTCGAAGGCCTCCACCCGCGCGCCCAGCGTGAGCAGCAGCGGCGGCGCCGGCGACCAGCCGAGCACGCCGTAGGCACCGCCCCACATCCAGGCGGTGCGCTCGCTCCCCTCCAGGATCTCCAGGCTGGCGAAGTCCGCCACCACCTCGCCCTCCTTCGGCGGCCGGGGCATGCGCATGGAGTACTGGTAGGACCAGGTCGAGGCGAGCAGCCCGCCGTGGATGAACCAGCGCCGATCGATCTGCCACTCCCAGTCGAAGCGGCTGGCCATGGAGTACACCCGCGCCTGCACGAAGCGCTCGGCCCCGAAGCGGAAGTGGTACTGGTCGTAGCCGCCGGCCAGCGAGGTGCGGAACTCCCAGGACGGGTCGGGCGAGTGGGCCCAGGCCAGGTTCACCCGGTGGAACTGGATCTGGTCCTGGTAGGTGCCGAGCATGCCGGGGTCGGCGCTGACGGCCTTCTGCATCACCAGGCGCGCCTCGTCGGAGGAGCCGTAGGCGAACAGCGTCAGGTGATCGCCGCGCGCCGGCAGCAGCTCCAGCTTGAGCTGGTAGTCGTAGTACACTGGGGCCACGGTGAGCTCGAAGCCCTCGATGTCCTCGAGCACCGAGGGCAGCCACACGTCCACCGTGCTACGGCGGAAAGCGGCCACGAAGCCGGCCTTCGGCCCCAGCGGGCCTTCCAAAAGGACGCCGGCGTCGATCATGCCCAGGTTGACGTAGCCGCCGAAGTCCCGCCGGTCGCAGGGCCGGGTGCGGGTATCCACGATGCCCCCGATGGCCTCGCCGAACTCGGCGCCGAAGGCCCCGGGGATGAAGTCGATGCTCTTCAGGATGTCCGAGTTGACGGCCGAGGTGAGCCCCATGAAGTGGTACAAGAGCGGCACCGGGTGCCCGTCGATCAGGATCTTGCTGTCCTGCGGGGCCGCGCCCTGGATGAGCAGCCCCGGACCCATGGTCCCCGAGGAGAAGGCCATGCCCTGCGCCACGCCGGGCAGGCTCTGCACGATCTTGCCCACGTCGCCCTGGGTGCCGGGGATCTTTTTGACCTCCTCCACCTGCACCACGGTGTTGCTGACCTCGGCCTGGAGGCGCTTCGAGACCACCACCACCTCTTCCTGCTCCTCGGAGCCGGCGGGGTCCAGGGCGTAGGACAGGGACAGCCGCTGGCCCCCGGCCACGGTGACGTGCACGCGCAGCGGGACGTGGTCGGGGTCCTGGACCCACAGCTCGTGGGCGCCGGGCGCAACGGGCTCGAAGACGAAGCGCCCGCGCTCGTCGGTGATGGCGATGTCCTTGCCATCGAGCTGGACCGGCGATCCGGGCAGCGGCTCGCCGCTCTGTTTGTCCCGCAGCACCCCCTCGATGACGGCGTGCGCGGCGGACACCTCCCCTCCTCCCGGCGCCGCCGCCTCCGCGAGCCCGCCGGCCGCGATGGCTACGGCCAGCAGGGCCGGGAGCATCCCGTGAGGAAGGTGCCGCATGCGCTAGAGTTCGGCGATGGCGTCGATCTCCACCTGGGCGCCCTTCGGCAGCGCGGCCACCTGCACCGTGGCCCGGGCCGGGAAGGGCTTTTGGAAGTAGCGGCCGTACACCTCGTTGACCGCGCCGAAGTGAGAAAGATCGGTCATGTAGATGGTGCAGCGCAAGACGTGTGAAAAATCCAATCCCGCCGCCGCCAGCACCGCCTTGAGGTTCTCCAGGCAGCGCTCGGCCTGGGCCGCCGGCGGCCCCGCCACCAGCTCCCCGGTGCGGGGGTCGAGGGGAATCTGCCCCGAGAGGTACAAGGTCCGGCCGCCACTGCCCCGGCAAGCCTGCGAGTACGGTCCTACCGCTTTGGGCGCCTGCTGGCTCTCCACGCTCACACGGCTCATCGGCTCCTCCTTGGGTTCGCGCAATTGGCCGCAGCCTACCAGAGCAGGCGCGCCAGATTCAACTGATTGGATTTTTACAGCCGCGCCTGATAGGAAGGCGGCATGACACAATCCGTCCCGACCGAGGAGCGCCGCGAGGGCCAGAGCCTCTCTTTTCTATCCCAGTCCATCTACGCGCTCGGGAACTTCGGGGTGGCCTTCAGCCCCACCATCGTGGCGGCCTGGCTGGGGTACTTCTTCTATGGCCAGGAGGACGGCGGCCGGCCCATCCGGTACCTGGCCCCGGCCACCTTCAGCGTCATCTGGTTCGCCACGCAGTTCCTCAACGCCTTCACCGACCCCATCGTGGGTTATCTCAGCGACCGCACCCGCTCGCGCTTCGGCCGGCGGCGCCCCTGGATCCTGATCGGCGCGCCGCTGCTCGGGTCGTGCTTCTTCTTCCTGTGGACGCCGGTGACCGGCGAGCCGTCGCTGGCCAACGCGATCATCCTGTTCTTTTCGCTCTTTGGCTTCTGGCTGTTCTTCACCGTGGTGGTGGCGCCGTACCTCGCGCTGCTTCCCGAGATCACGCCCTACGACAACGAGCGGGTCCGCATCTCCGCCTTCATGGGCATCCACGAGGTGCTGGGGACCGCCGCCGGCAACATCCTGCCGCCCGTCTTCGCCGGCGCCTTCGCCACGGGGGCGCTGTTCCTCGCGAACGGCTATCAGGTGACCGGGCTCATCGGCGCGCTCACGCTCATGGTGTGCTTCATGCTCGCCGCGCTCTTCACCCGCGAACGCTACCGGCCGCCCGAGATGCGCCCGAGCGGCGGCCGGCCGGTGTGCGATGCCCTGCGCGAGTTCGCCTCGGTGTTCCGCAACCCGGCCTTCCTCCCCTACGTCCTGGGCGCGGGTTTCTACCGCATGGCGGCGGCCACCATCGTCTTCGTCACGCCCTTCGTGGCCACCAAGATCCTGGGCTCCTACCCCGCCACGGAGCGCGACCTCTCCCTCCTGGGGGCGCTGGGCGCCGTCGGCGAGCACGGCGCGGTCGACTGGGAGCTCGCGGCCGGCTACCTCATGATGCTGGTGCTGCTGGGCGCGGCGCTGCTGTTCCCGCTGGTGTCGCTGCTTTCGCGACGCATGGGAAAGCGCGCGCTGTACATCCTCTCGCTCACCTGGCTGGGGATCGTGCTCATCCTCATGTCGACGCTGGGCCTGTGGCCGGTTCTAACGCCGCTGTCGCAAGCGCTGGTCCTCTTCGCGCTGGCGACGTTCCCCCTCGCCATCGCGCTGGTGATCATCCGGCCCATCCTGGCCGACGTCATCGACGCCGACGAGAAGCTCACCGGGCTCCGGCGCGAGGGCATCTACAACGGCATGGAGGGGCTCATCCAGAAGACCGGCGCCGCGCTGGGGCCGGGCATCGCCGGGCTGCTCTTCCAGTTCTTCGGCGGCAGCACCCAGGACAACCTGGGCATCCGCCTGGCCCCCCCGCTGGCCGGGCTGTGCCTGCTGGCCGCGGCCCTGGCCTTCACCCGCTACCCGATCCGAAAGTAAGAGGACACCCCCGAGCGCGGCGCGCCAGGCGCGATTTTTCGACCTGCCGCTATGGCTTCGCCGGAGGTAGGCCGGCCCTCTCGCGGATGCGGTCGAGGTCGGCTTTTCGAAGGAACGAGACGATGTTCTTCCAGATGGAGTGGAAGCCGTAGCCGCCCTCGAGCATCTCCTGCATGGCCTCCTCGCGCGACCAGCCCTGGAACATGATGCGGTAGAAGGCCGTCATCATGCCGGTGCGATCGGCCCCGTGCTGGCAGTGGAGGAACACCGGGTGGTTGGCGGGGTCGGCCATGACCTTGAGGAAGGCCACCACGTGCTCTTCCTTGATGTCGAAGGTGTTGATGGGGATGTGCATGTAGCGGAGATTCGTGCCGTTGAGCTTCTTGCGATCGGAGTGCATCGAGCGCAGATTGACCACGGTGCGGATGCCCAGCTTCTCGAGCGTCTTCATGCCCTGCTTGTCCGGCTGCGCCCCGCGATAGAGCGCGTCCGAAACCTTGTAGAAGTTGGACAGGCCCTCTCCCTGGAGGGGCTTGGCGTATCTCTCCGGCCGCGCGGCGGCGCTGGCGGGCTCTCCCGCGAAGGTGGGCGGAGTGATGGCCCACCCGCCGGCCGAGATGAGCGCGACCAGAGACAGGCGAAACAGCCACCGGCGCATGCACGCTTGGAGATTTCGTTGATTCATGTGGCAACGCTATTGTTTTTTGAGCCGGGACGCAACAGCTTCATGCGCTCGCCGCCGACCGGGTTGCGCAAAGAAGCCTCCGCGAGTAGGCTGCCCCCATGTTCATACCGCTCGGCGACACGCCCAACCCGCAATATTTCCGCCCCTGGGTCAACTGGTCCCTCATGGGGGTGAACATCCTTGTGTACCTCGCCGTGGCGTTGCCCCTCTCCCAAACCGGGGTGGATCCACGCGATCCGCTGCTGGCCGAGTATCTTCGCCAGCTCATGCCGGATCAGCCAATCTCGTTTCTTGCCCTGCGAGAGCTGTCGGCCTACGACCTGTTCGTCTTCGCCCACGGTTACCGCCCCGCCCAGCCGGAGTTCCTCGACCTCGTCACCTGCATGTTCCTGCACGCCGGGCTGCTGCACCTCGCCGGCAACATGCTGTTCTTGTGGATCTTCGGCGACAACATCGAGCACCGGCTGGGCCGGGTCGGCTACCTGTTGGCCTACCTTGGCACCGGGATCCTATCGACGCTGGCCTTCTCGCTGTTCGCCAAGAACGGTCAGATCCCGCTGGTCGGCGCCTCGGGGGCCATCTCCGGCGTGATTGGAATGTATTTCGTGCTGTTCCCACGCAACCGGGTGAAGGTGTTCGTCGCGCTGTTCCCGTTCTTCTTCGACACCGTGCTGCTGCCGGTGCGCTGGGTGCTGGGGTTCTACATCCTGGCCGACAACCTGCTGCCGTTCCTTATCGGCTCGGATTCCAACGTGGCCTTCGGCGCCCACCTGGGCGGGTTCGTGGCGGGCCTGGCACTGGCGCTGGCCGGCGAGGCACTCGGCTGGTCCTGGCCATGGAAGGACCGCGGCCCGGAGAAACGCGAGTTCGCTCCCCGGGCGGCGCATCCGCTGGAGCGCCTGAGCAGCGCCATCCGCGAGCAGCGCCCCGCGGACGCCATACACACCCTGGAGGAGGTGCCACCGGGCGAGCTCGGCCGGCTGTCCCCGGACGAGTGCGTGGCGCTCGCCGACTGGCTCCACGAGGCGGGGCACCCGGTGGCGGCCGCCCGGCTCCTGCGGCGCTGCCTCTCGGCCCACGGAGACAGCGCCGATCTGGCGCGGGTGTTTCTGCACCTCGGCCTGCTGGCGCTCGCCCGCGGCCAGCCCACCACGGCCTACCAGCACCTGCTCTCGGTGTTCGACTACAAGCCCGACGAGGAGACCGCCCAACGCGCGCGGGAGGCCCTGGTCCGCATCGAACGCCGGCGCTGACTGGCGCGGCGCGCTTGACGCACCATCCGCGCGGATCTAGACTGCGCGCCGTGAAACGGCGAAGAACAAGAGAGCCCGGCAACCCCGACAGCCACAACATCCACGGCATCGAGCTCGCCGACCGGGGTTTCCTGGACGAGGCCATGCAGGAGTTCTCCCGCGCGCTGGCCCTGGATCCGCTGGCGCCGTTCCCTCGCATCAACCGCGCCAGCGTGTACATCGAGCAGGGAAAGCTCCTGGAGGCCCTGTCCGACCTGGTGGATGCGGTGCGGGTGGCCCCCGACAACGAGTCGGCCCGCTATCACCTGGGGTTCTTCCTGAGCGTGCACGGCAGCAACCTCGCGGTGCAGGAGCTGGAGCACGTGCTGCGCCACGAGCCCGAGCACGTGGACGCGTTGATCCAGCTGGCCATCACGCTCATGGACCGCGGCGAGTTCGAGCCCGCCGAAAAGGCCCTGCGAAGCGCCATCGAAAAGGATCCGCGCAATCCGACCGCCAACCACGAGCTCGGCAACCTGCTCGCGGATACCGGGCGAGTCCACGAGGCCATCGGGTTCCTCCGCGCCGCCTCCCAGATGCAGCCCGACGACCTCGACATCCTCATCGACCTGGGCGTGGCCTTCGTCCAGGCCGGTTTCCTGGAAGAAGGCGCCCAGCACCTTTCGCGGGTGCTGAAGAGGGATCCCGAGAACCTCTACGCCCACTACAACTTGGCGGCGGCGGCCGCCCTCCGGCACCGCACCGAGGAATGCTTCGAACACCTCGAACCCGCGCTGCGTTCGGACATCCAGACGGTTCAAAACTGGCTGGACGAAGACTCTCGCTTCGATGAGGTTCGAAAAGACCCGAAGTTCATCGAGCTCTGCCGCCTTTCCCCACCAGATGTTGTGGTCCCCCTGGCCTGAATATACCGCGGATTGGATTTTCTGCTTTACAGCAAGACCGGCCTGTGATAGGAGTCCACCCATCCACTGTCACGCCTGGGTGTGACCATTCGTGACGGTACAATGAAATACCTTGCCATACGTGGCACGCGTGTCTGAGTGCCGATGGCTCGAGTCGATTGAGAGGTACACCTTGAAACTGCGACGGATGGAGCTTTTCGGGTTCAAGTCGTTCATGGAGCGTACTCGCCTGCGCTTCGATGACGGAATGACGGGGATCGTCGGCCCCAACGGGTGCGGCAAGAGCAACCTGGTCGATGCCATCCGTTGGGTCATGGGCGAGCAGAGCGTGCGTATGCTGCGCGGCAAGAACATGGAGGACGTCATCTTCGCCGGCAGCGAGTCCAAGCCTCCCATGGGGATGGCCGAGGTGGCGCTGACCTTCGAGAACGACGGCCACAACGTGCCTCCGGAGTACGCCCAGTACTCGGAGATCACGGTGAGCCGGCGGCTGTTCCGCTCCGGAGAGAGCGAGTATTCCATCAACAAGACCGCTTGCCGCCTGCTGGACGTGCAGGAGCTGTTCATGGGCACCGGGGTGGGCACCCGGGCCTACTCCATCATCGGCCAGGGTCAGATCGGCCTGCTGGTGTCGCTGAAACCGCAGGATCGCCGCGTGGTCATCGAGGAAGCCGCCGGGGTGAGCAAGTATCGCGCCCGCCGCAAGGTGGCCGAGCGCAAGATGGAGCTCACCCGGCAGAACCTGCTGCGGGTGAACGACGTCGTGACCGAGATCGGCCGCAACCTGGACGCGCTGCAGCGCCAGGCGCGCAAGGCGGCCCGGTACCTCAAGCTGAAGGAACAGGTCCGCGAGGTCGAGCTGCGCTCTGCCACCCACCGCTTCCTCGAGCTCTCCGTGGTCCGCCGCCACCTCTCCCAGAAGCAGCAAGCGCTCGCCGACCAGGGAGCGGCGTTGCAGTCGCGCATCGCGTCCCGCGAGGCCTCCATCGAGGAACGCCGCCTGGTCTTGATGGAAGAAGAGCGCGGGCTCTCGGAGATGCAGGAGCGGCTGCTCTCGGCCGACAACCAGATCCGGCTGCACGAGCAGAACATGGAGTTCTTGAACCGAGAGATCCAGGCCGCCGGGAGCCGCAGCCAGGAGTCGGCCAACGAGATCGAGACGCTGCATGCGCGCATCGGGCAGATCGAGCGCGAGGCCGAGCAGGCCGAGCGGGAACTGGCCGAGGTGGAAGCCCAGGCGAGCGGGGCCGAGCTGCGCCTGCGGGAACGCGCCGAGCAACAGAGCCAGCAAGAGTCCCGGGTGCGCGAGATCGAGACGACGCTGGAGGGTGTCCGGGCCCGGCAGCTCCAGCTCGGGACCGAAACCGGGGAGTTGCGCAGCCGTCAGACGGCGCTCGAGCAGCGCCTCATCGACCGCGAAACCCGCCTCGGACAACTGGAGGGGGAGGCCGCCGCCCTGGAGAAATACCTCGGCGACCTGGCCGGCCAGCGGACCGACGCCCGCCGGGACCTATCCGAGCGCAAGCAGCTCCATTTGAACCTCACCGAGCGCCGCGCGGCCGAGGAGAACTCGCTCGCCGACCTGCGTTCGCAGCTCGCCCAGACCGAGGCCCGCGCCATGGCGCTGCGGGAGGAGATTTCCGACAAGCGCTCGCGGCTGAGCTCGCTCCAGCAGATCATGCGCGACTTCGAGGGCTGCCAGAACGGCGTGCGCCAGGTCATGATGAAGGCGCGCGAGCAATCCCAGCAGGATCGGGTGGTGGGCTTGGTGGCCGACGTGCTGCAAGCCCCGCCACGATACGAAACGGCGGTGCAGGCGGTGCTCGGGGATCGGCTGCAGGGCGTGGTGGTGCGCTCCCAGGAGGCCGGCCTGGCGGCCATCGACTACCTGAAAGCCGAATCCCAGGGGCGCTCGTCCTTCATCCCGCTATCGCTGCGCGACCCGGTGTACGAGGTGAGCGCCGAGACCGTCCACGGCCCCGGGGTGATCGGTCCCATGCGCACGCTGATGGCCTTCGAGCCCCAGTACGAGGGCGTGGTGCGTTACCTGCTCGGCGACGTGGTGGTGGTGGAGGACCTCTCCAGCGCGCTGGCCGTGTGGCGCAGCAACGGGCACAAGGCCACCCTGGTCACGCTGGACGGCGAGGTGCTGGAGCCGGAGGGAGTGCTCACCGGCGGCTCCCTGGAAGGACCGGGCGCCCACCTGCTCGCCCACAAGCGCCAGATCCGGGAACTCTCCGATGCGCTCCAGGATCTCGAGGCCCAGCACGCCCTGGTGCAGGCGGCCATGGGCCAGATGAAGGCGCAGCTCTCCTCGGCGCACTCGGCGCTCGACTCGCTGCGCCAGAACTCCCACGAGGAAGAGATCCGCATCGTGGATCGCGAGAAGGACCTGCACCACCTGGACGCGGAGATATCCCGACAGGAGGAGCGCCTGGGCGGCCTGCGCCGGGAGAAGCTCGAGCAGGAGACGCAGCGCGACCGCTGCCGGGAGGAGCGCAGCGAGCTTCTGCGGCAGCAGGAGACACTGAGCCAGGAGCAGGCGCGACTGGACGAGGAGTTGCGCGAGCTGCGCGAGCGCCTGGAGCGGGAGCGCGCCGAGCTGGCCCGCCTCAGCCAGGAGTGCCTGGACCTCAAGGTGCGGGCGGCGGCCGGGCAGGAGCGGCTGCAGTCCTCCCGTCGGCGCAGAGAGGCCATGCAGGCCACCCGTGCCGAGATCCAGGAGCGGCTCTCGCGCCTGCGGCAGGAGGTCAACCAGGACAACCTGCAGGTGACTCGCAGCCGCTCCCAGATCGAGGAGAGCCGCCAGGAGATCGCGACACTCCTCAACCGCAAGGAGTGCGATCAGAAGGAGCTGGCGCTGCGGCGCCAGCGCTACGAGGAGTTGTTGGCCTCCATCGGGGCGGACGAATTGCTCCAGAAGAACGAGCGCCGCGAGCTGGACGAAGGCCGGTCCCTGCTCGGCGAGATCGGGCTCCGCCTCCAGGAGAGCGAGCTGGCGCTCTCGCACCTGGTGGAGGACGTTCGCCGCGCGCACCGCACCGAACTTGGCGAGTGCGTCAGCCGCTTCCACTTGATGCCGCCGCCAGACGAGGAGGCTCTGGCCCGCGCCGCCAAGCTGCGTTCGGCCATGGAGCGCATGGGCGACGTCAACCCCGGCGCGGTGGAGGAGTACGAGCGGCTCAAACAGCGTCACGAGTTCCTGTCCACGCAGAGCCGGGATCTGCAAGACTCCCTGGAGAAACTGGAGACGGTCATCCAGAAGATCAACCGCGCCAGCCGCAAGCGCTTCCGCGAGGCCTTCGACGCCATCAACCTCAAGTTCCAGGAGATCTTCCCGCGCCTGTTCAACGGCGGTCGGGCCCACCTGGCGCTCGAGGAAGTGCAGGACGTGCTCGAGGCCGGGGTGGACATCGTGGCCCAGCCCCCCGGCAAGAAGCTGCAGAACATCGAACTCTTGTCGGGCGGCGAGAAGGCTCTGACCGCGGTGTCGCTGCTGTTCTCCATCTTCCTGGTGAAACCCACGCCCTTCTGTCTGCTCGACGAGGTGGATGCGCCGCTCGACGAGGTGAACATCGACCGGGTGAACGCCATGATCCGCGAGATGTCGAAGACCAGCCAGTTCATCATCATCACCCACAACAAGCGCACCATGGAGACGGTGGACCGCCTGTACGGCGTGACCATGGAGGAGCCCGGTGTCTCCACCATGATCGCGGTCCAGCTCAAGGACATCGATACGCCGAAGGCCGAGCAGGCTGCCTGACCCCCCGGGCAGGGCACTTCCCCCTTGATGCGCGTCGGATTTCGGGGTAGCAAGACCGCATGAGACACCTTCTGCCAGCCGCCGCCGCCAGCGTTCCGGAGGAGCCGGCGGCCACCTCGTCCGGGGACGTGTGGGCCATCCTGGTGTTCTGCGCCGTGGTGGCGTTCTTCGTGTGGCTTTTGGTGGCGGTGGTGCGGCGCCGCCTCGGCAACGTGCGCGGCCGGCTGGGGGATCTCACCGAGGACGAGCGCGAGGCCGCGGAGAACCTGCGGCTGTGGGCGGAGGCCCGCCGCCGCACCGAGGACGAGGAGGAGGACGAGGAGGCGTCCGCTCCGGCCGAAGAGCTTCCCGCGTTGCAGGACGAGCTCTTGCAGAAGTCCCGGGAGCGCCTGGAGGCCCGTAGCGCGCCGGCGCGCAACGTCTTGCTGGACGCCCTGGCCGAGGCGCCGCCCCCCCCTGCCCCACCGGCGGGGCTCGAGCCAGCCGCCGCGCCCGCCCCGGTGCCTCCGCCGGCGAGCGCGCCGGAGGCGAGCAGCGACCCTGCACCCGTGCCCACCCCGGCGCTTCCTGCGTTGTCCCCGGCACCGCCCCGTCCCGTGGTGGTACCGGCCGACAAGCCGCGCTCGCTCGAGGATGGGCTCCAGAAGACCCGCGAGGGGGTCTTCTCGCGCCTGGGCCGCCTGTTCGGCCGCAAGGAGCTGAGCGCAGCCGACATGGAGCAGGTGGAGGAGATCCTGTTCACCGCGGACATCGGGGTGCGTACCAGCCAGAAGCTCATCGACTTCGTGCAGGAGGAGCTCTCGCGAAAGGAACTCGCCGACAGCGCCCGGCTGTTCGCCGCCCTGCAGGAGCGCATCCGCCAGATCCTGGCCGTGCCATCGCGCGTGCCCGAGATCGGCGTCCACCGACCGCACGTGATCCTGGTCGTGGGGGTGAACGGCACCGGAAAGACCACCACCATTGGCAAGCTGGCCTTGCAGCACACCCGCGCCGGGCGCAAGGTGATTTTGGCGGCCGGCGACACCTTCCGGGCGGCCGCGGCCGAACAGCTCACCATCTGGGGTCAGCGCGCCGGCTCCCAGGTGATCCGCGGCCAGGAGGGCGCCGACCCGGCCTCGGTGGTGTTCGACGCCATCTCGGCGGCGCGCTCGCAACAGGCGGACGTGGTCATCGCCGACACCGCCGGGCGCCTGCACACCCGGGTGAACCTGGTCGAGGAGCTGCGCAAGGTCCACCGGGTTTGCGGCAAGGCCATGGAGGGGGCGCCCCACGAGGTGCTGCTGGTGCTGGACGCCACCACCGGCCAGAACGCCATCAACCAGGCCAAGGAGTTCCACTCCTCGCTGAACGTGACCGGCATCGCGCTCACCAAGCTCGACGGCACGGCCAAGGGCGGCGTGATCATCGGCATCTGCGACACCTTCGGCATCCCGGTCCGCTACATCGGCATCGGCGAGCAGGTGGAGGATCTGCGGCCCTTCGAGCCCGAGCCCTTCGTCAAGGCGCTTTTCTCCTGAGGCCCCATGACGTGGCGCGAAATGCGCTGGCTGTTCTTTGTCGTGCTGCTTCTTGGCGACGGCCCGGCCCCGGCCCGGGAGAACCTCACGGGGCAATGGCGCGAGGAGTTCGAGGAGGACATCCGCTCGGTGGAGCAGTGGGACACCCGTTGCGGAGAGGCCCCGCAGAGCCCGGGCCGACGCGACCGCGGGCGCACCTTCACCGTGGAGGACCGGGGGGTGGAGCTGCGTTTCTCGTCGCCGCAAGAGAGCTTCTCCACCAGCGACTGCCAATCCTCCCACCCCGGGATCCGTCCTCGCGAAATGACCCTCAAGGAGGGCCTGTACCTCAAGAACTGCTCCACCGCCGACGACGCCCTCGATTACGAGAGCGGGTTGTACTCGTTCCGGGTGATCTCGCCGGAGGTGATCGAGTACCGCGAGACGACCCGTTATTCGCGCGCCAGCGCGGGCGCCCTGTGCGTGCACACCCGGCGGGTGCAACGCCGCTACCGGCGCATCTCTGCCCCGGCCGGCGAGGCTGGCGCCGAACCTCCCCCCGCGCCCACCGACGCCGGCCCGGCCGTCCCCGCGAAAGCAGAGGCGCACGAGGCCGCTGCCACCGACGCGGGCGCGCCGCCGGACTCGCAAGACCCCTGCCGGGCCCCGGGCCCGATGCGTACGCTGCGCGTGAATCCCGACCGGGCCCAGGTGCTGGTGGGGGAGGTGTTCTGCCCCCGGCTGGAAGGGCGTGACGACGCCGGGTGTCCGCTCCCGGTGCGCCCGGAACCGACCCCCGCCGAGCCGTTGCCCGGCGTGGTCTGGACCCCGGACGGATGCCTGCGCGTGACCGAGCGCGCCCCGGGCGGCACGCGCCGGATCGAGATCCACTCCCAGGGCCAACGGGTCACGTTACAGCTCGTCATCCTGCGTCGCCTGGAGCCCAGCACGCCCCGGCCCCACCCGCTAGAGATGCCACCGAGCACGCCCTCGGAAGCTTCCGACGGATCGGAGCCGCTCGCCGAAGCTCCAGCGGCGGATCAAGTGCCGCCGCCTTCGCCTCCACCCATGGCGCCCCTCACCGCCCAGCGCGAGGCCGCGCCTTCCCCCGCCCCCGTCCAAGACTCGGGTGACGAACCTCGCTGGGCCTGGTTCGCGGTTGCAGGCGCCATCGCTCTCTTGTTGTGCACCGCCTTGTTCGTCGGCCTTCGCCGGCGCAAGAAGAGCCGTCCGGCCCTGCCCGCGACCGTCCCGTCGCCGCCGCAAGAGGTCCCCCTCGAATCGCTGCCCACCGTCCAGGCCCTCCCCCGCGCGGCCGCGAGAGCGCCGGATGCGGGCACGGGTCGGACGTTCTGCACCGAGTGTGGGCGCGCGCTCCCTGCCGGGGCTCGCTTCTGTCCCTTCGATCGCGCTCCCGCCCCTGCGGTTACAGAGCCACCGCCGGCCGGCCCGACGTGTCCAAGCTGCGGCCGGACGCTTCCTGCCGGGGCGCGTTTCTGTCCCTTCGACCGCACCCCGCTGGGAAAAGGGCCTGAGAAATGAGCGATTCCGATCCCCGGCACCTCTTCGGCCACGAGGCGGAGGAAAGGGCCGCCGCCTTCCTGACCGAGCAAGGGTATCGTATCCTGGAGCGGAACCTGCGCACCCGTCTGGGCGAGGTGGACATCGTGGCCATGGACGGGGACACGCTGGTGTTCGTCGAGGTCCGTTCGCGGCGCGATGCCAGCGCGGTCCACCCCGCGGCCACGGTCAATCGCCGCAAGCAGCGGCAGGTGGTACGGGTGGCCATGCTCTACTGCCAGAAGCATACGGTGCGCGACACCATGATCCGTTTCGACGTGGTGGCGGTGCTTGGCGAGCGTGGCCCCATCGAGCTCATCCGCAACGCCTTCGAGGCGGGACGCTGACCAGGATCGAGGAGGCGTGGATGCGTATCGTGCGGGCCCGCGGCATCGGCTTCTGTTATGGCGTGCGCCGCGCCATCGACCTCGCGGTGCGCCGGGCGGAGCGTGGCCCCATTCGATCGTTGGGGCCGCTCATCCACAATCGCCAGGAGGTCGCCCGTCTGGAAAGCCTGGGCATCCGGGTGGCGGATTCCATCGAGTCCTGCGCCAATGAAACCGTGATCATCCGCTCGCACGGCGCCACAGCCGAGGACATCGCCCGGGCCCGGGCGCTGAACGTCACCCTGGTGGACGCCACTTGCCCCCATGTCACGCGCTGCAAGGAGATCGTGCTCTCCTTGCAGAACGAGGGCCGCCAGGTGCTCCTGCACGGGGATCGCCGCCACCCCGAGGTCCAGGCCATCCTGAGTTTCGCCGCCGCCGGCCTCGAAGTGATCCGGGGCCCGGACGACCTCGCGGCGTTGCGCCCGTCCCACCCGCTCGGCCTGGTGGCCCAGACCACGCAGGAGCGGCGAGCCTTCGCCGCGCTGGCGGCGACGGTGCGCCGCCGCTTCCCGGACGCCGACATCCGCGACACCATCTGTCAGGATGCGGCCCGGCGCCAGGAGGAGGCGTCCCGCCTGGCCGGCGAAGTGGACCTGGTCCTGGTGATCGGCGGGCGCGAGAGCGCCAACACCAGCCGCTTGACCCAGATCTGCCGCCGCCTTCAGCCGCGTACCCAGCAGATCGAACAGGCGATGGAACTCGCCCCCTCCGTCCTTTCTGGAGTCGAGAGCGTCGGCTTGATCTCCGGAGCGTCCACGCCAGACTGGGTCATCCAAGAGGTCGAACAGCGCCTGGCGGAACTCGGGCCCTAGGGCCCCGCCCCCGGTCTCATTTTCGAGGCGGACCCGCCGCGGCGGATGGTTTGAACTCACGCAGGGCCCGGACCACGATCCCCAGCTCCTTCGGAGTGGGGGGATCCTTGACCCGGAACACGCGCAACTCTCCGAGGTAGTTCTGCCCGGGGACGCTCAGGCGAACCTGGAGCTCCAGCCCGCCCTCTCCTCGGCCCAGTCCGACGAGCAACACCCCGTCCACGCTCCACTCGCGGGCCAGCGAGGCGAGCTGCTGCTGGGCTTTCGCCGGAAGGGCGTCGTCCGCAAGCGAGTACTCCAGCAAGGCGCGAGGGGGGCCGAACGCGGGCAGCGGAAACAACCAGGCGCGGAGCTCCGCCGGGGGCAGATCGTCCGGCAGGATCCGCGTCCAGGAGGAATGCCCGGGCAGACTCACACGCACGGTGTGGATCCCGGGGAACAGCGCCAGGGTGCACGGGGCCGGCCCCGCCGGCCGACCGTCGACCTCGACTGCCGCGCCCTCGGGCCAGGAGAACACCACCGTCGAGGTCGGCTTACCCGAGAGGAGCTGCCGCCGTGCGCGCTCGAATACGGCCACTGCGTCGGCGGTGAGGGCAAACCGTTGCCCCAAGACGTCCGGGTCCAGGGATACGGCTTTGCGGAACTCGGCCTCGGCCGGCCCCGGCTGGGCCTGTGACAACGAAAGCATCCCCCGGCGGACAAACAGTTCGATGGCGGATCCCGCCGGCAGGACATCCGCGCACCAGGGCAGGTGTTGCGCGGCCTGCTCCAGGCTCTGTTTCGCCCGCGTGAGCTGAAGAGCCTGCAGCGCGCTTCGCCCCTCGGCCAGGGCCCGATCAAACTGGCGCCGACAATCGGTGGGGGCGGCGTCCAGTTCGCGCCACACCGCCCGGCTCAAGGAAAGCCCTGTCAGCGGAAAGAACCCGTATTGCTTTCGAAAAGCCTCGCCCAGGCCGAGGAGCAGGTCGTCCAGCCGATCGGGCCGGAGCTCCAGAGTGGGCCACAGCAAGACTGCCAGCGAGCGGACCGGCTGTTGCAATTCCCTCGCGGGGGGCAGGTTCGCGCCGCCGCCGGAGCACGCGCCCGACACAAGAGCGGTCAGAAACAGGGACCATACCACCTTCAGGGGTAGATCCTCCCGCCCCACCATCCGGGCCGACTCCGCCCGATGAGCTCTCTCCGCGCGTTGGTTGTGTTCCGTCCCCATCAGGACTCCGGCGATAGCGCCGGGCCGGACGGCGAAGCCTTGCTACAGGCTCTGCTTGAAATCCGGAGCCGGCTTGAAGTGTACCGTCTTGCTGGCCGGGATCTTGATCTCGCTCATGGTACGAGGGTTGCGGCCAGTGCGGGCCTTGCGCTTGCGGATCGAGAAAGTGCCAAAGCCCGGGACCACGAAGCGGCGGTCCTTGCGAATGGCCTTGGCCAGGTTATTGAACACCGCGTCCACGATCTCCCCCGTGGCCTTCTTGGTGATCCTGGGCATGTTCTTGGAATTCAACACCGCCTCGATCAACTGCGCTTTGGTCATGGATCCTCCCGTGTGAATACGCTGCCGCACCGCATTGGCGGCCGTTTCCGCGATTGGAAACGGCGGCAGTGTACGCAGCCGCTCATCGAGTTGTCAAGAGAGAAAACGCCCGGGCCCGCATGGGGCCTGGCTCCGAAAGAGGTCGGCCCTCTCCCGTCCTTGCGCCACCTCGGGTTGCGCGAGCGTCGGATCGAAAAAAAGTCATTCGCCCAGCTCGCGGTCGATCTCCTCCAGGCTGGGGATCCCGGCCCGCCCGCCCAGGGAACGGCACTTGAGCGCCGCCGCCACGTTGGCGAAGTGCATACGCTCGCGGAACTTCATGCCGCGCAGCATGCCGAAGATGAAGGCCCCATGGTACACATCTCCCGCGCCGGTGGTGTCGACCGCCTCCACGGCATGCGCCGGGACTACATAGGTCTCCTCACCCTCCATGCCGACCGAGCCGTCGGCGCCGATGGTGATCACCACGGTCTTCGGGCCGCGTGCGCGCAGGGCCTTCAGGCTTTCGCCTAGCGCTCCGCCGCCGTACTCGGCCGCGAAACGCTCCGAGGCCACCAGCACGTCGCACAGTTTGAGCAGATCGTCCATCCCCTCGCGAGGGCTACCGGCGTCGAAGACCACCGAGATGCCACGGCTCCGGGCGTGGCGAGCGGCGTGGAGTTGGGCCTCGATGGCCAGGCCGTCGACGTGGAGCACCCGGGCCGTCTCCAACACGTCCAGGCGCACCTCGTCTGGACGCAGCGGCGGCAGATCGCCGCGGGTCCAGAACACCGTGCGCTTGCCGCTACCGGACTCCACCGCGATGAAGCTGAACGGCGAAATGTAGCCGGGCTCGATCACCAACCCCCGCGTGTCCACCCCGGCCTCCCGTAGACCCTGGTGGATGAAGCGACCGAACTCGTCGTCGGAGATCTTGCCGATGAAGCTGGTTTCCACTCCCAGCGCGGAAAGCGTCACCAGTGCGGTGGCCACCGGCCCGCCGCCCTGCATGCTGAACTGGGAAAGCTCCGTCTTGGTATCGAGCTGCGGGTAGCTCTCCACGACTCCGAGGTAATCTGCAGCACAATGACCGACACCCACCACCTCGAATCCCACGGCTCCTCCTCCAGCCCCTCCGGCCCAGGCCCCCGCCGTGGACCAATGGTAGAGAGGCCTCGCGCGGGAGTCAAGATAAATCGTTGATATTTCAGGTGTAAACACGACCAGTCTGCGCGGGGTGCGACATGGCTTGACAGCGCGCGGGTACTCGTATGACTGTCGAACCCACCGGATGCTCGCCTTGTGGATCATCTCCCTTGCCGTCGGCGCGATATGGATCGCCCTGTTCTTGATCAACCTCGGCGAACACCGCGCCACCCCTCGCCTCTCGCCGCGAGCCCCCCGTCGGCCCCTGGCGATGCCGAGTGTGTTGATCCCCGCCCGCGACGAGGCCGAAAACATCGGCCCTTGCCTCGAGTCGCTGCTCTCGCAGGAACCGCCGATCGAGGAGATCCTGGTGATCGATGATCGATCACGGGACGCGACTTTGCGGATCGTCGGGGACATCGCCGGCCGCGACGCCCGGGTGAGGCTGCTGTCCGCCCCCGAACCGCCTCCGGGCTGGACCGGCAAGTGCCACGCCCTGCACATCGGCGTGACCCAGGGTCAACCGAAGGGTGAATGGCTGCTCTTCACCGACGCGGACACTCGCCACCATCCCCATGGCGTCGGCGCCGCGCTCGACTACGCCACCTCCGAGTCCGTCGATCTGCTCACCCTGGTGCCACATCTGGAGGCGCGCGGCTTCTGGGAGCGGGTGGTCCAACCCAGCGTGGCGGCGCTCATCGCGTTGTTCAACCGCCCACGCCGGGTGAACGACCCGGCGCGACCGGAGGTGTTCGCCAACGGACAGTTCATGCTTGTTCGCCGGCAGGCGTACCTGAGCGCCGGCGGCCATGCCGCGGTTCGCGGCAAGGTGCTGGAGGACGTGGAG
Organism: Myxococcales bacterium; assembly: GCA_012798435.1. Lineage (GTDB taxonomy): Bacteria > Myxococcota > B64-G9 > B64-G9 > B64-G9 > JAAZNF01. The sequence goes on along the minus strand of JAAZNF010000020.1, from coordinate 15,345 downwards.
CTGGCCCGCGCCATCACGGCCGCCGGTTTCCGGATGCGCCTGGCCATCGGGCGGGAGCTTTTCTCTACCCGAATGTACCGCTCGCTGCGCGAACTGGTGGCGGGCTGGACCAAGAACTTCCACCTGATCCTGCGATCGCGCCCGACCCGAGTCTTGCTGGCCGCCCTCGCCTCACTCGCGTTGAGCCTGTGGCCCCCGCTGGCGGCGCTGGCCGCGGCCCTGGCGCTTCCCAGCGAGTCCGGGTCCGTCGGCATGGCCTGGACGGTCATCGGCATCTACCCGCTGGTGCTCTTGCTGCAAACCTGGTTGCGCGCTGTCAACCGCTGGTACCCGGCGTTCGCCGTGCTGGCACCGCTGGGCAATCTGGTCGCGGTGTTTATCCTGTTGCGCTCGGCGTGGCTGCACCTTTCGGGGCGTGCAGTGCGCTGGAAAGGGCGGGCGGTCTTCGACGAGCGAGGTGAGCCTCGATGACACCGAGCGAGGTGGAGCGTTTACCCCTTGGGGAACTGGTACGGATCAAGATGGCCCAGTTGCTGGATCGGCTGGGACGCCACCGCGCGCCCGACCTGTACCGACGGGTCCTCGAGGAGGTGGAGCGAGCGCTGCTCGAGGAGGTCATGGGCCGTACCAGCGGGTGCCAGACGGAGGCCTCGGAGATCCTGGGCATCCACCGCAACACGCTTCGCCTGCGGCTGAAAACGCTCAACCTCGCGCGATCCCGCGCGCCTCGCCGCCGGGAAACCTGATGCGGTTGCCAATCCGGTTCCGGGAGCCTTTCCGCCGGCGCTGGCCGCGGGGATCCCGGGCGCCGCTCGCGGCGAAATGCCATGTGCGCCCGAGTTCCGTTCTAGGGAGAAGGCGCTCCGCGGCAACCCTGGGAATAGTACTCCTTCCAGCGTCGTTGTTGGCATTGACGCGCGCCCGCTCGGCATTATGATTTCGCCGAAATCCGGTGCGCCCGCACAAATAGAAGGAGGAATCCATGCGAGCCCACGGTAACGGTCAGGCCATGAGACGATTTCGCTTGTTGCTCGTGGCATCCGTCCCCATCGCGCTTCTAATGGCTTTCTTCGGGCAGCGAGTCCTGGCGGACCCACGAGCCGAAGGAGCGTTCTGGCAGGAACGAACACCAGGTACGCCGCTGCTGGCTCCCGGCACCGCACCGATTCCATCACTGTCCGGGCTGGTCAAGCAACTCAAGCCGGCGGTGGTGAACATACACACCACTCAGGTGATCCATTCCCGAGGCAGCATGCGGCGCGGCCTGCCCCGCATGGACCCCTTCTTCGAATTCTTCTTTGGAGAAGACCCATTTCAAGACATGCCGCGGGGTGGTTTTCGGGCTCCCTCGCTCGGCTCCGGCGTCATCATCAGCCCCGACGGTTACGTGGTCACCAACCACCACGTGGTGGCGAACGCCAGCGAGATCAAGGTCCGCCTGGCGGACGAGCAGACCCTGGAGGCGAAACTCATCGGTGGCGATCCGCGCACCGACATCGCCTTGTTGAAGGTGAACCCCAAGGCGCCCCTGCCCTTCGCTTACCTCGGGGATTCGGATCGGCTGGAGGTGGGCGACTGGGTGATCGCCATCGGCAACCCCTTCGGACTGGGCCACACCGTCACCGCCGGCATCATCAGCGGCAAGGACCGTCAGATCGGTCATGGACCGTATGATGACTTCTTGCAGACCGACGCCTCGATCAACCCCGGCAACTCCGGCGGGCCTCTGTTCGACACCGCCGGGAACGTGGTGGGGATCAACACCGCCATCATCCAGGGAGGCTCCAGCATCGGGTTCGCGGTCCCGGTGAACCTGGTGAAGAGCCTGCTGCCGCAGCTGCGCTCATCCGGAAAGGTGGTTCGCGGCTGGCTGGGCATCGGCATCCAGGACCTCAACGAGGAGCTGGCCGAGCAGTTCGGCGCCACCCGCGGCGGCGGCGCCCTGGTGTCCCAGGTGTACGTGGGCAGCCCCGCGGAGAAGGCCGGCCTGAAGAGCGGCGACGTGGTGCTGAGCGTAAACGGGGTTCCGGTCTCCGATGGCCGTCAGCTCACGGCCCGCATCGGCAGCCTGCCCCCCGGTGGCAAGGTTCAGCTCGAGCTGTTGCGGGATGGGAAACGCCAAACGCTCAATGTGGTGTTGGGCGACCGCGACGCGGGCGAGGCCCAGATCGCCGGGAGGGCGCCGAGCGTGCCCCGGGATCGCCCGGAGACCGAAGAGCAGGACACCGACCTCGGCGTCAAGGTCGCCGAGCTCTCCCCGGAGCGTGCCCGCCGCCTGGGAGTTGATCCGGCGCTGCGCGGCGTGGTGGTGGTCCAGGTGGAGCCCGACGGCCCGACCGGCGGCCTGTTGCGGCCGGGGGACGTGATCCTGGAGGTCAACCGCCAGCGGGTCACCCGCCCTGACGACGTAAGCCGCGCCCTGGCGAAAGGAAGGAACCGGCAGGTGCTGTTGTTGGTGCAACGGGGCGAGGGTCAGATGTTCCTGGTGATCGGCAAATGAAGATCCGCGCCTGGGCCATCGGCGGATTCGATCCCTCCGGCGGCGCCGGCGTCCTGGCGGACGTGATGGCGTTCGACGCGCTCGGTGTGCCGGCCGCCGCGCTGGTCACCTCGCTCACCGCGCAGAACAGTCGTGAGTTCCTGGCGCGGCGCGCGCTGCCCCCCGCCTGGCTGCGGCGCCAGGCCGAGGGCCTGCTGCGCGAGGGCCTTCCGCGGGTGGTCAAGGTCGGCATGCTGGGAAGCGCCGCCATGGCACGCGAGGTGGCGCGCCTCCTGGAAGAGCTCGATCGGGTTTTACTGGTGCTCGACCCGGTGCTGCGCGCCAGCGCCGGCCCCCCCCTGCTGGATGGCGCGGGCCTGCGGGTGCTTCGCGACCGGCTGATCCCTCGCGCCACCTTGCTCAAACCCAATCGACGGGAGGCCGAGGTCATCCTCGGGCAGCGCTTGCCGGACACCGAATCGGTACGCCGCGCTGCACATGCCCTCGTCCGCATGGGAGCGCGGGCGGCGATCATCACCACCGGAGACGACGCCGGCCGGCCTCGCGACTTCCTGGTCGACGCGTCCGGCGAAGTGACGTATGCTGCCCCCCGGATCCCGGTCCAGGCCCGGGGCACCGGCTGCCGGTTCACCTCGGGGATCGCCGCCGGGTTGGCCCGCGGGCTGTCGCTCCGCTCCGCCGTCGTGCTGGCGCGGCGAACGGTGCGGGCGTACCTGAGAAAAACGCTCCTGTCGCGAGGAAGGCGGTTCGAACCATGACCCTGCTGCTGAACTGGTTGATGCTCTCGGTCGTCATCTACCTGACCACGCTGCTCGTTCCCGGCATCAAGGTCCGGGGATTCTGGGGCGCGGTGGTGGCCGCGGCCATCTACGGCGTCCTCAACACCCTCATCGGCTGGCTGATCTTCACCGTGATCGCGGTGGCCACTCTGGGCCTGGGCTTGCTGCTCGCCTTCATCACCCGCTGGATCGTGAACGCCATCCTGCTCAAGGTCACCGACGCGCTGACCGACCGCCTGAGCGTCCAGGGCGCAGGCGCCGCGCTGCTGGGCGCGGCCGTCATGTCGGCCCTGGGCACACTGGCCCAGTGGCTCATTCCCGCGTTGCGCTGAAACGCTTTCGAAGAATCCGATTGTCTCAGGCAGGGGGCAGCTCGAGCAGCCGATCTCCGCCCTTCCAGTGGGCGTCCTGCAGCAGGCGAGAGGCCTGCTCCAGGAGCTGCTGCGAGGCGTTGATGGACGGGTGCGGGCTGTGGGTGATGGCCGCGGAGAACGTCGGCGGCGGCTGCGCGCGATTCGCGCCCCAGCCCTCACGCACGCGGCGCAGCGCCACCCGGGCGCCCGCCAGCGGGGTCTCCGGTAGCAGCAGCACGAACTGATCGTGCTGCAGGCGGTAGATCCGGTCCACCACCCGCAAGGTGCGGCGAAACACGGTGAGCAGCTCGTCGCCGAGCTTGGCGGCCTGGGCCGGCTCCGCGGGCAGCGGCCCGTTGTCGTCCAGCAAGATCAATCCCAGGGAGAGCGGATGATGGTAGCGCTCGGAACGGCGGAATTCGATTTCCAGATCCTCCGCCAGCTCCTGGCACCCGCGCACCTCGGCCGGCAGGCGCGCCCCCTCGCTCTGGCCGCTCCCCTGCAACTGGGCCCGATAGCGATGGGCGTCCAGCACGATGCGGATACGGGTCTGTAGCTCGATGGAGTGGAAGGGCTTGGTCACGTAGTCGTCCGCGCCCAGCGAGAGCCCCCGGACCTTGCTGTCCAGATCGCTCAGCGCGGTGACCACGATGACCGGGAGCCGCGCGGTGGCCGGCGTCCGCCGCAGTTCCTGCAGCACCTGGAAGCCGTCCTTGCCTCCCATCATGATGTCCAGCAGCACGAGCTGCGGCTGCTCGGCGCGAATGCGCTCGAGGGCCTCGATGCCATCGTGCGCCTCCACCACCGAGAACCCCGCCGTCTCGCACAGCTCGCGCATCAGGGTGCAGTTGAAGCGATCGTCGTCCACCACCAGGATCCGCTCGGCCGCGTTCATGGGCTTTCCCCCAGAAAGGGTCCTCAGTCCTGCGTGCCGCGGGCCAGGCTCTCGAATCGCGTGTACTCGTTGAAGAAGCGCAGCTTCACCTTGCCCGTCGGCCCGTTGCGCTGTTTGCCGATAATCACCTCCGCCACGCCCTTGTCCTCCGTCTCCGGGTTATATATCTCGTCGCGGTAGATGAACAGGATGACGTCGGCGTCCTGCTCGATGGCGCCGGACTCGCGCAGGTCCGCCAGCTGGGGCCGCTTCTCCTCGCGGCCCTCGGGCTTGCGCGAGAGCTGCGACAGCGCCAGCACCGGCACGTTGAGCTCCTTGGCCAGCGCCTTGAGCGAGCGGGAGATCTCGGAGATCTCTCGTTCCCGGCTGTCCATTCCACGCGGGGGGCTGCCCAGCTGAAGGTAGTCCATGACGATGAGGGCGAGCTCCTGGTTCTGCTTGCGCAGCTCGGCCTGCAGGCGCCTCGCCTTGGCCCGCATCTCCATCACCCGGATCGAGGGGGTGTCGTCGATGTACAGGCTGGCCTCGCTGAGCGCACCGGCGGCCCGCGCCAGATGGCCCCACTCGGCGTCCCCCAGCAGCCCCTGGCGCATGCGGTGGAAGTCCACCCGGGCCTCGGCGCACAGCAGGCGCATGGAGAGCGACTCCTTGCTCATCTCCAAGGAGAACACCAACGACGGAAGTTTGAGCTTCTGGGCGGCGTACTGGGCGATGTTCAACGCCAGCGAGGTCTTGCCCATCGACGGCCGCGCGGCCAGGATGACCAGATCGCCCTTCTGGAACCCCGAGGTCATGTCGTCCAGGTCCTTGAAGCCGGACGGCACCCCGGTGTACTGCTCCTGCCGCTCGTAGAGCCGCTCGATGGCGTCGAAACTCTCGCGCACCAGATCCTTGATGTGGCTGACACCGCTCTGGAAGCGTTTCTGGGCCACCCCGAAGATGAGGTTCTCGGCGCGCCCGATCACCTCATCCAGATCCTCCCCGCTCTCGAAACCGCTTTGCAGGATCTCGCTGGACGCCTGGATCAGGCGCCGGGCCACGGCCTTGTCGCGAACGATGCGGGCGTAGTGCACGATGTTGGCGGTCGCCGGCACCGCGTCGGTGAGCGCCGCCAGGTAGGCAGTGCCGCCCACCTCGTCCAGCACTCCCTGCCCCTTGAGCTGGTTCTCCAGGGTGAGGTAGTCGATGGCCTCCCCCCGGGACGACATCTCGCGCATGGCCGCGAAGATGCGGCGGTGGGCATCGCGGTAGAAGTCCTCTTCCTCGACCAGATCCAAGATCTGGTCCATGGCGGCGTTGTTGAGCAGGACCCCGCCCAGGATGGAGCGCTCGGCGTCCAGGTTCTGGGGCGGCAAACGTCCCGAGGTGCTCTCGTCCGCCATCCGCGCTCCGCTACTTGGCCACCACCCACACCTTGAGCTTGCCCACCACGTCGGCGTGCAGTTTCACGTCCACGGTGTACACACCGAGCGCCTTGATGGGTTCCGCGAGCAGGATCTGCTTGCGCGAGATGCGCACGCCCTCGTTCTGCAGCGCCTCCTCGATGTCCTTGGCGGTCACCGAGCCGAACAGCTTGTCCTGCTCGCCCACCAGCATGGGGATGGTGCAGGAAACCGACTGCAGCTTGTCGGCCACCGCCTGGGCGTCCTTCTGCAGCTTGAGGCGGCGCTGCTCCACCAGGCGCTTCTGGTGTTCGATCTGGCGCGCGTTCTTCTCGTTGGCCGGCAGGGCCAGTCCCCGCGGCAGCAAGAAGTTGCGGGCGTAGCCGTCCTTGACGTTGACCAGCTCGCCCACGCTGCCCAGCGCGGGCACGTCTTCGCGAAGAATGACTTTCATGATTTGCCTCCGTCCCGCCTCAGATGACGTTCTGGGTGTAGGGCAGCAGGGCGATCTGGCGCGCCCGCTTGATGGCGGCGGCCACCTTGCGCTGGTGTTGCGCGCAGTTGCCAGAGATGCGCCGCGGGATGATCTTGCCCCGTTCGGTCACGAACAGGCGCAGGGTGTTCGGGTCGCGGTAGTCGACCTGGAGGTTGCGATCCGCGCAGAAGCGGCACACCTTCTTGCGCGAGAAAGAACGGCGTGGCTTGCGGCCTTTTTCCTTGTCGGCTTCGTCTCTCATGGCCTAGTCCTCCTTGCGCCCTTCGAATTCCGCTTCGTCCTTCCGCCCCTCACCCGCTTCCGAGTCTGAGGTCTTCTGCGAGCGGGCCTCGCGGGGATTGTCCTCGGATGTCTCGGATATGCTCTCCGTGACCTTCGGGCCTTCAGCCGCGCGGCGGGCTTCCTCGGCTGCGCGCAGGCGATCCTCGGCCTCCTGCCGGCGCAGGCGTTCTTCCACGTCCACGTTGTCGGCGATGCGAATGGTCTGGTACTTGATCACCGACTCGATCACGCGCAAGTTGCGCTCGAACTCGGCAACCACCTGAGGCTGGCTGAGGTAGGACAGGTGCACGTACAACCCCTTCGGGTTCTTGCGCACCTCGTAGGCCAGCTTCTTGCGGCCCCACACGTCCAGGCGCAGGATGCGAGCGCCCTCGCGCCCGAGCACCCCGGTCAGCCTCTCGTTGAGCTTGGCGACCTGGTCGTCGGGCAGGTCGGGCTTGAGGATATACAGAGTTTCGTATTCCCGCAGGTTCATGGAGGCCTCCTTCCGGATAAAGCCCAAGGACCATCGTCCAGGGGCAAGGAGTTGGGGCCGGGCCGCCTGCGGTAGCGAGCCGGCCGGTTATTCGACGCCCTCTCCGGGCGCCGGGTCCTGGCTCTCGGCGGGCCAGGGATTGAAACGGTTCATCGCGGCGGTCAGGCCCTCGCGGAGTAGAACCTCGACCGCCTGGGCGCCGCGCTCAATCATGGACCGGGCGGCTGCCACCTCGCTGGCGGAAAATCCCTCCAGCACCCAGTCGGCCGCGTCTCGCTCCGCGGGCGGCCGACCCACGCCCAGGCGTAGACGGAAAAAGCCGCCCTCGCCCAGCGAATCCATCACCGACTGGACCCCGCGGTGGCCTCCGCTGCCACCCGCACGGCGCACCTGGATGCGCCCCAACTCGAGGTCGAGGTCGTCGTGGACCACCAACAGATCCTCCGACGTCCGGCGGTAGTAGCGCATCGCCGCCGCCACACACTCTCCGCTCTTGTTCATGAAGGTGGCGGGCTTCAAGAGCAGCACCCGCCGCCCGGCGATTCGGCCCTCCGCCACCCAGCCTGCGAAGGCGGACTCCGCAAAGGAAAGCCCGCCGCTCTCGGCCAGACGGTCCACCACCATGAACCCCGCGTTGTGGCGATGGCTTCGATACCCTCGCCCGGGGTTGCCCAGTCCCACGATGACAAAGAACATGCGGGTCGCCAGGCCCGGTGCGGCAGCCGCGCCGGGCTAGCCCTTCTTGCCGCCACCTTCCTTCTTGGGAGCGGCGCCCTTGCCGTCTGCGGCCGGAGCCGCATCCTTGCCCGGTGCCGCCGGGGCAGCGCCCGGGGCCGCCTTGCCATCCGCCGGAGCGGCCGCCGCGGCTTCGCCCTCGGCCGCCACCGCCTCGCCCTCGGCCGGCGCGGCCTCGGCCACCGGCGCCTTCTCCTCGGAGGGCGCCACCACCGAGCACAGCGCGTAGGCCTTCTCGAACAGGGCCTTCACGCCGGCGGGGAGCTTCACCTCGTCCACGTGCACCGAGTCGCCGATGGCCAGCGCGCTGACGTCGATCTCGATCTTTTCCGGGATCTCGGTCGGCAGGGCCTCCACCAGCACCGAGCGCCGCGCCACCTGCAGCACGCCGCCGGCCTTGACGCCCTCTGCCTTGCCCGTGAAGTCCACCGGCACCTCGCGCCGGATGGCCTTGTGGGTGTCGATCTGCAGAAAGTCCACGTGCAGCAGCTCGCGCTCCACCGGGTCACGCTGGAAGTCCTGCACCACCACGGTGCGGTCGGTGGCACCCTGGAGCCGGATCAACGAGTTCAGCCCGCGGGGGCCCCGCAGGATGGTCATCAGCTCCTTGGGGCACACCGCGATGGGCAGTGGGTTCTCCTTGGCGCCGTAGCACACCGCGGGGATGAGCCCGCGGGCGCGCAGCCGGTGGGCTGGACCCTTGCCGGTTTCGGTTCTAGCTTCGGTCTTGAGCACTGGAAGTTCCATCGTCGTCCTCCGCGAATCGATCGCCTACACGAAAAGCGATGTGACTGAGTCGTGCATGTGGATCCGCCGGATGGCCTCGCCGAGCAGCGGGGCCACCGACAGGACCCGGATTTTCTTGCAGCAACCGATATGGGTTTCTTGCGGGATGGTGTCGGTCACCACCACGTCCTCGATGCAGGATTTCATGATCCGCTCGATGGCCGGTCCGGAAAAGATCCCGTGGACCACGTACGCGGAGATCCGCCGCGCGCCGCGCTGGCGCAGCGCCTCGGCCGCCTGGGTGATGGAGCCGGCGGTGTCGATGATGTCGTCGATGAGCACCGCGTCACGGCCGCTCACGTCGCCCACCAGGTTGACCACCTCCGACACGTTGGGGGCGGGCCGGCGCTTGTCGATCATGGCCAGCGAGGACTGCAGGCGCTTGGAGTAGGCGCGCGCGCGCTCCATGCCCCCGGCGTCCGGCGACACCACCACCGGCGGGATGTCGAAGCGCTTGCGCAGATCCTCCAGCAGCACCGGGGCGGCATACAGGTGATCGAAGGGGATGTTGAAGAAGCCCTGGATCTGCCCCGCGTGCAGGTCGAGCGATAGCACTCGCGTGGCGCCGGCGGCCGTGAGCAGATCGGCCACCAACTTGGAGGTGATGGGCGTGCGCGGTGCCACCTTGCGATCCTGGCGCGCGTAGCCGTAGTACGGCACCACCGCCACGATCTCGTCGGCCGAGGCGCGCCGTAGCGCGTCGATCATGATGAGCAGCTCCATGATGTGGTGATCGGCGGGGGCGCACATGGACTGGACCACGAATGTCTCCCGCCCGCGCACGTTCTCGCCGATCTCGATCTGGGTCTCTCCGTCGGAGAAGGCCCCGACCTTGGCCTTGCCCAGGTTGATACTCAGGTAGTCGGCGATGGCCTGGGCCAACGGCCGGTTGGAACTACCGGAAAAAACCAGGGGCGAATCGCTCCGGTACACGGGTGACCTCGTCGTCGCGGCCGCGCAGGGCGGCCCGGCGTCAACCTTCCTCGTCCTCGTCGGCAGGCGCGGCGGGGGGCTGGGAAGCTTCGGCCTTCTCCTTGTCGAGCTGGCGGTTGCCCACCTCCGGCGGCGGCGAACCCATGCGCTCCAGCTCCTTGCGATACTCGTCGAGCACGCGGGCCTCGATCATTTCGCGGGTTTCGGTGTTCAGGGGGTGCGCGGTGTCCTTGAAGGTGCCGTCCTTGCGCTTCTTGCTCGGCATGGCCACGAACAACCCGTTGTTTCCCTGGATCACCTTGAGATCCCGCACCACGAAGCAGTTGTCGAAGGTGATGGTGGCGTAGGCCTTCAGCTTGTCCTCGTTTACCGGGAATACTCTGACTTCGGTGATCTCCATGTCGGACCTCCCTGTCCCTCCCCGGGACTCCCAGGGGTGAGACTCAAGTTGCCGCTCGTCCGCCGGCTATATCGCAACACCTCTCGCCACGAGGTACGTCCAACCGCCTTCCCGGCGCACCGCCCGGAGCGCCCGTTGCGCTCCCTGGCGGGAGAAGAACAACCCGAACACCGTCGGGCCGCTCCCGGTCATGGAAGCGCCGGCGGCGCCCGCGCGCAACAGCTCCAGGCGAACCTTGCCGATTTCGGGGTGAAGCGACTCGCCGATGCGTTGCAGGTCGTTCACCAGGTTCACGGCGAGCCGCTCGCGGGACCAGCCACCGCCGGAGGGCCTTTCCCTAGCACTATCCCTGCGCTCTGTCAAACGAATTTTGCGATTCGCCAGGCGGTGGGCCCGATCGAAGCGCTCGAACACCTCTCGGGTGGACAGGCCGAACGGGGCACAGGCCAGGATCACCCAGAACGCCGGCAGCCGCACCGGCCGCAGCCGCTCCCCGACCCCGCCCGCCCGGCAGGGTCGGCGGCCGAGGAAGAACGGCACGTCCGCACCCAGCGAGAGGGCCAGCTCGGCCAACCGCTCCGGCGCGAAGGGGCGGCCGAAGCGGCGGTTCAGCGAAAGCAACGTCGCCGCCGCATCCGAGCTGCCTCCGCCGAGCCCCGCCGCCACCGGGATGCCCTTGTGCAACCGGATCCGCAGCCGCGGCGCTCGAGCCAGCGCCCCGAAAAAACACTCCGCCGCCCGCCAGGCCAGGTTGTCCGGCCCCTCCAACTCGGGATGCTCCGGGCACAGCACCCGCATACCTGGCGTCCGTGGGAACTCGAAGCATAGACGGTCGAACAGGCCCACCGGCGCCATCAGCGAATCCAGCTCGTGGTAGCCGTCCGGCCGCCGGGTCAGAACCCGAAGAAACAGGTTGATCTTGGCTGGGGTTTTGACGACCATGCTGGCCACGGCCGCGCATTGTGCCGCATGCGGGCCGCGCCGCGCAAGAGGCGCGCAAGGAGCCCGATGTCTCCGGTCCGACCCAAAAGCGTGGGCAGCACCACCCTGGGAGAGGTGCTCGGCGCTGGCGGCATGGCCGAGGTCGTGCTGGGGGTGCAGGAGCCGCTGGAGCGCAAGGTGGCGGTGAAGGCGCTGCTGCCGGAGCTCAAGGAAGATCCCGAGGCCACGGAGCGCTTCCGGCGCGAGGCCCTGGCGCTGGCGGCGCTACAGCACGAAAACATCATCGCGGTCCACGATCTGCTGGAGAAGTTCGGGCGCACCTACCTGGTCATGGAGTACGTGGACGGCGTCACCCTGGAGACCATCCTGCGCGCCGGCCCGCTCCCCATCGACATCGCGCTGCTGGTGGGCGCCGGCGTGGCCGCGGCCCTGGAGCACGCCCACTTCCGCCGGGTCATCCACCGCGACATCAAGCCTGGCAACGTCATGCTCTCGCGCAGCGGGCAGGTGAAGCTCACCGACTTCGGCATCGCCAAGGATCTCACCCAGGACGACCTGACCCGCAAGGGCCTGGTCATCGGCACGCCGCGTTACCTCAGCCCGGAGCAGGCCTCGGGCCAGCGCGCCGACGCCCGCTCGGACATCTTCTCCCTGGGCGTGCTGCTGTACCAGATGCTCAGCGGCCAACTCCCCCACTCCGGTCAGAACACGGCCGAGCTGCTGATCGCCATCGCCCGCGGCCAGCGCAAGCGCCTGCGGGAGATCGCCCCGCGTTTGCCCAAGTCGGTGGTGCGGGTGGTGGAGCGCTGTCTGGAGGTGGATCCGGCCCGGCGCTACCAGGGCGCGGCCGAGCTGCGCCGCGACCTCGAGCACCTTTTGGCCGCTATCCTCAAAGGCTCCGCCGCGGCGAGGCTGGTGGCCTTCCTCAAGGAGCGCGGCCAGATCTCGGAAGACAGCCTGACGCTCATCGCCAGCGAGGAGGTGGCGGCCGCCAGCCCGATCACCAGCCCCGAGACCGTGCTCAAATTCAGCACGCCGATCGGGCCCACGCCGCGGCCACGGCTGCGGCGCCTGAGCCGCTGGCTGCTGATGGTGATCTTCTCGCTCCTGCTCGTCGCCGGGGGAACGGTGGCAGTGGGCGTGTTCGCCCCGAACTGGACCCGTGCCACGCTGGCCACCATCGCCACCTGGCTCGCGCCGACCCAAGACGGGGGTTGAGCCCCCGGGGAGGAGCCCTTGAAACCCGTCTCGGTATTGATCCTTTCGCTTTCGCTGGCCTCCTGCCGGGGGGAGCCGCGCAACACGCCCGAGGAAGCCTACCGGGCCTTCTACGACGCGGTGGCAGCGAACTCGCTGGAGCGGGCGGCGGAGCACCTGTCCCCCGAAGTGCGCCAGGCCTTCGCCCGCATGGGCGAGCGGCTGCGGCGGGACGGGGGAGCGGACATCGACGGCCTGCGCTTGTTCTTGTTGCACTCCGCCGCCGACGGGATCGGCCCGCTGCGGAGCGTCGAGGTGCTCGAGCGCGAACCCGATCGGGTCACGCTCCAGATCGCGGCCGGCCCCTGCGGAAAGGACCAGGAGTGCCGGGTGAGCCGGGTATCCATGGTACGGGCGGAGGGGCGCTGGAAGGTGGCCCCGACCTTGCCGCCCGAACTAGCGGGAAAACAACCCTAGAGGGAGATTCGCATGCACAATATCCTGCGTGCCATCTGCAGCCTGTGGGTCGCGGCATATTTCGGCGCCTGCGCTGCGCCGCAAACCGTCCCCGACTCCGCCCCGGACGGCACCCAGGGTGCGGCGCCTGCCTCCGCACCCGTCTCGGATACGGCCGCCGCCGCGACCGCCACCGGGCCGGCGTTCAAGCTCTCGGTCGGCCCGTCGGTGATGGCCAACGTCCTGTACCTGGCCGAGGAGGCCAGTGGCTGGCGCCCGGGAAGCTCGCGCGCCTACCGCGCGGCGTTCGAGGATCGTTTCGGGCTGGACGACACCGATCGGGAGCTTTTGAAAAAATACGCGCTGATCCGCGCCGAGATCGCGACAAGAGCCCGCAAGGAGGCGCCGGAGCCCAGTTTCGAGGATCCTTTCGGGCCGGAAGGGCGCTTCCCCCTCGCCCGGCCCGATCTGGCGGACCGCTACGCCGCCGCGGTGCTGGCGAGCCCGGAACCCGCCGCCCTGGGCCGCTCGCTGGCGGGCATCGTGGAGCCGCAGGACGCCGAGGTCATCGCCACCTTGCTCTCCCGCCTCGCGCCGCGGGTCGGCCAGCTCCTGATCCCGGTGCAGAACTTCGCCTCCGAGATCGCGCGCATCCAGGCCTCACTGGACGCCGCCCCGGTGCAGCAGTTGCTACGGGCCTTCATGACGTTCGTGCACATCCGGCAGGGCTCGCTCACGCTCAACGTCCACCCGGTGTGGGCGCCGCCGGAGTCCCCCTTCGAGGCCATGCTCATCGGTGATCGGGTACTGGTGACGGTCCCGGAGGGGAAGGCGGCGGGTTTGCAGCAGGCGGCGCTTTCGGTGCACGAGGCCGGGCGCTGGCTCCTTTCGCGTCTGCCTCCCTCCCTGAAGTCCGTCGCCACGACGCGTTTCGCCGAGAAGGCCGGCTTCCGGGGCGAACCGTTCGCCTTCGTCGAGGGGCTGCTGGACGCGCTCAGCCATGGCCTGGCCGCCCCGCTCATGGCCGCGGGCCCGGGGGAGGTTCCGCCCTGGCCGGGGGACGCGGCGCGCAAACGCCTGGCCGAGGCCCTCACGCCACCGCTGCGCGAGGCGCTGGCGGCGCAGCGAGATCTCAACGGCGAGTTCGCCCTGCGCGCAGGCGAGCTCGAGCGTCAGGCCAACCCGCCGCGGCCGGCGGACTACGTGACCGGCTCGATGGTGATCGGCGAGGAGGACGCCGTCTCGCTGTTCAAGTCCCAGGTGGCCCGCTGGACGGTGTGGAAGTTTCCGCCCTCGCGAAAGTACGACTACCCCAAGAAGCTCCTCGACTTCCCCGGGCGCTCGGTGCTGCTCCTGCTCACCCCGGCCGAGGTCAAGGCGCTGCCCGACCGGTTCGCCGGCGTTCCGGGCCTGCCGAAGGCGCTCGAGCGCTCGGCCACCTTGCTCACACGCAAGGCGGGCGTCATCCTGGCCGTGCCACGACAGGAGCGGGGGTACTTCTTCATCGTCTCGGCGCACTCGCCCGAAGCCTTCAAGCAGACGGCCAAGCGCTTCTTCGCGCTGGAGGCCATCCCCGCCGAGCCGGTGCTGGTGGATTGATTCCCGAAAAAAAAGAAAAATGGCTGGGGGCGGAATCGAACCGCCGACACGGGGCTTATGAGACCCCTGCTCTGGCCGACTGAGCTACCCAGCCGCGACCGGCGCAGGACCATAAACGACGGGCGCGAAGGTGTCAAGAGTTCAAGATGCCGCCCGAGATCGAGACGCTGCCGATCCCTTCCGGTTTTTCCAAGCCCCCGGCGAGCCCTCGTGGCCCGGCGCCGCCTTGGGTTTGATGGCGAGTAGCTCCGAGAGCCGGCGCAGGATGGTGTCGGGATCGGGACCGTCCTCGAAGCGTACCCGAACTCCTCGACCCCACCGGTCACGGTGCAGCCGGATGCCGAACTTCTCGGGCCGGCGGAAGTACAGCGAGTGCGGCGTCACCATGAGCGGGTTGGCGGCGAAGTCCACCAGATCCGGATGGTCGCCCATCAGCCGTTGCAGGGCCTCGAGGTTCGCCCGGTGGTCCGCTTCCGTCTCGCCGGGCACGCCGGTGATGATCAGCACCTTGACCGGGAGCTTGTGCGCCGCGGCGCGCTCGATGACGTGGAAGGCGTCCTGGACGTTCAGGTGTTTGCCCAGCACGTCCGACATGGCTTGCGAGAAGTGCTCGACGCCGAAGTGCAAGGCGGTGCAGCCGGATTCGCGTAGGCGATCGAGCAGCCGATCGGGCAGGCCCGCGGGACGTGCGAACGCCTGCCACTCGAACCCTCCGAGCCGATCCTTCAAGCCGCGGCAGAACCGCAGGAGCCACTTCTCATCGAAGTTGATGAGCGAGTCGTGGAACTGGATGCCCTGGGCGCGATACCTCTCGACGTTGCGCTCGATCTCTTCGAGCACGCTCTCCACCGAGCGGTGGCGCAGACCTGCGAAGAAGCGTGACTCCTCGCAGAAGTGACAGCGCGCCACGCACCCCCGCGAGGCGGCCACCGGCATCCAGCCGAGCTTTCGATCCTTGTCGAATTCCGGGAACGGCAACAAATCAAGATCGGGCGCGGCCTCTCCAGCGATGACCGTTCCCGGCGGGGGCAGCCGACCATCGCGCCGGTAGTCGCTCACGATCCGCGGGAGCGTCGATTCGGCCTCGCCTGAGACGATGCAACGCACACCGTGCCGGAAAAGGAACGCCTGAAGG
>JAAZNF010000019.1 GCA_012798435.1 Myxococcales bacterium | reverse complement strand
GTTTGTGAACCTGTGGATGAGGTGGACGACGGCGGGGCCTGAGCCGAGGACTTGTTGTCGAGAAGGTCTGGCCATGCCCGAGAGTAAAAGCAAGAACGATGCCAGAAAAAAAGAGCAGAACAAACAAAGACTTGCAATGCCTCCCCCCGCCTCGCCGTCCGGATTTCGACACGCGCGACAAAAATCCGGACAGCGCGACCACGGGGCCTGTCCCCAGCGTGGGTGGATTGCTAACCCAGGGGCCTGTCCCCGTGAGGCCGCTCAGTTACTAGGGGGGGCTGTCCCCCGGCGCCGGCGAACTTGGGAACTTGGGATTGACGGAGGCATTTTTGGAGGGTAGTGTGCCGATGGGGGATGAGAAATTACCTTTCTAGGAGAATGCCATGCGGTACCAGTTCTTTCGAGCGATGCCGTTATTGCTCTTGAGCTTTTTGCTAGCAGCCGCAGCCCTGGGGTGCGCCGGACGCAGTAATGAAGCCGACGCCGGCCGCAAGGATGGGACTCACAAGGACGGTGGTGACGACGGCGGCGATATCATTTCTTCCGGAGGCCTCACCATCTGTGACATCCAGAATCCCGCTTCTTCTCGACATCCTGAAAACAATTCCGCCGTGACCGTGAAGGGCGTCGTCGTCACATCTCCGATGGTCAAGGGCGCCAGTGCCTCCACGTCCCCCGATGCATTCTGGGTAGCGCAGCCGGAGGGCTGCGGCGTGGACGGGAAGAAGTGGTCCGGCATCTATGTTTTTGCCAAGAACCTCGCCATCTCGGTGAACCTCGGTGACAAGGTCGACATCGCCGGCATCTATACCGAATACTACGATGAGAGCGAGATCCAGGCGAGCAGCGTGACCGTCACCGGGACCGAGCCCCTCCCCGAACCGGCCGTGGTGGCTCCGTCCGCTATCTGCAAACCCAAGGACTGCTCCACCGCCACTCCTCCTGGCACCAAGATCCCCTGCGCCGGTGGCGCCGACGCTGAGGCTTATGAAGGAGTACTGGTCGAACTCGCGAACGTAGAGGTGGCGAGCACCACGGCCCCGGGTAGCGACTGCAAGCCTCATGGCGACTTCTCGGTCAAGTCCGCGGGCTCGGACGATCAGATGTTCGTGTCCACCCTGTTCCGGGCGGGCTACAACTACACGCCGGTACTCGGTCACAAGTTCGCCAAGATCGTAGGAATTCTCGAGTACTCTTTCGAGCAGTTCAAAGTGCAGCCACGCTCTTGCGACGACCTCATCGGCGAGAGCGGCGCCACCGTGTGCACCTCCTGCGCCAATCCACCTCCCACCGTCACCATCGCCCAGATCCAGAACCCGGCCGTCCCCGGCCACGTAGAAAAACCCTGCGCGGTAAAAGTAGAGAACGTGGTGGTCACCACACCGGTCATCTCAAGCAAGCACTTCTACGTCTCCGACCCGGCCGGCGGCGAGTGGAGCGGCGTCTACGTCTACAACAGCTCCGGCCTGCCCACGACCGAGATCGCCCCGGGAAAACTCGTCACCATCGAAGGCACACTGGACGAGTATTACGGGCTTACCGAGCTCAAACCGACCTCCATCACCGTCACCGGCGATGGGGCTGTCCCCACTCCCACGCTCGTCATCCCAGACGAGATATGCACCGGTGGTAGCAAGCAGGAGAACTTCGAGGGCTGCCTGGTAAAGGTGGAGAACGTGAAGATCACCAAGGAATGCGTCGCCGGCAACGACGGCAAGGATCACGGCGACTTCGCGATAGAGTCTGCCGCAAGCCCGGGGGAGGAACTCGTGGTGGGCGCCCAGTTCCGGCCGGCTTTCTCCTGCTTCGACACCAACAACGCCTGTCCCCACGACGCGCAATACCAGGCCTGCGCTACCGACCAGCGGGCCGTGGACCTTGTGCTGTCTTCCATCACCGGCGTGATGGACTTCTCTTACGACCAGGCCCGGCTCCAGCCCCGCTCCGACAGCGACGTCGTGAAGTGATGCCCCAGGCCACCGCCCTCCAGCGCGCGCCAGCACTTCGGCCGGGCGACCGAGTCCGATTGGTGGCCCCGGCCAGCCCCTTCGACCGAAAGCGGTTCGAGCGGGGAATGGACGTCATCCGGCGGCTCGGGCTCGTCCCCGTATGCGACCGCGCAGAATTCGCGGAAAATGGGTTTTTGGCCGGCGATGACGAGTCGCGCGCCAGACGTTTGCGACAGGCCTTCCTCGAGGAGGACACCCGCGCGGTGTGGGCCATCCGCGGTGGATATGGCACCGCCCGTCTCTTTTCCCACCTCGACCTCGCCGAGCTGCGCCGCCGGCCGAAGATGCTTATCGGCTTTTCGGACCTCACCGCGCTGCTCAACCAGCTATGCGCGTCGGGAGGTTTTGCCGTCGTCCATGGCCCGGTAATCACACAGCTTCCTGACGTCCCCGCCCCGGCCTTGCGTTGGCTGAAACGCCTGCTGTTCGACCCCACGCCGCCGGGGCCTGTCCCCTTGGGGAAACTCAAGCCGCTCGTCCCGGGAGGGGTGAACGGCTTTCTCGCCGGTGGCAACCTCTCGATCCTAGCCAGCCTGTGCGGCACGCCATACTTTCCTGAACTCTCCGGCGCCATCCTGTGTCTGGAGGACACCGGCGAGGCGGCTTACCGCCTGGACCGTTGCTTCCTGCAACTGCGCCAGGCGGGAGCGCTCGACCGGGTCTTTGGCGTGATCCTGGGCCGGCTCGACGGCTGCACCCCGGACACCGGCCGGTGGAGCGCGCGCGCCACGCTGGAGCGCGCCGTCCAGGCGCTCGGCGTCCCGGCCGTCTCTGGGGCCTCCTTTGGGCACTTTTGCCGCAACGTGGCCCTGCCCCTCGGCGCGATGGCGCGGCTCGATGCGGGCCGCGGCGAGCTGTGGCTCCTCGAAGGCGCCGTTCTGTGATTGACTTGGAATCAGCGCGGGCATACCTTCCCCCTCGACCGCTCTTCGAGGTGCCCTATGAGAAAACACCGTTCCCTTCACCGCTTCTCGGTGCTCCTGCTACCGCTCGTGTGGGCCTGCACCGTGGAAACCGAGTCCCCCATCGTCGCCGGCACCACCACCCGTCTCACTGTCCTGCACACCTCGGACATCCACAGCCGGCTCTTCCCCTACGAACTTCGCCCGCTCACCACCGACCAGAACTACGGCCTGTTCGCCGAGAGCAGCCCCTACGGCGGGGTAGAACGCATCGCGGCGCTCATCGAGCGCGAGCGCGGGCGCGGCGAGCGGGTGGTGTACCTGGACTCGGGTGACCCCTTCCAGGGCGCGCCCATCTTCAATTACTCCTCCGGCGAGCCGGAGTTCCGCTGGCTCTCCACCATGGCGCTCGAGGCCATGGTCGTCGGCAACCACGAGTTCGACCTCGGCACCGGCAACCTCACCAACCAGGCGGCCCACTGGGCGCACTTTCCCATGCTGGCGGCGAACTACATCTTCGACGACTACACCGTCCCCAAGAACCACCAGCTCGGAAAGTACGTACACCCCTTCGTGGTCATGGACGTGAAGGGCCTGCGCGTGGCCATCATCGGCCTCGGCGACATCTCCTCGATGTATTCCATCACCGAGGGTGGCAACTCCGCCGGCATCACCCCGGTGGAGGCCAACGAGACGGCCCGGGCCTACATGGCGTTCCTCAAGCCCTCGGCCGACATGTTCATCATCCTCTCGCACCTCGGGCTCACCGAGGACCAGGAGCTGGTGAACGGCCACGAGCTGTACGTGCCGGAGGATCAAGACATCTCCGAGTACACCCGGCGCGCCGAGGACCCGTGGGTCCCGCTCACCTGCCCCGAGTGCTATCCGGGCAACCGCAAGTACTGGGTGCCCGGGGTGCGCGGCATCGACGCCATCCTGGGCGGCCACCTGCATATCCTGCTGCACCCGCCCATGGTGCTCACCGACCCTGCGGGACGGAAGGTCATCCTGGAGCACCCCGGCGCCTTCGCCAAGTATCTCACCCGCACCGATCTGGCGGTGGCCGTCCCGGCCACCGGCTACGGCTGCGACACCAATGCGGGCCACTGCACACCGGAAGACTCCTTCGGCCCGGCCCGCGCCTGCCAGAGCAACGCCGACTGCACCCTGGACAAGGTGGCCCCCTACGGCGCCGAGATCGTCTCCCACCGTCATCAGATCTTCCCCATCGACGCCATGTGGTGCGCCGAGCCCCGACCCGAGGACAACTACGCCGCGGAATTTTCCGAGCAAGTGCGCACCCTGCGGGCCTTTTGCGGCGTGAAGGGACACGCTTCCACCCGCAACCTGCTGGAACCATACCGCATCGCCATGGAGACCGACCCGCGTTTCGACCTCACCAAGGTCTTCGGCTACGCTCCGCGGGCCATCCAGCGCAAGAACCTGGGCACCGGCGGCGACTCGGAGCTCGGCAACCTCACCGCGCTGTCCATGATGCGACGGCGGCGAGTCGAGGCGGAGTTCGCCGTGACGAACACGCTGGGCATTCGCGACAACCTCTACCCGGGCCTGATCAACATGGAGACGGTGTTCAACGTCTTCCCCTTCGAGAACACCATCACCATCATGTATCTGTCGGGCCGTGAGATCCAGGAGCTGTTCGACTACGTCACCGAGCGCTCCGGCGGGCGCGGCTGCCAGAGCCAGGCGCAGATCGCCGGGGCCTCCTTCACCATGAACTGCGGCCAGGACATCCGCAACAAGGCGCACTACCCCTGCACCCAGGCCACGGACTGCTGCGTGTACCGATCGGACATCGCCCCTTGCGATCCGCAAGCCAAGAACACCTGGGAGTGCCTGCAGGAGGGCACCGACCAGCCGTACTGCTACGCCCACCCGGCGGAGGACATCCTGGTGAACGGGTTGCCGGTGAACCTCGACGCCTCCTACAAGATGGCCACCAACGACTACATCGCCAAGGGCGGCTCGGGCTTCAAGGTACTGAAACGCAACACCACCAAGGTCCATACCGGCATCTCCATGCGCGACGCTCTGGTGGAATATCTGGCCTCGTTCCCCACCTGCGAGCAGATGCTCACCCCTAGCCCTTGCGCCAAGGACGGCGACTGCCCCTACGGGTGGACCTGCAGCAAGGAGGGTCGCTGCCAGACCTCGGCTGAGGGCTTCGACACCTTCGCCATGGCCTTCTGCGTGAGCGCCAAGAACAACCCCGCCGACATCCTGGTCAAGGGCGACTGCCGCTGCCGGGACGCGCTGGCTGGCGACACCAACCGCTGCGGGGCCATCACCATCCCCATGACCCAGTTCTGCACCTACCCGCTGCGCTTCCCCGTGCTCACCGGGCGCGAGGACGGTCGCATCCGGCGGCGGGTGAAGTGAGGACGCCATGCGCGCGCACACCTTCATCCCCATCTCCATCACCGCCCTGGCGGCGGTTTCCCTGGTGGCCTTCGGCCCGTGCGTGGAGAAGCGCCCGCTGGAGAACGGCCTGGGCGGCTTCCGCGTCACGGTGACCGGCGTGAACGGCGCCAGCGGCGAGGGCACGCTCGAGTCGCCCTATGCCTACCCGCAGGGCGCGGTGAGTTTCAGCGTCAGCGCCCAGGCCATCGACCGGCGGGGGGCGCCGCTGGCCTGGGAGGGCGAGGCCACCGTGAGCGTCCAGCCCGGCGAGGTGGTGTCCATCGATCCTCCCTCGCCTTCGGGATTTGTCGCCCGCTTTACGCAGGGAACCTGGTCCGGCACCGTCACCGCCCGCAAGACCTACGGCCGCGTCGCGGTGTGGCTCGAAGATGCCCGCTGGATGGACGCCGATCCGGCCCTGAATTTCTGCCGCGATGACCGGGACTGCGATCCCAGGGGAACGAGCGGCGCCGTGTGTGACGAGGGCGTGTGCTCCCCCAGTGTGGCCGTGCCTCAGCAGACCATCGCGGGCAGTCTGGCCACCGGCGTTTCGCGGCACATCTACTTTCGCAACCCGGCGCTCCAGCACATCCAGATCGACGGACCCACCTACGGCAACGGCGCCGCCACCAACGACCTCTCGGCCATGACCCAGAGTTTCGTCGAGATCGACGTGCGCGCGGACGCCACCGGCCCGCTGCCTCCCGGACACGGCCAGCTCATCGTGACCGGCATCTTCAACGAGGGGTTCTTCGTCACTGACCTTGCGCCGGAGACGCTCTCTTTCTTGCCGGCGGAGCTCCAGCAGGGCTTCGGCCACCTCTACGCCTACTCGTTCTCGTACCCCGACGAGCTCCTGGTCGGCGACCGGCTGGACATCCTGGCGGGAACCACCCAGGACTTCTCGGGCGCCACCCAGATCAGCTTTCCCTTCTGGAGCCACGCCCAGGAAAAATTCCAACCGGAGCAACCTTGCATCCGCCACCAGGACTGCACCGCCGGGCCGGCGTGGTTCTGCGGCGACGGGCTGTGCCGCATCGGGGTTCCTCCGGAGAATCTCGACACCGTGGTGCCGCCGGTGCCCATCACCGTAGAGCTTTGCAACGAGGATCCCGCCGGCCAGTACCCCCACCTGTGCGGCTACAGCAAGAAATCCTGGAAGCTCGAGAGCCTGGAGTCGGCCCGGGTGTCGCTTACCGATCTTCGCTTCCCCGACCTCTTCCTCAATTGTGACTTCAACGGTGACGGCGACATCGCTCCCAGCTACCCGGTGCCGGAGGATCCCAACCTGCGGCTGGAGTACATCTGCCGCGACGAGTGCCTGGCCCGTACCGGTACACTGGAGGTATCGGTGCGCGAGGCCATCGCCCCCGCCGAGGTGCTGGCCCGGCTGGCCGTCGCCCCCTGTGCCGCGCCGGCCGACTGCCCCAGCGGGGTGTGCGGCGAGGACCACGCCTGCCGCGAGATCTGCCCCTTCGAGGCCACCATCCCCAACGTGGCGCCTCACTGTTTGCGGCTGAAGGTGGACTCGGCCGCGGTGTGCTCGGAGCTTTCGACCCTGCGCCAGTACGGCCAGTGGAGCGTGGCCATGCAGCGCGGCCTGGGCCCGCTCATCAACGTCTCCACCGGCGACAGCGCGCCCACCTTCGACCCCACCGCGGCCCCCAACCTGGGCCGGCTGGTGGACAGCGCCGCGGGGGAGAAACTGCAAGGCAACCTGCGCCAGGTGCGCGCCGCCCGCCCGCGCTGGATCGTGCTGGTGGGCTGGCTGCCGAACGACATGCCGGACTGGATGAGGCCGTAGCCCATGAAACCCATCACCGCAAGACGAGGAACGACCATGAACCGAACCCTCCGAACCCAGAACCTTTACCACCCGGCCCTGCTGATCACGCTGCTCTGGGCCACATCCGCCGTGGCCGGCGACTTCATGGACACTCGCATCAGTTTCGTGATCTCGGACGCCAACTTCTTCGCCGGACCGGGCGAGAGCCAGGTGAACAACCCCGGTATCGGTATCGGCGCCGGCAAGCAGAACACCTTGTTCTTCGACAACTACGACACCCGCTTCACCGGCTTCGAGTCGCTGTCCCACCTGGTGCTCTACAAGAAGCTCCCCAGCTTCTTCGACAACCTGACCACCGAGGCAGCGCTGGCCATCCGTTTCTACATCTTCGGCGACACCGACGTGAACAAGATGATCTACGACACCGGCAGCTACATCCGCCTGACGTACGACTTCTCGGGTGGCGCGGCCGAGAACGACAACCTCCAGGTCACCCTGTTCCCGGTGTCGGGCGACCGCTTCCGGCTGGGCTACAGCTACCGCATCTCCTGGGGCGGCAGCGGCATCTTCCCCAACTACGACCCGCGGGTGAACGTCCCGGCGGTGAAGTTCCAGATCAACAAGCCCTGGGGCTACGCCTTCCTCGGCGCCAAGACCACCCAGATCAACGAGTACCTCAAGGACACCAACCAGACCGAGATGGTGACGAACTACGGCCTGCTGGCCGGCCTGGGCGTGGACATCGCGGGCTTTCGCGCCGAGGTGAACGGCGGGTTCTTCACCCGCGGCACCTTCGCCCACCAGGGAGTGCGCGGTGAGAACATGTACGGCGGCGGCGTCTCCTACCAGCTCGGCTACCACCAGGGCATGTCCATCGGCACCTCCATCGACTTCGCGCTGTACCGCAACGACCCCGACATCGACGTCAAGTTCTTCAAGCCCGAGACGTACGGCGAGGGCCTGTCGTTCATGGTCAAGCACGAGGGGACCTTCCTGTTCCAGACGCTCATCCACCCCGAAAAGTATGGCACCACCGTGAACCAGCTGGCCTATGCCTTCGACGTGAACGCCGCCATGAAGCTCGGCTACCTGCGCCTGCATCTGGACGCCATGTTCCGCTCGCTCTCCTACGTCCTGTACGAGACACCCAGCTTCACCCCCTTCTACGACTTCCCGGCCGGGGCCAAGACCAAGCCCGAGTTCTTCGCCGCCCTGGGCGTGGACTACCACTTCCCCTCGCTGCACCTCACCCCGGGCTTCACCTTCGGGGCGCAGAACCCGGCCACCTACACCATCGACAACGTGGTCATCGGCCAGGCGCCCTACCTCGGCAAGCGCACGGTGGTGGTGTGGGACGTGGCCACCCGCTCGGTGCTGCCGGTGAACGAGGGGGCCGCGCTCATCTGGTCCTTCAAGCTGAACGCCCGCTGGGACATCTCCGAGATGCTGGCCGTGGTGGCCGAGGTGTTCTACACCTTCGACAACAACCGGGTGCGTTACCGCAGCGACTTCGATGGCATGAACATCACCACCAACTGGGACGACCCCAACATCCTGGGCATGAACCTGGTGGCCCAGGCGCGCTTCTGATTTTTCCGCCGTTCTCTAGCGAATACTATTCAATACAACCGATCTCCGTCTCCAGGATCCGGTAGCGCGTGGCCTGAAAGCCGAGCGAGGCGTAGGCAGCGCGCGCGGGCCGGTTCTTCTCGTGGACATAGAGCCGCAAGGAGCGCACCGAGCCGTCTTTTCGAGCGAGGCGGCGGACTTCTGAGAGCAGCGCCGCGAACACCCCCGCGCGCCGGTAGGCAGGACGGACATACACCGACTGGATCCACCAGTACTCGGCTGCGTGCCAGTCGCTCCATTCGCGGGTGACGAAGAGCTGCCCCACCACGCGCCCGGCTGCTTCGGCCAAGAGGTAGAACCCCTTGCGGCGATCCGATAGCGCCCGCGCCGCGCCCCGCCGGGCGGCCGTCCGGCCCAGGGACAGGCCCTCGCTCACGCGGGCCAGCGCGAGGTTGTTACGGCAGATGGCGGCGGCGTCGGACCGACGGGCAGGCCGGATCTGAAAATGGCGAGAGCGCGGTGCGCGGTTCACCCGATCGGTATACGAACCACGCCTGCGAAGGTCAAGCCCCGTCCGGATATCGGACACATGTTCGAAATCCGGACAGATCGCCGGGGGGAGTCCCTGTGACTCGTTGATTTTTCAGGTTTTTATTCTTGGCATCCGAATTGCAGTAAATGCCCCCAAGACTTGCTCGTTTTTTTCATCCCCGAGGAGGGAAGCATGACCGAACCGCTCAACCCATTTCTTTCGAGCCGTATGAGCGCCGTGGCCGCCGATTGCATTGTGGATCGCGAGGACGCCTACTTCCTTGGCCAGGCCATGGACCCCGCCTCCGCAATCGACCGGCGCATGATCTCCGACCTTCTGCGAAGGTGTGCCGACAAGATGGAGCCCGAAGGTTTTACCGCTTTGCGAAAGCGGCTCTCAGGAAAATCCTTCCAGGTGGCCGATCGGGTGCTGCTCGAGGAAGGCGCGCGCGGGCCGGAGGTGACGCGCCTGCGCGAAACCCTGGGCCGGATGTCCCGCGGGGTCATGCGCGATTCTCGCATCGATCCCGGGCCGGGAGACAGGTTCGACGCCGCCACCCGGACCGCGCTCCTTCAGTTGCAGACCAGCCTGGGGCTGCCGGTGGACGGCCGGCTCACCAGCCGGACCCTGGTGGCCATGAACCGCCTGCTGATGGCGAAGGGGCTTCCCGTGCTGGATGTGGAGCGATTCGCGGCGGCGCCGAAGAACATCCGCCTGCACTTCTATCCGGGCGCGGAGGCAGAAAGCCTCGTGGTCATGCAGGGCGAGCGCGTGCTGGACGTCTACCCCATGCGCGGCGGTCCCGACAAGACGCGGCCCGACCCGCGAGCGCACAACGTAACGCGCATGCCGTACGCCCCGACCCCGCCGGGCAGCTACCGGCTGGCGGGGAGCGCCGCGCACACCACGGCGGCCTGGAAGTTGTCGCAGATCCCCTGGGGCGCACCCCTGCGCGAGAAGGACAGGGAGATCCAGTTCCAGCAGGCCCCCGGAAAAGAGTGGAAGTTCGCCACCGGAGAGAAGAGCGTCTTTCGCGGCCAGCCCAAGGAGCTGCAATTCTCGCGGCAGGACTTTCTGGACACGAGGGGAGTGGTGCAGGAGCGCTGGGAGCACAACGACTTCGGGCACCGCGCCTTCTTCCTGTCGAAAGAAGGCAAGCGCCAGGGTCACATGATCCACGCCACGCCCCGCGAGGAAGCGCGCTACGGCGAGGAGCAACTGCCGCTCACCGAGTCGCACGGCTGCGAGCACATGTACCCAGAGGACCTGGACGAGGCCGCAGCCAAGGGGTACTTCCGGCCCGGGACGCCCTTCATCGTGCACGGGTACCAGGAGCCGCTGCCCCCCTCGGCCGAGATCCTGCGCCGCGACTGAAGTGCGGCGAACGTCCAATGTTTGATGTTTGAATCCGGCGTGTCCGGGCAGCCTACGCTAGAGTGGCCACCGGGGGTCATCGAATCCTACGGACTCACGCCCGAAGCGACCTGCTCACAACCCACCCCTGGCCAAACGGGAACCCCACAAGAAATGAATCGGGCTCCAAGATTCCAGACGACTTCGACGAGAGCAAAGACCCTTTGGCTCAGCCACACTTGCTGTAGCCGCACTCGGGGCACAGCAGGCAGCCTTCCAGGTGCTCGACGGTGCCGCCGCAGTCGGGGCAGGCCAGGAAGGCCTTGGGGCGAGCGTCAGGCGAGGCGGGCGGGTCCGACTTCGGAGCGGCCGAGACGGGATGGGAAGCGGCCTCGGCCTCGGGAACCTGCGCCGCCACCGGTAGGGCCGAGGGGGCGCCGGCCCCCGGCGGCTGGCTGGGCACCACGGATGAGCCGGCGGAAGGCACGGGCGTAGTCCGATCGCGGATCAGGCTGACGTAACGCTTCAGCGCCCGGGCGATGGCGTCGGCGCAGGACAGGATCATCTCCCCGTCCTTCCAGGCCGGAGAGGGACAGCGCACGCCGGAGAGCTGCTTGATGATGGCCTCGGGGTCCACCCCGGCGCGCAGGGCCAGCGACACCAGGCGGCTGATGGCCTCGGCCTGGGAGGAGGCGCAGCCGCCGGCCTTACCCATGGCGGTGAACAGCTCGAAGATGCCGCGGTCGTCCTCGTTCACGGTCACGTACAAATTTCCACAACCGGTGGTCATCTTCTGGGTGCAGCCGCGCACCACCTCCGGCCGTTCGCGCGGCGTGAGCCGGGCGCGTTCCGAAACCATGCCCGGATCGGAGGCGGGGGGCGGCGCCGACGACACGGTGGAGTGGGTCTTGCCGGTGCTGAGGACCTGCTCGGAGCGGGAGCCATCGCGGTAGACGGTGACCCCCTTGCAGCCCAGGATGTAGGAGAGCCGAAACACCTCCGCCACGTCGGACTCGGTCGCCTCGTGCTTGAGGTTGACCGTCTTCGACACCGCGTTGTCGGTGTGGTGCTGGAAGGCTGCCTGGGTGCGGATGTGCCACTCGGGGGTGATGTCGTGGGCCGTGACGAACAGCCGCCGCCAGCGCTCGGGCACCCCGTCCACGTGGGCCAGGCTGCCGGCGTCGGCGATCTGGCGCATCAGCCCTTCGCTGTAGAAACCCTCCTCCCGGGCGATCTTCTCGAACAGCGGGTTCACCTCGGGCAGCTCCGTCTTGTCGAGCACGTTGCGCACGAAGCACACCCCGTACAGCGGCTCGATCCCCGAGGAGCAGCCGGCGATGATGCTGATGGTGCCTGTCGGGGCCACGGTGGTGGTGGTGGCGTTGCGCAGCGGCCGCGCCGAGGGTCGATCGTAGATGCTTCCGCGGAAGTTGGGGAAGGCGCCCCGCGTCTCGGCCAGCTCGGCCGACGCCGCCCGGGCCTCGCGCCGGATGAAGGCCATGATCTCCTCGCCTTTGCGCAAGGCGTCCTCGCTGGCGTAGGGGAGCCCCAGGGCGATCAGCATGTCGGCGTAGCCCATGACACCCAGGCCGATCTTGCGGTTGCCCTTGGTCACACGCTCGATGGCCGGCAGCGGGTAGCGGTTGACCTCGATGACGTTGTCCAGAAAATGCACCGCCGAGTGCACCGTGCGCTTGAGCTTGTCCCAGTCCACGTCGCGGCCGCGTACCATGCGGGCCAGGTTGATCGAGCCCAGGTTGCACGACTCGTAGGGCAGCAGCGGCTGCTCGCCGCAGGGGTTGGTGCTCTCGATGGCGCCCACGTGCGGGGTGGGGTTGTCGCGGTTGATGCGGTCGATGAAGATGATGCCCGGCTCGCCGTTCTTCCAGGAGAGTTTCACGATGGCGTCGAACACCTTGCGCGCGTCCAGGGAGCGGATGGCGCGGTTGGTACGCGGGTTGAGCAGTTCGTACGAGCCGCCGCGCTGCACCGCGTCCATGAAGGCGTCGGTGGCCGCCACCGAGATGTTGAAGTTGTTGAGCGCGTGCTCACTGGTCTTGCAGCTGATGAAGTCCAGGATGTCGGGGTGATCCACCCGCAGGATGCCCATGTTGGCGCCGCGCCGGGTGCCGCCCTGCTTCACCGTCTCGGTGGCCGCGTCGAAGACCTTCATGAAGCTCACCGGGCCGGAGGAAACGCCCTTGGTGGAGGCCACCACGTCGTTTTTGGGTCGGATGCGCGAGAAGGAGAAGCCGGTGCCCCCGCCGGACTTGTGGATCATGGCGGTGTACTTCACCGACTCGAAGATGCTCTCCATCGAGTCGTCGACCGGCAGCACGAAACAGGCCGACAGCTGGCCCAGCTCGCGCCCGGCGTTCATCAGGGTGGGCGAGTTGGGCAAGAACTCGAGCGAGGTCATGAGGCGGTAGAACTCGGCCGCGGTCTCCTGGATGTCGGCCGCGCCGTCGAAGGCCCGGTCCCCCTCCGCCACCGCCCGCGCCACCCGGGCGAACATATCCTTGGGGCGCTCCACCGGTTTGCCGTCGGGAGCGCGGCGCAGGTAACGCTTCTCCAGAACGCGCAGGGCGTTGGCGCTCAAGGGAAGCTCCTGTTCGAGGCCGAGGTGCGCCAGGTGATCGTCAATGGCCTGGCGGATGGCGCGCGGGGTGAGCCGCTCGAGCTTCTTGTCACGCAACCTGGCCTCCACCTCCCGGCTGATCTTCCAGGCGGCCTCCGGCGCCAGCGAGCGCTGGCGGATCAAGGCGTCGGCCACCCGCCCGGCGTCCCACTCCGCCAGGTCATCCGCCTTGAGTTCGTCGTACACCAGCACCGGGAGCTCCACGCGCTTCTCTTCGATGTTCACGTCCAAGCCTCTCTGTCCGCAAAAAATTCTGTTCCGCGGGTCCGCCAACTATGCGTAAATAATCGAAAAAACCACCTTATATGGTAGCGTGAGAGCACTTATACCACCATATATTGTGCTGTCAAGAATATTATCCAGACCGTATTTTTCTTCAAAAAAACCGCGCCCGTGCGTGAGCGTTCGGCGCGGGAGGTTTCTTGAAAGCGCGCTCTGCTTCCCGTAAGATGGGCCATCGGCGGGAGGAGCCATGGCCGAGGAAAAGAAGGCCGCGGAGAAGGCATCCGAAGAAAAGAAGATCGATCCCCGCTCCGTGTACATCACCGGCACGTCCCGGATGAAGAAGGACCGCAACGTCCTCGACGACCTGGACGAGGCCGAGGCCGCACAGCGCATCGCCAAGGTGCAGGAGATCTTCGATCAGCTCCAGCGCTCCATCAAGACCATCGGCATCTACCGCCACAACACCGCCCACTACGGCGAGTACCTGGAGCGCACTTACCGCATCCTGAGCGACTTCCTGGAGCGCTACGACGCGCTGCCGCTCAAGGTGGAAACGCTGGCTTTCAAGTTCATGAACGCGGTGGTGTACCAGGAGGAGGCCAGCGAGCAGAACCTGGCCAACAAGTTCTACCGCGACGGGGTGCGCATCCTCATCTTCCGCAAGGGGCTGCCGGCCGAGGAGCTGCTCAACTGGGTGCTCATCTGCCTGACCAACTTCCGCTCGGCCGATTACCTGCACGAGGACATGGTCAGCCTGATGTGGAAGCAGGAGTTCGGCTACATCGAGTACGTGGTGGTGGAGACCTTCGCGGTGGGGGTGGAGAGCGAGAGCGAGGCGAAAGCCGAGGTGGACAAGATCGTCAACTACCTCTACTCCCGGCTGACCTCGGCCTCGGCCGATCACATCAAGTTCGCGCGCATTTCGCTCGAGGATCTGGAGATCGAGCTCGAAGACATCGACCAGGCCAAGGGCGTGGTGATCAAGGGCACCCCGGCCACGCCGGAGCAGAAGGCCAAGGTGCTCGAGCAGATCGAAGAGCAGGATCAGAACCGCATGATGCCCAAGCTGGTGGTGATCCTGTTCCGGGTGCTCGAGGAGGATCTGGACGTCGACCTGGTGCATGCGCTGCAGGAGGTGTTCGGGCAACTGCTCGACTCGTTCCTCATCCACGAGGACTTTCGCACCGTCAACCAGGTGCTGCGAAAGTTCAAGAGCCTCGCCCGCAAGAACCTGCCCTCGGGCAACCTGGTGTACATCCAACAGATCGAATCGCGCTTCATCAGCATGATGGGCGAGCCCGAGCGCCTGGAGCGGGTGGCCGACATCCTGGAGTCGATGGCCGAGATCCGCGAGCCCCAGGAGGTCCACCGCTACCTCACCCGCTTGGACGAGAACGCCATCGTGCCGTTGCTCACCGCGCTGGAGCGCATGGAAAAACCCGATCCCCGCCGCCTGGTGTGCGACGCGTTGGCGGTACTGGGCAAAGAGCAGCTCGACGTGTTCCAGCGCCGCTTGCAGAGCAACAAGGCCAACCTGGTGCGCGACATGATGTACACCATCGACAAGATCAATCCACCCGACAAGCTCAAGATCGTTGCCTCCTTGCTCAACCACCCCAACCTGGCCATCCGCCTGGAGGCGCTCGGCACCATTGGCCAGGGCACCGACGAGGCCTGCCGCGCCTATGTGATGAAGGCCCTCGAGGATCCCGACACCCAGATGCGCATCACCGCCGCCCGGCTGCTGCCGAACTTCGATCTTTCCCACGCCACTCGCACCCTGCTCTCGCTGGTGCAGCACGACGACTTCGCAAAGAAAGATCCCAACGAGCAGATGGCCTTCTTCGCCGCCCTGGCCATGACCAACACCCCCGAGGCCATGGAATACTTCCGCGAGCAGCTGCGCCAGACCTCGCTGCTTTCCAAGAAGAAGCACGCCGACTTCAAGCGCATCATGGTGAACGGCCTGGCCATGTCGGGCTCGATCGCGGCCTACAAGCTGCTCAAGGCCGAGCTGGAGGCGGGCATCAAGGAGGAGGACGTCTCGGCCGCCGCCGAGCGGGCCTGCAACAAGCTGCGCGAGAAGCTCCTCGGGACCTGATGCAGGGAGGTGACCGTGGCCGACAAGTTCCGCATCCAGGAAGAAGCCAAGGCCTCACCGGAGCGAATGGATCTGGCCCGCTCCTACGAGGAGAAGCTCCAGGCCCAGGGCCGCTCGCTGCTGGGCACGCTGTACATGCTGGTGCGCAACGTGAAACTCTACTCCCCCGACAACGACATCTTCGCGAAACCCCTGGAGCAGCTCAAGGACACCATCAACACCGTCATCGCCATGGACGGCAACCTCAACCTGCAGGTGGCCGGCGAGTCGTTCTACCTCAACAACATGCTCATGAAGGTGGAGGTCAACTCGCTGGACAACATCCGCTACCTACAAGGCGAGTTCCAGCGGCGGGGCATTGGCGGCTTCGTGCTTTCTACGGTGATCACCATCCCCGAGCTCAAGAACTTCATCTTCATCTTCAGCAAGGAGTGCGAGGACGAGGTGGGCGAGCACGGGGTCTCGGCGCGCAAGTTGCAGGCGCTGAAACTGCGGCGAAACGAGAAGGTGCAAGAGATCCTGAAGGAGCAAATCACCTCTGAGACCCTCGAGCGCCAGGTGGATCGCAAGCGCTACACGCTCACGGTGTACGCACGCGCCATCTACTACATGCGCCGCTACCTGGCCGGGCTGCGCGGGCAGGGGCCGCAGATCGCCATCGGCAAGGCCGGGCGCTTCGTGCAGGACCTGGTGGACCTGTGCCACGCCCACAAGACCCACTTTCTGGGCCTGACCACGCTCAAGGGAGACGACGAGTACCTGTGCTTCCACTCGGTGAACGTGACCCTGCTGTGCATCGTCTTCGGCGCCGAGCTGGGGCTGGACAAGTCCCACCTGCGCGAGCTGGGCATGGCGGCCATGTTCCACGACATCGGGGTGGTGGACGTGAGCGACGAGCTCCTGCTCAAGAAGGGCAAGCTCGCTCCCGAGGAGTCGCGCCAGGTGCGCAAGTCCCCCATCTACTCGGTCAAGAAGATCCTACGCCTGCGGCAGCTCAACCAGCTCACCATCCACCGCATCATCACCGCCTACGAGCACAAGACCGACTTCGGCTCGCCGGTGAAGGACCTCAAAGGCAACATCTCCTTCGTGGTGCCGCGCACCGAGATGGGGGTGTACAGCAAGATCATCGCCATCTGCGACTGCTTCGACGCACTGACCTCGCGCCGGCCCTTCCGCGACGCCTACAGCTCCGACATCGCGCTCACCCTGATGTGGTCCGAGCTGCGCCACAAGTTCGACCCGGACTTCCTCAAGGTGTTCATGAACGCCATGAAGTTGAGCTCAGTGAAGGTCCTCTCCGAAAAAGGAGAGCGCATCGCCATCTTCTAGCGAGGCGGCACCATGTTTCAAAAGGACATCCAGCTCTGTGTTTTCTTGCGCAACCAGGTCGGCAAGCTCGCCGAGGTGTGCGACCTGCTCGGCTCGCGCGGGGTGAACATCCGCGCCCTCAACGTGTCCCCCGGGCCGGACTTCGGGGTCATGCGCATGGTGGTCGACGAGGCGGGCCGCGCCGAGGCCGCCCTGGAGGAGCAGGGGCTTCCCTTCCTCGAGGTCGAGGTGCTCACCGCCGAGTTGCCCAACCGGCCCGGCATGGCGGCGCGGCTAGGAAAGAAGCTCTCCGAGGCCGGGGTCAACATCGAGTACACCTTCTTCTCCGGCGGGGCGCCGGAGACGACCGCGCTCATGGTCTTCATGGTCTCCGACATCGAGAAGGCCCTGGAGTGCCTCAAGGACTGTTCCCTGGAGTGACGCCGGCGGGACGAGACGAGGATCCGGCAGGGAGATCCGACAGGAACAGCCGCGGGTAATTATCTGTTTTTTCGTTATTTTCTGATGCTTGCGCCTGCGCCCGCACACTGGCGCAGTCTTGCCAAGGTGGGCTAGAATTGACTTTTCCAAAGAATTCCTCCTGGTATAATCCGTCATAAGGATTTGGGATTCCAGGGATCGGCGCGCCCCACACGGAGGTTCGAACATGAAATCAGGAAGGTTGTTTTCCGGCGCTCTCGCCTGCGCGATCGTGCTCTCTTTCGGTTCGGCCCAGGCCCGAGTGAGCCCGCGGGACATCTACGTTGAGAAGGGCCCCGCGGTGGTGCTCATCGTCGCCTCGCAGGAGGGCTCGTCCTCGGCCTCCGCCGGGACCGGCTCCATCGTGCGCGACGACGGGACCATCGTCACCAACTGCCACGTCATCTTCGACGAGCAGACCAAGAAGCCCTTCCCGGTGGTGCACGTCTTCCTGAAGCCCGATCGGGTGACCGGGAACATGGACAAGGATCTCTCCCGCCACTTCACCGCCAAGGTGGTGGCCTTCGACCGCGAGCTGGATCTTGCCATGCTGCGCATGGAGAACCCCCCGAAGAACCTGACGGTGATCACCCTGGGCAACCCCGAGGAGGTGGGGCCGGGTGACGAGACCATCGCCATCGGCCACCCGGAGCAGGGCGGCCTGTGGACCATCACCACTGGCGTCATCGGGGCCGAGTTCGAAAACTTCAAGGGCATCCCCGGCAAGGACGTCTTCCAGATGGAGACCAGCCTCAACCGGGGCAACTCCGGCGGCCCGCTGTTCGACGTGCGCGGGTTCCAGGTGGGCGTGAACACCGCCATCGCCCGGCAGGGCGAGGGCGGCATCGCCATCACCGGCGTCAACTTCGCGCTCAAGGCCAGCGTGGTCCAGAAGTGGATGGCGAAGTACAACGTGGCCCTGGCCTACGGCGCCGAGAAGATGGACCGGGGGACCCAGGTGGCCATGGCCGAGCCTGCAAAACCCGCCGAACCCAAGCCCACCGAGCCGGTAAAGCCCGCCGAGCCCGCGAAGCCCGCCGACCGCGTGCCCCCCAGCGAGCCCAAGCAGCCCGACACCCGCGCCGCCGACAGCACGCCGCCTTCGAAAATCGACTCGCCTCAGGGTGGCATCAAGGTCGAGGAGGGTTACGGCGAGGTGAACGACGACGATGAGGACACCACCGATGTGGCGAAGCCGGTGAAGCCCCAGACCGGCGACACCAAGCCGGCCGACGCGAAGCGCCCGGTGCAGGAGAAGGTCAACAAGCAGAAGAAGGCCAAGCCGGAGCGGTTCGCCGAGCACTACCGCACCAAGCCGCGCCCCTACAGCTACAAGAAGCTCTTCACCGCGGTGGACAAGGTCCGCGCCCGCGCCCAGGAAGCCTTCGACGACCTGGAGCGCGAGGAGCGCAAGCGCGGCCGCTAACCCCCCCCACCCTGGCGACAGCTCGCCCACACTCCCCATCGCCTTTTCTTTCCTCGAGCCGGTCTTTCAATTTACTGACCTGACTCATTGCCATCCGCTGTGACACCGACCCGCGAAGCACCCTCTCCGGATCGTGCCCGGGGGGGGAAAACGGACCGCCCCTCTTGCCAAAAATCCTAGGACCAGCCGACCCCGAATGTTGGGCCTGACTGTATGTTACTGAAACTCAAAGTTTTTTATGGGGACAGGCCCCGGTGATTCTGGGGACAGGCCCCGGTGATTCCCGGTGATTCTTGTTGATTCTGGGGATCTTCGGCCAGCAACCAGCAACATCTTCGAATCAGTCCAGGATCTCCAAATCGGCCGTGGTCTGGCACAGAAAGTCCTCGGCTGTCCCGAAAAAGGCCTCGCCGTCGGCGGTTCCGTCGATCTCGGTGTCGCAAGTGATCACCAGATCGTCTCGGGCATCGAACCAGGTGGCCCTGATGTTGGGCTTGATGAGTTCGAGCGGGCGGGTCGCACCGCAACTTCGAAACAGGCCGAGGGGACCGCCAGCGACGAACAGCTGGTCGCGAAACTTCGCCACCGCGAAAGCCGGAAGGCCATGGGGTATCTCGCCGATCTGGCTCCATTCTCTGGCCGAACCCGCCAGGATGGAACCGCCGTGGCCACAGGCATAGGACTCGTCAGGCCCGGCCACATGCACGCAGCAGAGAAGCTCCGTCGTGGGGGTCTGGAAGCGGGTCCATGAGCGGCCATCCCACCGGGCCACCCCACCCCCCACGCCCACGGCAAGGATCAGGTCGGGCGCGATTCCGCGCATGTCGATCACGTCGAAGCCTGGCGCGGGAAACTCTGCCCAGTTTGTACCGTCGAAGCGAAATACGGCTGTGCCGCGCTGCCCGCGCGCGCTCTTTTGCATGCCCCAGGCAAAGACGTTCTGGTCGTCCAGCCCCCAGACTCCCTCGAAGACGGCGCCGAGGACCGACTCGGTCGGCGGCCGGCCGGCGAGGTCGTACACGTCGGAAAGGCGATGGACCGCCTTGCCGGTGGCGTCGGCGATCCACACCACGCCGGACGGCGAACGCCAGATGCCCGTCAACCATCTCTTCCCCTTGAGGACCCTGGTGATCTCCGTGTCGTCCGCACCCGTGGAACGAATCGCCAACACCCAGTAGTCGCTGACGTCGGGAGAGTCGCCCGTGCGTTCCCGATACCGCTGGCCTAGAAAAACGCAATCGTCGAAGGACCGGCCGCTGGCAAAAGAGTAGACGCACACCAGATTGTCGCGTTTCTTTTCTTGTCTTGTCATGGCCCGCCCTCTTCAGTTGCAGTTTTCGAACTTGATGTCGGCCTTGACGCTGCCACCCTCGGGGAACACGCAATCGAGCTTGAGGTGGCCGTCCACCAGGCGGATGTCGTTGACGGTGGTGTTCGTGTTCTTGGCATAGGCCTCGAACACGCTGCAATAGGACCGTTCGATGAACAGCTCGGTGCACACCTCGTAGTCCGGCGGCTTGCAGGAGCCCGGCACCTCCAATTTTACGAACTTCCCCTTGACGGCGTCCTCGCCCACCAAAAGCCCGCCCTCGGTGGGGCCGTCGCCGACCAGGATCGCGCCGAAGAAGCTCATGCGCTGGCCGGAGCGGCACTGGGTGGGCGTGAAAGTGAAGTCGCCGAGCGGCTGGCCCTTGGAGACGAAGCTTCCCTCGGTGTGGCCGCAACCCTTTCCGCTGAAGGCCAGGAAGAAGACCACGACGAAGATGGGGATCTCGGCGAGAACCGCGATCATGACGATGCGCCGTCGGCGCCGTTTCCGCGCGTCGGGCGCCGGCGATCCGGGCCCGATGGGTTGAGGAGGTGTCTCGGTACGGTTCACGCCGTCGAGCCGCTGGCCGCAAGATGGGCAGAACCGCGCATCGGAGTCTGTGACTTCTTTACCGCACGCCGGACAGAAGGCCATGTCCAACCTCCGTGGTAGGCGACGCAAGTAAGACTCGACCTATCAGAAAATGTTGCGTGTATTCAATGAAATTGTTTTGAGCACGCCGATCGATCCCCAAGCGCATGTGGTTGATAAAAAAGCTAAAATATGGGGACAGGCCCCTGGTTGCCCGCCTTGTTTCCGGAGCAAGACCCCCTGAACGGGGGAGGTCGGGCTAGAAGATCAACCCGAGATTCGCCCCCGCGGTGGGAACCACGCCATCCTCGCCCGGCACGAAACCGGCATAGGCTTCCAGCGAGAGTCGCGATGCCGCTCCGAGTGGCAACTGGACGCCCGCCGCCGCGTTTCCAGCCAGGGTCCGACGCGGAGAGACCGAGGCGCCCAGGCGTGCGGCGAAGTACGGCCGGATCTCGCCCGGCTCGCGCAGCGCCAGCAATCCCCCGAGATAAGGCGTGAAACTGAGCACTTCAAACTCCTCGCGATTGTTGCGCCGGAAGATTCCGAGATCGGCTCCCAGGAGAAGCGCCAGGCGGCTGCTGCCAAGAGAGAGCATGTACTCGATGCCGGGATCGAGAAAGACATTCCCATCATGGTCGCTGTGGTCCCCGGAGGTGTCGCGCGCCGTCCCGGCGAGCTGGGCGGATAACTTGATGCGGAGCTGATCGCCCCAATAAAAATGATACGCGAAAATTGCCTGGACCCCGAGCACATAGCAACCCTCGTCGTCGTTGCCCGAACAACCGAAACAAGGTTGTCCCTGACCGGACAGAGAGAGGCCGAAGGACGCAGCGCGTTGACTCGGGCCTCCCGGAAGGACGGGGATGCCGGCGGGTGTGAAGGCGCACAACAGGATCCAGACTGCTCCAGCGAACCAGACACATAGCATCTTTCTCACCATTACCTCCTTTGTTTGGCGCGGTGACACAGTGCAAAGGTCATGCCTGTGATTTTTATAAAAAACCTATAAGAAACAAGTAATAACAACATCGGCGGTGTGTCGAATATTCACGCTCGATGCGCTAAAGCTACACACTACAAAAAAGTCATATGTCTGTCCCTAGCAGTTTATCCTCCTCGATCGCAATAACACATTGAAATAAGTGGAAAAATAATGGGGACAGGCCCCCTTGATTGGCCCCCTTGATTACCTTGATTCCCCTTGATTCCTTGAACCTAACTCGTCGGGGGACGGCCCACTTTCATAAATACAAGCCCCGGTGATTACTCGAATGGTACGAACCCGAAGGCGTTCTGGGTATGGGGCGTGTTGACCCAGAATGAGCGCGTTGCTACGCTCGCCAACCGGGCCGCGGCTTTTCCGCCGGTGGCCATCCCGACGGTCGTTGCAGAGTCGGGAGAGGAGGAAGAGCCGTGAACCGTGTTCGCCTCGTCTGGCTTCTTGCCGGCTTCGCCATCCTGTCCGGCTGCGCATCCTCGCGCGAGTACCACTGCCCCGACCCCATCGGCACCATCGTTCGCGACGAGTGCGAGAGCTTCGCCACCCGCTACGAGTCGGCCAAGGTCGCCCTCCAGGCAGGCATCGGCCCCGCCCAGGTCGGCGCCACCTTCTCCGAAGAGGCCCTGCGCAGCCCGACCGAGCTCATCCAGGTCATGAGCCAGCGCATGGTGGCGCTGTGCCACGACTTCAACGCCTGCCGGCTGACTCCGGCCGACTACCTGGCGCGCCGCGAGGAGATGGACCGTACCATGACCGCCATCACCGCCCTCGGCGAGCAGCTCAAGCGGCCGGATCTCCCCCCCGCCGAGCGCGAGCAGATGCTTACAAAGCTCTTCGACATGCTCGGCGGGCCACCACCGCGCAGGACGGCGCCCGCAGCGGGAAACAATGCCGTGCGCACTCCGCCCGAGCCGGAAAAGCCCAAAAAGATCGCCATCTACTCGGACGAGCCCTGGTTCGACTCGCGCCTTCGACCTCCCGTGGCCCCGCCGGTGAAGGAAGGCTTTCCGCGCCTGGTCTCGCCGTGGGGACACGGCACGCTGGACCACATCTGGGTGCCGAAGTCGCCCGACCAGCCGCACGACATGAAGCTCGGCGGTTTCCAGGTCCGGCCGCATCTTACGCTGTGGGGCAAGCTCGAGGCCGATGACCGCATCGAGCTTCGCTTCGATGACGGTTTCAAGACGCGCTGCCCGGTCAAGCGAAACACGGACGGCGTGGCCGGCGTGTATTGCCCGCTCCCCAAGGACCGCCCCTGGACGGGACGGAACTTCGCCTACCGGGTGGCCTACTATCGCGCCGCGACCGATGACTGGGCGGAGATCGGGCGAGAGCAATGGACGGTGGCACCCTCGGTCGAGAAGAGCTGGGCCATCGATTACGACGAGCACCTCGGCCAGGGGTGGCTGTACTTCTTCCCCGAGCCCCCTGCCCTGCCCGCCCAGTTCGAGCGACCGCGGCTGTACGTCACGCTTCGCCTGCGCAAGCACCACAAGGCCACCGCGCGCTGTTCCGTGGGTGGCGAGCCCGTCACCCCCGCCATGCAGAGCGAGCGCGGCTCGGGCCAGACCGGCACGCTGCAGGATCGCCCGCGCTACCGGGAGGTATCGCCCCACTCCAGCCAGGCCGTGGCCGAGCCCTTCCTCGAGTGGTGGCACTACGTCTTCGCGCTGCCGTTCGTGGTCGTACGCGCCGGCGCCACCGCACCCGAGGGTCTGGCCGTCTGGCCGCCGAAGACCGGCGAGTGGGTGTGCCGGGTCTCGGTGGAAGGCACGCCGGTCCGTGAATTGCATTTCACGGTGAAGCCGGACGGCTCGCTGGAGCCGGCGCCTGGACAACGGGGCCAGGCCGGCGACCTGGTGCATCCCTGGTGGAAGGTCGACACCCGGGTGCTCCCCAACTCCGTCGAAGCCAACCGAGAGAATCCATGACGCGCCGTCACTCCTTTCACTGCCTGCTCACCTGCCTGTTCTCGGCCGCCGGGTGCGCCACCTACTCGAGCTACCGCTGCCCCGAGCCCATCGGCGAGATCGTGCGCCAGGAATGCGACGACTACCGGCTGCGCTACGAGAGCCTGGCCGCCAAGGTCAAGTTCTCCATCGGGAGCGTCTCCATCGGCGCCGAGGTCGGCTCCGAAAAATTGCGCGATCCCAGCGAGCTCATCCAGGTCATGATGCAGCGCATGCTGGCCCTGTGCCACGACTTCAACGCCTGCCGGGTGGATAGCCGGGACTACCAGCGACGGCGCGAGGAGGCCGACCAGGCCTTCACCGCGGTGATGGCTGTGCTGGAGCAGCTGAAAAACCCCTCGCTCACGCCACCGGAGAGGCAGCGCATGCTCGGCGAGCTGCTGGCCATCCTCAAGGGCGGCCCGGCGCAAGCGCCTGCGCCTGCTCCCGACAAGACCCCCGAGAAGAAACCCTCCGATCGCGAGTTCTCCGAGGGGTTCTTCCGTGACTCGACGGGCTACTGGTACGAAAGCAAGCTGCGCCCGCCCCAACCGCCGCCGGCGCAGCCGGGCGTCCCGGCCATGCTGGAGGCGACGGCCTCGAAGAACGGGAACTTCTATTCCCATCTCTTCGTGCGCTTCTTCGGCAAGGCCGAGGCCGACGACCAGTTCTTCGTCACGCCGCCGGGGAAGGAGGAACTCCGTTGCGAGCTTTCCGCCGCGCGAAAGGAACCCGAGGTCACCGCCAACTGCAACCTGGAGAAGCACAAGCTCCCCTTCGGCCCGCTGCGTCTTGCGGCGCGCTACTTCGTCGGCGCCAAGGAGCAGTCGTTCGAACTCCGCGCCATCGCGCTGGATCCCCGGACGGCCGGCACGAGCGCCTGGCTGGCCTTCCAGCCCGATCCCGTCCGTAAGGACCCCATCACCCGCGAGCGCCCGTGGCTCCTCGTCACGCTCGTCTCCTCTCAGCACCCGTCGGTCACGGCGCGTTGTTTCGAGAACGGGAAACCCGTGCTCCAGGACGGCGCCGCCGTCCTAAAGGCAAACGGATTTCCCGCAGGCGCCTACGGCTCGCCGGTGAAGCGGGTGAGCATCCCGCTACCCTACGTCGTGCCCTACCCGGAGGACTCCCCCGAGGGCGAGGACCTCTGGAGTCGGCACGCCGGCGAGTGGCGTTGCAAGGTGAGCGTGGACGGCGAACCCTACCAGGAGGTCCGCTTCAAGGTAAAAAGCGACGGCTCCCTGGAGGCTCACCCCGACCAGCAGGGCCGCCCCGGGAACGTGGCCTCCCCGTGGTGGCTGCTCGACACTCGCGACATCACGGAGAAGAACGCGGGCTAGACGCACCGCCTGGAAGATCGCCCCTGTCGCTCTTTCTCGTAATCCGGCGGATTTGCCGTTCGAAGTGTTGATAGTCCCGGGTCTTTTTCCAGTCGCCGCCCCAACGCCAGCCCCGGCCGATGAAAGCACGATACGCCCCATCGCCGCGCTGGATCATCCCCGGCCGGGCCTGCTGGCGATCGAGGAACGCGCGGCCTTCCTCCGGGATCACGCGCTCGTTCACCAGGTACGGATTCTGCCTGGGGTTGACGTCGATGGCGAGCCCGAAGGAGTGGATGGAGAATTCAGCGGGTTTACCGGTGGAGCGCCGGCAGTGGAAGGCGGTGGTGTTGTTGTCCGCGGCCGACTTGCGATCGTCCCCTGCGTAGTGGTGGATCGGCCGCATCTTCTCGATGGGAAAACCAAGCTCGAAGAGCTCACGAAAGATCTCGACCACTTCCTCGCAGATTTCCCGATGGACCACGAGCTGTCCCTCGGCGACCTTCCCCTGAAAGTCGCGGTGAGTGATGCGGGCGAGCCGAAGCTCACCCAGCGGCACCGGGCACCCCTCCCGGTAGCCGTTGCCCACGAGGCCCTCGTGGAATTCTCGCGGCAATGGCTCGCACCTGCCCGTAAACCCCGGCGGCGGCTCCGCGCCCGGGGCGGGTTTTGCAAGCGCCAGCGCAGCGGCGACGAGCGGGCCCAGGAACGACATGGGACGAGGAATATCACACCATGAGAAAAAAGCTGAATATTTGCCGCGCGCGTGCTGTCGCAATGCCATGCTGGAGGACAACAACCCGGGAAGGAGGGTCAGATGAAAAAAGTCATTTGCATTTTCTCGCTGCTCTTGGGGTCCTGTTTCCTTTACAGTGCCTGCGGAGGCAGCGACACGCCCGCCGAGAAATGGTGTAAAAATGCCATCGAGACCGCCTGTGAGAAGGGGAGCGAGTGCGACAGCCTCCAGGGCATGACCGTGGCCCAGTGCATCGACCAGATGATGGCGCTCACGAACAACTGCGATAACGCCACCTGGGACTGTCCGGCGGCGGCGAGCGGGGCCGATGCCTGCCTGGCCGCCATCAAGGCCCAGAGCTGCACGGACTTCAACGCCCAAGTCAAACCAGAAGCCTGCAATCTGTGCCCGGAGGACTGAGCCGGCGGCCGGCGCCTAACTCGCCCGGGTGGCCAGATCGACCTTCTGGGAAGCGTTCAGCCGGGGGGAGTGGGCGCCGCACGACTCCATCTGGATGAGCTCCTCGTCCGAGGCCGGGTAGAAGCCGAACTCCTGAAGGATGCGCAGCTTGGGCCGGATGTTGCCCTCGAGATCCAGGTGGAAGAACCCCGGGAAGACGTCCGGGTTTTGCTGGATGAACTGAAAGATGCCCCGGTGGCGCTCGGGGATCTCCACGTGGGCGAAGCGGCTGACCTCGTGGCCGGTCACCATGTACTCCGGCATGAGGTCGGGGGCGAACTGGAGCCTCTCGGTCCGAACGTGCTCCCGAAAGATCTCGGTCTGCGGGAGCAAGCACAGCATGGAGGGGAGGATGCGCGCCCCCATCATGCGGAACGACACCATCTGGAACACCGATTGGTAGAAGTCCTGCATGGTCTCGAAGGGGAAGCCCCACACGTAAAAGAGGTCCACCCGGCGGAAGCGGTCGCACGCCTGACGCGCCACCCGGATGCTGTCGGCGGCGGAAAAGCCCTTCTTCACCAGGCGCAGCACGCGGTCGGAGCCGGACTCGACACCGAAGCGGATCTCCACGCAGCCGCTCTTCGCCATCTCGTCCATCATATCGACGTCGGTGAGGTTGATGCGCCCGAAGGCCTTCCACATGATCGACAGCCCGGCCTGCTGGAGTTCGCGGCAGAAGGCCAACACCTGGGAGCGACTGGAAACGAAGAACTCGTCCTGGAACAGGATGAGTTCGGCGCCGCGGCGCCAAAGCTCGGCGATCTCGGACACGATGGAGCGCGGGCTGCGGTGGACCGGGCGCAGGTCCCAGATGGGCGCCACCGAGCAGAAGGTGCACGGGTAGGGGCACCCCCGCGAGGTGATCATGTTGAAACCGGAGTAGCGCGACAGATCGACCCGG
Source organism: Myxococcales bacterium (assembly GCA_012798435.1). Classification (GTDB taxonomy): domain Bacteria; phylum Myxococcota; class B64-G9; order B64-G9; family B64-G9; genus JAAZNF01. Next base: position 1,966 of record JAAZNF010000019.1, on the reverse strand, counting down.
TGATAGGCCGGCGGCGGCAGCGCGTCGAGGTCGGTGATGCGTTCGGGCCGTTCGGTGTGGACCACCGTATCCCCATCTCGAAACGAGATGCCCGGCACCTGGTGCAGGGATGCGCCGTTCTTCAAGGCACCGAGGAGCAGCGGCGCCGAACGCTCGGCCTCACCACGCACGATGATGTCCACCCAGGGGAAGCGCCGCAGGATGAGTTCCTCGACCGACTTGGGGCCGACGCCGGCCAGGATCAGCGTCCGGTCGGGGTAGATGCGCTTGAATTCGCGCATGGCGAGCAGGGTGAAAGGCAAAAGGTTCGCCATGCAGGAGAACCCCACCACCGGGGCGGGGTCGGCCAGAAAGCGCACCATCTCGGCGCTGTCGAAGGGCTCGGGGGCGTCATGGAGCTGGTAGTCGCGAAAGTCGACATTGAAACCCGCGTCCTCCAGGGCGCGGGTGACGTACAGCGGCCCCAACGGCAGGTGGCGCTCGCGCTCCACGGTGTCGTAGTAGCGCACGTAGAGCATGTTGAGGTTTACGATGGTGATGTCGGCCACGGCGCGGTTACTCCTGCCCGTCCGTGGAACGGATGCCACGGGTGGGGCTGGGCTTCGGCGGCCGCGGCGGCTGTTCCTCGTCCGGCACCGCGCCTCCATCGGATTGGGGCGGCGGGGGCTCGGGAGGAGCGCCGCCGTCCCAACCCTCGGGGGGCTGCGTGAATCGGGTGTTGGCCGGAGGTGAGGCCTTAATCGTCGATTCGTTTTGAGTCTTTCCGAACGACCTGATGCCGCGGTGACTGTCCCAGCGAACGGGCCGGGAGACATTCACTTCCTCCTCCAACTCGGTCGTCGGCACCGCCTGCTGGGTTTGCTGGGGCTTATCCTCACACCCCGACAGCACCGCGCCGCCGAGCAGCACCACCGCGGTGGCGGCGGTCTTGCGCAAAAAGTCCCGGCGCGCCTCCGGCGGCGGTGGCAGGATCTCGATCATGGCCCGCAATTGCTCCTCGGGCACCGCCTGGAGCATGGCCCGCTCGCGCGCGTTGAGCTCCACCCCGGCGGCTGCGGCAACCTGGTCGCGCCGCAGCACAAGTTCCCGGGCGAACTCGGGATCCACCGCCGCCAAGCGCAGCAGCTTCTGCATCCCGGTGGGCACCGGGGGCGTCTGCGGGCTCTCTTCGGGCGGGCGGCCGCCCACGATGGTGGTGCGCGGCGAGGGGTTCTTCGATTCTTCGGGCGGATCGTCGCTGAACATTCGCGAGCGGCCCATGCGTCACCTCCGGTCGGGTCGAACAGGATAGGAGCATCTTAGTCAGGAACAGAAGCAACGGCAAGACGCTCTTTATCCCGGCGGGACAACAGGGATGAACCAGCGGGATCAATTTCGCGAAACATATATTCTATGTGCTAGTAGATAAGTGGCGATTCAGAATTCGTCGCCGATGAGGCCGGAATGAGATGCGCTAGTATTCTTAGCGGGATCCTTCTGTTTTTCGCCGACCGCGTGGGAGAAAACAGGTATTACGTTTCGAAGACTTGCGTCGCAACAAACAAGGAGTGCGGCGCCCGTTCCACCGGCAAGCACTGCCAGAACACGCGACAGGCGATCCCTCCCAGCCCCTGTACGCCTCCAACGGAGTCTACCCTACGACATCTGCAACCAGAATAATCCCCCGGGCGCCCAGCGGGACAGCGCCACCCCCACCCTCGACCAGGCGGTCGCGGTGGAAACCATCGCCCGCTGGAGCGCGCTCTTTTTACGGGCCACCGTCCTCGGCGAAAGCGCCGCGGCCGACTACGTCTTCTCCACGGGCGACGCCCTCGATCCCAACGTCACCATCACCTTCCAGCGCTGAAGATAGGACCGGCGCGTTCGCGCGAAAAGGCGAGTTGCGCTCGCCTGCCTCGTCAGGGTATAGCAAGCCGTGTAGGAAGTCCTTTCGCCGTCGGGGTCCGCTCCCAAGGAGGAATCCATG
>JAAZNF010000129.1 GCA_012798435.1 Myxococcales bacterium | reverse complement strand
TTTACTGCGAAAAATTCATCTTGCGCAAAGCAGGTTGTCGCGCGAACGCGGGGCCCACGGAGCCAGCGCGTTCGCGCGCAAGGAATCGCCGCTTGACCTCGGCCACCCGGATGTCGGCCCGCCGCGTCGGCTCGGGCAAGCGATAGCCACGGCAGCAGGAGAGCACCAGGCGCACCGCGCCCTCGAAATCGCAGCGGTGACCCGGGCTCACGAAGAGCGGCTTCAACCCGGCGCGGGTCCGCAGCACGCTACCCACCCGCTCCTCGCCATCGAAGAGCGGCACCTCGCTCCCGGCCTGGAGCCCCACCGGATCGTGTTCGCCGAGGAGCCGGCTCTTGGCACAACCCACCGTCGGCACCTCCAGCCAGAGTCCCAGGTGCGACGCCAGGCCCAGCCGGCGCGGGTGGGCGATCCCCTGCCCGTCGAAGAGCACCGCCTGCGGCTCCTGCTGGAGCTTGCGAAAGGCCGCGATCAGCACCGGCCCCTCGCGAAAACTCAGCATGCCGGGAACGTATGGAAAGGTCGGCCGGTGCCGGGCCGAGACATCCTCCAAGATCTGCAGCTCGGGATACGAGAAGAGGATCACCGAGGCGAAGAACACGCCGCGCCCCTCGTCGAAGGCCACGTCGGCGCCGGCCACCCGGCGGATCTTTTCGGGCAACGGTTCGAGGCGGACGCCTCGCGCCAGGCGCTCCTGGAGCGCCCGCCCCCGCGCCACGGTCGTCGTCCAGCGGTGCAGCGGGGGGATGACCATCGCCCTCTCCCGTGCGCGTCCCGAGCGCAATCAGGCACCGTGGCGGCCCTAGTTGTCGGAGCCACCCATGTCGATGCCCAGCTTCGACTCGGCGCAGGCGTTCATCTCGGCTTCGAAGTTGGTGCAGCTGGCGGCTTCGGCACAGCCGGCCAGGGTGCTCAGCGCCCAGCTGCTCATGCACTTCATGAAGGCCATGCTGGACTGGCCCAGCAACGCTGCCTTGCACTGCTCCACGGTGCCAGTGCCCTGGCAGGCGATCTCCTTGTTGCACAGCCGCGTGAGGAAGGAGTCGATGCTGCCGTTGCAGCTCTGCATGGCGGTCTGGACACAGCTCTCCATCTGCTGGCAGCTTCCTCCCACGCAGGTCATGACGGCGCTGCCGAAAGCGCTGTTGATGAGCTTGTTGTAGTTGGCGCAGTAGGTCTGGCACTCGGCCAGATCCGTGCTGGGTTCGCACTCGACGCCCTTGGCGCAATAGGCGTCGCAGTCCACCCCGCCCGAGCCTCCGCCGTCTCCGCCACAGCCCGCCAGGACCAGCGCGGGAAGCATCATCGCCAGGCTCAGATTCTTCATCATGTCTTTTCTCCTTGTCAGATGGACTCGCACGCAGACTCTACCCGATCTGCCCCGGTCGCACCAGAGCGAGACACCGCGGACGCTGGCCACGGCCCTCGATTCGCACTAGCATGGCTCCATGAAATCCTTCGGCTTCCAGTGGCACCTCACCGATCGCTGCAACCTGCGCTGCCAGCACTGCTACCAGGAGCGTTTCGACGCGGCCCAGGAGCGGCCGCTCCCGGATCTCGTGGCCATGGCCCGCGCCATCGCCAACGCCATACCGGACCGCGCCATCTCGATCAACCTCACCGGCGGCGAGCCGTTTCTGTTCGAGGGCCTGTGGCCGCTCCTGGATTCGCTGGACGAGCTGGAGAATGTAGAGGAGTATCACATCATCACCAACGGCACCCGGGCCCGGGGCGAGGCGCTGCATCGCCTCCACGGGCGAAAGAAGCTCGCGGGCCTGAAGATCTCGCTGGAGGGCCCCGACGCGGACACGAACGACGCGGTCCGCGGGCCGGGGAACTTCGCCGAGGTGCTGCAAAACCTGCGCGCGCTCACCGTGCTGCAAAAGCCGCTCCACCTCATGGCCACCCTCGATCGGCAAAACCTCGAGTCCATTCCAGCCCTGGTCGAGCTGGTGCGGGAGGAGGCGCTGGACGGCGTCATCCTCGAGCGCTTCGTGCCGCTCGGACGGGGGCGGCGACGGGCCGGCGCCGTTCTGGACGCGGCGGGCTGGCGGCGAGTCATCGAGCTCGTGACCCGCTCGGTGGGGATCGAGGCCGAGGCGCATGAGCTGGCCTCCTATCACGCTTTCTGGCTTCGACCCGGCGACGAGGCGGAACCCCTGCGCGGCGCCCGCTGTAACCTTGGCGAGGAGAGCATGGCGCTCATGCCAGACGGCACGGTCTTTCCTTGCCGGCGGCTTCCGTTGCCGTTGGGCCGGTTGCCCGAGACGTCCTTTGTAAAGATCCTCGATCGCTTGAGCGCCTTCGAGCCGGCCAGGCTACGATCCCGCCTCACAGGCACGACCTGCCGCGCCTGCGAGGTCCTGGGCTGCGCCGGTTGCCGGGCGCTGGCGCTGGCCATCCATGGCGACCCGTACGCCGACGATCCGCGCTGTCCGCTCGCGATCGCTCCCGCCGCGAAGATTCACGATAGCTTGTAGCCGAACTTGCGCACCAGCTTGCGCCGCTCCTCGGCGTCGGCAGGGCCTTCCACGTCCTTCGGAGAGCTGCCATCGATCACACCCAGCACGCCGCCGCCCTGCGCGGAGCGGGCCACGATCACCTGCACCGGGTTGGCGCTGGCGCACACGATCTCGCACACCTCGGGCACCTCACGGATGCGCGACAGCAGGTTGATGGGGAAGGCGTTCTTGACCAGGACCACGAAGAAGTGCCCCGCCCCGATGGCGCGCGCGTTCTCGATGGCGGCCGCGCGCAGCGCCGGGTCGTTGCCCTCGGCCCGGATCAGGCACGGCCCCGAGGCCTCGGAGAACGCCAGGCCGAACTGGATCCCCGGCACGGTGTTCACCAGCGCCTCGTAGAGGTCCTCCGCGGTCTTGATGAAGTGCGCCCGGCCCAGGATGAGGTTGGCCCCATCCGGGATGGTCATGGCCACGGCCTCGAGTTTCAGCTCCATGTTCGCCTCCTTCTTCGTCTTGAGACGTTCGCCGCAGCCATACCGAAGCAGCAGAAAAAACGCAAATCACGTGCCCTCCCCGCGAACCGGTTGACAGTTTCTCGCTGGCGGTCACAATACAGCTCCCGGCGCGGCGCCGGCCGATGAAATGAAGAGAGTACACCCCAGAGCCATCGGCGCGTTCGAGATCATCGCCCACCTCGATACCGGGGGAATGGCCCACGTGTACCTCTCCCGGCGCCTGGGCGACGCCTCGATCCTGGGCGTGACCAAGATCCTCAAGGCCGAGCTTGCCGACGATGAGAACGCCATGCGCGGGATGGCCCAGGAGGGGCGCATCATGGCCCGCTTGCGCCACCCGAACGTGGTGCGGCTGTACGAGCACGGCACCGCCCAGGGCCTTCCCTTCATCACCATGGAGTACCTCTTTGGCGAGAACCTCTCGGCCCTGCGCCGCGCCGCGGCCCGCCGCGGCTTGCCGCTGTCACCTTCGCTGGTGGCGCGCATCCTGCTGCAGGCCAGCAACGCGCTGGAGTACATCCACGGCCTCGGGGACGAGAGCGGCCGGCCACTCGGCCTGGTGCACCGGGACATCAGCCCGCAGAACCTGCTGTGCACCTACGCCGGGCAGGTGAAGCTCCTGGACTTCGGCATCGCGCTTTCGCCCGACCGCGAGGTGAAGACGGGCACCGGTCTCATCAAAGGAAAACTCTGCTACATGTCCCCGGAACAGGTCCAGGGACTCGCGCTCGACGGCAAGAGCGACATCTTCTCGCTGGGGATCGTCGGCTGGGAGCTGCTCGCGGGGCGGCCGCTGTTCCGAGCCGAGTCCGAGTACAAGACCATGCGCCTCATCTGTGAAGACTCGATCCCGGACGTGCGGCAGGAGCGGCCGGACCTCCCCGAACCGCTCGTCGGCACGCTGATGCGATGCCTCGAGCGCGACCGGGACCTGCGGCCCACGGCCGGCCAGTTGCGCGCCGCATTGTCGGAGTGGCTGTTTGCGGGATCGGCGGGTTCACCCCGTGAGATCGAGCGCTTTGCCGCCGAGATCCTGTCTGACAAGAAATCCCGGCGCGAACAGCTCATCGGCTCGCTACGCCAGAGCGAGGCGCTGCGCGAGTACCTGTTCCAAGATCTTGACAGCGAACCCGGCGAGGACGCCTCGCACACGCCCAGCCAGCCCTCGGTGCACGTGGCCTTCTCCTCGCTCTCACCCCAGCCAGAACCGCCATCCGCGGCTCCGGCCGTGGCATCCCGGGCCGCGAACCCGAAGCGGCGGCGCTGGCACCTCGCCGGCGCCGGTGTGGGCGTCGTGGCGCTGATCGTCACCTTCTGGCTCGCCGGTGGTACACCCGATCGCCACACCGTCAGCGCCGCTCCCGACAGCGGGGACGCGGTGGACGCCGGCACCACCCTGCCGCAAGAACAGGAATCCCGTCCACCGCAGGCGGATGCCTCGGTCCCGGTCGGAGCTTCCGGTTCGGACGAGGCGGCGCACGCCGGCAGCGAGGCGGTGTTTCCGCTCGGAGACGCGGGTCCGGACGAAGCGAGGCCGGATGGCGCCAGCACCGACGGTGACGGACCCGCCATGGGCTTTCTGCGCGTGCGCACCCGGCCACCGCTGGACGCCTTCCTGGACGACCGCTACCTGGGCCAGACGCCGATCGAGGATCTCGAGCTTCTGCCGGGATCCTATCGCCTGTTGCTCCAGGACGCCGAGCGGCGCACCCGACGCTCGCTCACGGTGCGGATTCGCCCCGGAGAGATCTCCTCGTTCCAGTTCATCTTCTGAAAGAGGACCCTTGCATCGGCCTCGCGCCTCGATATGATGTCGCCCATGGACAAGTTCCTCTGGCTGCTATACCTCACCCCGGCGTTGCCCCTGGCCACGGAGGTGCTGCGCTATGGCGGCGTGCCCCCCACCCTGGTCGACGCCGCCGCGGGGATCACCGGCGCCGTGGTGGCCGGCTTGCTGTCGCACCTGGCCTTCGTGTCTCTACGCACGGCGCGCGCGCTGACCGTGTACGATCCGCTGACCGGCCTCTTCAACCGGCAACGCTTCGACATCGAGTACCCCGCCGAGGTGTTGCGGGCCGAGCGCCAGGGCCTGTCGCTGACGCTGGCCACGGTGGATATCGATCATTTCCGCTCCATCAACGAGCAGTTCGGTCATGACGAGGGCGACCGGGTGCTGTTGCGGCTGTCCCAGGCGCTGCGCCGCCTGGTCCGCGCCGAGGTGGATCGCTGCTACCGCATCGGCTGGGACCAGTTCTGCATTCTCATGCCCGGCGCCAAGGACGCCGAGGCGGCGGCCATCATCGAGCGCATCTGGCACGCCGCTCACGGTGAGGAGGTCGGCCTGGATCGCCTGGGCGGCGGCCTGTCCATCGGCGTGGTCAACCTGCGCCAGGGCGAGGCGCCGCCGGCGCTCCTGCGCCGCGCCGAGCAGATCATGTTCGAGGTCAAGCAACAACGCAAGGCGCATCCGCAACCGGCCACACCACCTCAGGACGGTAGCCATTGACGGGCCGAGACGCCGATCGCCTCGATGCGCTCGAACGCCGGGTGGAGCGCCTGGAACGCGAGCTGGCCCGGCACGGCGGTGCGATGGTTCACCGGGAGGCAGAACCCGAACCCGCGCCGCTCGGCCCGCGGCGGCTCCATGACCGGCGCCGTGTCATCGTGGGAGTCTCCATCGTGGCCGCGCTGGCGCTGGCCGGGGGCCTGGCGTGGGTGCTGGTCCAGGCATTGACCACCACCGTGGAAGGCTACATCCACGGTGACGGCGAACCGCTGGGCGCCTTCCAGGCCCGCCTCGCCGGTTGTGACGCCGGCACCGGCTTCGTGCCGCAGTTCCTCGGCGCCGATCTGGAGGCCGTCGGCGCCGAGGAAGATGCCCGCTACCGGCTCCAGCTCCACGCCGACAAGCGCCTGGCCTTCCTCACCTTGCCGGGACAGAGCGAGGCCATCACCCTCACGCCCGAGCAGTGCTCGAACTTCCAGATCGACATCCGCCTCACCAACGTCACGGTCAACGACGTGCGCGCCATCGACGGGCGCTTCTTCCTGGAGTGCGCCGTGCCCCCGGCGGGCCGGCTCCAGGCCGAGGGACGTTTCGAGACCTGCTACTGACTCTAGCGTTTGCCCACCCGCCCCAGATCACAGCCACCCTCGCAGCGCTCGGGCTGCGCGCTGGGGCTGAGCAGCGTGTCCGGCCCGGTCTGCACCCGCCCATTTTCGCTGCGGATCGCGATGCGGCCCGCGCCTCCACCGCCGCCGCCGCCGTTCTGATTCCGCTGGCCATCCCCGCCCTGGGGTTCGTTCGCCGCGCCGCCGCGCCCTCCCCCGCCGCCGAGCCCCTCGCCGGGAGCGCCCGAGGCCCGGCTCGAATCCGAGGTGCCATCGGCGCCGGGCGGCGCCACCCGATCGGTGTAGCCCTGGTTGTCACCGAATCCCGCGCCGCCGCCACCACCGTTGGCCGTGATGCGGCCCCTCACTTCGACCTCGGGCGCCTCGAGCAGGATGGCCCCACCGCTGCCGCCCCCGCCGCCCGCGCTGGAATCCTGCCCGTCGTGCCCTCCCGCGCCGCCGCCGCCCGACGCCACCACCCGACCCGCGGGACCGATGACGATGGCCTGGTTGCTGCAAAGCTGGAGGGCGCCGCCACCGCCGCCGCCCGGACCGCCCGAGGGATCGCCGCCCGCGCCGCCGCCACTGCCGGCCCACAGTGGAGACAGGCCGGCCGTACCCGCGACGCCGCCGCCCGCGCCACCCGCCCGGCCGCACTCGCCGGGATCGCACGCCGCCCCGCCGGCGCCGCCGGGCCCTCCGAACCCGCCACCTCCGCCGCCGGAGTCGCACAACAC
>JAAZNF010000128.1 GCA_012798435.1 Myxococcales bacterium | reverse complement strand
AGCTTCAACCCCTCGGGCCGCGGGATGTTGAAGGCGGCGCGGATCTCGGAGAACATCTCGGCCTGCTTCACGGTGTCGATGCCGAGGTCGGCCTCGAGATCGAGCTCGGGGTCCAGCATCTCGACGGGGTAGCCGGTCTTCCTGGCGGCGATCTCGAGCACCTTGGCCCGTACCGTCTCGAAGTCGACGATCGGCGTGATCGCCTGAGCCGGCGGGGCCGCGATGGGAACCTCCGGGGCCACGGGTTGGGCCGGTGGCTGCGCCGCAGAAACCGGCGCGCTCGTGGCGGCCGGTGCCGCCGCGGCTTGAGGCGGCGGGATCGACGGCTGCGCCAGAGCCTCCGCCGTGTCCGACTCGACGTAGCGCAAGGTCTTGCCCACCACTTCGAGCCGGCCCCGCGCAAACCCGCTCATCTGGGCCAGCCAGGCCTGATGCGCCGCCGCGTCGGCGATGCGCTCGGGAAGGCCCGGCTCGCGTTCCTGCACGGTCATGGCGACCTGGGAACCGAACCCCGCCGCCAGCCGCAGCGCGTAGCGCACCGGGTAGGAGCCGCCGTGGGAGAGGTTGAGCTCGCCCAGCTCGGGATCCGGCTCCCGAAGGTTGGCGATGGGCGGCACGTTCTGGCGCTCGAGCATTTTGACCGCCGCGGCGTCCTCGATGCCGACCGCCATGGGGTGGCCGGTGAAGCCCTTGGTGTTGGCGATGACGATGCGGGAGGCGGCCTCGGCAAAGTTCTCGCGCAGGGCGCGGGCCTCGGCGGAGGCGGAGCCGCCCCGGGCGGGCGTGTACGTCTCGTGGGACACGAACACCAACTCCTCGGCCAACCGGCGCCGGTCGAGCCGGTGCTCCTGCTCCACCGCCGTAAGCAACCGGCCCATGACCTGGGAGACGTGCTGCGGGTCCAGCCGCGAGCCGTGGTAGGCGCTGTTCGCCAGGATCGCGCCCAGGATGCGGGTCAGCGGGCGCACGCCGCGCTCCGCGGCCGCCTCGGCGGACTCGATCACCAGCCCGGCCGCGCCCATCCCCGGGATCATGCCGTTGCGGCGCCGATCGAAGGGCAGGGCTGCCTTCTCCAGCTCGGCCTCGGTAGTGACGGCGCCGGTGGCCAGCAGGCCCCCCACCAGCCAGGGGGCCAGGTTCTCGTTGGTGATGTCGTCGGCGCCGATGACGATCACCCGGCGGCAGCGCCCGGCCCGGATCCAGTCATGGGCCAGCACCACCGCGCTGGTGGTGGAGGAGCAGGCGGCGTTGATGTGCAGGTTGGGGCCGCGCGCGCCGACCAGCTCCGCGAACTGGGCGTGCGCGAAGGACAGCACCCGGAAGATGAAGCGCCGGTCCAGGCTCCATGGCTCGCCGATCTCGCGTTCGAGCTCGGCCCGACGGGCCTTCACCCAGTGCAACGTACCCACCTCGCGTTCCAGGGTGGCGAGCTCCTGCAGACGGGCCTGAAGCTCGGTATAGCGCCGGCGGCGCTCCATCTCCTGGATCAGCTCGTCGTAGCCGGGGAAGGCCGAGGCGAAGATCACTCCCGTCTCGTCGCGCAACGACTCGGGTAGGCGGTAGCCGAGCGGCAGCTTGCGCCCGTTGGAGGCGGTGTGATGGCGCATGACCAGCGGGATGCGCGCGTCGCGCAGCGCCAACAGCCCGGCCCCGATGGCCAGGCGGGTGGTGATGTCGAAGGCGGCCACCCGCTCCGGCTCCAGGCCGAACTCGGCGACCAGATCGAAACGCCCGCGCCGCCCGGTGAGTTGGGCCACGCGCTCGGGCACATCGAGCACCTCGAAGGACGGTCCGCCCGGGGCATCCTTGAGCAGGCGCGTGATGCGCTGGGCGGCCAGGCGCTGGCGCGCGTCCTCTGGCACCGGATCGATGCCGGGTTCGCCGCGCAGTAGCCGCTCCACCACGTCCTCGCCGAAGAATTCGAAGCGCTCCCCGGGGAGGCCGAGGCTGGCCCCGCTCACCACCACCGTGGAGGCGGTCCGGCCCGCGGCGGCCGGGGAGGCGTTGGTGCCGTCATAGAGCGGCGCCGGGGTCGGGCTGGCGATGGCCGGAGCCGGCGGCTGCGCCGCGGAAACCGGCGCGCTCGTCGCGGCCGGCGCCGGGGCGGGGGATGCCTCGGCTTGAGTCATCGGGGCGGGCACGGCCGGGGCCGCCGGCGCGGGAGATGTCGAGGGTTGAGCCGCCGGCGCGTCAACGCGCTGGCGGGCGAAGTCCATCACCTTGGCCAGGGTGTTGTAGTCGGAGAGCTTCAACCCCTCGGGCCGCGGGATGTTGAAGGCGGCGCGGATCTCGGAGAACATCTCGGCCTGCTTCACGGTGTCGATGCCGAGGT
>JAAZNF010000127.1 GCA_012798435.1 Myxococcales bacterium | reverse complement strand
CGCGAGGCCGATACCCTGGCCGCTCAATTGAGCCGGATCCTGGTGTGGTGGCTCGACCTGCGCCGCGATCTTTTACCCGGCGACCGGTTGCAGCTGCTCTATGAACCCGTCCCCGGTCCGGGAGAGTTCCGCGTGCTGGCGCTCGTCTTCTCCTCGGAATCACGGGGGCTTTCGCGCCGGGCCTACTATTTCAAGGCCGAGCGAGCCACCTACGGGCGCTACTATGACGAGCAAGGCCAGGAGGTCGAGAAGCGCATCGAGAACGGGCCGATCCAGGAGTACGAGCAGGTGACCGAGCTCATGGACGCATCCGGCCGGCGCCATCGAGGGGTGGATTTCAAGGCCGACGTGGGCACGTCGGTCACGGCGCCCTTTCGTGCGGCGATCACCCGGGTCAACTGGCACACCCGCGGCAACGGCAACTGCCTGGAGCTGCGCTACCTCGACTCCGGCGTCAGCGCCCTGTTCCTCCACCTCGACGAGGTCTTGCCCGAGAGCCGGCCGGGGAAGATCGTCGAGGCCGGCACCGTGATCGCGCGCTCCGGCAACACCGGCCGCTCCACCGCCCCCCACCTGCACTACGAGCTGCACGCGCCCGACGGGCGGCTGCTGAACCCCTTCGAGTTCCACCCCACCGCGCGCCGCTCCCTCGAGGATACAGATCTGGCGGCCTTCCAGCGCCTGCGAAAGCGGCTGGATCAGTCCCTGTCCGCCGGCGTCAACTGATGGATGCGCTCGCGTGCCCGGTGGCTCCAGGTCCCCTCGGGCACGGACCACATGAGTTTCTGGTAGTCCCGGACCGCGTCCTGCCAGTTCCCGCGGCGTTCCTGGATGAGGGCGCGCAGCAGGTGGACGCCAGGCGCGGGGCCCTCTCCCATCTCGGCCAGCTTGCGCACCATGCCCCGCAGCGCCTGGCCGTCCAGGTCTTGATCCATGGCGTCTTCCATGCTCTCGGCCGCGCGATCCAGCTGGCCCGCCAGGGCCTGGCACAGGGCGGTCTCGAACCGGGCCGGAATGAGATCGGGGAAGTCGCTCACCAGGCGCGCCCCCTCCTGGGCACAGCCGGCAAAGTCACCCGACTCGCGCAGCAACCCCATGAGCATGGCGCGGTTGTCCGCATCCGCCGGGTCCAGCTCGACCGCCCGGCGCACCTCGGCGACGGCCGCCGGGAGTTTCTTTGAAAGGTGCAGCGCCACCCCCAACGCGAAGTGAACCTCGGCGGCGTCCGGGCTCTTCTCCAGCGCAAGCCGCAGTGTGCGCTCGGCGGCCTCCACCTCGCCGGCCTGCAGGTATCCCTGTCCCAGCGCGAAGTAGGCGTCGGCGCTGCGCCGCCCCAACGACACCGCGCGCAGCAGGTGGCGGATGGCCGGTTCCGGCTGCCGGCACATGAGGAGTTTCAGCCCCACGAAGAAATGGGCGTCCGCATCTTTCGGCCCGAAGGAGAACCCACGCTCCAGCGTGCGCGCCGCGTCTTCCAACATTCCCAGCCGCACCTGGCTCACCGCCAGCAGGTGGTAGACGTTGGGGTTATCGGGCATGCTCTGGAGCAGGCGGGTGAACACCCGGGCCGCCTCGCGATCGAGCCCCACCTGCTGCAGCGAAAGCCCCAGTCCGAGATCCACCACCGCGCTCTGGGCGCCAAGGTCGCGGGCCCGCGCGAAGGCCACCGCCGCCAGCACCGGCTCCCGCGCTCGCAGCCTGGCCAGCCCTTCGAACAACCACACCTCGGCGAACGAGCCCGCGACACCGGTGGCATCCCGAAAGGCCTCGGCGGCCTCGCCGAAGCGGTCCTGCTCGAGCAGCACGCTCCCCCGGTTGAAGTGTGCCGCCAACAGCCGCCCGTCGGTGGCCACCGCCCGCTCGTACTGCGCCAGGGCCTCCCTGGAGCGCCCCGCCCGCCGCAGCGCATTGCCCAGGTTCACCCGCGCCAGCGCCGCGTGACCGGGCCGGTTCAACAGCGGCGCGAACTCCACCGTCGCCTGCAGCGGCTGGTTAAGTTCGGCGTAGATGATCCCGAGCCCCGCCCTGGCGTCGGGATCCTCGGGAAAGTCCTTGAGCGCCCAGGAGTACACCCGGGCCGCGGCCATGAGTTCACCCTGGAGCAACAGACTCCCGCCCAGACCGCAGCGCTGCCTCACCCCCGCGACGCCGGCGCCGATCTGAGCGCGGAAGAACTCGGCGACGTCCAGGTACTTTTCCTGTTCCAGCCAGCGGCAGGCCGTGGCGTAGTTCTCGCAGTCGAACCCCGGCAGCACCGCCAGCACCCCGATGTCCCCCACCTTTTCTCGGGTGAACGTCACCCGGTCCCCGTCCAGCCGCACCAGATGAGCCGCGGACATGCGGCTCTCGCCGAAGGGCACGTTCAGGGTCACGCTGTGACCCTCGCCGGCCTCCGGGCGCGGGTTGCCCAGGTAGTTGGCCGGCAGGGCGAGCACGATGGCCGCCAGCAAGAAGCCCCAACCGGAGCCCGTCCGGCGTGGGCACCATCGGGTTTCAAGGCGCGAGGTCTGCACGACGTCCTCCTCCATCCAAAACATCAGGACGGAGGTTGGCCGCCGATCTGGAAGGGGCTAGCGCCGGGAGAGAGAGCGGGGCTTCTGCCGGGAAAGCCTCTGTTCCGGGCGGATGGATTTCCCCGGTGGGGAGGAGCGGGTCAGGCCCCGCGCACGCTGCGCCAGCCCGGCGGGGACAGCGGGCCTGGCGGCGACCTTGAGCAGCCGGTGCAAGGTGGCGAATTCCTGGGCGCAGCGCGGGCAAGTCGAAAGGTGCTCGCGCAGGGCCCGGGCCGCATCGCGCGGCACAACTCCATCGTACAGGGCGGAAAGTTCCTCGGCGCTGGGGCAGCTCAACGGGCACCTCCTTGGGGTTCTCGCGACTTCAACGGCATCGGGACGGAAGCCGAAAAGGGATCTGAAAGGTCGTCGTCTGCTGGGATTTTCGCCCAGGCATCCGCGATGTCCGCCTGGACCTGCCGGGCCTCGTCGAGATCCACTCCCGCGCGCCGGAGATAGGCGCGGATCCGGCGCCGGGCCCGCGCCAGCTCGTCGTATACCCGCTGCCGGTTGCGAAAGCCCATGGCCCGGGCAATGGCCTCTCCGCTGAGCCCCTGCCGCCAGGCGAAGCGAACGACCTGGCGGGTCACGGGCGGCAAGGTCGCGATGGCCCGTTCGAGCACCTCTGCCACCCGACGCGCCGCGGCCTCCACCTCGCTGCGCTCCAAGACCTGATCCGGGCGCTCGGCGCCGGGAACGTCCAGGGGTCTCCCTTCCCCTGGGCCGCCGTCCCCCAGGACGCGCGCCGGGGCCCGCCGGAGCAGATCCTGGTACACGCACCAGAAGTTGCGCTGGCTGAGGTGGCGATAGACGTGCAAAAGGTGCCGCTCGAACTCCTCCGGGGAGAGATCCGGCCGGCGCGCGCGCAGCCGCTCCCAGGCGTCGCGCTCCGTTCCTCCCTCCCAGAACACGGCCCGGAAGATCTCCCGGTCGAGAGCATCCAGCATCTCGATCTCCTTGGGCAGGACCTTCCGCCCGCCCTGCTCCCGGAACCAGTCGCAGAAGAGGTTCTTGGCCACCAGCGCAAGCCAGGTGACGAAGCGCGAGCGGGCGCCGATGCGCGCCAGCGATTCCAGGTATCGCCGCAGGCGGTAGAACGACCTTCCCTCGGCGTCCGGGCGGCGCAATCCTTCCAGGACCGACAGCACCAACTCCTCGGCCACGTCCTCGTCGTCACGGGCGTACCGCCAGGCCAACGCGTAAAGAAACCCGAGGTAGGACTCGACGAGCGTGTGCCAGGCGGCCTCGTCGCCTCGAATCACCTGCTCGATCAGGGCGATCGGGCGGTCCGCGGTTCTTGCAGGCATGCGCGCACGACGCATGCCCGATGGTAAACCCAACTCCCTGCCAAGTGGAAGGGGGATCCCGTGACGCACCTGCCACCTCGCTTACACACCACACGTACCGCGCTTGTTTCAGGATTCCAGCAATGAGGTGAATCCAAGGAAATTCGTCGGCCAATCCATTCCTTGACGCACTGCTGCAATCGGTCTTTTTCATAGAATCGCATTCCCCGGCAATCATCCCAAGGTAGATCCCGGGTAGAAAACATGGTTCTTCGCTTCCGAACCGGGGTCCCTGGAACCTCCTCCCCGCAATTTATTAATTCAACATAAACAAATAGATAAATTCACAAATATACGAGGCACGATATTTGCTTACAGCGCGGGCGCCCAGACTTTCCAGGGCGGGAGGAGAACCATGTTCGAATCATCCATGCAACCCGAAGATCTCGAGTTGGTGTTGCAGACGCTGCGCGACTTCGGAAAGCGCCGGCTCGACGAGCGGACCTTGCTCGCGCTCGACCGCGAGGGCCGCTGCCCCGAGGAGATCATCCGCGAGATGATGAGCCCGGAAGTGGGAATCCACCTGGCATTCATCCCCGCGGCCTATGGCGGCCTGGGCGGCGGCGCGCGCGAGGTGTTCCGCATCTCGGAGTGCGTGGCCGGCATGGACCTGGGCATCGCCACCTCGTTGCTCGGTGTGTCCCTGGGCACCGACCCGCTGCGGGTGGGCGGCACCGAGACCCAGAAGGATCGCTGGATGCGGCAGGTGGCCGAGCGCGGGCTGGTGGTGGCCTACGCCGTCACCGAGCCATCCGTTGGCTCGGATCTGGCGGGCATCCGCGCCACCGCCACCCCGGTGGTGGAGAACGGCGCCACCGTCGCCTACCTGCTTTCCGGCAACAAGCAGTTCATCACCAACGGCGGCATCGCCGACCTGTACACGGTGCTGGCCAACGCCCCCGGCGGCCCGTCGTTCTTCGTGGTGGAGAAAGGGGCCGCGGGCCTCAGCGCCGGGCCGCCCGAGCACAAACACGGCATCCGGGCCTCCAACACCACCGCCCTGTGCCTGGAGAACGTGCGGGTGCCGGCCGAGGCCCTGATCGGCGGCGTGGAGGGCCAGGGGCTGCGCCAGGCCCAGATGGTGTTCGGCTACACCCGGGTCATGGTGGCGGCCTTCTCGCTCGGCTGCGGCGCCACCGCCGTGGGCCGTGCCGCGCTCTACGGCCGCGATCGGGTACAGGGCGGCGCCCCGCTGTGCCAGCACCCCGGCTGGACCCACAAGCTGATCGTTCCCCACACCGTGGCGCTGGAGGCCTCGCGCGCCTACATCGAGGAGCTCTCCCGTCGGCTGGACGCCGGCGAGCCCGAGCTCGAGGTCGAGGGAGCCATCGCCAAGCTCACCACCTCGGAGGCGGCCAACGCCGCGGCCGAGGCGGCCATCCAGGCCCACGGCGGCTATGGCTACATCCACGACTACCAGGTGGAGAAGCTCAAGCGCGACGTACGCATCACGCTCATCTACGAGGGGACCTCGGAGATCTTGCAGCGCACCATCGCCCGCGATCGCTGGCGCCGGCACCTCCAGTCGGCGGGGGGATTCTATGCCGACCTGTCCCAGCAGATGAAGGCGCTCGAGGCCGAGAAACCGGGTTGCGGTGCCGCCCAGGCCGCGCTGGCCGCCGGTGCCCTCCGAGAGATCCTGGAGGCCTGCCGCCTGGCGCACCTCACCCGCCACCAGCACGTGCTGTTCTCCCTGGGCCTGCTGTGCGCCCGGGCCGAGGTGGCCGCGGTGTTCGCGCGCAAGGCCGCCACTGGCCAACCCGACACGTCCCGACTCAACGCACAGACGCTGACCGCCGCCAGCCGGTTATGGGCCCGCCGGGCCGCCCGGGACATTGCCGCCGAGGGCACCGCCCTGGTGGCGGGCGGGCGCGCGCTGGCGGGCGAGGCCCTGCGCGCGTTCGAAGCGCGCCTCGACCTGCCGCGCATCCACGACGCGCTCGCCGGCGAGCTCGAGGACATGGACGCGCTGGCGCAGTTTGTCAACCAGAACTAGGAGAGCCCCCATGGTCCGCACTCCCGAGCTGAAGAACCCCGTGGCCGTCATCGGCGTCGGCGCGGTGATGCCCGACGCCAACGACGCCGCCGCCTTCTGGCAGAACATCGTGTCGGGCCGCTACTCCATCCGCGAGGTGCCGGCGAAACGCTGGGCCATCGAGGACTACTACGACCCCGATCCGCGCGCACCCGACAAGACCCATGTGAAGATCGGCGCCTTCGTGGAGGGCTTCGCCTTCGACGCCGTGCGCCACCGCATCCCGCCGCGGGTGGCGGCCTCCATGGACGACGTGCAGAAGTGGGCCATCGAGGCCGCGCGCCAGGCCCTGGCCGACGCCGGCTACGACCGCAAGGACTTCGCGAGAGAACGCACCGCGGTCATCGTGGGCAACGCCATGGGGAGCGAACTCCACCACCTGACGAACATGCGGGTCACCCTGCCGCGGGTCATCCGGGCCCTGAAGCAGACGCCCGCCTACCTCGGGCTGGATCCGGCGGCCGCCCGGGCCCTGGCCGATCAGCTCACCACCACGCTGCGCGAGCAGCTCCCGCCGCTCACCGAGGACAGCATGCCGGGCGAGCTCTCCAACATCATCGCGGGGCGGGTGGCGGCGGTATTCGACCTGCGCGGGGCCAACTTCACCACCGACGCCGCCTGCGCCTCCTCCATGGCGGCGCTGCAAGCGGCCCTGGATGGGTTGGAGGCGGGCCGCTTCGACATGGCGCTGCTGGGCGGCTCCGACTCCAGCATGTCGCCCATGACCTACGTGAAGTTCTGCAAGATCGGCGCCCTGTCTCCCGACCTGAGCTGCCCCTTCGACGAGCGGGCCAACGGGTTCGTGATGGGCGAAGGGGCGGGCATGCTGCTGCTCAAGCGTCTGGCCGACGCCGAGCGCGACGGCGACCGCATCTACGCGGTGATCCGCGGCATGGGCTCCGCCAGCGACGGCAAGGGAAAGGGCATCACCGCGCCCAACCCCATCGGCCAGCGGCTGGCCATGCAGCGCGCCTACCGCCAGGCGGGGATCTCCCCGGCCGAGGTCACGCTGCTCGAGGCGCACGGCACCTCCACCACCGTGGGGGATATGGTCGAGGCCGAGGTGGCCAACGAGCTGTTCGCCGCCGCCGGCGCCCGGCCGGGATCGGTGGCCGTGGGCTCGGTCAAATCCCAGATCGGGCACCTCAAGTCGGCCGCCGGCATCGCCGCGCTATTGAAAACGGCACTGGCCTTGCACCACAAGGTGTTGCCCGGATCGCTGAACTTCGAGCGGCCGAACCCCAAGATCCCCTTCGGCACGGCTCCGCTTACTGTGAACACCCGCACCCGCCCCTGGGAGATCGAGCCGGGTCGGGCGCGAGTGGCCGGGGTGTCGTCGTTCGGCTTCGGGGGGACCAACTTCCACGTGGTGCTCAGCGAGCACCGGACGCAACCGCAGCGGACCCCGCCGTCATCGGGCGGGCCAGAGAAAGGATCGAGCGAGCCCATGATTACGAGCAACTCCAGCGCTTCCCGTCCCAAGGTCTTTCTGGCCGCGGCCCCCGACGCCGCCTCCCTCGTCGCCGAGGTGGAGAAGCGCCTCGGGCAACCTCCGGAGAGCGATGACGCCGCGCGAGACCCGACCGGCGCCGAGCGCGCCGCATTTTCCTACCGGACGCCGGCGGAGCGGGAGAGCCGGGGCCGCCTGCTGCTATCGGCCCTCAAGAACCCTCAAACGGGAGCGTTTCGCGCGCTCCAGGGACAGGGGATCTTCCGCTCCTCAGGACAGGGCAAGGTCGCCTTCCTGTTCCCGGGTCAGGGCTCGCAGAGCATCGGCATGCTGCGTGAGCTGCGCGAGCGTTTCCCGGTGGTGGCCGAGACCTTCGCCGAGGCCGATCGGGTGATGCGCGCGGAACTCCCCCGGCCGCTGTCGGAGTTCATCTTCGCCGAGGACACCCCCGAGAACCAGGCCGCGCTGCGCGAGACCAAGGTGTGCCAGCCGGCCATGCTGGCCGCGGACATCGCCCTGTGCCGGCTGCTCGAGACCTTCGGCATCCGCCCGGACATGGTGGCCGGCCACAGCCTGGGCGAGTACGCCGCCCTGGTGGCTGGCGGCATGCTCGGCTTCGCCGACTCGCTGCTGGCGGTGTCCGCGCGCGCCCGCGAGATGTCCGGGGTGCAGGTTGCCGACCCTGGCCGCATGGCCGCGGTGATGGGGCCGGCCGAGGCGCTGCTTCCCCGCCTGCAGGAGTTCCCCGGCGTGGTCGCCGCCAACTTCAACAGCCCCAATCAGACGGTGATTGCCGGCGCCACCGAACCCATGAACCGCGCCCTGGCCGCCCTGGAGCAGGCCGGCATCCGGGCCGTACCGCTCAACGTCTCGCACGCCTTCCACTCCCACATCGTGGCCCCGGCGGTGGAGCCGTTGCACCGGGTGCTGTCGCGCCTACCCTTCTCGCCGCCGCGCATCCCCATCGTGGCCAACCTGGACGCCGAGCCCTACGAGATGGAGCCGGCCGCCATGAAGCGCAACCTCGAGCGCCTGTCGCGCCAGGTGGCCTCGCCGGTGCAGTTCGTGCGCTCGGTGCAAAAGTTGCACGCCATGGGCGCGCGCCTGTTCGTGGAGGTCGGCCCGCGCCGGGTGCTGGCCAACTTCGTGCAGGACATCCTGCCCGGCGAGGAGGTGCTGGCGGTCTCCTGCAACCACCCCAAGCTCGGCGACCTACCGTCACTGGGGCTGGCCCTGGCCGCCTGCGCCGCCGCCGGCGTGGACGGCGCTCGGGATCCGAAGGACCGTACGCTGGAGGTCTCCTCCGCCGCCACCGCTGCACCACCGTTGAGCCAGCCCCCAGTCTCCACACCGTCGGCCGTGCCGCCGGACTTCGAGACGGTGAGGGCCAAGGTGCTCGAGATCGCCGCCAAGAAGACCGGCTACCCCGTCGAGATGCTGGACCCCGAGCTCGATCTCGAGGCCGACCTCGGCATCGACACCGTGAAGCAGGCCGAGATGTTCTCCGAGATCCGCGCCGCCTTCAACATCCCGCGGCCCGAGGGGTTGAAGCT
>JAAZNF010000002.1 GCA_012798435.1 Myxococcales bacterium | reverse complement strand
TGTGGCGGTCCCTGGCGCCGGACGACGCCACGCGCATGGAGGCCTTGTTGCACCAGGTCCTGGCCGCGCCCGACCGCGACGACCGGCTGCGCGAGATGTCGTTCTTCCAGCTGGCCCGCACCCACTACGCCCACAAGCAGTTCCGCTACGCCCTGTTCTACTACGATCACATCGGGCGCGACAGCGAGGGCTGGCTGGAGGCGCTGTTCGAGAAGAGCTGGGCCAACTTCCGCCTGGGGGACTTCAAGAAGGCCCTGGGCAACCTGATCACGCTGGACAGCCCGTTCTTCGCCGACGAGTACTTCCCCGAGAGCCTGATCCTCAAGGCGGTGACCTACTTCGAGAACTGCCGCTACCCCGAGAGCAACCAGATCGTAGCCGACTTCAAGAAGCGCTACGAGCCCCTGTTCAAGGAGATCGACAACCTGCTCAAGAAGGCCCAGGCCCCGGACGCCTACTACCGGCAGCTCCTGGCCATCCAGCAGGCGCCGCCCTCGGGCGAGTCCGGAAAGCTACTGAAACGCATCCTCAACCTGGCGCTCTCGGACAAGGACCTCAAGGTGCTCAACGCCTCGGTGCTGGAGATCGACCGGGAGCTTTCGCGCATCGCCAAGGCCAAGGAGGCCTTCACCCGCAGCAAGTTGGCCGAGCGCCTCACCTTGCTCCTCAAACAGCGCAAGGAGGACCTGATGAAGCAGGCCGGCCTCCTCACCCAGAAGCGCCTGGAGTCCGAGCGCAAGGCGCTGGCCGAGCTGCTCTCCATGGGCGCGCGCATCACCCTGGAGAACACCACCGCCGAGAAGAACATGCTGGAGGCGACCCGGCTCGATCCCAACAGCCGCAGCAACGTGGCGCTCATCGAGTACGACTGGACTCCGGCCACCGACGACGAGAAGCTGTACTGGCCCTACGACGGCGAGTACTGGCGCGACGAGCTCGGGACCTACGAGTACACCCTGACCTACGGCTGCCGCAAGGGCCAGTAGCGGCACCCGGGAGGAGACATGCTCCGGACCTTCGTTTGCTGGTTGGCGTTTCTCATGGCGGGCCTGCCCGTGGCGGCGTTCGGCTACACCACTGAGAAGAAGAAAGAAGAAGAGCCCAAGCGGCGCCCGACCATCGACTACTCCGAGATCCGCCGCAAGACCCGCTCGGTAGACGTGCAGATCGCCGCCAAGCGCGCCGAGATCCGCTCCCAACTCCAGGAACTCCTCAAGTACGAGCAGGATCCCAAGGAGGTCGCCGCCCTCAAGTTCCGCCTGGCCGAGAACTTCTACGAGGAGGCCACCGATTACTTCAACCAGGCCCAGGAGCAGGACGACGAGCTGGCCAAAGATCCCACCAACGAGAAGCTGCGCGCCAAGGTGGACGCCGCCAAGAAGGCCCTGCGGGTGAAGGAAGACGAGTGGCGTCTCAAGGCCATCGAGGCCTACCGCGAGGTGGCCAACACCTACAAGGACTACCCCGAGCGCGACAAGGTGCTGTTCTTCCTGGGGTCCTCGCTATGGGACATGGACAAGAAGGCCGACGCGCTCACCATCTACAAGGAACTGATCGGCACCTACCCCAAGTCCAAGTTCGTGCCCGACGCCTACCTGGCCTTCGCCGAGTACTACTTCGAGCAAGCCACCAAGGGTTCGGCCATGCTGGAGAAGGCGCTCATCGCCTACAAAAAGGTGGCCGAGTACGAGGATTCCGAGGTCTACCCCTACGCCATCTACAAGCAGGGGTGGTGTTACTACAACATGGGCGAGTGCGAGCAGGCCAAGGACAAGTTCCAGACCGTGATCTACCTCGAGGACATGGAGGGCTCGGGCAAGAAACGCCGTTTCGAGATCCGCAAGGAGGCACTCAAGGACTTCACCCTCACCTACAGCCGCGAAGGCTGCGGCTCGGCCCAGGACGCGCCGCGCATCTTCGGCAAGCTCGCCCCCAAGGAATCCCACGACCTCCTGGTCAGCCTGGCCAACCTGTACTTCGGCACCGGCCAGGACAAGAAGTCCATCATTCTGTACAAGCACCTCATCGGCGAGGAGAAATGCTCACCCGAGGTCCCCTTCTACCAGGGGCGGGTGGTGGAGTGCGCCTCGCGCCTGGGCAAGGACAGTGCGGCGCGACGCTACACGGTGCAGCAGGTCCGCGAGCTGGTGGACCTGTTCCGCAAGATCGCCGAGTGCATCCAAAAACCCAGCGATGCCCAGAAGAACCGCATCAAGGAAGCGCGGGAGCTGGCCGAGCTCACGTTGCGCCGCATGTGCAACGACTGGTACAAGGAGGCGCGCGAGACCAAGCAGAAGGAGACCTTCGAATACGCCCAG
Source organism: Myxococcales bacterium (assembly GCA_012798435.1). GTDB lineage: Bacteria > Myxococcota > B64-G9 > B64-G9 > B64-G9 > JAAZNF01. Next base: position 48,336 of record JAAZNF010000002.1, on the reverse strand, counting down.
GAGATGTGTGGCGACTACCTGGAGCTGTCGCCGGACTCGGTCTACGCGTACGACATCCGCTTCGCCTACGCCGAGATGCTGTACCATTGGCTGAAGCTCTTCGAGCGCGCAGCCACCGAATACTCCAAGATCGTGGCGGTCGACCTCGCCTACCTCAAGGAACACAAGAAGTTCCCCGAGCCGCCCAAGGACGGCAAGCCGCCCGAACGCACCCTGCCCGGGACCTACCTGTGCGACGCCTCCTACAAGACCATCATGGCCCTGCGCGAGGTGAACAAGGCCGACGCCAAGAAGGAGAAGAAGGCCCGCAAGGAGCGTGAGAAGGCCGAGAAGGCCGAGAAGGGCGACGCGGCGCAGGCCGCCGAAGAGAAGAGCGGCTGCCAGCAGAAGCAGAAGCTCCCGCTGCCCAAGAGCAAGCAGCGCTTCATCGAGGCGGCGCGCATCTACATGGACCACTGCCCGAGCGACCAGGACTACTGCCCGATCACCTACGACATCGCCAACTCCTACTACGACTACCACCACTTCGACGAAGCGATGAAGCGCTTCGACGCGGTGGTGGACCGCTGCCCGGACTCGGAGCTCGCCGACTACTCGGCCAACCTGGTGCTCGAGATCCTCGACAAGTTCCAGTGCGACATGGACGGGCTGAACAAATACGCCGACAAGTACTTCCAGAACGCGAAGCTCATGGCCAAGAACGAGAAGCTTCGCACCTATCTGCAGGAGCTCATCCCCAAGATCGCCTTCAAGCGCATCGAGGTGTTGGAAGAAAAACTGCGCAAGCCCGCCCCCAACCAGCCGCCCATGCCCGACAACCGCATCCACCGCAAGGTGGCCTACGAGTACATCGGGTTCGTGAAGAAGTTCCGCAACCACGAGCTGGCCCCGGTGGCGCTCTTCAACGCCGGCGTAGAGTTCGAGAAGGCCGAGCGGCTGGACCTCGCCCTCAAGGCCCGGCGCAAGCTGGTGGACGAGTATCCCAAGAGCGACCTGGTGCCGGGCACCATCTTCAACCTGGCCGAGAACTACGAGCGCATGGCCGACTACGACAAGGCCGCCTCGCTCTACGAAACCTACGCCTCGCGCTACAAGGAGATGGCCGGCCTGGGCAAGGCGGTGAGCTACAAGGCCAAGCCCGGCAAGGGCGAGAAGGCCCCGCCCAAGAAGGAGAAGAAGAAAGAGGAGAAGAAGATCGAAGGGAACAAGCGCACCTGGAACGTCGAGGACGCCCAAGCGGCCTTGCTGAACGCCGGCATCTACCGCGAAGCGCTGCGGCAGTATCCGCAGGCGGTGAAGGACCGCGAGGAGTTCATCCACCTGTTCCCGGACGCCGACGACACGCCCAAGGTGGTGTACTCGCTGGGCCTGATGTTCGAGAAGACCAAGAAGTATCCCCGGGCCATCGAGATGTTCCTGAAGTACGCCGATCAGTACGGTCGCAAGCTCCCGGACCGGGCCATCGCGGCGCGCATGAAGGCCGCGCTGCTCTACAACCGGCTCAAGAAGTTCCGCGAGGCCGAGCGGGCCATGCAGGAGGTGCTGGCCGCTTACCGCAAGATCCCCGCGGCCAAGCGCAAGACGATGTACGAGGCCGCCGAGGCCGCGGCTCACGCCGAATTCATCCAGTCGGAGCCGTTGTACACCGAATACGTCAAGTACAAGTTCAACACCTCGGATCCCAAGAAGGTCAAGCCTCAGCTCGACGAGAAGACCCGGCGACTGGAGAAGGTCAAGAAGGCCTACGAGGAGATCGTCAAGCTGGGCCAGGCCGAGTGGGCCATCGCCTCGTTGTACAAGCTGGGCCGGGCCTATGAGGACTTCGCCGAGACCTACTACAAGGCGCCGCTGCCGGCGGGGCTGACTCCGGAGCAGAAGAGTCTGTACCAGGACGGCCTGCGGCAGATGGGTCAGCCCTGGGAGGACAAGGCGGTGGCGCACTTCGAGGCGGCGGTGGTCAAGGGCTCCGACCTCGGCTTCTACAGCCAGTTCACCCAGCGGGCCCTGGAGAAGCTGCAACAGTACCGTCCCGACAAGTACCCGCGCGAAGACCTGGGGTTCAACCTCAGCGTGGTGGCGGACACCGCCTCGCGCAGCCCGCTGCTGGTGGCCACATGGGAAGAGGTGATGAAGAACCCGGCGCTGCTGGACGAGGCCCCCTTGCAGACCGAGCGCAAGGAGCGGCCGGAGACCCGCGCGGCGCCGGAGGAGCCCAAGGCCCCGGAGGGTGAGGCGTCGCCGGCCACCGAACCCGGCAAGGAAGAGGCAGGGCAGCCAGCCGAGGGCGCGACCAAGACGGGGACGCCCGCCAAGGATTCCTCGCCGCCGCCCGCGGAGCCCGACGAGTTCGGCGAGGAACCCAAAGAGGACCTATGAGGAGGGCGGCGAGCAGCGCGCCCGAGCGAGAGAACGGTCATGCATAAAAACAGAAGACTCGTCACCCTGTTTCTGGCCTTGGTCCTGGCGGCCTGCTCCTCGACCCCCGAGAAGCCCGACCAGAAGTTGGATACCACCGCAGGAGGAGCGGGCGCGGCGGCGGCTCCGACCGCGGCCAAGCCTCCCGACGTGTCCGCGGAGGCTCGTGCTGCCTACGCCGAGGCGGTGACGGCCTACCAGGATCAGAAGAAGTCCGGCGCCATCGACTACCGCGGCCTGGTGGAGAAGTTCGAGCGGGTTCTCTCCATCGACGCCAAGATGGCCGAGGCCCACTACAACCTCGGTTGCATCTGGGAGGCCTTGCACGACGACGCCAAGGCCGAGGGCCACTACAAGAAGGCCTTGGAGATCTTCCCCAAACTGACGCTGGCGGCGGCCAACTGGGGCGCGCTGTTGGCGCGCCAGGGTAAGCTCGACGAGGCGCTGTCGGTGTACCGGCGGGCCCTGTCCGAGGACGCCAAGAACTCGGCTGTGTTGCTCAACATGGCGGCCATCCTGCAGACCCAGAAGCAGTTCGACGAGGCGCTGAAGCTGGCCGCCCAGGTACTGGTGCGCGACCCGACCAACATCGGGGCCTACCGGCTGATGGCCTCGCTGTACCTCGATAAGGGCGACCTGGACATGGCCAAGCTGATCTGCCTGCGCGGTCTGGCTCTGCGCGAGAAGGATCCGCGCTTGCTCAACACGATGGGCCTCATCTTGCTCCAGAACAAGAAGGCCTCCGAGGCGCTGGCGCAGTTCCGCATGGCGTTGCAGCAGGCGCCGGACATGATCCCCACCCTGTTCAACGTCGCCAAGATCGCCCTGGACTACCGGGACTTCAAGGTGGCGCGGGAGCAGTTCAAGAAGATCCTGGAGTACGAGCCCGACAACAAGAAGGCCGAGATCGGGCTGGGATTGGCCATGCGCGGGAACGGCGACCACGAGGCCGCCCGCCAGCACTTCCTCCAGCTGGCCGAGAAGTACAAGGATGATGCGCTGCCGCGCTTCTGGCTTTGCCAGATGGCACTGCGCAACTTCAACGACAACGCCGCCACGCAGAAGGAATGCAAGGGCTACCTCGAGGTGTGCCGCTCGACGGGCCGCTGCCCGGCGAATCAGGTGGAGATCGCCAAGAAGACCATCGATGAGGCGATGCAGAACATCCAGATGGACGAGAAGATCAAAGAAGAAGAAAAACGCATGCAGGCCGAGCAGGCGGCACTGGAGAAGCGTCTGGCAGATTTGGAGAAGGCCCGCACCGAGGCCATCGAGAAAGAATGGGCCAAGGCCGAGGAGGCCAGTGGCCCACTGCCACCCAAGAAGGCCACCGGGGCGGAGGTCCCCTTCGTGGTCATACCGCTGGCGGTCGATCCGGACAAGGACTACCGCATCCGTCTCATGGGCGCGCTTTTCTCGGACGTGGCAAAAGTGGAGATCGGCACCCTCAAGGTGAAACACGTCCTGCTTGACGAGACCACCATGGAGTTCGACATCACCCGCGGGCGCGAGCCGGGTCCGTGGGACGTGATGATCACCTGGAAGGACAAGAACAAGGACCCGTTGCTATTCCAGGGCGGGTTGTGGGTGGAGTACCCGCCATGCCAGCCGCGGGAGAAGCACAAGGCGCGCATCGACCAGGAGCGCGCCGAAATCCTGGACAAGGCCTGGAAGGCCGCGGAGGAGGCGGGGGAGCCGTTGCCCGCGACAAAGTACGCCGCGGCCGACATCCCCTTCGTGCCGGTGCCGCTGGCCTTCGTCTCCGACAAGCCCGTGCGGGTGCGGCTCAAGGGCGCGCTGTTCCGCTGCGTCGCCCGGGTGGACTTCGGCAAGTTCAAGGTCAAACACCTCATTCCGGACGAGAACACCCTGGAGTTCGACGTCCCCAAGGGCACCAAGCCGGGGAACTACGACATCAAGGTGAGCTACGTCGACAAGAACCTCAAGCCCTTGGTCTTCCCCAATGGTCTGGTGATCGTGGAGAAGGGGAAGACCCCTCCCCCGGAACAAAAGCCCGCGCCTGCTGTCGGAAAGGAGCAGGCGGCGCCGGAGGCTCCCAAGAATCCGGAAAAGTCTCCGGCTCCCGCTCCGCCGTCGGGCGGATCCGAGCCGAGCGAGCCGGCCGAGCCGGCAGAACCCGCGGCGCCTTGAGGTGCCGGGTGACGTGGAGGAGCTAGACATGTTGCAAAAATCACGTTGGATCCTCTGGCTGGCCGCGCTGCTGGCCGCGCTGCTGGCCGCGCTGTGGAGCCTCCCGGTCCTGGCCGAGGACGAGGAAGTCGGCACCGCCAAGGCCGAGGACGGGGTGATCTACAAGAAGAAGACCGTGTACAACTTCGAGGACGACACCATCACCGGCGACCTCACCCGGCCCGACCAGGAGTTTTTGTCTGGGCGGATCAAGGCCCAGCACAAGAGCCTGATCAAGGTGCGCGAGGATTTCCGGGACAAGGTGCTGCAATCGGTAGGCGATCTCTAAATCGCCCAAGGAGGCCGTCATGGCCCGCTTGATTTCATTGAAGGTCTACCGCAACGGCGAGCTCGTCGGCAGCGAGAGCTTCGAGCGCGAACCAGGAGGGGTGGTCAAGATCGGCCGCCTGGCCTCGGCCCACCTCCACCTGGACGACGAGAAGGTATCGCGCATCCACGCGGTCATCGAGGTAGCCCAGAACGGCGAGTTCAACGTCATCGACATGGGCAGCGCCGAGGGGACTTTCGTCAACAGCCAGAAGATCAACAAGGCGACGCTCAAGGCCGGGGACGAGATCCGGCTGGGGGATACGCGCCTGGTGGTCCAGGGCGATGGTGCCGACGGCGCTTCGGTCGGGGCCGTGGCCGAGACCCCAGCACCGGCCGAGGAGCCGACCGCAGTGGCCACGTCCGCGCCCGTCCCCGCACCTGTACCCGAGATACCCACCCAGGTGGCACCGCCGACACCGGAAAGGGATGCAGAACCGGTGACTCAGGAATCGGTCCCCGTGGTGTCTGCCCCGGCCGCGGTCGAGACGCCCATGGAGCCGGAGGTGAGGAGAGTGGCCCTGCCTCCGCCGCGACACCTGGGAGAACTCCCCGAGGATCCACATCCTGAGGGTCAGCATTGGCGGCTCGAGGTGCGACACCTGTGGGGCACCAACACCGTGCTCGAGGTCCGCACTTTCAACCGCGAGAAGAAGCAGGTGGTGGTCGGCGAGGAGGGAGCGGACTTCTTCGCCCCGGCCGACCTACTGGGCTCACCCAACTTCACCATCGCCCACATCTCCGGCAACGAGGCCATGATTTCCTTTCTGCCGAGCTGCACCGGCGAGGTGACTACGGCACAGGGCACTAAAAAACTCTCCGAGTTCGGCAAGGGCTCGTTCTCGCTGCCGCCAGAGGCGACAGCCACGGTGCGATTCGGGCAGATGGGGTTCCGCTTCCGCTACACCTCCCGGCCGCTGGGTTACCTCTCGCGGATGGGCGAGCGCATCGACTACACCATGATCAACACCGTGTTGCTCCTGCTCTTCGTGTACGCGGGCATGATCGCAACCATCCAGTTGCGGCCGCGAGCCATCGACACCACAGAGGAGGAGCTCTACAAGATCCCGGATCGCTTCGTGCAGTTCATCTTGACCCGGCCCAAGCCGGAAAAACAGGACCTGACCTTCCTCGAGAAACTCAAGTCCGACATCAACGACAAACAGCAGTCGGCCCCGCGCTACAAGGGTGCTGAGGGAAAGATGGGCAAGCCCGGTGCCCCGGACACGGGGCGGCGCTCGGCGGTCAAGGCCATCAAACCGGACGACAAGGAGATCGTCGGCAACCGCGGGTTGCTCGCGGTACTGGGAGCGGGAGGGCCGCAAGGTTTGTCCACCGTGATGGGTGGCACCGGTCTGGGCGGTGAGATGGAGGGCGCCATCGGCAACATGTTCGGAAGCCAGGTGGGCGAGAGCGGCGGCTTCGGCGGCCTGGGTCTACGCGGTACCGGCTCGGGCGGCGGAGGCATGGGCAACACCATCGGGGTGGGAGGTCTGGGCACCCGGGGTCGCGGCGGCGGGCAGTACGGCTACGGCACCGGTGTGGCGCGTATCCGCGACCGTGGTGAACGCAACGTCAACATCAGCGTGGGCACGCCGATCGTCATGGGATCGCTGTCCATGGAGATCATCCGCCAAGTCATCGCTTCCCACCGCGACCAGATCAAGTACTGCTACAGCCAGGAGCTCAACCGCAACCCCAACCTGGCCGGCAAGGTGGCGGTGAAGTTCACCATCAGCCCCAAGGGCTACGTGACCCAGGCCTCGGTGGCCCAGACCACGTTGAACAACGCGGCGGTGGAGAACTGCATCACCCAGAAGATCCGCACCTGGAAATTCCCCGAGCCCAAGGGCGGCGGCATCGTGATCGTGAACTACCCCTTCATCCTCAACCCGTCCGGCGGCTGAGCCGGCGACAAGACGCGGGCGACGACGGAGGATTCATGCGCCAGGCTACGGTGATCCTGTTGGTCATCCTGGGGGCCAGCAACGCGGCATGGGCCCAAGGGAAAGAGGGGGAAGAGAAGGTCGGCTCGCGCGAGGCCAAGATCAACGAGGTGGAGTACGGCTTCTGGTTGCGCTCCACGCTCGGTGCGGCCGTGGTGATCGGCGATGTCTTCGGATCGGAGAGCGGCGCTCCCTCGGCGCCGGTGTTCCCGCCGGGGCCGGCGCTGGGCATCGAGATGGGGGTCGACCTCGGGACCATCGCCTCCCTGCACCTTTCGGCTCAGGGCTTCGAGATCGCCGGCACCCGGGACGTGATCCGGGGCGACAAGACCGAGACCGTCAGCAACGACGCCACCGGGCTGCTATTGTCGGCCGGCGGCAGGTTCGCTCTCATGACCACCAAGCGCCTGGCCTGGTTCATCAAGGCCGGCGCCGGGTATGTGCTGGCCTTCCCGGACTCGTCCGGCCTCGACTCGAGCGTGGCGTTTTTTGGTGGCACCGGGCTCGAGTACGCCACGGCGCTCCGACATTTTTCCATCGGCCTGGAGGCGGTGGGGCAGTTCTTGCTGGGGCCAAAGAGCGTGATGGTCGTCCTTTCCCCGACGGTGAAGTATACCTTCTGATCACGTCATCACCCCCCTCCGACGGAACTCCGACAGGCAGCGGATGTCGAACCGGCTGATTTCCCAAGGGTGAACCCGTCGAGGTTCGGCCCATCCTCCGGGACAGCCAACATTCGTCGCCGGGCACGGGAACGTGCGTGCTCAAGGAGGTCGTCATGTCTATCGAGCGCTCAAGAGATATCGATCGTGTGCCGTCGGGACCAGGGGATCCGGGTTGGCGGCTGCTAGTGCGGCAGCTATGGAAGGACGACACCGTGCTCGAAGCCCGGGCCTTCTCCCACCAGCGGCGGCAGATCACGGCGGGCGAGGCGGGCGCGGACTTTTTCCTTCCGAGCGATTTCGTAGGCGCTCCCGGTGTGTGTCTCGCCCACATCTTCAATGACGAGGTTCGCATCATTGGCGAGGCGGCGACCGCCGCCGAAGTCAGCGGGCCCGATGGAAAGCGTCAGGTGCTACGCGGAGGCGTCGCCGAGGGCTTCGTTCTTCCTGTGGGGGCCGTGGCCACGGTCTGGTTCGGGCCGGTCGGGTTTCGCCTGTGCCATGTTCTGCGCCCGGCGGGAATCGTCTCAGGCCTTGCCGAACGGGTCGACTTTCTCATGCTGAACTCGTTGCTGCTCATGCTCTTCGTGATGGCCGGGGTGTTCGCCACCTTGCACCTGCGACCGCGGGCCGTGGCGGCCGCGGAGGAGGAACTGTCGCGCATCCCTGATCGGGTGGTGCGTTTCATGCTCTCCCGGGCGCAACCCGAGCACCAGGACTTCGTGTTCGTGCCGCGACTCCGGATCGACATCGACGAGCGCCCGGCGGCTCCGCGCGCCCCCGGAGTCGCGGGCAAGGCCGGCCTGCCGGGCCGCCCGGACACCGGACGGCGGACGGCGGCCAAGGCCATCAAGCTTGATGACAAGGTAGTCGTCGGACAGAAGGGCTTGATATACCTTTGGGGTACAGGCGACACCCAGACCGCCTCCACTATCCTGGGTGGCACCGGCCTGGGTGGCGAGATGGAGGCCGCCATCGGGAACGTCGACGGCGCGCTGCCGGGCGACAGCGGCGGGTTCGGCGGCATGGCCCCGCGCGGCACGGGCACGGGCGGCGGCGGACCGCCTGATATCATCGGGTCCGACGAGCTGAACCTGGGAGGGCGCGTCAGGCCGCGAGGCGAGCCCGGTGGCCCGAAGGTCGCCTTGCGCGCTCCCGAGGAGCGTACAATCAGCATCAACGTCGGAAAACCCGTGATCATTGGGCCACTATCCATGGAGGTCATCCGCCAGGTGATCGCCTCGCACCGGGACCAGATCCGCTACTGCTACTCGCAGGAGTTGAACCGCAAACCGAGACTGGCGGGAAAGATCTCGGTGCGCTTCACCATCGGAGAAGGCGGGTACGTGAGCCGGGCTGCCATCGCCCAATCCACCGTCGGCGATGCCGCGCTGGAGGAATGCCTGGTGCGCAAGATCGGCGCCTGGAAGTTCCCCGCCCCGCGGGGTGGGGTGGTGATCGTGAACTACCCCTTCATCTTCACCGCGCCCGGGATGTGAGCCAGGCCTAGCGCTTTCTCAGCGCGGATAATTCCTCGGACAGGACGGTGAGCAGCAGGGGCGCCATGTCCGGGCCCACCGAGAGCCCCTCACCGTAGGGCGCCTCGGTCTCGCCGAAGGTCCAGGGCGGTTGTTCGTCCCACTGGCACTTGGGGATGATGTAGCCCAGCTCGTCGTTGGCGAGCCCGAGCACCACCTGGAACGGCGTGTCCCGCATGGCGGCGCGGACGGGGGTGCCGCAGGGTGCGCCAGGGAAGTCCGCGTTGGGGTCCTGCGGCTCGGGAAAGAACGTACCACCCCCCGGTGCGACCAACGATAGCTCTGGGTAGAGCTCACCGGGGATGGTTGCCATCTGGATGTCGCCGATGTCCAGGACCGATACCTCGGTCTGGATATGGACCCGATCGGAGGGCAGCTCGGTGGCCGACATGGGGTTGCCCGCCTCGTCGTAGATGGAGCGGTGAAGCAGTCCCCCTATGAGGGCCAGGGTGAGGTCGGCGTTGCGAAAGGGCGCAAGGAAGGTACGCCGGCGAAAACGGATGCGGCTGTCGCCGGTGGCGTCTTGTGCTTCAGCGAGCGCCCGCAGTGCCGTCTCGCCTGCGAGAATGCCGAGGCGTTCGGTTTTTTCGAAGGAGTCCTTCGGCAACGGGTTGCCCTGTTCATCGCGTACGGTCACACCCAACGGGTTCATCAGCCCGCCGATCGGGCCCTGCCAGTAGATCCCGACCGCGCCGGGGTTGGCCGCCTCCAGTGTTCTGCGAAGGTAGTAGGGGAAATCCGCGCTGACCTTGCGGTTGTGCCCGCCCAGGCACTCGGGGTGGTTGGGCCAGTGGGCGACGACAGCGACGGAACCGGAGCCGTCGGCGCGATCGAAGCGGAACGCCTGTACCGTCTCGTCGATCACCTCCGGCAGCCGGCTGTCGCTGATCAAACCTTCCGTACGTGCGAGCCCGGCGTGGATGCGAACCTCGGCCGCGCTCTCTCGGGCCGCTTTGATCCCCGCGACGATGGCCTCCCGGGAGCGAGCCATGTATCTCGGGTCCACGCCGCTCTTTGCTTTTTCGGGCTGGCCCCAGATACCCACCGTGTCCGGACCCTCGTGGTTGTGAGTGGAGGTCACGATCAGGCCGTCGAGCGAAATGTTGGCTTCCCACACGGCCTGGGAGATCGCCAGGTAGTCGTCGTTGAGAATGCCCACCCAGTCCACGCTGACGATGGCGAGGCGTGTCTCGAGGTCCTCCAGGTAGAGGATACGGGCCTCGGGTTGGTCGTGGACCTCGAGCGCACAGCGGCCGCTCCCGAACCCGGCGATCCACACCGGCGTCCAGGCGCCATCCTGGTCGATGTCGTCGAACGTCTCGCCGGGGTCGTAGACGCCGTTTGCGTTGCCGTCCACGAAGGGCTCGATCAGCACCGGCAGCACGACGGTCTCGGCACCCGCCCGCAGAGTGTTTCGCTCCTCCGTGCAACCGGCCGCGACGAGAACGACCGCCCAGACGGCCCTCGAGAATCGGCGATGGTTCATGCCCCGGTTGATACCCGATTGGCGCGAGGATGTAAAGCGGCGCCAGCAACAGGTGCTGCTAGCAGAAATCAACCAAGAGGCGAACATGGCAAGGGGGGCACGCCCCCTTGGACCCCCGCGGAAAATCGCTGACAGGAAAAAACCGAAAAATGGCAGCTAGAAAAAGAGCGGGGACAAGAAAAGCCTGCCAGGAACATACCTTGGACTGTGAACTCATCGTCTTCAGCAGGTTTTCTCAGCATCATTTTTTTTGGAGTTCCTTGGAAGAAGGTTTTATCCGGTGATCGCCAGTCAGATCGACGTGAATGAGATCCTGCACCTGACCGCACCGAATTTCCTGATTTGTGTGGCTCGGTCGAATCCGGCTCTCGTTGACACTGTGCGTTGTCCGAAATAGACTGGCTCCGCTCGCCAGGGAGGCAGACATGCCGATGGTTCATGTGTTGGTTGTTTTCTTGCAGCTTGTGCTCTTCTGCGGGTTGGCAACCGCGCAGACGCCGGACGCCCCGGGTGCCGGGGCCAAACCGAAGGCCAAGGCCGTCCGTCTCGCGGCGGTGGTGTTGCCCACCGAGGGCCGTTCGGTCGAGCAGCAGCAGGCCGTGTGGCGGGCTGTCCAGGCAGCGGCGCTCGAGCACAGCGGTGGCGGCAAGGCCTGGATCTTGCTCGCGCTCAACCCGCTCTCTCCGCCGCGGGGGGAAGGGGAGACGATCGCCGAAGTGAAGCGCAAGGTCGACGAGGGGCGGCAAGCGTACCGTTTTCTCAAGCTCCCCGAGGCCCGCGCGGTGTTCGCCGAGGCGCACCGGCTGCTCCAGGATTCCCCGCCGGCGCGCTGCGAGCGCAAGGTGGTGAGCGAGCTCTTTTTATACTGGGCGCGTGCTGCCCTCGACGACGGGGACGAGCGGACCGCCGGACAGTTGTTGCGGCAGGTGGACCGCTTCGACGAGAAGGCCATACCAGATCCGGCCACGATGCCCCCCAACCTGGTGGCGACCTGGGACGTGGCGCTCGACGAGCGCAAGTCGTTGCCCCGCTCGCGGGTGAGCCTGCACCTGGGACCGGGCGCGGGATCGCTGTTCGTGGACTGCGTGGAGCGGGCCGCGGGCGAGGTGGTGTTGGAGGGGCCAGCCGGTGACGAGTTCTGGCTGGCGGCGAACATCGATGGCGGCAGCTTCCATGGACGATTCCGCTACCCGGCGAAGGGAGACGCGAGCCTCATCGTATGGGCCGGCCAGCCGGGCGACGGGCGGCGCCTGGCGGAGCAGTACGGAAAGCTTTCGCGCCAGAGCATCTTGTCGCTCTCGCCCGAGGGGCGCGCGGCACTGGATGGGCTGGCGGTGGCCGCCGGGGCGGAGATGCTGATGCTGGCGGAGCCGGATGCGAACGGTGCCCAGGTGCGCTTGCAGCTCTACGTGCCGGGGAAGGGCCCGGTGGGCGCCGCGGTCGAGACGGCGATTTCGGAGGAGGGGACCGCAGACGGCGGGCTGGCGGGCGGCCTGGCCAAGCTCGCCGCCCAGGCCGGGAGCCCCGGGGTGCTGGCGGCCCTCTCCGGCGGCGCCGAGCAGACGCAGAAGGGCAAGGGCGGCGCGACGCAGAAGAAGAAAAAAGACGGCGAAGCCGCGGCCACGCCATGGTATCGCACCTGGTGGTTCTGGACCGCCACCGGCGCTGTGGTGGCGGGGACCGTACTCACCGCGGTGCTGCTGGCGGGTTCCGGCGGTACGTCGCCTTCAGGGAACGTGATCCTCACCGTCAACCCCCCCCGTTGACGTAGCCTGGCCTACGCTCCACGCACCGTTGCGGATGGTGGTGCTGGCAGGAAACGCCCACGACCACGGGAAGCCGTCGGCACCGGGTTGGATCTTGGGCCGGCGGCGCCCGTTTTCTTGTTCGCTCGCGCGCCCTCTGCTACCATTGGGCACGATGGCTGAGAACCGACGCATTCGCCTGGGAGAGTTGCTGCTCTCCGCCAAGGTGATCACGGAATCGCAGCTTCGCGCCGCGCTGGCCGAGCAAAAGAAGTGGGGCGGCAGGCTGGGGGCCACCCTGGTGGAAATGAAATTTCTCTCAGAGGAGATGTTGGTCAAGGCGCTCAGCAAGCAGCTCAACCTCCCCCGAGTGGACTTCAACGGGCTCACCATTCCTCCCGAGGCGCTACAGAAGATCGACGCCGCGTTCGCCGAGAAGAACCAGGTGCTGCCGGTGGCCTACGACGCCATGAAGAAGCAGCTGGTGCTGGCCATGTCCGATCCCGAGAAGATCTCCATCGTGGACGAGATCTCCTTTCGCACCGGTTGCCGGGTGCGGGTGGCCATCGCCGGGGAGAAGGCGCTGGCCGCCGCCATCCGCCGCCTGTACCTGGGCCAAGACCTCTCGGAGAGCCCTGGCGAGGACGAGGGCTCCATGAAGCTCATCAACCCGCTGGGTAACACCCTGGTGCGCAAGTTGGACTCCATTCGCCCGCCCGAGGGAGGTCCGATCGAGCCGCCCGGCGCGCCGCCGCCGCTTCCGGCCGGGGAGCCCGCCGGCGGTGCCAGTATCGAGGATCGACTGGCGCGCCTCGAGGCGTTGCAGCGCCGCGAACTCCGGGTGCTCAAGGCGGTGGTGGACACGCTGATCGAGAAGGGTGTGCTCACCCGTGAGGAGTACCGGCAGAAGATCGATGCCTGAGGAGGTCGGGTTGCTCAAGAAGAGACTGGGAGAGATCCTGCTCGAGGCGAACGCCATCGACGAGTACCAGCTCCGCTCGGCGCTGGGGTTTCAGAAAAAGTGGGGCGGGCGCCTGGGGAAGGTGCTGGTGGACAACCACTTCATCACCGAGGAGACCCTGCTCTCGGCCTTGCAGCGTCAGACCGGTATCGCAGCGGTCAACCTGAAGACGCTCCAGATCCCGGAGTACGTGCTCAAGCTCATCCCCAAAGAACTGGCCGAGAAGAACCACCTGCTACCGATCCGGCTGGAAGGCGATCCCGGCAAGGCGGAGACGCTTGTCGTGGCCATGTCCGATCCGACCAACCTCAAGGCCCTGGACGAGATCCAGTTCAAGACCGGCAAGAAGGTGAAGCCGGTGCTGGCCGGCGAGATCGCGCTTTCCCGAGCGATTCGCATGTTGTACTTCGGTGAAACCGATGGACTGGACCTGGACACGTCCAGCCGTGACTCCGGACGGGACGACGACATGGTCATCGTCCAGGGGACGCTGGAGCAGGCCGCCATGGCCGGGGAAGCGGCGGGTTTTCCCGCGGCAGCGGCCCCCGCCCCGGCGACCACGCCGCCGGTTCCTCAGTCGGCGCCCGGCCCCGACGACCCCTTCGCGTTGCTCGACGCCCTGGATGGCCCGGCCGGCGCGCCGGCCTTGCCCGCGCCCGAGGGTGTTCCGCCGCCCGCCGGCGACCCGGCGTACGCCACCATGGAGGAGATCGAGGACATCTTTTCCAACGTCGAGGCGCCACCGGAACCGGCGGCCGTTCCGCCGGCCGAGGCAGCGCCGGCTCCGCCTCCGGTCCCCGAGACCGTGCTCGAGGCGGTGGACATCGAACTGGACGAGGAGATCTCGCCGCTGGACGAACCGCCCGCGCCGGCGCAGGCCGCGCCCTCTCCGGCCGTGATTCCCGTGGCGCGCAAGCCCGCCGCCGTGCCCGCGCCAGGGCCCGTACCCGCTCCGGCAGTTCAGGCCCCACCGGCGCCAGTCGCTCCCACCGCCAGAGTTCCCGTACCGCCTGCCCCCCCGAAACCGATCGCACCGGTGCCGCCGCAGCCGGTCCAACCGGCCTCCGACAAGTCCGGCGCCGCTCCCAAGGGGATAGGCGATCTCCTCTCCCGTGTCGGGCTGACGGCGCCCGCCGAGGTCCCTGCGGTAAAACCGGCGGCTCCGGCGGACAAGACCGCCGCGGCGGCAAAGCCAGTCTCTGGAACGGATCCATGGCTGGAGTCGCTCCTCGCGGGCGCGCCCGAGGCGCTGGAGAAGGCCGGGGGCGCCCCGCGCGTGATCAGCGCCTTGCTGCGCATGCTGCTAAAAAAACGGCTTCTGAGCGAGAAGGATCTCCTGGACGCCCTCAAGCCGAAGTCCTGAGTTTCCTGGACGCATGATGTACCCCCTTGACGTGGATGGGAGTTGGCGCGACCGATTGCGGGGCCCTCTGTGCGAGCCCGGTAAGGTGCTCTTGTGATGTTGGATCACCTGGCCGCGATGCCAGCAGAGCATGCGCGGTCAGGCGCGACGTTCACGACTGTCTTTCAATGGCGCAGGCAGATGGGCGCCTGCCGCGGCTGGAGGCCGTGCTAGGAGTCGTGGTGGTCAGTGAACAGGCCAGGGAACGTGCGCTGCGGCGAGGCCCGGGATTCTGGGGGTTCTGGCTCGCGCATCACGGCCCGGGCGAGCTGGAGCGCTGCTATCGGTTCTTCGCCGGCCGCCGGCCCGTGTGGATCTGCGCGCGCTGCTTGGGCGTGTATCCGGCCCTGCTGGCGACGCTCGGGTTGCTGCTCGCCGTCGAGATCCAACCGGGCGTCTTCGACATGGTCTGGCTGTTCGTCCTCCCCATCCCGGCCGTTGTGGATTGGGGCGCAGCGCGGCTTGGCTGGTCGGCCGGGACGAACGCGCGCCGAACCATCACCGGCGTCCTGTTGGGGATTTCCCTGGGAAGGACCGCGGAACTCAACATGCGCGATCCGATGCAGGCCATGGTCGTGTGGCAACTGGCCATCTTGCTGGGGGTGGTGGTAGCCGTCGAGATCGGCGCATTTTGGAAACGAAAGAGGGAATTCGTTGAAAGAAATCGCCCTGTTGCGTGAGTTTCTGCGCGCCGCGCTGGAGGCCCACCTGCGCCCGTTCGAGCCGGCGCTGAAAAAGGTCGAGTATCTGAAGTTCATCGGCGCCGACCGCTGCCCGGAGTGCGGCGAGGAGGCGGATTTTCGCCACTATGTGAGGCAGGAACTCACGGATGGTAGTTTTCTGGAGCAGTACCACTGCCCGCATTGCGGCCTGAAGCTCTATTTCCCGAGGGATGTCCTCCAGTAGCGCCCGCCGTCCACTTGACCGATGGTATGACCAGAATTAGGCCAAATGACCGATTGCGGCATTTGGCGGGTTGGGGTATTTTTGGCTTTGAGAACAAGGGAGTCGGTCATGTCACGAATCCGCCCACTGGAAAGAAGGTTGAGCCGGCGCCGCGGCCAGGCGGCTGTCGAGACGGCCATCGTGCTCCCCTTGATGGTCTTCCTCCTGCTCGGCATCGTGCAGCTCACCATGATGCAGCAGGCCCGCCTGATGGTGGAGTACGCGGCCTACAACGCCTGCCGCACCGGCATTGTCTGGAACATGAACCGCGACAAGATGGTGAACGCCGCGCTCATCACCCTCATGCCGACCTTCGCGGCCACCGACACCATCCTGGGAGAGACCGACCCCGAGCTGGGGAGACGCCCGGGCATCCTGGAGACCTGGGCCAAGATGAAACTCGCCACCGGAGCCACCCACTACCTTTCCCAGATCCTTGGGAACCTCGGGGTGAACGCCAACATCGACTTCATCGACGTGCGCATCTTGAACCCCACCCGTGAGATGTTCCAGAACCACGAGGAGATCGACTTCGACGACTACCACGCCGACAATACGGGGGCGGGAATGGAGTTCTCTTCCCACAACCGGCGGGTGCGCGAGGCGACCCGCCTCACCATCCGGGTGCGCTACCTGTACTGGATGCGGATCCCCTTCGCCAACTGGATCATCCACATGGCCTGGATGGCGAACGAGGCCGGGGTCCAGCTCACCGGCCCCATCGATCAGCCCAAGGCCCGGATCGGGTTCGGCCCCATCTCCGGGGAGGTTGGCGGCATGGGCCGGGACGCCATGATCCTGGGCCAGCTCGAGGACTCCGGCAAGCCGTTCGACGAGGAGGATCGCGGGGATCTCTTCCGCGCGCTGTGGGCCCTGCACGTCGGCGCGCACAAGTACTTCATCCCGCTCTATGCCACGCACACCATGCGCATGCAATCCAACCCGTACATCAAGAATCTCCCTTGACGGAGGTGCGCCATGCTGCGGCGACTGCATCATTTGAAGAATGACCGGGACGGCCAGGCCATGGTGCTGGCCGCGGTCGGCATGCTGGTGCTGGCGGTGGGGGTGCTGGCCACCGTCAACCTGAGCCACGCCATCCACGAGCGCATGCGCCTGCAGGACAACGCCGACGCCACCGCCTACTCGCTGGCCGCGCTGGAGGCGCGTTCGTTCAACTTCTTCGCCTTCGTCAACCGGGCCCAGGTGTCGCAGTACGTGACCGCCATGAGCCTGCAATCCTACCTGGCGGTCATGTGGTTCGTGGACATCATGCTGGCGGTGCTGACCATGGTGGCCAGCATCGTCAACTGGATCGTGTGCACCTGCGCCGAGACGGTGATCGGGTGCGTGGTGTGCTGCGAGATCTTGCCTTTCACCGAGGCCATCTACCAGGGGCTGAAGGCCGCCCACAAGGCCTTCCACGAATTGGCGGAGAACGTCCTCGATCCGGCGCTGGGGAAGATGGTCTGGGCCATGGGGAAGATCAACTGGGTCTACGGGCAGGTGGAGAAGGCCATGAAGTACATGGTCATCGCCAACCTGACCGTGAGCGGCATCACCCCGCCGGTGATCACCTTGCAAAACGACCCCGAGGTCAACTGGTTCCTCCCGACCGGCCTGGCGGGGGCGGCGCTCAACCTGGGGGGCTGCCTGGGAGACAACCTCAAGGTGCCGGGTTTCACCGGCTACTGCGATGCCATCGACGTGAACGCCGAGAAGCTCGGCGGCGGCGATCCCAACAACGTACCCGAGGAACAGAAGATGGCCCAGCGGGTGATGACCGAGGTCTCCAACGCCACCCGCTTCCCGGTGTTCATCACCAACCGCTCGTTGCACGACTTCCTCGAGCGCATCCCGCTGCTGGGCAAGCTCATCGAAATCCTCGACAAGATCGGGCTCGCCCCGCCGATCGACATCACCGGCCAGACCAAGCTCATGTCGCACACCAAGGAGAGCACCCGCTGCGGGAAGCGCTTCGGTGCCGCCTGCGACCACTCGCGCCTGGCGCGCGGGACGGTGATCGGGGCGGATCAGGTGCTCACCTTCAAGTTCAACTGCGGCTGGGTTTGCAAGATCCCGATCATCGGCAAGAAGATCAAAAAGGTGGTGGACAAGCTCAACAAATGGCTCAACCTGGGCGACAAGTATGCCAGCGTGTGGGCGGCCTACAGCGACGGCGAGCACTGCACCCACCGCGACATCATGCAGATCCCCAACAACTGCGGCACCTGGGACATCGTGCCGGGCGGCGAGTGCAAGGGCGATCACGACAACCACAAGTGGGACGGCATCGCTCCCTACGTCAAGTTCCGCCCCAACTCGGACGGCACGGAAGACTTCAACCAGCCCTCGGTGTACGTGTTCCTCAACAAGACGCCCGAGGCCCTCGGCGGCCAGCGGTACGCCCAAAAAATGGAAATCATCGTCGGGGAGCACGACGAGAAGGTGGATCCGACCGTGGGCTCGCGCCCCTTGGTGAACGTCTCCGGTTTCACCGGGCTCAACGCCTGGTCGCGGGCCATGGCCTACTACCACCGGCCGTCGTTCAAGCCGCCCTACGGCGGGGGCGAGAGCCGGGCCTGGGCGGCGGGAAATAGCAACTGGCGCGAGTATCCCAACTTCTTCAACCCGTTTTGGCGGGCCAAGCTGGCGCCGCTGGGCCAACAGATCAGCCGCATCGTGGAGAGCATCGGCATTCCCAGCAACTTCGCCGATGTCTTCGCCCGCGAACTGATCACCCATTGAGGGGCCGAGGAGGACGCCATGCGCACACGATGCCTCCGACGTTCCCGCGGCGCGGCCATGGTGGAGTTCGCCATCATCTCCACCTTGATGGTGCCCATCATCATGTACGCCATGTACTTCGTCGACCTCGGCAAGGTGCGCATCAAGACCGCCGAGGTAGCCCGCTACACCGCCTGGGAGTTCACCTCCTATCCACTGTCGAACTACGAGACCGGCGAGCACGAGGGGTACTTCGACCTCGCGCTCGAGAACATCCGCCGCGACGTCATCTCGCGCTATGCCGACGACCTGCGCTCGGACACCCTGGACGCGGCCAACCGCAACCGATTCATGACGGGCAGTTTCTCCATGGGCGAGGGCGAGGTGGTGATTGAAAACCAGGAGGCCAACTTCCTCCCTGGCCCCCAAGACAACATCGGCTCCACCGGGAACGAGATGGTGGACAAGGTGCTGGAGAAGATCAACCAGGGCGTCAACAAGGTGCTGGGCTTCATGAAGTTCAACACCAAGGGCCAGATCCGGGTGGACGTGACCATCCACTACGCCAACGAGTTCATCCCCAAGACCTTCGCCCCGGAGTTCTACTCCCAGGACCTGGCGCCCGAGTACCTCAAGGACCTGGCGCTGAAGGATCACCTCACGCTGGTCGCGGACGCCTGGACGCTGTTGGACGGCGAGGACGTCTACCCCTGGGGCGGCTACCAGCCCAAGGACCGGGACGCGCTGTTCTTCAAGCAGCTCAACCGCGTCACGGTGTGGGGTATGCTGGTCGAGAACATCCCCGGGCTGGACAAGCTGGACCAGCTGCTCTCGGCCATCAGCAAGATCCCCATTTTCGGCGACCTCATCGATCCCAACCCCTTCGGCACGCGGCTCGCTTCCATCGCCTCGCGCGGCGACAACAAGAACGACATCAACAAGATCCCCATCGACGTGGACTGTGGCGAGGGTCTGGAGGAGAGCGGCAGCAAGGGCATGCACACCACCCCACACCAGGACAAGTGTCAGCCCAGCTACGACAGCGAGTACGTGAACACCTACCTGGCCCGCGGGCCGTTCTACATGGGTTGCAAGACGCCGCAGGCGGACGACTGCTTCTCGGGCAACCAGCAGAACCCGTGAGGAGGAAGCGTGCTCGTCGCCGCGGTCATCTCGCTCCTGCTCCAGGCGCCCTCGCCAGGCTGGCCCATCGCCGCCTACCCGGGGGCGGAGCTGTTCCCGATGGGGACGGACGCGGCGGTCAACGGCCGGCCGCTCAGCCTGTACTACTTCAGCATCGAGGAGGACCTGGACACGGTGCTGGCCTTCTACCGGGAGGCATGGACCCGAGAGGGACACGTCGTCTCCGTGGTGCGGGTGGGCGAGACCGGCGCGGCCATCGGGTACCTCGATCTGGCCAGTATGGCGGCGGTCAACCTGGTGCTGGTCCAAGAGGGGAAGACGCTGTTCGGCTTTCCGGCCGTCATGGCCAATGCCGACCAGCCGGCGGCGCTGGTGACCTCCTCCGGCGACCTGCCCGTGCCGTCCGAGGCCGAGGGGGTGACACGGTACGAGAGCCACGAGCGGGGAGGGCGCTTTCGCACCCTGAGCTGCGCGGTGCGCCAGCCGCCGGCAGCGGTAGAGGTCTTCTATCTGCGAGAGATGGGGCGCCGCGGGTTCGACCTCTCGTCCCGCCGCGCCCAGGCCAAGGAGTTCGAGGGGGTGATGCTGGAGTTCGCCCGAGGGCCGAAGACCATCAACGTCACCATCTCCAGCCCGGACGGGGGAGCGAGCAGCGCGGTGTTCCTGGTGGCCAACTTCCAGGCCCCACAACCCGCGGAGGGATCTCCATGAAGACACGAAAATGCAGGCGCCGCCAATGGCGGCGGGGACAGGGAATGGTGGAATACGCGCTGATCGTGTCGTTCTTGCTCGGTGGCCTGGTGACGATGTCGATCATCTTTTTACCCACCATGATTCGTGCCTACGACATCTATTACCGTAGCTACTACGCCATCTTGAACCTCCCCATCCCGTGATCGCTCGCGGGCCGCCGACGGATCTTATGCGAACCGGGAAAAACCTCCTCTACCTCGGGCTGCTACTGGTGGCGCTCTTCGTGGGCCTCGAGCGCTGGCGGGTGTTGCTCCAGGTGCTCTTCTCCAGTGCCTGCTATTTCGCCACGCTCCCGCTGTGGCCGGTATGGCTTCCGCTAGGGGCCGGCTGTGCGGGCTACCTGGGGTACTTCTTCTGGTTACTCGTGTCACGCCGATCGACGCGGTTGTTGCACCACGTCGCGGTGCTGTTCCTGTTCGCCGCTGTGATTCTCATGCGGACCTGGGAGGCCCTATCCGTGGTGCCGCAGACACAGTGGCTCGGCGACGATGAGGCGCCGCCGCCGGTGCTGCTGGTCAGAGCGGGCGGCCGGTTGAAGCGTGCCCTGGACGAACGCAAGGCCGAGGGCGAGTCCTATCCCGTCGAGCGCGAGGCGCTCGAGAAACTGCTGCGCGACAAGGGGCGGATGCCGTCGTCCGGTTTTCTGGGGCACGGGTTGCGTCTCCCCGTCCAGGTGGTGTTGGTGTCGAGCGCCGAGGGCCCCGTGCTGACGCCACGGCCGGATGATCGCCCCGGGACTCTGTACGTCGCGGTCAGCGAGGACGGGGGTCGGTACTGGATCACGCTGCTCGGCATGAGCGACTATCCTTGCGGTCGAGCGGAGATGATCACCGGCGAGGACCGGGCGCCGCTGGTGCTGGAGCCCGGCGATGGAGAAGGGGGAGAGGAGTGACTCATGCGCGGGTGTACGTCACCGATAGCCGCCCTTCTCTTGCCGCTGTGCTGGGGTGTGGCGGTCCAGGCCGGCCCGGCCGACCTCGGCACCGTGCTCGACTCCGCCGGCGGCGCGCTCCAAGGGGAAAAGTTCGAACCCACGCCCGGCGCCTGGGTCAGCTACCGCGTCGCCTTTCGCGCCCCGCTCCGGCTGGATCTCCCCTCCTTTGGCGGGCGGCTGCGGGTCAGCCTGCCGCTGCACGCGGACCCTCAGAAACCGCTCGGTGAGAATCAATTCTGGCTGGAGATGGAGTTCGGCGATGCCCAGGCGGAGGAAGCCACCCGTGTCGCCCTCAAGATCCTGGTGTCTGGCGATCCCCGCCTGCGGGGCTCGATCCAGCGCATGATCCTGCAGGGGCAAAACCGGGTGCCGATGGAGCTGCCGAAGGAGCTGCTGGACAAGTACCGCACGCAGGACTCCTCCTGCATGCAGGGGGATTGCCAGGTGTGCTCGCGTGGCGGCGGCAAGATGAAGAAACTCGAGTCGAAGCGCCTGTACACGCCGGCGGGTTGGCTCAATGCCACCCACTACTCGGCGGAGTTGCCGCAGGGACAGGGGCGCATGGATTCCTGGTACAGCCCCGAGGTGCCGCTGTTCGGCCTGGTGCGGACCGAGGCGCCGGCGGGTTTCTCCCTGGAGTTGGAGGGCTTTGGCAAAGGGGCGCTCTCGCGGATCGACGAGACCCGCGCGGTGATGCTACCGAACCCCGAGGAGCTCAAGAAGCAGCTGGCACCGACGCGGTAGGCGCTGTCGGTTTGATTTGCTTGACTTTTTCCGTTCGAGGCGGTTTTGATCGACTGGAATAACAGAGAGGGTGAACAGGCCATGAGAAAACCGGACGAAAACGAAAAATCAGGGCAGGGATTTTCACGCCGGTTCTTTTTACGGCGAGTTCTGGTCGGAGCGGGGCTGGCCGGGTTGGGGGCGGCGCTCGCCTCCGGAGCGTGCCGCTGCGAAGACGACGACACCGAGTGGTCCGACGACAACGAGGCCCGGGGTGGCGCCACGGTATCGACGCCGGACGACAAGTCGGACCAGGCGACCGACAAGAGCGGTAGCGGCGAGGGGAGTGGAGGCGAGGGTGGGGGAGCCTCGACGGAAGGCAGCGGCACCTAGCAGGAAACCCGCCGGCAGCAGTCTCGTAGAAAGATCCAGTTCGTTCGGCAGCCTGCTTTTTTCGAGAGGGTCGGGTCGGGTTGCCTGGCTCCTGGGACAACGCGAACGAGTCCTGCTGCATTTCTGGCGAGGCGTTCCGCCGAAGGATAGTTCGACGCGAACGTGTCGGCGTCACCTGTTCGCGTGCAGGATCTCTCGATGAATCAACGGGGTCGGGTCTTTGGGGTGTAGGGGGCTGTCGACATCACAGCGTTTTTTCTTCCGCGGGATCGATGATGTCCTTGAGCAGGTTCTCAGGGGTGTCCTTCGGGCTCTTTTGCGGTGACTCGGGCTCGGGCGCTTCCTTGCGGATCCCCGCGCGCTCGAACACCTTCTGCGAGACACAGATGGGCAGGCGGTTGCCGACCGCCAGGGCGATGGCGTCAGAGGGGCGCGAATCGATCGAGATCGTCTTCTTACCCTGCTGGATGAAAACCATGCCTACGAAGGTGTTGCCCTTGAGATCGTCGACGTGGATCTTGATGAGCTTGCCTCCCAGCTCGCGCACCACCGTGTCCAGGAGGTCATGGGTGAGCGGGCGCTCGAAGCGCCGCCGCTCCAGGCGCAGGCGGATGGAGAAGGCCTCCGCCTCCCCGATCCAGATGGGGAGCAGCACCTCCTCCTTGTCGGGTTTCAGCACCACCGCCATGCCCTGCTCGGTGGGCACCACCCCCTGGACCGTCATCTCCACGTAACCGGCCGGGCAGCCGCCGGGAGCCTGAGCCAGCGCTGGCGCCGCCAGCCAGGGGACGCCGCACAACACCGCCAACCAACCCCACCGGGCCATGCCAGCCTCCCGCGTTAGACCAGAGCGCCAGCCTCCCGGCGGCGCCGGGCCGACCAGGGTCGCAACGGTCATTGGACGGAAAAAAAGCGCGGCCGGGTCAGTCCTCTTCCTCTTCTTCGGATTCTTCCTCGCCCTCGTCTCCCCAGAGCGAGTCCTCGTCGTCCTCGACCTCGGGCAGGGCCACCTCGTCGTCCTGCTCCGACTCCAGCTCGTCGCTCTCCACACCAAAGGAGATCTTGAAGCGGCGCCGCAGCCGCGCCGCCTGGGCCACTGCCTCGTCGAGCGCCGTGGCCATGGCCTCCACGATGTCGGGATCGGCCTTGATGCCGCAGTTGGGGCAAGAGAGCTTGCGCGGTTCCTTGAGCAGGTCCTCCAGACTCAGCTCGAAGTCCGCCTCGCACTGGTTACACTCGACGATGAGGTTCATGACGCACTCCCATGAGGAATTGAAACCGGCCTCCGGGCTTGACGAATGCATTGCCCGAGGCGGGCTTGTCAAGAATTTTTTTGGCGCCGCTGAACTGTCGACGCAGCGCCCTGGCGTGGGCTCGTTGGAGAGCCGGAATATCCTTGAAAAACAGTGACGAAACCGTCAAACTGGTGCGCCGAACTCGGTAATCCATGGAGGATGACATGAAGCCTTGTAAGATCGGACTTCTGCTTTTGCTCGCGGGCCTGCTCGGCGGCTGTGGCGGTGCGGACGAGGACTACAACGCCTTCCTGGAGGACTGGACCGCGGGCGGCAAGGAAGACACCGCCTATTACAACCCCGACGGCATCGAGGTGGAGGTGGATCTCGAGGCCGACGTTGAGGCGTCGAGCTACCAGATCTTCGAGGCCCCGGCCCAGCTCGGGCAGTTCGCGCTGACCTACCTGCGCAAGCAGGGGCAGTTCTACCTCGAGTCGCTGGCCGAGGACGCCAGCTCCGACCAGCGGGTGGAGTGGCAGATCGACGGCTTGTGGAAGACCGCCGCCGAGGCGCGCTCGGCCCCGGTGAGCAAGCTTCGGCACTTCCGTATCCGGGGCGTGAACGCCGTGCTGCTCCAGCGCTACGTCTCCGGCGCCAGCGTGGGCAAGGTGTACACCGCCAAGGTGCCCCTGAAGCCCTATTCGGTGTACTCCGACGCCGGCAACAGCTGCGCCGATCCCGACGACCACATGGAGCTGGACGCCACCATCTACTGGTACATGTGGAACCCCGATCTCTCCGGCTGCCGCATCGCCACGCAGGACATGCAGATCACCATCTCGCGCATGTTCGCGCAGGGCAAGGTGACCTACCCCGAGTACGACCGGCTCATCGCCGACGGCCGCATCACCGCGGTGGTGCTGTTCGGCCAGATCGGCGACGGCGCCATCAGCGATAGCGATCCCGGCATGAGCGCCTACAAGACCATGGCCCGGAACCTCAAGAACGCCAAGTTCACCGAGGTCACTCCGGCGCCGGTGGGGCGGCGTTTCAGGAAGACCTTCGGCCAGGTGGAGTTCGAGATCGACCTCTACTCGCCGCGCGACTTCTCGGGCCTGGGCGACTTCGCCCACTTCTCCAACTTCCAGCGTGCGCTCTCCGAGCACGAGATCGTGGTGTACGACGGCCACAGCATGCTGGGGGCCAGCGACTTCTGGGAGCGGCCCACCTACCCATCGTTCTACCAAATTTTCCTGTACGGTGGCTGCCTGGGCTACGAGTACTACGTGCGGCCGATCCTGGCCGGCAAGGGCGGCTGGCAGAACGTGGACATCATGTCCTCGGTGGTGGAGGTCTCGGCCAACGCCAACGAGTTCGCCGCCCCGGTGCTCTCCAAGATCCAGTACACCCTGACCCGCGGCTACAAGGTCTCCTGGAAGGACCTGCTGCAGGCGGTGCGCAACAAGGTGGGAGACTCCACCTTCGGGGTGAGCGGCGTGCGCGACAACTGCTTCTCGCCCGCCGGCTCGCTGTGCGGCACGCCCCCCGACCCGAACACCTCCAAGCGCTACGAGAACACCACCAGCGCCAGCATCCCCGACAACTCGAGCGCCGGGGTGAGCTCCACCATCGAGGTGCCGGACAGCATGACCATCGCCTCGTTGTCGCTCGAGCTGGACGTCACCCACACCTACATCGGCGATCTCCGGATCACCCTCAGCCACGGCGGCAAGACCGTCACGGTGTGGGACCAGGACGGCGGTTCGCGGCAGAACATCGCGCAGAGCTTCAGCCTGGACGCCTTCAAGGGGCTTTCGGCCCAGGGCACCTGGACGCTCAAGCTCGTCGACACCTACGCCCAGGACACCGGCAAGCTCAACCAGTGGGCGCTGGTGATCACCAAGTAGAAGCCCGCTCTCGGTTCAAAATGAACGATCTGCCGCTCGCCACCTGCGCCGACTGTGCCGCATTCCGGGGCACCGGCGAGGCGGACGCGGGCGGGGTGCGCAGCGGAACGTGCCGGCTGCGGCCCGAGCTGGGGCAGCTCTCCGGTAGACGTGACGCCTGTCCCTCGCTCCAGCTTCGGCAAGAGCGGGTGGGGCAGGTGCGCACCCGCGTGGTGGCGGCCTCGCCGGAGCCGCGCTCGCGCCGGCGAGAGAGCGGGTGGTCCGAGGAGGAAGCCCCGCGGCCGGCGCGGGCCACGCTGGAGGCGCCGGTACAAGGGGATACCCGGGGAGAGATCGCCATGGATCGCGACGGGCTCAAACAAGTGCTGCGGGAGCTGCTCGAGGAGGAGACGCTCTACGGCTATCCCGCCATCGGCAAGCGCTGGGCGGGCGGCACGCTCACCCTCAAGCCGGCCGATCCGGCGCTCCAGGCCAAGGACGTGCCGCTGGAGACGTTCTTTCACAAGATCGTGATGCTGCGCGATCGGCTGCGAGTGCTGGAGCAGAAGATCAACGCAAACGACAAACTCTCCGAGGCGGAGAAGGTCGATCTCCAGGGCTACATCAGCAAGATTTACGGGACGCTGACCACCTTCAACGTGCTGTTCCGCGACAAGGACGACCAGTTCTCCTCGAAGGACGCCGAGGGCTGAGCCAGATAAGCAGCAGGGCAAGGAGCGGGGCCAGATCGCCGCCCGGCGCGCCCGCTCCCGCGCAGCCGCAACCGCCGGAAACAATGGGCGGGTGGGCGCCATCGCCGGCGTCGCTCCCGGCGTCCGAACCCGCGTCCGCGCCCGCGTCAGAGCCGTCCGGTCCGGCGTCCGTCCCGCCGTCCGCGCAGGTGTTTTCTCCCGCGACGCAGGCGCCGCCGCGGCAGCGATCGTTCGCCGTGCACGGATCGCCGTCGTCGCAGAGCGCCCCGTCGGCGTCGCTCCAGGTCAGCGGACCGAGGGAGGGCGAGCACTTGCGGCAGGGGTTCTGCGGGTCGGTTGCGCCGTCCGCGTAGCAAACGCCCCCGATGAGGCAGCTCCCATCCAGCAGCACATGACAGGCGTCGGCGTCCTCGTCGCAGTCTCGCGTGCAGGCGAGGCCGTCGTCGGCGCAGGGGTTGGTGCCGGCCTGGCACACCCCCGCGGCGCAGCGCTCCTCGCCGTTGCAGAACACCCCGTCGTTGCAGGAGTTCTGGTCGTCGTTGGTCCAGTGGGACGGGTCGGAAGCGCTCGCGCACTCCCGGCACGGGTTCTGCGGGTCCGCCGCGCCATCCGGGAAGCAAGCGCCTCCGATGAGGCAGTTCCCGGCCAGCAACACATGACAGGCGTCGGCGTCCTCGTCGCAGTCTTGCGTGCAGGCCAGGCCGTCGTCGGCGCAGGGGGGGTTCTCCCGCACGCAACTCCCGGCCAGGCAGCGCTCGGCGCCGTTACAGAACAGGTTGTCGTCACAGGTGTTGGTATCGTCGGGGCTGAAGCCGGAGGGGTTCTGGGTCGGGATGCACTCGCGGCAGGGATTCGACGGGTCGACCGTCCCCGCCGGGAGGCACTGACCGCCGATGAGGCACACGTTGCCCGCCGAGCTTACGTTGATGGTCCAGGTGTAGCTGTCGAACAGCAGGTTGGATGGATCGCGCCGCACCGAGGGCGTCTCGTCGGCGACGTCGAGGCGCAGGGTGTGCGCGCCGGGGCCGAGCGAGGACGCCAGGATGTCGAGGGTGTTCACTCCGCTCGCGTAGGCCTGGCCGTCCAGCGTCCAGGTCGCCAGGAAGGTGTCGGTGGGCTTTTCGGGATGAGTGTAGGTGAAGGACGCCGTGTCGCACGGCCCCAGGCTCACCGGGGAGGGAGGTGAAGTGGCGTCGATGGGATCGACCTTGTTGTAGATGCGCAGGATGATGGCCTCGCCGCAGACAGAGCAGAACTGCTGGCCCAGGGCGCGCATCTGGCAGTTCTGTTTGGGGCGGTACACGCCGCTGGTCTGGTAGCGGGCGCCCTCGAACACGCCGATCACCGAGCCGTACTGCGAGGTTTCCGGGGTGGGCACCGGAGTGGCGGCGTCGATCCAGCTGTTCCACTTCACCGTCTCGCGGGTGTTGTGGTTGGTCACGTTGGGTTCGGGGCAATCGCTGCCGCAGCCGGGGTAGCCGGGGTAGGCGTCCTCGTACTCGTCGGCGAGCGCGCCCTGGGTGTGACCGAACTCGTGCAGGGCGATCTCGGGGGCGCTGGAATGCACCGAGAACACCGCGATCGATCCGCCGGCGCCGCCGTACTTGGGGTCGTTGACGATGACGAAGATGTAGTCGTACTCGGGGACGTGGGAGGCGGCGACCGAGAACACCGTGCCGGTGTTCACGCACAAGAGCCGGTCGATGTTGTTGCAGTTGTAGTAGGCCCCGAGTGCGGTGTCGCGGGTGACGCCGTAGGTGCCGTTGTCGGCGCCAATCTCATTGGAGATGACGTGCACCAGTTTGACGTTGAAGTAGCGCCGGTACTCGCCGAAAGGCTGGCGCTGCCAAAAGAGAGTGAGGAAGGAATTCACGTCGGTGGTTAGCTTCGTCTGGTCCTCGACCCGGTAGCCGTCGCCCAGGATGGCGATGTCCACGCGGTTTGCGGGATCGCCGTTCTGCTCGATGACCTCGACGTCGTAGGCCCGGGCGGCGCCGGCAAATAATTGCAGCGCCAGCGTGCCGGCGAAAACGAGCGGAAGGAGACGGCGCATGGGCTACTCCTTCCCGGTGAGCCGGACATCGCCGAGTGTCTTCCAGTCGGCTTCCTTGGGTTCGGGCTCACGGACCCGCTCGGCGTCGAGCGCGTAGAAGACGAGCCGCCGGCCCGCGCCCGCCGGGACACGCACGGTAAAATGCACCGGCTCGGGCTGCCGGGTGTGGACCGCCTGGATGCGCCCGGGCTGCGTAGGATCCTCGAACTCGCCGCGTAGCTCGGTGGGATCGTTCATGCGGACCGAGTAGAGTGGCCGGCCCTTCTCGTCCAGGAGCGCCGCCTTCCAGGTCCCGGGTTCGCTGGGGGTCCGTTGCTTGGGCAAGGGCTGGGCCACCTCGGTGACGCGAACCAGCGTAAAAGACCCTTTTTCCAAGGAGACCTGGATCAGCAGGTGCGACGGGGCGGGTCCGGCGGCCGCGGCGGCGGAAAAGAGGCACAGCGACAAAAGAAACAGGATCTGGCGCA
This sequence comes from Myxococcales bacterium, assembly GCA_012798435.1. Classification (GTDB taxonomy): domain Bacteria; phylum Myxococcota; class B64-G9; order B64-G9; family B64-G9; genus JAAZNF01. The sequence goes on along the minus strand of JAAZNF010000002.1, from coordinate 19,692 downwards.
TGGGTGCTCCTGGGCAGGAGGCGGAACGCACACAGAGCATTCTAGCCGCAAGATCCGCTGGCTTCAATCGCCAAGCGGACCGTACTTCGCTTTTTTACGACACTATTCTCTTGGGCGCGGCTGCTTGACGGTGGCTCCTCCTAACTGCTCGCCGCCAAGCCGGCTCCGCTGCATGGAGGACCCGCCTTGCGCGCCGCGCCACAAAAAGTTTCGCAATGGATCAATCGAATTGCAGTATTACAAGGTGCGGTCGGATCGCCGGGGCGTTGATTCAAACCAGGGCATCCGGTAGCATGACTTCATGCGTCTTTCGGATCAGAGGCTGATCTGGGCCGTCGTCTGGGTGGTGGGTGGCGCGCTCGTCGTGTCCTGTTCGGGGAGCGGCGGAGCGGACGCGGGGACGGACGGCGCGGACGGCGCGGACGGTGCGGATGCGGGGGATACGGACCGCTGCCAGGGAAAGACCTGCGATGAGCCTCCCGCCGACGAGTGCGAGGACACGACGTTCCTTCGCACCTACCGCGCCCCGGGCGAGTGCGATCCCGTTACCGGAAGCTGTCATTACTCCTTCAGCCGGGTGGAGTGCCCCTCCGGTTGCCGGGACGGCGGCTGCCAGGACATCGGCGCGGGCCAGGTCCAGATCACCGTACCCGACCCGACGCGCATCTGCGTAAGCTACGCCCACCGCGGCGACAGCGTGGAGGAGAACTGGCAGGTCAAGGTCCGCCTCTCGCTGCGGCCGGGCCGCTACCAGTTCTCGGTCCAGGACGACGTCTCCGCCCCCGACTGGGTGGAGCGGTTCGAGGCGGCGACGGACGGGGCCCTGGCGGCCGCGACGGGGGCGGGACAGATGACGCGCGAGTGGAAGGATCAGCCCGGGCAGGGGGATTTCGAACTCGTGTTCCAGCAACGCTTTGCCAAGGGCGCCGAGAACATCGACCTCGAGCTGCGCTTTTTATTCCGCGTCGAGAACGGCCAGCCGGTCCAGCCGGTCCTCATCCTCGACGCCGCCAACCTGACCCGCGGCAGCCGCTTCTCCGGCTCGGTCCAGTGGGACTGGCGCTGGAGCGGGCTCATGAGCTGCGACACCTTTACGCTGGAAGAGCGCATCCGCGAGTTTTCGGTGCAGAACGGCGACGTGCTCTGGCTGCGCTCGCGCGGCTGGATCGAGCCGTTTGGCTTTCCCGAGCTCTTCCCGTGCTTCATGGGCGGGTTGGAGGAGGCGCGCTACACCCACCAGGGAACCCCGCGCGTCATCGACGGGTACTTCGACCTGGCCCAGGCCATCAACCACCACGGTGGCCCGTACGGCTACTGGATCCACCTCGATCCGCCGCAGGGCCAGGTCACCGACCTCTTCATCGACGAGTTCTCCTTCGGCCAGCAGCTCCTCTACATGGGCGCCGGCGGGACCATCCTCGACCAGCAGCCCATGAGCGAATCGCCGAACCCCTGAATCCGGATCCCGGAACCTCCATCAGGGTGTAAGCCGCGGCCGGTGTCTGGCGTTAACTCGATAAATGATGGCGGGACTCGCGCCCGCCAAGGAGGAACGCCATGTCGAGCCGCATCCGGTCTCTGGTTGTATCGTTGCCGCTGGTTGCCGTTGCCTCGGGTTGCGCCGCCATGAAGCCCATGCACGCCGAGATGGCGCCGCTTGCGCTGTCTCCGGCAGCAACGCCGCTCGAGCGAGATCACTTCAAGCGCGACACCGCCGGCTCGATCTCCGAGGAGGACCTGCGCCGGGTGCTGGCCGCCCCGGTGTTTCTGGAGGAGGGGGCGCGCGTGGGGGTGATCCCAGTGGCCACGGGCTACGGCCCGGACCCCGACCTGCCGCTCAACGCCGTCCCCGAGGCCATCGCCGGCGCACTGGAGCGCTCGGGGCTGTTTGATGGAGTCAGCGAGGTGTCCACCGGCTGGCCGTGCGACGCCGGCGTCTCCGGCCTGCGCGAGCTGGCGGCGCGCTACCGCGCCGACTACCTGGTCCTGTACAGAAACCGCTTCGTGGACAGAAGCTCCCTCAACGCCTGGGGCTTCAGCTATCTGGCATTGCTGCCGCTGCTGTTCGCCCCCGCCAGCACGCTCAGCGCCGCGGGGGTGCTGGAGGCCACGCTGTTCGACGTGAAGACCGGCACCATCCTGTTCTCGGTGTTCGCCCGCGTGGAGGGCAAACGGAAGGCGGCGCTGGTCTCCCGCGCCGAGGAACGGCGCGCTCTCAAGGCGGAGCTACTCCGCTCCGCCTCGGAGAACCTCTCCGCCCAGGTGGTGGAGAAGGCCCGGCGGCTGGCGGCGGTCCGGCCGACCAGCGCCTTGAAAGATGCACAGGCGGCGGCGACGTCCGCGGCGGCGCCTTGATTCGATCCGTTTCACAGACCGCGGGTGCGTTGACAATCCGGCCGCTCGTGCCCCACCCCACGCCCGGGAGACCCTTCCGCCCGTCGTTTTCGGGACGGTGTGCGTCCGTCTCAGCGGCTCCCCAGGATCTCCTCGACCGAGCGGTAGCCGCACTCGCGCTGGGTTCCGTATTCGTGGAAGACCGGCACCTCCGGCCGCTTGATCCAGCCCTCCCAGCCGTCGTTTTGATAGAAGACCCGCAGCAGGATGTCGCCGCCGTTGAAGCGCCACTCCCGCCCGTCCAGGTAGCGGTGCTCGATCGGCACCCCCTGGCGGGTCTTGATGTGGTGCGCGTCCTCGGGCCGGTCCCAGGAGCAGTCGATGATGAACTGGATGATCTGCCAGTAGTTCCCGCGCTCGGTGAAGCCGCGGCTCACCGCGATCCCCGAGTCGTTGGGCAGGCCGAACACCAGGCAGTCGGGGTGGCGGTGGGCCAGGTAGTCCAGGTGTCCCCGCGCGGCCGGCTCGTGGTGCAGCGTGACCACGGTCTTGGCGATGAGCCCGAAGGTGGGCACGTCCTCGTCGCAGCTGTGCTCGCACAGTTGCGCCGCCCCGGCCGAGAACCCCGCCGTGAGCAGGCCGTCGGCCTGGCGGGCCAGCAGCGTCTGCACGAAGGCGTCAGGGTTGCCGAAGTACCGCCCGCCCAGGGCGCGGTAGCGCTCGAGGCCGAGCTGGATGCGTCCGCCGCCCAGGATGACAACGCGGGAGTAGCGCAGCCAGTCGAAGAGTAGCTGCACGTCCTCGCGCCGCAGGTTCTCGTCCCAGAAGAAGTGCCGCGGCTCGAGGCCGTACTGCCGGAAGCGCTCGAGATACCAGGCGAAGGTTCCCCAGCTGAACTCCTGGTCGCCGCGCGAGCGCGACGAGCAGGGGAGGTACAGCAAGGTCTTGTTGTCGGGGCTCTCCAGCGCGCGCTGCACCAGCCACTCGCGGTGCAGGTACTCGCAGCGGTCGTGCGAGCTGTACACCAGTTCGGTCGGTTTCATGCGCACACGAAGGTCGGTTGTTGGCCGCCGCCGCGGGCCAGGTTGATGATGGAGGAGTCCGACACGCGCGACATGCACCCCGCGTAGGCGCCGTCGAGCACGAAGGGGTTGATGTTGACCTTCTTGGGGACGAAGACCAGCTCGGGATCGAAGGCCGGGAACTCGGCCTCGGGGATGGGCACGAACTCCTGCACGATGTAGTTGGCCTGACCCGAGAGCGATCTGGCGATGACGTCGGACCACTCGGCGTCGGAGGCGTCCGCGCCGACGAACACGTCCTTACCGGCGTAGCCGTGCGTGGGCTTCAGCACCAGGCGGGTCTTGTGCCGCGAGAGCAGTTGCTCCATCTCCAATCGCTCGCCGTGGAAGTCCACTCTCCCGGGCGAGACCTGCCGGGTCCAGGGGATGTGCCGGTCGATGACCTCCTGCTCCTCGCGATCGAACAGGTGACGGTGCTCGGGGTCGGTCAGCACCTTGAAGATGCCCTTGAAGGAGGCCAGCTTCGAGCGGAACGGGTTGACGATGCACACCGCGCCTTCCCGGGCGGCGGCCAGCAGGCCCTTCACCTGGTCGAGCTTCTCGGCGAGCTCCCGCGTGATCACCCGCCGCACCATGAGATCGATGCGAAAGTCGCCGAGCCACAGCTTGCCACCCCGGAACTCCAGGGCGCGGGGGTCGCCCACCCGGGCGGGGTAGCCGTGCGCTTCGAAGAACTCGGCCAAGAGGTAGAACTCGGTGCGCGGCTGCACCTCGTCCCAGTCGACGATGCCGATGTGCGGGGCGGCCGTGCCGCCGAACTCGCGCCACTTGGCAAGCAGCACCGTAAGGTAGCGCTCCTTCATGCGCTCGGGCTCGACGGTGTGGCGGCGGCGGATGTCCTCGACCGGCGAGAGCTTGAAGAACTCTTCGGACAGGATGTCGCCGTCGACCATGCCCGCCGGGCTGTCGGCGTTGATCTCGATGAAGGACAGCCCGTCGCCGGCCAGAAAGCCGTCCGGCCGGCACAGCACGATCTTACGCGAAAGCCGCGGCGGGATCTCCATCAGCACTCGCTCGCCCTCGCTCAGGCCGAAGGAGGCGGCGAAGGCGGGATCGCCGAAGTAGAGGTCCGTCACCTTCTCGACCGCCGAGACGAGGTTCTGGCAGGCGCGCTGGAGCAGCCGGTGCTGCTCGCGCGAGATGAAGTGCGGCATCATGAACATGGGGAAGGGCTGTCCCTTGTAGAGGCAGTTGCGTTCGGTCAGCCGGCGCCGCAGGTCCGCGTGCTCGGACACCATCTCCCGGGGGCGGGCCTGCATATAGGCGCGGTACTCCTGGATCACCTGTTCGATTGCCATGGTCGTGTTCCTCCGGTCCGTGCTCAGGGTCGGGCGCTCGGCGCGGCTTGCCCGGTGGCGAGCAGCCCCCAGGCGCGGTCGCGGTTTTGCGCCTGCAAGCGCGCCGCGGGGTCGGTCAGACAACGGGTCAGGTAGCGGGCCACCAGCTCCAGGCAGCGCTCGTAGAAAGGCGCGATCGACTTGGGGTTGAAGTCGCAGGTGAAGTTCAAAAAGTCGATGAGGTACGGTTCGTCGCCCCGGATGGCGAACTCGGCCGTGTTGATCTCGTAGCCCATGACCGAGTTCACCTGCTGGACGTACCGGCGCAACCGCTCGTAGAGCGCTGGCCCGAAGAACCCCGGGTCGTCCTGGTACTTGCCATAGACCTCGCCGTCCTTCTTGCGCGGCGGGGTGTAGCGCGCCACCAGCACCTCGCCGCCGATGTACCAGCAGCGGGCGAAGCGCTCCCAGGGGATGTCCTGCTGGAGGATCATCACCGTGGTGCGGCCGAGCCAGTTCCTCACCGCCTGGTCCGCGGCCGGGTCGTTCTTGATCATCTCGCCGTGGAAGATGGCCTGGTTGTAAATGCGGAAGAACTCCTCGGGAGAGTGTACCTTGAACACGCCCAGCCAGCCGCCGGCCGAGCACGGCTTCAGCCAGGCCGGGAAGCCGACGTAGTCGAACACCGCCCCCCACGCCTTGTCGTCGAGCCAGCGCAGGTTGCGCAAGGAATGCGCCGTGATGTCGTGGAGCATGAGGCTCCCCGACAGCGGCAGCACCACGGTCCGCGGCGAGGGGATCCCCAGCCGGTGAGCGACGGCCGCGCCGAGGAACTTGTCGTCCGCCGCGGTGAGGAAGGGGTTGGGCACCACGTAGGTGCCGTGCGCCGCGGCCGCCCTCAGCAGCACGTGGTACATCGGGTAGTCGTGGGAGATGCGATCGTAGATCAGATCGTAGGGGAGGGGCCGCTCGGCCGGCTCCGCGCCGATGGAGGCCATCTCCGCCCGGATCATCCCCCGGCCCTGGGACTCGACCGCCCGGATCAGATCCTCGGGAAAACCGCTCTCGCGCCCGCGCAGGATGCCGAGGACCTTGGGCTCGCTTCTCTTGGGATTCATGCGCTTGACCTCGTCGTCCGGATAAAGACCGCTTTTACACCCAAACCGCACCGGTTCGCCACTGATTTGGGTTTTCTTCGCGAAAAGACGGTGGCACACTCCCGGGCGAAGGAGGCCCCACCCATGGGACACACGAGCCCCACCGGCATTCTCCACTTTCGCAAGGACGCCGCCTCACCAGTGATCGCGCTGGCCATCCACGCTGGGCACGAGCTGCGGGAGGAGGTGCGCCCGCTGTCGGCTCCCACCGAGGCCATCCGGCGGTACGAGGAAGACCCCTACACGGAGCGGCTGCTCGCGCCGTTTTCGATCGCCGTGTGGACCGAGACCAGTCGCTTCGAGGTCGACCTGAACCGGCCGGAGGAGACCTGCGTGTACCTCAGCGCGGACATGTGTTGGGGTATCGTGCCGTGGCGCGCCCCGCTTCCGCCAGACATCGTCGAGCGCTCCCGGGCGCGGCACCGCGAGGCGATGGCGTTTTTGGACCAGCTCGTCGACGAGGCAGTGGCGCAGCATGGCCGGGCCGTGGTCCTTGACTTCCACTCCTACAACTACCAGCGCGAGAAGCCGGTGCCGGCCTGGTGGGAGGACCTGTCGAAACCCTGCATCAACCTGGGCACCATCGAGTCCCATCCCCGCTTCCGCCCGCTGTTGGACGACATGCTGGAGGAGTTTCGCAAGATCGAGTTCGCGGGCCGGCCCGTCACCGTCGGCGAGAACGTAATCTTCAAGGGCGGCTACGTCCACAAGCGGCTCCAGGCCCGTCACCCGGACAAGGTGGTGTGCCCCTCCATCGAGCTCAAGAAGATCTTCATGGACGAGCACACCGGCGAGTTGCAGGAGGAGGCCTATGCCCGGCTGGCCCGGGACGTGGACGGCGCCATCCTGCGCGCGCTCGGCAAAATGGGGATCGGCAAGGTCTAGCCGGGTAGCGAAGGAAGGGGGCAAGTGCAGCTGTCGGGGGGGAAGGAGCTGGCGGACGCAGTAGATCCTCAGTTGGCGGGAATGAGGGTGGTAGAGTTCCTGCCGAGCTGGGCCAGGATCCACGGGTTGCCGTCTTTGTCGGTGACCGCGAACAAGTTGGCGATCGTGCCGGCAGGCAGGCCGGGGATGTCGAAGGTCACGTCGGGAGTGGCATCGTCGTTGACGTCCAGGCCGAGCACGATCGGGCTGTCGGCCGGCAGCAACGCGTAGGCGCCGACCGCGCCGTAGTCGACTTCGCTGTATAGCTCGGCCGGTGTGCCGTTCACCTTCCAGATGTCGACCTGGCCAACGCCGTAGGCGGCGTGAATCGGCCGCACGCGAATCTGCCCGCCGGGAACGCTGGAGAGATCCTCCTCCAGCAAGACGGCGGACAGCTTACCCGATCTGGCGTCGCCATAGGCCACCGCGGTATAGGAGACCCCGGGACCGAGCAGGAGACCGGCGATCTTCAGGGCGCTGTCTGCGATGACGCCGCCCGCGGGCACCACGTCGAAGGTGTAGGTGCCGCTGTCGAGCGTCAGGTAGTCGGTCGATTTTGAGAACACCAGTCCTTCGACCGCCGGGCCGGCGCCGTTGGCCCAGATGTCCACACCGCCGACGTCTCGCCCCAGGTGCAGGACTCGGATGGAGCTGGGGTCCGGCTTTGCTCGAGGAGCGATCTTGGCAACGCTTCCGTCCTGGGACTGCGCGAGAAGAGCGACATTTCCCTGGCTGTCAGACACCGCGAAGACATTGGCCCGTGTGCCGGACGGGAGTTCAGGCAATTCGAAAATCAGGTCGGGTTTCGCGTCGTTGTCGACGTCGAAGCCCAAGGTGTAAGCGCCCGCCGGCAAGTCGAGATCGGGGCCGACCGCGCCGAATTCGAAATCCTCAATCAAGGCGCTGGGCGAGCCTGTGGATGGGATGTTCCAGATGTCCACCTGGCCGACCCCCGCAGCAGCGTGAATGGCCCTCACCCGGATCGAACCCGAATTCATTCCATCCTCGCGGTCTTCGATCACTCCGGCCTTGAGCATGGAGAGCCTGTCGAATGCGAAGGCCGTGTAGCTCTTGCCCTCCGCGAACGGAATGCCTTTCACAGTCAGGACACTCGCCCCTTTACCTTGACCGGCCGGGGAGATGGATACATCGTAGCTCCCGGCAGACACTTCTACATAAGATGAGCCGTTTCCGAAGGTCAGGTCTTCTGCGCCCGCAGTCTCGCCGAGGAAGACGTCCACGGCGGGTGCATCCGGTGACAGGTGTAACGCCCTTACACTGGCCTTTCCGAACTGCGGTACCCCGTCATCACTGCCACAGGAGGAGAGCATGAGGGCGGAAGCCACGATAACGCTCAAAAACGTTGCGGTTTTCATGATTTTTCTCCTTTTTACTAGCGGTTTTTTTTGTTGATAATTTATTGTCATGTAGTTAGTTTTGTCACGATTTGGTCGATGTCAAGTGGACAAATCGACCAAATTGACATATTTTTGTTTTTAGGAGGCGAAATGCTTCTGAGCACGGTAAAAGCAGCAGAACTTTTAGGAGTAAAGCCATCGACCATCAAGCGCTGGTCGGATCAAGGACTGCTGCGCTCGTTGCGTACCCCGGGCGGACACCGCCGTTTCGACCGGCAGGATGTGCTCCTCTTCGCTGCCCGGCAGACCCGACCGGCATCAGCAGGTGTTTCGCTTCAGTCCTTGCTCGATTGGCTCCTGACCGGCCGACGGCAAGAAGTCGATGCCTTCCTTCTGTCGAGCCGATCGCGCCTGGGGGCCTGGTTCCGCGTCGCCGACGAGGTCGGGAGCCTGCTGACCGAGACCGGCGACCGCTGGAGTTCCGGCGACCTGAGCATCGCCCAGGAGCACCTGCTCTCGGACGGGTTTTCGCGAGCGATCGGCCGCATGACGCAATCGATCCCGCTCCCCAGCCATCCGCCCCTGGCGGCCCTCGCCAGCGTCGAGGGCGACACACACACGCTGGGGCTTTCGTTGGCCGAGCTGTGCCTGGTCGAGGGCGGCTATCAGACGCTCTGGTTGGGGGCGTCCACGCCGGCCTCTGAGGTCGCCTCCCTCCTCGACCGCTCGCCTGTGCGCCTGGTGGCCTTGTCGGCATCCGCCATCTCCAACCAGCCGCAGCGTATGCTGGAAATCGCTTCGCAGATCGGCGCGGCGTGCCAGCGCCACCAGATAGATCTGGTGCTCGGAGGCAACGGGGCGTGGCCCGAGCCGCCGCCCTTCGGTGCGCGGCTGCATTCCTTCAGCGATCTGCACGCCCACCTGTCAACCTTGGCGAAGGGCGCACCCATCTAGGTGTGCAGCTTTTCGAGAACAGGGGTTCATCCGCAAGATGCGGAAACCCGGCGATGTGGTTGAGCTCGAGAGCTTTGGCCCGGAACGTTCCTTCTTTTTCGAGGGCGAGTAGCGTCGGCTACAGGGTGAGCCGCTCCCGGGTCTTCTTATCGAGGTGGTCCGCGATGATCTTGCGGAAGCGCTCGACCAGCCCGTCGAAGGCGGCAAGCGGGGTGTGGACGAACTTCCCGAGCTTCTTGGTCTTGCCCTGCTCGTCGGTGAACTCCAGGGAGAAGTACATCTCGTCCGGGACGCCGCAGTGCTGCGGGATGACCATCTGCGAGAACTTCGCCTCCTCGAAGGCGGCGAACAGCTCCCGGGTGGCCTCGGCATCGAGGGCGAACGTGTGCCGCTCGGTGCGCTGTTTCTCACCGAAACCCTCGTGAACGATCGACACCTTGCCATCCGCCGAGACGACGATCTCCACCCCGCCCAGCCCGTAGGTGGTGTGCCGCTTGAGGATCGCCTGCGGACGGCTTTGCCCAAAAAGACCCAGGAACATCAGAACACCTCCGCGTCATCGCCAGTTCGTCCGGCCACTCCGAGTCTGCCACCCGGGCGAGTTTCAGGAAACTTCTGCGGCGTATTCAGCACGATTGTAGTATAAAAGAACTTGAACGGCGTACCCGTTGGCGGCGGCGCTGCTCGGTTGCCGGGCGGGGGACGGCCGATGAAGGAAAAGCCTTGAGGAACGTGCGGCTAATCAAGTTCGCGGCGATCCTGTGCGGTCTGGCGGTGGTGTTGACGGGAGCCTGTTCGGGTTCGATCTCTGGCTCCCCGGATGCCGGGGTCCGTCCGGATGGCTGTGACGGTTCGGATCCCTCCGACGCCGCGGATGCCTGGGATGGCCGGGACGCCTCTGACGGCTCGGATGCCACCGTGGATGCGGATGTCGGGCCCGTGGAAGAGATGTTTCACGTCACCCCCGAGTACTACGATGGCGCGCTCCGAAATCCGCTGAAAGGAATTACCACCCGGGGAGTGTACGCGCACGAGTGGGCCACGTTGGCTCATGTGTACATTCGTTGGAACGAGATCGAGGACGACGAATCCGACGGCATCGACAAGATCATCAGTGTCTGCAATCAGAAGTTTAGCGGCGTGGCCGAGCGGAACGTCAAGGTGATCCCGCGCGTCTACCTGCACTGGGACGGGAGCTCCACCTACTGGCCTGCCGACCTGACGACTGGCGATTATTCGTCCGAGCGTTTCAAACAACGACTCGTCCGATTGATCCGGAGGCTCGGCGAGGTCTGGAATCACGATCCCCGCGTGGCCTTTGTCGAGATGGGGATCTTCGGCAAGTGGGGCGAACAGGAGAGCCCGTCGGCCCAGGAGGTCGATGCGCAATACGGAACGGACATGGAGCAGACCGCGGGGGACGAGTTCACCAACGCCTTCCCTGACAAGATCGTCTCGGTGCGTCACATCTGGGACCAGTTTCCCGACCACAGCTTTGGAGAGTATTGGGACTCCTGGGCCCACAACGACCAGATCAAGAGTCATGGGGTCGGGATCCGGAGCGTCATCGAGTCCGAGAAGATCCACCAGACACACTACATCGGCGGGGAGGTGGCCTACGACTGGGGACACTCCAGCATCCAGCCAGGCGACGACCCCGATGACACCGTGCAGGACCCGGAACACCGGGAGTTCATGATCAACACCATTCGTTGGTTGCACTGCACGCAGCTCAGGTGGATCGATGATTACGATCAACAGAACCCGAGTTCCCAGGCCGGGGCGGAGGAGATCCAGCGAGCATTGGGGTACCGTTTCGTGGTCGAGGACGTCGGGTTCACCCCGTCGGTGACGGCCGGCCGTCTGCGGGTGTCGCTGTCTGTCAAGAACGAAGGCTCGGCGCCGTTCTATTACCGTTGGCCCGTCGAGGTCTCGTTGCTCGACCTCGAGACCCGCGAGCCGGTGTGGTCCGCCACGTTCCAAGACGCGGACATCAGGAGCTGGTTGCCCGGACAGGACTGGACGGAGCCGGAGTGGACGACCTCGGGCGACGCCAAGGTCATCGCCGGGTGGTCCAGGTCTCCACTGCGCTGGGGCACGCCGCCGGCGACCCACACGCTCGACGAGACCTTCTCGGTTTCGCTTGCCGATGGCACCTACATCCTGGCCCTGGCGGTCCTGGATCCCGCCGGGATGCTTCCCAGCCTGCGTTTCGCCACACGCCAGTACTTTCGGCACGGGCGCCACCCCATCGGCCTCGTCGCGGTGGGAGCCGGGCGAGGCGGGGCCTTGCCCCCGGACATGGTCTTCGACGACCCGAAGACGGATGACAGCCTGCATTACATCCCGTGAGGAAGAAGTGCAGCCGGTGAACGTTCTGGTATCATGGCCTTGCGCCCCGGCGAAAAAGAGCTTGACTGGTCTTGAGATACAACCCGGGCAGGACGCGCGCCAGGGTGGCGAGCGAGCCGGGCTGAGCGAGAAGGAGATAGTCGCATGAAAACGTCGGGTAAAGCCTTTGCGCTGTTCCTTTCGCTGGCGCTTGCGGCCTGTGGTTCCTCGCAGACGCCGAGAGACGCCGGCCCGGATGGCGACGGCGAAGCGGCCGATGGCGGGGATCTTTTCGGGACGGACCAGGGCGACGGTGGAGAGGACGGTGGAGATGAGGCGATCGACTGCGCCGCCTACCTCTTCGAGGACGTCTCCATCCCGACGCGCGACGGGAAGGCCCTGGCCGCCTTCGTGCGCCGGCCGGCAAACAGCGCCTGTCGCCTGCCGGCGATCCTGATCCAGACCCCCTACAACAAGGAGAACGCCCGCAGCATGTGGTTTGCCCATCCCGAAAACGAGCCGCTCTTTGGCAGCCGCGACTACGCCTTCGTGGTGGTGGACTGGCGGGGGTTCTTCGGTTCCAAGGACGCCGCGGTCTCGGGGACGCAGCCGTACGCCCAGGATGGCTACGACGTGGTGGAATGGATCGCCTCGCAGGCATGGTCGGATGGGAAGGTCGGCACCTGGGGGGTGTCGGCGCTGTGCCAGCAACAGTGGCGGACCGCCGTGCAGCGGCCGCCGCACCTCAGTGCCCTGGTCCCCATCTTCTGTCAGGCCAACCAGACCTACACGCAGTACTACCCGGGCGGCGTGCTGCGAAAGGAGTACTTCGACTTCATCTCCGCCTATTTCGGCATCGACATCTTGAAGGACCATCCGCTGCGAGACAATCTGTGGAGGCTTGCCGAGACGCTGATCGACCTTGGCAAGGTCAGCGCGCCAGCGCTGGTGGTGGCCGGCTGGTATGACCTCTACAACGCCGGCACGCTGCGCGATTTCGAGGCCGTGCGGACGACCTCCAACGCGGCGATCCGGGAGAAACACCGGCTGCTCGTCGGCCCCTGGATTCACTTCGCGGTGGGCGGCGAGAGCTCCGGCGCGGGTCGCGAACTCGACGCCCAAGAGAAGCTCTTTGTCGATGCCGATAAGACCATACAGCGCGATAGCCTGCTCTTCTTCGATTTTCATTTGCGCGGTATCCAGAACCAGGCCGCCGCATGGCCCGAGGCGCGCTGGACGCTCGGAGGAGCAGGTGGCGAAGAGTCCGGCACCTGGCCGCCGGCGGGGCTCGAGCGCGTCTATTACCTCGTTTCCGGCGGATCGCTCTCCGAGTCCGCGCCGCAGGCGGCGAGCGTAAGTTTCCCCTTCGACCCCGACGATCCGTCCCCGACGGTGGGGGGACAGACCCTGCTGCCGACGCTTCGGCATGGCCCGCGGCTCCAAGACGAGGTGCTGGCGCGGGCGGACGCGCTCTCCTTTGTCGGCCCCGAGCTTTCGGCGCCGCTGACCGTGCGGGGGCGGATGACGGTCGAACTCGCGGTCTCCACCACCGGCGCGGACACCGACTTCGCCGTTCGGCTCACGGATGTCGGGCCGGACGGCAAGCACCTTCTCATCGCCGACGGCATCCGACGGCTGAAATTGCGCGAGGATTTTTCGCAGACCTCGCCGGTCGTCTCCGGCGAACGGTACGCCCTCACCGTCGACATGGTGAACGACCTCGGCTACCGGTTCGCGGCCGGCCACCGGGTGGGGCTGATCGTGACCGGCAGCAACTACCCCCGCTTCGAGCGGAACCCAAACAACGGCGAACACTTCTACGCCGACGCCGCCTCGTCGGTCGCGGTCACCGAGACGCTCTACCTCGACGGAACATCGAGGCTCGTGCTCTCGCTGGGCGAGTGACCTGGGGAAAGGAGTCGCGGGAGTCGCTCACCGGGGATACTTGGCGTCAAAGAACTCCGGGTGCGCAGCGCGGTACTCCTCGAAGGTGCCCAGCCGGACATCCGCCGCCCGCCGGCGCATGCTCTCCCATAGCGCCTGGCGCTGCTCCTCGGTCGGCTCGGGCACTTGGATATCAGCGATCAGGCCGCGCGTGTCGCCGTCGATGGTGAGCAGCGGATCGCCCAGGATCACGATGCCCAGGTACCACTCGTCGTCCCAGCGCCCGGTGCTGTCGTACCACTGCCGGAAGGCCTCGCCCCAGGTGTCCCCGGCCGCGAGACGCGCGTGGAAGGTCGCGGGCGAGTAGATGCCGCCGGTCTTGGTGGAGCCGATGGTGGCCAGCCCGCGGCTGGTGCGCACCACGTAAGTCATGCCCAGGTTGGTCTCGGTGAAGCGTGAGGCCGAGCAGTCGAACAGGTTGTAGAACGAGGCGCGGTGGTCGCCAGCGACGATCTGGTCGGTGTTCACCGTGCCGGAGCCGGTGCCGGCGATGTACAGGGTCGTCGGGCTGGAGTGGATCCACTGGTACACGAACTCGGCGCCGTCGCCCTCCATGCGCGCGATGTAGTTGGCCCGCGTGGTCTGGGCGGTGTCCTCGATCTTGTGGCGGGTGAGGTAGAGGGCATCCAGCCCCCAGTCGTAGCCGGGGATGTAGGTGGCCCAGTCGTCGTCCTTGAAGATGAAGGCGCTGGGTGCGACGAGCGACCCTGCGGTGCGGTAGGCGTGCAGCTTGGCGAAGTAACCCTGGAGCTGGGAGAGCGTGCCCAGCAGCCGCGAGACGAAGAAGGTGGCGCTGATCTGGGTGTGGGCGTCGAAGCGGCCGTCGGCGTCGGCGTCGGTCCATGTCGCGGTGTGATCGAGGAGGTACACGTCGCACGGGAACTGCTCGGCGGTGGAGAAGGCCGTCTGCTCGTACCAGGCCGCCGGCAGGTTGCCCACCAGCCAGGCGCCCTCGACGCCGCGCTCGGTGACCTGCTGGGCCAGGAAGGTGCGCAGGTCGGCGGCCGTGCCCCCCGGGAAGGTCACGGCGTACACCCGCCGGCCCGCGGCCGAGACGTCCTGCCGGTACTGCTCGAACTGGGAGGCGAGCCCACTTTCGAGCGAAGATTCCAACACCACCACCAAGGTGAAGTCGCAGTCCTGCGGGCAGCTCGCCAGCGTCTCGCCGGCGCCGCACTCCCCGTCGCCGCAGGGGGAGACGCAGGTGAAGCCGTCGCCGCTGTATCCCGGCAGACAAACGCAGGTGCCGGCCTGGCAGGTCGCGTGCGGGTCGCAGGCGTTGGTGTGCAGGCAGCCCGAGGCCGGGTCGCAGGCGTCATGGGTGCAGCCGTTGCCGTCGTCGCAGGATGGCGCCGGGCCGCCTCGGCAGGAGCCCTGGGCGCAGGCGTCGCTTCCGGTGCAGGCGTCGCCGTCGTCGCAAGGGGCGGTGTTGAAGGCGTGCGTGCAGCCCGAGGCCGGGTCGCAGGCGTCGTCGGTGCAGGCGTTGCCGTCGTCGCAGGCGAGCGCGGGGCCGCCCCGGCAGGAGCCCTGGGCGCAGGCATCGCTTCCGGTGCAGGCGTCGCCGTCGTCGCAAGGGGCGGTGTTGAAGGCGTGCGTGCAGCCCGAGGCCGGGTCGCAGGCGTCGTCGGTGCAGCCGTTGCCATCGTCGCAGGACAGCGCCGGGCCTCCCCGGCACGCCCCTTGGGTGCAGGCGTCGCTCGTGGTGCAGGCGTCGCCGTCGTCGCAGGCGGCGGTGTTCGGAAGGTGGACGCAGCCCACGCCGTCCTGGCAGGTGTCGGTGGTGCAGGCGTTGCCGTCGTCACAGTTTTCGACGGGGGCACCGACGCACCGGCCCTCCTGGCAGTGGTCGTTCTGCGAGCAGGCCTGGCCATCGTCGCACGGGGCGCTGTTGAAGGCATGTTGGCAGCCCCGCTCGGGGTCGCAGGAGTCGTCGGTGCAGATGTCGTGGTCGTCGCAGTCGGAGGCCGTGCGGCACAGCGGGCCACCGTCGGGAGCACCGATGAGGCCGGGCTCGCAGGCTGTGAGGGCCATGGTCCACAGGAACCCGAGCATCGTGGCGACGGAATACCGGCTCATGCGGCCACCTCCGGGGAAGCTATCCCTATCATGGACGGCAAGGGCGGGTATTGTCCAGGGCCGCGGCGCGGTCTTTCAGCGGTGCATGCACCCCACCCGCCGGGTGGCCACCACCATCTGGTCGAAGGTCAGCGTGCCGGCCGGGCCCTCGGTGATGTAGTTCTGCGGCCAGAAGGCGTTGAGCGCGAGATCGGCGGTGGAGCGGAATTGCAGGTCGAGGACCTGGTCGAAGGGCGCGGGGTAGTCGGTGCACTCGGCGCCGTCCGCCGCCGCGGTGCAGAACTTGTCGCGGATCCAGTAGCCGAGCGGGCCGGTGTCGTCGAAGCGCTGCACGAGGACGTCGTTCTTCCACACCTCGAGGATGGCGCCCTGCCCGCTGCCCAGGTCCGTGTTCAGCCGGACGTGGACCTCCAGGCACACCCAGTGCTCCTCGTCCACGGTGAAGTCGTTGCGGTGGACCAGGGCGTTGCCGTAGTAAGCAGTGCCGTCGTCCACCGGGTTCGCCATCCAGGAGTGCATGGTCATCCAGTAGTTGTAGAAGTCGAAGCGCAGGGCAGGGGAGCCGAACACCGGCTCCACCGAGATGGAGAAGCGGTCGTCGCCGCGCGGGCGGGTGCCGGCGCCGGGGCTGGGCCAGCGCGAGGGCGGGTTGTAACCGCCGAACCACATCCCCGAGTGGTGCCAGGTGATGTCGCGCTGGTATTTGGCGTACCAGCGCACGTACCACTCCTCGCCGCTGGGCAGCATCTTGTAGAGGTCCACCGCCTCCTGCCCCTCGCCGGCACGCATGGCGAGCGCGAAGCCCGCGCCGGAGGGGGTATCGCTGGTGAGGGTGAAGCGCCCGTTGTCGCGCACCTGGTCGTAGCGCCCGGCGATGGCCGCGAGCGAGCCCTCCTCGAAGTCCTCGAACCACACCACCGCCGGGTCGTCGCCCATGCCCACGTCGTTGGGGTGGCGCGCGGAGAGCGTGTCTTGCGGCCCGTCGTCTCCCCCGGCGTCGCTCCCGTCGCCCGCGTCGGCGGACCGGTCGCCGCCGTCCGGAGCACCCGGGTCGCCCGCATCGAGTCCAGCGTCGCCCCTGCCGTCCGCCGGCGCTCCGTCACCGTCGGCGATCGGTCCCGAGTCGGCGCCGTCCGCCGAACTCGCATCATCCCCAGCGTCGCTGGTCGTGATCTTTCCGGTGCAGCCCACGACGCCCAAGCCCGCAAGAACCAGGGTCCACAAGATTCGCTTCATTTTCGGCTCCATGACGACATTGACCCACTCGCGGCGCGTAGTCAATCCGAGACGCCTCTGACCGAACCTTACGAATATGCAACTCGATTGAGCCATTGTGGATCTTTCAGTGGCGCGGCGCGCCAGGCGGGTCCTCCATGCAGCGGAGCCGGCTGGGCGACGTAGGATGACCCGCCGTTAAACAGCCGTGCCAGAGAGAATAATGTGGAAAAAAAGTGAGGTGCGGTCAGGAGTCGCCTCTCACCGTGCATGATAGTCCGAAAAAGAACCTTGCTGATAAGGGAAAACCACCCCCACATCTTTTACCTTCGATGAAGGACCACCAGAAGACATTTACTTTCCAGCGTCGCTTCATCGAAGCGGGTATCCTTCGCTGGCAGCGATTCTTCCAGGTTTTCCTTGTTTGTCTCTTGTTTGCAGGTTTTTCCGAGTTCTTTCCCTGGCGGTTTTCGGGGCGGCGCCTGCCGCTACGGGTCCACCGTCCAGTTGGTGACGGCCTTGGTGTCGATGCGTTGGAGGTCGGCGTCCAGGTAGTAGAGCTCGGCGGGTGAGCTGCCCATGGCCTGCGAGTCGGGGCCGCCGGGGACATGGACGGCCGAGACGCCGTCCAGGGGGTCATCCAGCACGACCAGCGTGTCCTGGTTCAGGTTGCAGTGGTTGTACGAAACCATGGCCAGGCGGAAGTAGTCGGTCACGGTGCGCGCGCCGTCCCCGCGCGTGAATTTCGCCGACTCCATGGCGCACGGGCACACCGTCGTCAGGTTGATGACGACCGCCTGGTGCTCCGGGCAGCGGTAGGAGAGTTCGAGCTTGTCCCCGCCGGCGATGTCGGCCACCACGCGGGTGCGGGCGAAGCCGCTGCTGTCGCACCCGGCGAAGCGCAGCTCGCGGGCATAAGGATCCTGCGGATCGGTGAGCGGGGCGCGGAGCAAAAGCCGGTCTTTTTCGAACGGCACCTGGTTCCACGGATCGTACGCCAGCGTCGCCGCATCGAGGGCCATGAGCGGATCGAGCGCCACGCCGCCTTGCATCTCGAAGGAGAAGCGGAAGGCGAGCGCCAGCGTCCGGCCTCCGGCCGTGAAGGTCTGGGCGTACTCGTAGGAGTAGGTGCCGTTCTGCTCCGTGCCCTGGAGCGAGCGGGTGAAGCGCCCGGGGCCCTGGGCAGCGGCCGCGGTGCGCGCCGGGCCGAGTTCGATCGCCTGGACCAGGTCGACGTCGAGCGAGTTTGCGTCCCTGGGCAGGCGCACCAGGCCCGGCCGGAGCGAGACGCGGCACAGGTTGCGGTAGGCCTGCATGACGTCGCCGGCGCCGGAGATGGCGCACACCTGGGTTCCGTCCGGGACGAGCAGGCCGAAGTCGCGCCCCAGGTCCACGTCCGTCGAGGTCCCGCCGTCGTCGCCGCCGGCGTCGGTGCCGGCGTCAGTGCCGGCATCAGTGCCCGCATCATGGCCCGCGTCGTCCCCGGCGTCGGTGGTCGCGTCCGTCCCGGCATCGGTCTTTTGCCCGCCGCCGCCGCAACCCGCGACGAAGAGGGCCGCCACCAGAGCCGGCGCCATCCTGCAATACACATTTCTCATATCATCGCTCCTTTCATGGGCCCATGCCGGACAACCTACCATCGGCGCGGCCGGGGCTCAACGGGCGAGGAACACCCCCCGCGGCTCGATCGTGCGCGAGTTCGCGCGCCCGGTTGCGCTGGAACTGACGGTCCGCAAACGGCCGCTAGTACGTGATGTCGATCCCCAGCGTCATGATGACGTTGAGCAGGTCGGTGTAGTTGTCGTCGATGGGGATGACGAGGCGAAAGTACGGCCGGGTGAATCTCAGGTTGAGGCGCGCGCAGAGCTGGAGCGCGACCAGTGTGTCGTTGTCGCGAAACGTCAGGCTGGAGAACCCCATCACGCCGAAGATCGCATCGAGCATGGGCATCGGGCGCAGGCCGACGTCGAAGCCCCACAGCAGCCCGGCCTCCACGTCCCGTCCGGTATCGCCCTCGGTGTGCGCCAGCGGGAAGAGGAGAGAGGGCCCGAGGGCCACCTGGCCGAAGAACGTGTCCGAGGATGCCGAGAGGGCGATCACGGGATCGATGACCAGGCTCTCCGGCATGTAGAGGTTCCAGCGATACATGGGGATGGCGGTGCCGACCACGGTAGCGGCCAGCTCCTCGGCGTCGAGATCTTCGACGTTGTACGGGTTGATGCCGATGTCGGCATCGACGCCGATGCAGATGGAGAAGGCGCCCTGCTGGCAGTGCCGCCCCTTGAAGTTGAGCAGGAACCCGCTGACGAAGGACGCCGTGTCGCCCCTGTCGGGGTCCACGATGGAGGCCCCCCAATCGAACCCCGCCGAGAAGTTCTGCGAGAAGGCGTACCCAACGCGCAGGTTGGGCACGAAGGCCAGGAAATTTTCGCCGAAGCCCAGGTTCGCGTCGAGCGAGAGGGCGGACTGCGGGCTGATGTCGGCAAGACCCAGCGGGTGGAACTCCAAGGTGCGCTCCTGGGCCGCGGCGGGCCCGGCCAGATTGAGCAGCAGACCGCAGAAAACCGGTGCCATCGGGATCATTTTCATGGGCAGCCTCCAAGACCCAGGTTCTTTTCTACATCCATAAGTGCCAGAGGGCCCAGGCTATGCGCGGAGGAGCGGGAAAGTCAATTCAGGCGCCGGGAGGTTTTGGGGGGAAATCGGGGGGGTGGAACCGATTGGAATTTGTCGGGACAGGTCCCGCTATCGCGCTGTCAAGGAGGGCAGCGGAGCGCTCGACGGCCGGGTTCAAGCCAGCGGCAAGCCGCTCCCCACACGGGTGCGCTGGTCGTGGAGGGAGACCATGGCCGCAATTTCGGGGTGGACGGCCGGGTTGCCCACCGTGGCGACGAGTTCGCAGGTGGCGAACGCCGCGTGGCGTTTCTGGTAGCTCGATACCCAGCGGGCGCAGCGCTCCGCCTGTCCGGCGTTCGAAAACGGAAAGGAGATCTTGATGCGCTCCTGCCCGCAGCGCCAGGGCTTGGGGGTGAGGCGGGCC
>JAAZNF010000126.1 GCA_012798435.1 Myxococcales bacterium | reverse complement strand
TGGACCCCCTCCACCCGCTCGGCGATGTTCACCATGCCCAGCTGGAGCCCGGTCATGGTCTTGCCCACCCAGTTCACCCCGCCGGCCTGCCAGCCGAGGAAGTCGCCCTGGTCCAGGCCCACCAATGACCACTGCACGCCCTTGAAGCCGCCGGATTCAACGTGGGCCACCAGCCCGATGTCCAGGCCGGTCATGCCCGAGTTTCGCCCGTACAGGAGGCTGAAGCGAAAGCCGGTGATGGTGTCGGAGGGCGGGTAGATCTGAATGGGAGTGATCAGCGAAAGCTGTACCGGGTGGTCGGCCGCGGCCGCCGGATCCGCGTCCAGAGCGATCAGTACGGAGAGGAGGCCCAGCAACCGCCTTGGCATGACCTGGTCCTTTCTTTCGGTTCGAAAAACCTCCCATAGTATGTTAGAAAATCCCCGTGAACGGAAGGATTGTTGCCTTTTGCGGCTCCGCCTGCGCCATCGCGGCCGCGCTTGGCCTGGGATGCTCAGAAGGCCCGCGCTGCCTGCTCCACGCGGTGAGCCAAGGAGACCCCAACCCGGTGGTGCCCGCTGACGGCCTGCCGCCCGAGGTTGCGCTCCAGCCGGCCAACAACAACCTGGACGTGACCGTTCACCAGGGAAGGGTGTTCCTCGCCTTTCGCACCTCGGGCAGCCACTTCGCCTCGGCCACCACCGAGCTGTACGTGGTGAGCAGCGAGGATGCAACGAGCTGGCGCTTCGAGGGGAGGTTCTTTCGCGGCACCGATCTTCGCGAACCGAGGCTCCTGTCGTGGGGGGAGAAACTGTTCGTGTACTTCGCGGTGCTGGGCAGCGACCCGCTGGCCTTCGAGCCGCAGGGCATGATGGTGAGCGAGTACCTTGCCCCCGGCCGCTTTTCCGAGCCGGAGTGGTTCTACCAGAGCGGTTTCATCCCCTGGCGGGCGCGGGTCGAGAGCGGCGTGCCGTACCTGCTCAGCTACGTCGGCGGCGAGAACATCTACGAGGTGAACGGTAAACCCATCGAGGTCCACTGGCTCAAGACGAGTGACGGGCGGACGTTCGAGCCGGTGATCCCCGCGCAGCCGGTGGTGCTTCGCGGCGGGGGTTCGGAGACGGACTTCGTCTTCCTGGACGACGGCTCGCTCGTGGCGGTGAGCCGGGACGAGCTCGGGGACGAGCTGGGCTGGGGCACGCGCATCTGTAATGCGCCCCGGGACGACCTGGGCCGCTGGGAGTGCGTCATGGACCCCAAGAAGTACGACTCGCCGCTGCTCTTTCGCCAGGACGGGGCGGTGTACCTTGTGGGCCGGCGCAACCTCACCGAGAGCGGCAACTACGATCTGTTCCTGCGCGACCTCTCCCCCGCCGAGCAGACCCACCGCTACGAGGGCGACTATTCCTCACGGCAGAAGCGCTGCTCCCTGTGGCGGGTGAATCCGCATGAGCGCCGGGTGGAGTTCGTGCTCGATCTCCCCTCGCGGGGCGACACCTGCTTTCCGGCCCTGCGGCGGCTCGCGCCGGACACGGTCGAGATCTACAACTACACGTCCCCGCTGGACGGCCCGGATCTGAGCTGGTTCGAGTCGCAGCTTCGCGAAACCGTGATCAACCGGGTGACGCTCACCTTCGAGTGCGTCTTTGAATGAAGCAGCCGCGCCCCGTGTATCTCGAGCGCGGCGCGCAAGGCGAGGCCTCCATGGAACGGAGCCGGCTCTGCGGCGAGTACCTAGGAGGGCTCGCCGTCAAGCAGCCGCGCCATCTACTCAACGTGCGCGGCGCGCAAGGATGACAGTTGCGCCGCAACCAGTGCTAAAAATGCGGCCTGTTTAACGCCGACCACCCCCGGCGCGCCTCACGGGCGGATGGCGCCCGCTCCCTGACGCCGGCAGTCGTACACCAGGATGACGGGCACCTCGTCCAGGTACAGCCCATGCAGGATGCGCCGCGTGCCGGTCTGGTTCCAGATGCGGTACTCGGCGTCCACGAACTCACGGTGGTACTGGTAGGCGCAGAAGTCCGCGTCCTCCGGCCCCCAGGCCATGCGGACATCGGCGCGTAGCCAGCCGTCCCGCTGGTAGAAGCGGAAGGCCTCGCCGGTCACCTCGTGGAGGTAGAGCCGCGCGCCGCGGGGGAGGTTCTCGTTGAGCCAGGGCAGCACGCCGGTGACGTTGTTGGACCAGTACTGGCGCTGCATGCCCAGGTCGGCCGCGCCCGGGACACCGCCGGCCAGCTCGTTGTAGAAGCTGGTCCCGTACGTCCCCACCCGCGCAAGCCCCAAGAGCGACGGCAGCAACACCAGCGCAGCGCTGCCCGCGAAGATCCAGCGCCGCGCGGCCGGAGCGATGGCCCCGCCCAGCCGCGCCACCGCGCCGTCGAGGTAGCGCGCCGCCAGCACGCACAAGAAGGGCATGGCCGACAGCCAGTGCTTGACGCCGCCGAAGATGGGCACCGAGGGCAGCGAGATGAGCACGATGGGGAACAGGCCGTTGAGGATGAGCAGCCAGTCGTCGCGCTCGCGTGCCAAATCGACGCCGTCGGGCGATGCCGCGGCCGGCCGGCGCCACAGGCGCAGCCTTTGCAGGAGGCGCGCGAGCGGCGGTCCCAATCGATCTCGCAGCGCGGCGAAAAGGCCCAGCGCCATCAGGACCAGCGTGGGCAGCGGCACGGTGACCGCGGTGACGGCGAAGGCGTATCCCCAGGGGAAGGGCGGATCGGTGAGCAAGCGCCCGAAGAACTCCCAGTAGTAGTTGATGTGGTGCAGGTGGAACCCCAGCCAGAAGCCCACCCGCTCGAAGGTGTGGTGCCATAGCCAGGGCCAGTGCAGCCACAGCACCAGCGGGCCGAGGAGCAGCATGGCGAAGAAGGCCAGCGGGATGCGGGGGAAGGCCAGGCCCGCCTTGCCGAACGAGAACTCGCGCCGCTTCACGATGAGCCAGTGCAGCCCGAGGACCAGCGGGATGAAGAAGGCGTTGTGTTTCACCGAGAGCGCCAGGCCGAAGAGGAGCCCGGTCAAAATCGACCATCGCAGCGAGCCGTCGGCCTTGCGGTAGGCCATGACCACGGCCAGCCAGGCGGTGGTGATGGGCATGTCGAAGCAGGCCAGATGCAGATGGTAGAAGTGCCGCGGCACCAGGACGAACAGGAGAGCCGCCAGCAGCCCGGCCCGGCGCCCGGCCACGGAGGTGCCGAAAAGGAAAACCAGCGCCGCAAGCAACGCCGCGTTGAGGTGGGTCGGCAAACGCATGGCGCGCACGTACTCTCCCGAGGACTGGCTCCGCCCCGCCGGCCCGAAGGCCAGGTGCGCCAGGGCCATCAGGTTCTTCACCAGCACCGGGTGCTCGTGGTTGATCTCGTAGTAGCGGTCGATGGTTCCTTCCTGGAGCGCCTCGCGCGGCGCGCGCAGCAGGGTGCGGAACCAGCCGGCGTGGCTCTCGGCGGCGTCGAAGTAGAAGCTCTCGTCGCGGGTGATGCCCATGCCACCGCTGTGGAAAAAGACGGCGAGGAACGTCCCGGCCGCGAGGAGCGCGGCGATGACGCCATCGGTGTGCCGCCGCAAGAAGTTCACTGGCGCACCTCGGCGGTAAAGCAGAAGTGCCGCATGCCGGCGTGCGGGGTGGACACCCGGAACACCACCCGGTGCGGGCCGCTTCCGAACGGGGCCAGCTCGACGTCGGCCGGGAAGAAGCCGGTGCGGTTCTCCTGCACGATCCGCGCGGACGGGCGCCCGTCGATCTCGACCTCCAGGGTGACCGGGGCGCCGTCCCTGGCCCGGGCCGCCGGCGGGGTGAAGCCGGTGTGGACCCGCAGGAGCGCGCCGTGCGGGACGGACGGGTATTCGACCTCGATGGGTCCGCTATCCGCCGGGTGAGCCCAGATGACCTCGCGGGGATCGTCGCCGAGCTCGACGATCATGCGGCCGACGTAGTTCCAGTCGCGGTTGGTGCAGATGAAGCGATCCTGCTCCCAGCGCGGGCAGGCCAGCGGCGCGCCGCCCGAGAACATGCGCACCCGCGCTTCCTGCAGCCGCGCGCGAAAGTCGTACAGGATGCGGGCGGGCGGAGGGAGCCGGAAGCGCAGCAGCGTCCCGCGCCCGAACTCGCGTCGCTCCTCCAAGGTGTACGTCCCGGACGCGAACGGCCCGCCGAGCTCCGCCTCGTACCCGGCATGCACCCACACCCACAGCCGGGCGTAGCGCGACAGGTCCTCGGCGGCCAGATCGCGCACCGGGATCCAGGGGAGATCGCCCACCGTCTCGCGCAGCCGGGCGGCCCACCAGGGCCGGACCGCGATGGCGTCGCCGGCGGCGAAGTTCGACCGGATGTGCTCGCCCGCGGCCCGCGTGTCCTCCGCCGTCGGCAGGGAGCGGGGCGAGAGGATCCAAAACCCCGCCGCGTACAGCGACGAGGCTACGATGAGCGAGAGCGGCAGCAGGCGCCAGGCGGATCGTGACGGCACAGCCAGCATGCGCCGGATGTACCTTGCGGACAGGGGGTTTGTAAAGCCACGCCCGATGCGGTGCTGGAGGGTTGCGGCGCGCCGCGGCGACGGCTAGTCTTCGCCCATGGGCATCGACCTCCCCGCCATGCTGCTCTGCGCCGGCTACGGCACCCGCATGCGGCCGTTCTCCGACGAACTCCCCAAACCCCTGGTGCCGGTCACCAACCATCCCCTGTGCGAGTTTTCGCTGCGGCTCTTCTTTTGCCACGGCATCCGGCGCGCGGTGGTGAACCTCCACCACCTCGGCCACCTCATCCCGCCCGCGCTGGGCGACGGCGCGCGCTACGGCCTCTCTCTCGAGTACTCCGAGGAGGAGGTCATCCTGGGCACCGGCGGCGGCCTGGTGCGGGCCCGCCGGCTCCTCGGCGACGGCGACTTTCTGGTGGCCAACGCCGACGTGCTGTGTGCGCCGGATCTTCGCGCGCTGCTCGCATGCCACCGGGAGCGCCGGGCCGCGGCCACCATGGTGGTGCGCCCCATGCCTGCCGGGGCAGAGTACACGCCCGTGTGGCTCGACCCGGACGGTTTTATCGCCCGCATCGGCGGCGAAGCGCCGCGAGCGGGCCTGCGGCCGGTGATGTTCGAGGGCGTCCACGTGCTCTCGCAGGCCGTCTTCGACTTTCTTCCCAAGGCGGGTTTTTCTTGCGTGGTGGACCAGGGCTATCGCGCCCTGCTGGACGCCGGCCTGCCCGTAGCGGGGTTCGTCGACACCGGCCCCTGGCTCGACCTGGGGACGCCGGCGCTCTACCTGGAGGCGAACCTTTCGCTGCTGTCCGGCCGGCTGCGACTGCCGCAGCTCGATCCACTCGCAAAGGCAGCGCGGCCCGGAGGCGTAATGATCGCTCCCGGCACGGCGGTCGCTCCTTCGGCCAGGCTCGGCCCCGAGGTGGCGGTGGGCGAAGGCGCGATGATCGGCGAGGGGGCCTCGCTCTCGCGCTGCGTGGTGTGGGCGGGCGCGCGCGTCGAGCCCGGCGCGATCATCGAGCGCGCCGTGGTGACTCCCCGGACGATCGTGCGCTGTGACGTCCGCTCAACCCACCCGATCGGCACATAGCCTCCGGCCGCTTCGCGACTCGCACCCCCTAGTCCTCGGATAACGCGAACGGGTCCTGCCGCCCCTTCCTCCGGCTCTCTCCCGAAAGATGGTTCGCCGGGGACCCCCTCGGCGTCACCCCTTCGCGTAAGAAATCCCTCGAGGAATCAGTGGGGCCAAATCTGTCTGAGGATCAGGGTCGCATCCGCTCGCCCTTGACAGCGGTCGGGCTCCGGCCGAAATCGCAATCATGAGGAGCATGCAATCATGATCCTCCACTGGTGAGGAAAACGTTTCGAGAGGCACGGGAAAAAAACACACCCGAGGTGTTTCCCCAATCGAAACTCCTTCCTGTGTCGTCCGCGATTGTTCTTCCGGAGAGCTTCTCGTTCGCGCGCGGCGCTCAGCCCTCGGCGCGTACCAGGATGGCGGTGATGTTGTCCACCCCGCCGGCCTGGTTGGCCAGCTCGATGAGCGTCTTGGTGGCTTGCCCCAGATCGGGGGTGGTCTTGATGACCTGCAAGAGCTTGTCGTCCGGGACCATGCCCGACAGCCCGTCGGAGCACATCAGGTACACGTCACCGGGCTGCACCGGGTGGCGGGTGATGTCCACCAGCACGGTGTCCTTCATGCCCAGGGCGCGCACGATGACGTTCTTGTGGGGGAAGTTGGCGATCTCCTCGGGGGTGAGCTTCTTCGCCTTGATGTAGTCGTTGAGCAGCGAGTGGTCCTCGGTGAGCTGCGTGATCTGCCCGTTGCGCACCCGGTATACGCGGGAGTCGCCCACGTTGGCCACCAGGACCTGGCCGTCCACCAGGTTGGCCCCGGCCACGGTGGTGCCCATGCCGCGGTAGCGCGCCTCCCGCTGGGCGGCCTCGTGGATGCGCAGGTTGGCCAGCTTGACGCCCATGATGAAGCGGTTCTCGTCGTAGGGGCGGTTCTTGTCCATCTTGTAGGGCCAGGTGATCTCCTGGTCCTGCCTGGTGGCCTTGAAGAAGTTGGCGATGGCCTCGATGGCCATCTGCGAGGCGATCTCCCCCGAAGCGTGGCCGCCCATGCCGTCGCACACCACGAAGAGGTTCTCCTCCGGCATCTTGAGCAGGTTGTCCTCGTTGTGGGTGCGCTTCATGCCCACGTGCGTGTCGCCGAAGAAGGAAATCTTCATAGGTTTGTCCTGACTGTCCGGGAGCGTCCGCTTCCACGAATAGATCGCCGGTTGCGCCCTTGTCAAGCCGAAGAAAGATCGAGCCAGCGACGGCAGGCAGCGTCCCCTCTGGACGGAGAGCAGCGCCCGTACTAGACTGCGGCTCACAATCTCCTACCTCGCCCTGGAGGTCCGATGAACACGATGCCCATGATCCGCGGGTTCATCCTGGTCGCCGCGGTCGGACGGCTGTCCCTCGCCTGTTCCGTCGAACAGGGCGACTGCCTGAGCCACGGCACCTGCGAGTGCCGCACCGAGAAGGACTGCCCGGCAGGGAAGTACTGCGTGGACGGACGCTGCCAGGACCTCATCGGCCCGGCGGTGCTGCGCGAGTTCGGCGAGGCCTGCGCCTTCGACGCCCAGTGCCGCTCGGGCTGGTGCCTCCCCCCCGGCCCCGGCAACGGTGGGGTGTGCACCCGCGAGTGCGGGACAGGCTGCCCCGAGGGCTGGGATTGCCGCACCCGCTGGGGGACCGGCGCGAGCCCGGTGGAGCTGTGTGTGCAGCACATCGAGCCGCGCCTGTGCCAGACTTGCGCCGTGGACGGCCAGTGCAACGCCGCTGGCGACCTGTGTCTTGTCATCGGCGCGTTCCGCGCCTGTGCCCTCGACTGCCGCCGCGATCCCTGCCCGGCCGGGACCGAGTGCCGCGACGTCCCGCTCGCCGCCGGCACGGCCCGCCAGTGCCTTCCGCTGGGGGAGAGCTGCGAGTGCGCCGAGGCCACCCGCGGGCTGCAACGGGCCTGTCAGAGGACCAACGCCGCCGGCACCTGCCGGGGCCTGGAGACCTGCGACGGCATGCCCCCGGATTGGACTGGTTGCGACGCCGCCGAACCTGCGCCCGAAGCCTGTGACGGCGCGGACAACGACTGCGACGGGCTGACCGATGCGCAGGATCCGACCGTCGATCATTCCAGCCTGCCGGAAGACCTCCCCTTCCCCGCCTGCCGCCGCGGCTCGCCGGGGGCCGGCTGCACCGGACAGTGGGCCTGCCTCAAGGGCTCGGACGGCGCCTTCGGCTGGACCTGCGTGGCCCCGGAACCCGCGCCGGAGGCCTGCAACGGTTTCGACGACGACTGCGACGGCGCGATCGACGAGGACTTCCAGGACGAGGCGGGCCGCTATCTCACCCCGGCTCATTGCGGGGGATGCGGTGTGGACTGCGGGCGGCTTCTCTCCGACCTGCGCCTCGACGAACAGGGTCAGTTGCTACCAGAAGCGGTCACCTGCGACCTGCGGGACGGCGTGCCCACCTGCGTTCCCCGCCTGTGCCGCCCGGGGTACTACCCCTTCCCGGAGTCCCGACCCCTGGTGTGCGCAGAGCTGCGCTCGCCCCAGTGCGCGCTGTGCTCCCAGGACGCCGACTGCCGCGTCTCCAGCGACGCCTGCCTGCCGCTCGCCGGCGAGGACGGCCTGTACTGCTTGCAGAGCTGCGAGCCGGCGTCGTTCTACGATGGCTGCACCGGCCAGACAGGGATGCGCTCCTGCTGCCCGCGCGGCCACCTGTGCCAGAACGTGAACGGCCGGCTGCGCTGCCTCCCCCAGGGCGGGAGCTGCACCTGCAACGCCGAGAAGGTCGGAGACAAACGCCCCTGCTTCCTGGAGGGCGGCGCCCAGCAGTGCCAGGGCGAGCAGCGCTGCGAGCAGCCCAGCGCCGGCGTGTACGCCTGGAGCACGTGCGCCGCCGCCGAGGTGGTCACGGAGGTGTGCGACGGGCTCGACAACAATTGCGATGGGCGCGTGGACGAGGGGTTCGTGGACGCGCAGGGCCGCTACTTCACTGACGCCCACTGCGGCCGCTGCCACCACGACTGCCTGGCCCAGTGGGACGCGGCCACCCAGCACGCCATCGGCGGCTGCCGCCAGCAAGCGGACGGCACCTTCGACTGCGAGATCGTGGCCTGTACCTCGCAGCTCGAGATGAGCTTCCTCGGCTGTGACGCCGCCGGCGACGGTACCGGCATCTGCCGCCGGGAGGACGACTGCACGAACGGCCTCGAGTGCGACTTCGAGCTCCACTGGTGCGTGCTGGACGGCACCGGCGAGTGCCCCTGTGGTCTGTGCGGGACGCCGCGGGACTACAACTTCCTGTTCGTCAACCTGAACCAGACCGACGCCGACGGATGCGAGTGCGCCGCCGACGGAAGCCAGCCGGTAGACGAACCCGACGTCTTCGCGGTCTACCCCTCGCCCGACGAGCTCTACCTGGACCGCAACTGCGACGGCGTCGATGGCATGGCGGCGAGCTCGCTCTTCGTCCGCGCCGGGGCCAGCAACGGCGACGGCAGCCGCGCCCGGCCCTACGGCACCATCGGCCAGGCGGTGGCCGCCTTCGACCCCAACCGGCACACCTCGATCCTGGTGGCCAGCGGACGCTACGCCGAAAACGTCTCCCTGCGCGCCGGGGTCCGGTTGTACGGTGGCTACTCGGCCGATTTCTCCCGGCGCAACGTGGTGATGCTGCCCTCGCAGATCGCGGGGAGCGAGCCCACCTCGTCCGGCGCGCCTCCGGGCACGGTGTACGGAAGCGGTCTGCGCGGGCAGCGCACCGTGCTGGCGGGCTTCACCGTGCAGGCCTACGACGTCAACGCCGATCCCGCGCCCGGTGGGGCCGGGTTCAACTCCTACGCCATCTTTCTCCAGGACTGCGACGGCACGGTGGAGATCCGCAACAACGTCATCCTCGGCGGGCGCGGCGGCGACGGGGCGGACGGGAGCGTGGGCCCGTCGGGCCGAAGCGGCGGGGCCGGCGGCCGGGGCCAGGACTCCTGGGAGTGCGCGCCGAGCAGCGACTGCGCCGGCATGACCCGGGCCGGCGGAGCGGGCGGCGCCAACCCGTCGTGCGGCGCGGCCCGCGGCAACGACGGCGCCACCTCTCGGGACTATTACCACAACCCCCAGGACTACCCCGGCGGTGGGCTGGACGGCCGCGGCGGCACCAACAGCATCTATGACAACTCCGGCATCGACTGGACCCTGTGCAAGTACGACTGCCAGGTGGACTCCAGCCAGGAGGGGAACAACGGCCAGGACGCCCATAACGGCAGCGACGGCCTGCCAGGCCTGGGCGGGGCGGGCTGCGCCTCGCCCCGGGGAAGCGTCTCGGGCGGCGTGTGGCGGCCGGGTACCGCCGGCGCCGGCGGGGCGGGCCAGGCCGGCAGCGGCGGGGGTGGTGGCGGCGCCGGGGGCGCGGCCATCAATTACAACGCGGGTTCCGGCTGCAACGTGGGCGACCCGTACGGCGACCTCGGCGGCTCGGGCGGCGG
>JAAZNF010000125.1 GCA_012798435.1 Myxococcales bacterium | reverse complement strand
CCCCGCGCCCACGCACAAAGGCTCGGCCCCGACCGGCTCCTCGCACGTCTTGCCGCTGGCCGCGCAGTCCTCCTGCACGACGTACGCGCCGCCGCTGCACACCACCATGACATTGCCGCTACAGCGCCGTTCCCCCTCCTCGCAATCAGGCTGGGTGTCTCCACCACACGCGGCCATCACCCCCGACAGGATCCACGCGCAGAATAGACTCTTTTTCATGTGCACTCCCTCGGCATCACCCGCATTCCGGAGCACCATATTTGATATCAGCAGGGCCAGAAAAGCACTTTCCCCGCCGGACCAGCAACCGGGCGGCGCACACGGCGCGCGCGAGCGAGGGGAAGGCCGCCACGCCGACATCGGTGAACCGCTTGCACAACGCCTGGGTCTCGTGACCGAACATGGCCAGCACGAGGACGGGCTTCTTCGCGCTCCTCGCCACCTCCGCGATGCCCGGCACCAGGTCGGGCGACATTCCGGGCGGCGCCAGGAAGGCGGCGCACAACACCAGATCCACGCCGGGGTCCGCCACCAGGATGCGCAGCGCCTCGACCATCATGGCGCTGGTGGCGCTGGCGGTGAGGTCCACGGGGTTGTTCACGGCCGCATAGGGGAAGCTCGCCTCGCGCAGGCGCCGCCGGCAGTCCTCGGAGAGCCGCGCCAGGCAAAGCTCGCCCTCGCTCGACTCGATGGCGTCCGCGGCCAGGACGCCGTACCCGCCCGCGGGCGTGAGGAACGCGGCCCGCGGCCCGGCGGGGGCCGGGCACAGGGCCAGCGCCTTGGCGCCGTCGAGCAAGGCCTCGTCTCCATCCACCGAGAGGATCCTGGCCTGGCGGAAGGCCCCTTCCGCGACGAGCGGCGAGCCTGAGAGCGCGCCCGTGTGGGAGGCCACCGCGCCGGCCCCGGCCCGGGTGGCGCCGGCCTTGAGGATGACGACCGGTTTTTTCCGGGACACCGCCCCGGCCACGTCGAGGAACCTGCGCCCGTCGCGAAAAGATTCCAGGTAGAGCGCGATCCCCCGGCAGCCGGGATCGTCGCCGAAGTGGGCCACGAAGTCGCTCTCGTCGAGATCCGCCTTGTTGCCCAGCGACACGAAGGCCCGCAGCCCGTAGCCGGTCACGGCCGCGGCGCCCAGGGCCTCCACACCCACGGAGCCGCTCTGCGAGACGAAGGCCACGCAGCCGCGATGGGAGATGAGCTCGCGCTCGTGCTGCACGAACAGGGTGTCCACGCCGCCCCGGCCCGGAACCCACAGGCCCACGGTGTTCGGCCCCAACACGCGGCCGCCGGCCGCCCGTACCGCGTTCACCAGGGAGCGCTCGAGCGCGCGGCCGGTCTCTCCGGTCTCGGAGAACCCGCCCGCGACAGGCACGATGAACGGGACACCCCGGCGTGCGGCGCGAACGCAGGCCTCCTCGGCCGTCCCCGCGGAGAGCGCGACCACGGCCAGGTCGACGTCGCCGGGCAGGTCCTCGATGTTTTCGGTCACGCCGACGCCCAGGACGGTCTTTTCTCGCGGGTGGACTACCGAGATCGGCCGTCCGCCCGCGAGCAAGGAGCGCACCACCTCGGTGCCCACTTGGCCGGGACGGCCGGAGGCGCCGATCACCGCGACCCGGCGGGGCTCAAACAGGCGTTCGAGCATCGGGCCCCTCGCGCGAGGCGAGTCGCCGGCGAAATTCACCGTAGCGGACGAGCGCGCCCATGGCGGCCACGGCCCGTTCGGGGGTGTCGAAGACCGGGATGTGCGCGTCCTGGAGGGTCCGCACCACGTTGTCGCGCCGGTCGTAGAAGCAGCTCATCACGATGGGCTTTTGAAACTCCTGCGGCATGCGGCACAGCGGCTCCACCGCCAAGCGGGCGAACTCGGACATCTGGTCGAGCGGCAGCGAGAACAGGTCGCCGGCGATGCGGGAGACGTCGGTAAAGAAGGTGGAGCCCTGCAAGCCGTGCATGAGCAGGCCATCCACGAAGTCTTGGCCGAGCAGCAACGGGGGGAGCTTCTCCTGGAGGAGCTTGATGTCCAGGCTGAAGGTGAGATCGATCGGGTTGGCGGCCGAGGCGGTGGCCGGCAGCATGCTGCGGATCTGCGCTTCCAGCGCGCTCGGGAACCGGGGCAAGGTCATCCCGTGGCGGTAGACGGCGTCGGCCATGGAGGTGGCTGGCCCTCCGGAGTGGGTCAGGATCACCATGCGGTTTCCGTTGGGGACGGCCTGGGTGGCGAGCGCCCAGCCGAAGGTGTAGAGATCGGCCACCGTCTTCACGCGCTGGATGCCGGCCTGGGCGAACAGGCCGTCGTAGATCTCGTCGGGGCCGCCCAGGGCGCCGGTGTGGCTGCGCCCGCTGCGCGAGCCGCCCTCGGTCCCGCCAACGTACAGGGCCACCACGGGCTTCCGGGCGGTGCAGCGGCGCGCGGCCGCGAGGAACCGTCGCCCGTCGGCGATCCCCTCGATGTACAGCGCCACCGCGCGAGTGTCCGGATCGTCGGCGAAGTAGTCCAGACAGTCCGCAAGATCGATCGAGACGGAGTTTCCCACCGAGATGGCCTTGGAGAGCCCGATGCCCCAACGGGCGAGGAGATCCAGCACCTGGGTCACGTACGTACCGCTCTGAGAAGCGAGCCCGAGCGGGCCGGGGGCGTGCAGGTAGGGGAAGAAGGTGGTGTTGAGCCCGCTCTTGGTGTTCAACACGCCGATGCAGTTCGGCCCCACGAAGCGGATGCCGTTTCGGCGCGTGACCTCGCGAAGCAGCGCCTCGCGCTTCTGGCCGTCTTCGCCGCCCTCTCGAAAGCCCGCGCTGGTGATGACCAGGTTGCGGATGCCGCGGGCGATCGCGTCCTCGACCACCGGCAGCACGGCATCGGTCGGTACGACCAAGACCGCGAGGTCCACGGGCTCGGGAAGCGCGCGCAAGTTGGGGTAGGCCTTTTCACCGAGCACCCGCTCGAGCCGGGGGTGGACCGGGATCACGCGGCCCGGGAAATTCCCCCGCAGGGTGTTCAGCATCTGGATGGTGCCCATGGTGGTGGGCTTGTTGGAGGCCCCCACGAAAGCTACCGACCCGGCGTTGAAGATGGCGTGGAGAGGGTTCGCCTCTCGCGATTCGGTCATTTTTCTACCCGGGCAAGGAGTTTCTCGATCAAGGTCTGACTGTAGTTCGTAAGCTGGGTAAAAACAACGCCCATGCCTGGAGAATCCTTTCCGCCTGGGGGAACCACGCGTACCACCTTGCCCAGGCCCTCGATGGTTTCCAGTTCGTCCAAAATCACCGAAAACTTCAGGTTGACGAGCGTGCCGACCGGCAGCGGATCGTCGCTCTTGATAAAGACACCGCTCTTGGAGATATTCTGGACGTATTCCACAATGAACTGGTCAACGGACCTGAATTCGTGATTGACGGTGACCCTGGCCTCTTTTCTCTGGCCACCGAACTGACGCTCATCCATGACTTGAGTCCTTCCTGCTCCCCCCGAATTGGGAGCCTTCATACACGAACGCCGCCCACTCGGTCAAGTCCGGCCTCGAAAAACATGCAACATCTTGTGATAAAAAGAAAAAAACTGGGGACAGCCCCCGCCCCCACCCCATCCCCCACCCAAGGAGACGAATGGGAGAAGAATGGGGACAGGCCCTTCCTACACCAGCTTACAGTTGCCGGAGGCGCTCCGCTCAGTCTGAAAAAAAGACTTTTGTTTTCGAGATGATAACTACATCAAGTTGGCGAGGTACACCGACTCGAATTCTTCCGGCAGGCCCAGGAGGGTCTGGTTTTCTGCTACGGGCATGTGGTGGAATTCCATGCCGGGCTGCCTGGCGTCAGACACCATCCTCATCAGCCCTAACGAAAGCGCGGTGATCTGATTGTCGCTATACCCGTTGGCCTTCAGTTCGGAAAAAACAGAACGGATCATTGAAGGAGATACGGCCTGGTCTGACAATCCTTGTTTTTCTGGGTTCATGTAAGCCTCCTCTCGCTCCTTTTTGGAAAAACAAGCAATTGGCAGGCCAAAAAAACGCAGGGCCTGTCCCCAGCATGTATCTATGAAAATCAAGTGGTTACACGGATGCGACGACGCGCCGCGGCGCGAAAATTTATACGCTATCAGCCTTATCGTAGAGAAGATGTATTCCCGATTGTAGAATCAACCTTCAGGCATCACAGGGTCCGCCGCTCGGGGTTTGAATCCTTCACCAAGCACCTCGAATACATCAGTAATGATGATGAACGCGTGCGGATCGTGCTCCTTGGCTATCTCTCGCACTCGCGCGACCTCGCGCTTGGACATCACCGAAAAAACGACCTTGCGCTCTTGCCCGCTATAAGCCCCGGTCGCATGAAGCAACGTGGCGCCGCGATTGAGTTTTTTTACAATCGTCCGGGTGATGCCCTCGGCTGCATCAGACACGATGAACATGGCCCTGGTATAGCTCACACCTTCAAGCACCAGATCGATAGCCCTTGTCTGGAGGTAGATGTTCAAGAATGCATACAACGCGAGCTCGACCTTTCCAAAGGCCAGACCCGCCCCGACGACAATCAATGCGTCTGCGATGAGAATGGCAGTTCCAGTGGAGAGATTCGTCAAGCGATTCACGATCTGGCCGACGATATCGGTGCCTCCTGTCGAACCTCCACCCCGGAACACCAGACCGATCCCCGCGCCCAGCATGAGCCCGCCAAAGATGCTTGCCATGATGACGTCGTGGGTCAGCGCCTCGACCGGAACGACGTAGGTGAAGAAGTCTATCATCATAGACGACATAAGGAGGCCCACCAGCGATTTCACCCCGTAGGTGGCCCCGAACATCTTCATGCCTGCGGCAAACAAGGGCACGTTGAGAACGATGGTCGCAAGTCCGACCGGCGTATTCCAAAAATGGTTCAAGATCATGGCGATGCCGCTAACTCCGCCGGGAATCACCTGGTGAGGGATCAGAAACCAGCAGTACGCCAGGCCGGCCACCGTCGACCCCAGGGCCATCAGAAACAAGTGGTAGGCGTGGAGGAAGATCTTTCGCTTCATGGATTATTACCTCCTAGAACCAGCCCACCCCCAGGCAGACGAGCGGGACGCCGATGGCGAGAACCACCGCCGTGGATACCAGACCGAACTTGAGGTACTCGACGAAACCCAACGTGTAATGCTCCTTGGCCCGCTCGGCCACGATGATGTTCGCTACCGACCCGACGAGAGTGAGGTTCCCCGCGATGGTGGTGGTGAAGGCCAGCAACACCCAACCGAGCGATGGATCGCCAAGTTCCACGAGGTGCGGTCCGGTCAGCAATACCATCGGAACGTTGGAGACGATGTTCGAGCCTACTGTCATCAAGGTGGAAAATGCCGTGAGGCCCGAAGCTTGGTCGAAGTTCAGAAAATCTCGCGACGCCAGCCACACCCTTTCGACGAGCCCCGTCTGGCGCAAGGCGGCGACGACCACGAACAGCCCGCAGAAGAACACCAGCAGCGTCCAGTCGACTCGGGCGAACGCTTCCCGCGGCTCGCGGCGATCGATGACAATGAGCACCAGCACCCCGGCCAGGGCCGTGTAGCCGAGGTGAAGCCCCAGGAAGAAGCCAGCCACGATCCCCAGGCTCACCAACCCGACCAACAGCAGGCGGCGCCGATCAACCGTCACCGGGTGGAACGCGCCCGGATCCACTTTTTTCGGCAAGCGGCGCCGGTAGTACAGGAGCAGAAGTAAAAGGTTCGCCGCCAGTCCCGCCATGACGGCCGGAAGGGAGCGCAACAGAAAGTATGAAAATGAGTACCCGCTCAGGCTCCCGATGATCATGTTCTGGGGGTTGCCGACCAGCGTGGCCGCCGAGCCGATGTTGCTGGAGGTGGCGATGGCGATGAGGAAAGGCCCGAGCGGCAGGCCCCCGCGACGACAGGTGACGATCACCAGCGGCGTCAGGAACAGGCACACCGCGTCGTTGACCAGAAACGCCGAGAGCACCGCCGCCGCAGCGCCGGTCACGGCCAGCACCCCGGCCGGGGAATGGCCCAGCCGGAGCAGGAGCGCGGCGGCTCCATCGAAGAACCCCGCCCGGTCCAGATACACGGTGAGCAACATCATGGCAAAAAGCAGCACGATGGTGCCGTGATCTACCGCCAGGAAAGTCTCCTCCGGCGTGATGGCCCCGATCGCCACCATGGCCACCGCGCCGAGCAAGGCCCCGGCCGGGCGGCCTATCGGGATGAATCGCAGCTGCCGGGCCGCGATGAGCAGGTAGGTAAGACCAAAGACGATGAGGACCAGGATGGTCTTGGCGGGCATGGCGGCAGCATGTATTCGAGCCCGCGGGTGGAGTCAAGGTTGCCCGCGGGCCATCGCTCAGATACAGTGCCAGCGATTCCGAAACGGGAGGTCGTCTTGGCACCCATCATCTACAACCTCTTTCCCCGGCTGGCGGGAACGATCGACAAGTGGCTCGACCATGCGCGTCGCGCGCGCGATCTCGGGTTCGACTGGCTCTACCTCAACCCCTTCACCCAGCCCGGTTTCTCGGGGAGCCTGTACGCGGTCCAGGAGCACCGGAAGGTGTGCGCGGACTTTTTGCCGCGCCGCTCGTCGAAGGACGGCATCGCGGAGATCAGGCGCTTTTTGGAGGGCGTGAGGAAGCTCGGCCTGCGCCCTGCCATGGACCTGGTGATCAACCACACCGCCTTCGACTGTCCTCTGGTGGAAGCGCACCCTGACTGGTTCGTCCGGGACGAGCAAGGCGGGATCGTGCATCCTTCGGCCATCGATCCCGCCGACGCCCGCAAGGTCACGGTGTGGGGAGATCTTGCGGAGGTGGACAACGCCCACAGCCCGGACATCGACGGGTTGTGGGATTTTTGGCGGGAGCTGGTCCACTTCTGGGTAGATCTCGGTTTTTGCGGCTTTCGCTGCGATGCGGCTTACAAAGTCCCGGCACTTCTCTGGCGCATGCTGGTCGACGAGGCGCGGGAAGTGGAGCCGGAGTCGGTGTTCTTCGCCGAGACGCTGGGGTGCCGCATCGAGGAGGTGCGTGCACTCCAGGGAGCGGGCCTCGACTACCTGTTCAACTCCTCGAAGTACTGGATGTTCGACGCCCCGTGGGCCATCGAGCAGCACGAGTTGTTCGGCGCCCTTGCGCCCTCCATCTCGTTTCCCGAATCCCACGACACCCCCCGGCTGGCCGCCGAGTGCAACGGCAACGAGGCCGTGCTGCGCCAGCGGTACCTGTTCGCGGCGCTGTTCTCAGAGGGCTTGCTGATGCCCATCGGCTACGAGTTCGGCTTCCGAAACCGCCTGGACGTGGTCAAGACCCGGCCCGAGGACTGGGAGAAGACCGGCATCGACCTTTCGGAGTTCATCCGGGGCGTCAACGACCTCAAGCGCCGCTTGCCGCTTCTGTCGCAGGAGGGCCACTGGAAAGCGCTCACCCCGTTCAATCGCCCCACCATCGTCCTGGAAAAGACCGGCGAGCAGCGCCTTCGTCTGCTCGTGCTCGTCAACAAAGACTGGAACGCGTCTCAAAGCATTGAACTCGTGGGGCTCCCCGTGCAGCCGGGGTCGCGCCTGGGCCGGCTCGACGGGCAGGGTAGATTCCGGGACCAGGCCGTATCGAGCCGCCTGGACCTGGGCCCCGCCGAGATCGCCCTCGTATATTGAAGGCGCACACCGTGCTCTCGGAATCCCCGACCGAGAATGCTCGCCACGACCACCCGCGTCGGGGAACGCCTGGCGTGTCTTTCCGGAGGATCTGCTTCTCATACGAAAGCGCCTTTGGCGCGGCCGGACGGGCGGTCACCGCGTCCATTGCGGGCGAGTGCGCGTCTGGGGATTCCTCGCATGTTTGACATCGCGATCATCGGAGCCGGTCCCGCCGGGAGCACCGTCTCACGCCTTCTAGGCCGCGATCGAAGGATCCTGCTTCTCGAAAGACGCGCCATGCAGTCCGAGCAGACGCGACAAGACAAGTGTTGTGGCGGTCTGCTCGCGCCCGACGCGCAGCAGGCGCTGGCGACCCTGCGGCTAGGAATTCCGCGCCAGGTGTTGTGCGGCCCGCAACTCTTCGCCGTGTGCGCGCTCGATCTCGATTCGGGGCAGGAGCGTTTCTACCAGCGGTTCTACATCAACACCGACCGGCTGGAGTTCGACCGGTACCTTCTGTCCCTGGTCCCGAGCTCGGTGGATTACCGCGAAGGCATCCGTTGCCGCGAGATCGCGCGGGAGGCGGCGGGTTTTCGCTTGAGGTTATCCTCGGTGGACGGCAAGCGCGCGTGGAACGAACGCGCCCGGATCGTGATCGGCTGCGATGGGGCGGGCTCGGTGGTGCGAAGGACGTTGTTCTCGAGCGTGCCGCGTCCCCGGTCGTACACGGCGGTGCAGGAGTGGTTCGAAACAAAGAGCGAGTCGTCGCCGTACTACGGCGCCATTTTCAGTCAGCAAACGACGGATTTCTATGGCTGGACCATTCCCAAGGAGCGGCAACTGATCATCGGCGCGGCGCTGACACCTGGCGACCGGGTCATGGAGCGTTTTCGCTCCCTGGTGGACCGGCTGCGCGCGCGGGGGCTCCGGCTAGGGCGGATGGTTCGCCGGCACGCGGCACCGGTATTGCGACCCGGGTCTCTGCGAGAGATCTGTCTCGGCGGCGACGGTGCCGCTCTGGTGGGCGAAGCGGCCGGGTTCATCAGCCCAAGTTCCGCCGAGGGGGTGAGCTTTGCGCTGCTCTCCGCCCGCGCGCTCGCTCAGGCCATGACGGCCGGAGAACGGGGCTGGCTGGAGCGGTACCGCGTGCTGACGCTGACCCTCCGGCTCAAGATCGTTCTCAAGGGCCTGAAGGCGCCCGTCATCTACCATCCGCTGCTGCGCTCCCTGATCATGCGCTCGGGGCTCTCCAGCCTCCCCATCAGCGAATAACCCTCAAATGGCAACGGGGACAGGCAACGGGGACAGGCCCCTGGGTTAGCAATCCACCCGCGTTGGGGACAGGCCCTTTGGTCGCGCTGTCCGGATTTTTGTCGCGCGTGTCGAAATCCGGACGCCGAGACGGGGGGAGGCTTTGCAAGCCTTTGTTTGTTCTGCTCTTTTTTTCTGGCATCGTTCTTGCTTTTACTCTCGGGCATGGCCAGACCTTCTCGACAACAAGTCCTCGGCTCAGGCCCCGCCGTCGTCCACCTCATCCACAGGT
>JAAZNF010000018.1 GCA_012798435.1 Myxococcales bacterium | reverse complement strand
GTGATGCCGGGGGACAACACGCAGATGGAGGTGGAGCTGATCACGCCGATCGCGATGGAGAAGGAGCTGCGCTTCGCCATCCGGGAAGGCGGCCGGACGGTGGGCGCGGGCGTGATCACCGAGATTTTGGCCTAGGCGGGCCCCCGCGCTGGGCGCGGGCGCTGGGAGTGGAACCATGAACCGGGTGATCGTCTCGTTGGAGTGTGGCGTGTGCCGGAACCGCAACTACAGCACCACGCGCAACAAGCGCACCCACGCGGAGAAGTACAAGATCAAGAAGTACTGCCCGGCGTGTCGCAGGCACACCGAGCACAAGGAGTCAAAATAGCCGGCGGCCGGGAGGCGGCCGGGAAACGGGTCAGTAGCTCAATTGGTAGAGCGGCGGTCTCCAAAACCGTAGGCTGAGGGTTCGAGCCCTTCCTGGCCCGTATTTTTGAATCTTTCGGAATCCGAGGTTCCGATGAATCCGAATCGTCGCTGGATCGCGCTCTTCTTCTTCCTGTTCGGGTTGCTGGTGTGGATCCTGACCGACAAGTTCATCTCCACCATCCTGTTCTGGGTGGGGCTCGACCACTTCAACCTGCACCTCTTGGGAGAGCGCTTCACCTTGACCACGCTGGTGGGGCTGATCACCGCGCTGGCCCTCACCCTGTGGATGTACCGGCACCCCACCATCTCCAACCTGTCGAACGAGGTGGTGGTCGAACTCAAGAAGGTCACCTGGCCGACGGCCCAGGAGACACGCAGCGCCACCCTGGTGGTGATCATCACGGTGTTCATCATGGCCTTCTTCCTGGGCATCTTCGACCTCTTCTGGTCCAAGCTGCTCAACGCCCTGTACCCGCGGCTCCCGGCTGGTTGAGCGGCGGCTCTCGGGTGGCGTCGGTGATTCTCCCGGACCGCCGGGAGGGAGATGCGGGATGGGTATTTTCGGGATCGCGGAGTTGGTAGCGATGGAAACGGGAGAGTGTCATGGCCGAGCCTGAGAACAACCGTCCGGACGATCCCGCCACCGGTCCGGATGCCGCGGCGCCGCAGACCGCTGTGGCAAAGGCGACGGCGCCGGCCGATGCGGCGTCGGCTCCCTCGGGCGAGGCGGCGGCCCCGGTCGCTTCGGCCCGTGCCCCGCTCCCGCCACCCTCGGGTATTCTCGACGGCATGGAGCGACCGGCCCCGGACGCGCTCCGGCAGTGGTACGTGGTGCACACCTACTCGGGGTTCGAGAACAAGGCCAAGCAGGCGCTGGAGGAACGGATTCGCCGGGAGCGCATGGACGGTTTCTTCGGCAAGGTGCTCATCCCCACCGAGGAGGTGGTGGAGATGAAGCAGGGGACACGCCGCACCTCCAAGCGCAAGTTCTTCCCGGGCTACATGCTGGTGGAGATGGCCATGAGCGAGGCCACCTGGTACCTGGTGAAGTCCACGCCCAAGGTCACCGGGTTCGTGGGCGGGACCACCCGCCCGGTGCCCATCACCGAGGCCGAGGTCCAGCGCCTCACCAACCAGATCACCGAGGGCACGGAGCGGGTGAAACCCAAGGTCATCTTCGACCGCGGCGACTCGGTGCGGGTCATCGACGGGCCGTTTTCCAACTTTAACGGAGTCATTGACGAGGTGGATCAGGAGCGCGGCAAGCTGCGGGTGCTGGTGAGCATCTTCGGCCGCGCCACGCCGGTGGAGATGGACTTTACCCAGGTGGAGCGCACCTGAGGAACGAGCCGCCGCCGGTATCAAGGAGCATGTCATGGCAAAGAAGGTCATCGGATTCGTGAAGTTGCAGATCCCCGCCGGGGCGGCCAACCCCTCCCCGCCGGTGGGGCCGGCGCTGGGCCAGCAGGGCGTCAACATCATGGAGTTCTGCAAGCAGTTCAACGCCCGCACCCAGAAGCAGGCCGGCCTGATCATCCCGGTGGTGGTCACGGTATACCAGGATCGCTCGTTCACCTTCATCACCAAGACCCCGCCAGCCTCCATCCTGCTGCTGAAGGCGGCCGGGGTGGAGAAGGGCGCGCACACCCCGGGCAAGGAGACGGTGGGCAAGGTGACCAAGGCTCAGGTGCGCGAGATCGCCAAGATGAAGCTGCCCGATCTCAACTGCACCGACATCGAGGCCGCCATGCGCACCGTGGCCGGCACCGCGCGCAACATGGGCATCGAGGTGGTGGACTGACCAAGAGACGGCAGGAGTCCTTCGGGACCTGAGGCCCGGGACGCTGGCACTGCCGGGAGGAGAACATGGCCAAGCACGGAAAAAAGTACCGCATGGGCAAGGAGAAGGTCGACCGTAGCAAGCGCTACAAGGTGATCGACGCGCTGCAACTGGTCAAGGACATGGGCTACGCCAAGTTCAACGAATCGGTGGACCTGGCCCTCAACCTGGGCGTGGATCCCAAGTACTCCGACCAGATGGTGCGCGGCGCGGTGGTCATGCCGCATGGCACCGGCAAGTCGGTGCGGGTGGCGGTGTTCGCCAAGGGTGACAAGGCCAAGGAGGCCGAGGACGCCGGCGCCGACATCGTCGGGGCGGAGGACCTGGCGGCCAAGATCGAGGGCGGTTTTCTGGACTTCGAGAAGACCATCGCCACGCCCGACATGATGAAGGTGGTGGGCAAGCTCGGAAAGATCCTGGGCACCCGCGGGCTCATGCCCAACCCCAAGGTGGGCACGGTCACCAACGACGTGGCCAAGGCGGTGCGCGAGCTCAAGGCGGGCAAGGTGGAGTTCAAGGTTCAGAAGGAAGGCATCGTGCACGTCTCCATCGGCAAGATCCAGATGAGCGCCGAGCAGCTCAAGGCCAACCTGGCGGCGCTCATGGAGGCGGTGATGAAGGCCAAGCCCGCCTCGGCCAAGGGCGTGTACCTGAAGGCGGCCACGGTCTCCTCGACCATGGGCCCCGGAGTGAAAATGGACACCGGTGATCTCGTCGACTTGGTGTCGGTGGCGTAGCCGGTGGTGAAAGCGAGTCGTCCCCCCGGACTCGAGCCCGGGGGATGTACTCCGGTCAAAGACAGCAGGTCCCGGGCGAGGACCCGGAGTAATGGACCCTGAACGGGCGCCGCCTGCCGAGACGGGGAACGCGATGCAACAACTCAAGCGACCTTTCCCCTCGCTCTTTGCCGGGGGTTTTTCTGTTTCAGGCTCCTGCGGTGAGGAGTCGGGGAAAGGAGGTGAGAAAGAATGAGCGAGCATATCAGCAAGGGACGGATGGAACGCAGTGCGGCCATCGAGGAGCTGAAGGTCCTGTTCGGCTCCGTGCAGAGCGGCGTGCTGACCGATTTCCGCGGCTTGAAGGTGTCCCAGATCACCGAGTTGCGACGGCGTTTCCGCGCCCAGCAGGTGACGTACCGGGTGCTCAAGAACAACCTGGTCAAGATCGCACTGCGCGGGACGCCGCTCCAGGGGCTGACGCCGATGCTGGAAGGCCCCACCGGGTTCGCGGTGTCCAAGGCCGATCCGGTGGCTCCGGCCAAGGTGGCGATGGAGTTCGCCAAGGACAACGAGGCGCTGAAGGTCAAGGGCGGCTTCGTGGGCGCACAGATCCTGGATCCGGCGGCGGTGGGCGAGCTGTCGAAGCTCCCCGGTCTGGACGGGCTCCGGTCGCAGATTTTGTCGGCCATCAACGCGCCGGTGCAGCAGCTGCTGGGCGTGTTCAACGCGATCCCGCAGAAGTTCCTGGGCGTGCTCGAGGCCCAGGCGCAGAAGCTGGGATCCAAAGCCTGACGGGGTATTGAAAAACGGTTTTTCTCAGGGCGCCGACATGAAGGCGGCCCGGACGGACGAGGAAGGAAAAAGTCATGGAACTGACCCGTGAACAGTTGGTGGATCACCTGAGCAAGATGTCGGTGCTGGAGCTCAATGAGCTGCGCAAGGAACTCGAGACCAAGTGGGGCGTGACCGCGGCGGCCCCGGTGGCGGTGGCGGCGGTGGCGGCGGGCCCGGCGGCGGCCCCGGCCGAGGAGAAGACCGAGTTCACCGTGGTACTGGAAGCGGCCGGCAGCGACAAGATCAAAGTCATCAAGGTCGTGCGTGAGCTGACCGGGCTGGGCCTCAAGGACGCCAAGGACCTGGTGGATGGCGCCCCCAAGACGGTGAAGGAAGGCCTGGACAAGAACGCGGCGGCCGACGCCAAGAAAAAGCTGGAGGAAGCCGGCGCCAAGGTGGCCTTGAAGTAAGGGGATGCGCGGGGCGGGCCCGGCCCGTACGGGCCCGTCCCCTTTTCGGCCAGTGGCAGCCGTCTGGCAGAGGCCCTTCCCCCCGGTGTTCCGGTCCGTGTTCAGCGGCCGGGGCGCTCGCGGGGCTTCGGTAAGGAGCAGCGCATGGCCCCGGTGACCCGAAACGCGTTCCGCCTGCGTAAGAATTTCGCCCGCATCAAGAAGATCGTCGACATCCCCAACCTGATCGACGTCCAGAAAGCCTCGTACAAGAAGTTCCTCCAGGACGACGTTCCGCTGGACCAGCGCCAGGACATCGGCCTGCAGGGCGTCTTCAAGAGCGTCTTTCCGATCAAGGACTTCAACGAGACCAGCTCGCTGGAGTTCGTCCACTACGTCCTGGAGAAGCCAAAGTACGACGTGGACGAGTGCCGCCAGCGGGGGATGACCTTCGCCGCGCCGGTGAAGGTGGTCATCCGCCTGGTGG
Organism: Myxococcales bacterium; assembly: GCA_012798435.1. Classification (GTDB taxonomy): domain Bacteria; phylum Myxococcota; class B64-G9; order B64-G9; family B64-G9; genus JAAZNF01. Next base: position 9,506 of record JAAZNF010000018.1, on the reverse strand, counting down.
TCTGGGACAAGGACGAGGAGTCCGGTACCCGCTCCATCCGGGACGTGAAGGAGCAAGAGGTCTACTTCGGCGAAATTCCCATCATGACCGAGACCGGCACCTTCGTGATCAACGGCACCGAGCGCGTGGTGGTGAGCCAGTTGCACCGCTCCCCGGGCGTTTTCTTCGACCACGACGAAGGCAAGACCCATGCCTCGGGGAAGAAATTGTTCTCGGCGCGGGTGATCCCGTATCGCGGTTCGTGGCTGGACTTCGAATTCGACGTGCGCGATCGCTTGTACGTGCGTATCGACCGCCGGCGCAAGCTCCCGGCGACGGTGCTGCTGCGGGCCCTGGGCATGTCGGTGGAGGATCTGCTCAACTACTACTACGACACCGAGCGAATCCGTTTCGAGAAGAACGGGAAGTTCAGCAAGAGCATCGACATCGACCGGCTCCCCGACCTGCGGGCGCCGCGGGACATCAAGGATCCCGAGACCGGCAAGACCCTGGTGCTGAAGAGCCACAAGTTCAACGCGCAGGCCATCCAGCGATTCAAGGAGCTCGGCCTCAAGTTCCTGCCGGTGCAGAAGGAAGAGATCCTGGGCAAGGAGAAGAAGGCGCACGACGGCAAGGAGGGAGCCCAAGAAGGCAAGGTGGCGGCGCACGACGTGATCGACGAGAGCACCGGCGAGATCCTGATGGAGTGCAATGAGGTGCTCACCGAGGAGAAGATCGAGTTTCTGCGCAAGCACGGCATCGAGGAGCTCGAGGTGCTGTACATCGACGGGATCAACGTCGGGCCCTGGCTGCGCAACACGCTGATGGACGACAAGGTCTCCTCGCCGGAGGAAGCCCTGCTGGAGATCTACAGCCGCATGCGGCCGGGCGATCCCCCGACCCTGGAGTCGGCGCAGAAGCTCTTCAACAACCTGTTCTTCAACCCCGAGCGCTACGATCTGAGCCGGGTGGGCCGCCTCAAGCTCAACTACAAGTTCGGCCTCAACGAGCCGTTGGACAACGGCGTGCTCACCAAGAAGGACATCCTGGAGACGGTGCGCTACCTGTTGAACCTCCGGGACGAGAAGGGCGTGGTGGACGACATCGACCACCTGGGCAACCGCCGGGTGCGCTCGGTCGGCGAGCTGCTCGAGAACCAGTACCGCGTGGGCCTGGTGCGTATGGAGCGGGCCATCAAGGAGCGCATGAGCCTGCAGGAGATCGAGACGCTCATGCCCCACGACCTGATCAACGCGAAACCCGTCAGCGCGGTGATCAAGGAGTTCTTCGGCTCGAGCCAGCTCTCGCAGTTCATGGACCAGACCAACCCCTTGTCCGAGGTGACGCACAAGCGGCGCCTGAGCGCGCTGGGCCCGGGAGGGCTCACCCGGGAGCGGGCCGGCTTCGAGGTCCGCGACGTCCACAACACGCACTACGGGCGTATCTGTCCCATCGAGACCCCGGAAGGTCCGAACATCGGGCTGATCGCGTCGCTGTCTTCCTACGCGCGCATCAACGAGTTCGGTTTCGTGGAGACGCCCTACCAGACGGTGCGCGAGGGGAGGCTGCCCGGCGAGGTGCGCTTCTACTCGGCGCTGGAGGAGGAGCGCCACATCATCGCCCAGGCCAACGCCAACGTCGACGCCAAGGGCCGGCTGCTGGATCCGCAGGTGTCGGCCCGCAAGGGAGGCGATTTCGTCATGGTGAGCCCGGACCAGGTCACCCTGATGGACGTCTCGCCGAACCAGCTGGTGTCGGTGGCCGCCTCGCTGGTGCCCTTTTTGGAGAACGACGACGCCAACCGGGCCCTGATGGGCGCCAACATGCAGCGCCAGGCGGTGCCGCTCATCCGCACCACCGCGCCGCTGGTCGGCACAGGCCTGGAGGCGGTGGTGGCCCGCGACAGCGGGGTGTGCGTGGTGGCCAAGCGCGACGGCGTGGTGGAGTCGGTGGATGCCACCCGCATCGTGGTGCGGGCCAGCGGCGGGACCTCGGCCGAGGTGGGTTCCGAGGTCGATATCTACAACCTGACCAAGTTCCAGCGCAGCAACCAGAACACCTGCCTCACCCAGAAGCCCATCGTGCAGCGCGGGGACAAGGTGAAGGCCGGCGACGTGCTGGCGGACGGTCCGGCCTGCGCCAACGGCGAGCTGGCCCTGGGGCAGAACGTGATCGTGGCCTTCATGCCGTGGGGCGGCTACAACTTCGAGGACTCCATCCTCATCTCCGAGCGGATGGTGAAGCAGGACTGGTTCACCTCCATTCACATCGAGGAGCTGGACTGCGTCTCGCGCGACACCAAGCTCGGGCGGGAGGAGATCACCCGCGACATTCCCAACGCCGGCGAGGAGGCGCTGAAGGATCTCGACGAGAGCGGCATCGTGCGCATCGGCGCCGAGGTGAAGCCCGGCGACATCCTGGTGGGGAAGATCACCCCCAAGGGCGAGACCCAGCTCAGCCCAGAGGAGAAGCTGCTGCGGGCCATCTTCGGCGAGAAGGCCGGCGACGTGCGCGACACCTCGCTGCGGGTCCCGCCGGGCATCTCCGGCACGGTGATCAACGCCCGGGTGTTCTCGCGCAAGGGCGTGGACAAGGACGAGCGCACCCGTGAGATCGAGGACACCGAGGAGGCACGGCTGCTGAAGGACCAGAACGACGAGATCAAGATCATCACCGACTCGGCGCGCAAGAAGATCTACAAACTGCTCAAGGGCGCGACCGCCGGCGGGCGCATTGCCGACGGCAAGGGCAAGACCATCGTCTCCAAGGGCAAGGAGTTCACCGACGAGGTCCTCGAGCAACTCGACGGGGTGGATCTGCGCGATCTGGTCAGCGAGGACGGGAAGATCAACGAGAAGATCGAGCGCATCCAGGAGAACCTGAACGAGCAGATCGAGATCCTCAAGATGTACTTCGGCGAGAAGATCAGCCGCATGAAAAAGGGCGACGAGCTGCCGCCGGGGGTCATCAAGATGGTCAAGGTGTTCGTGGCCATCAAGCGCAAGCTGGCGGTGGGTGACAAGATGGCCGGCCGCCACGGCAACAAGGGCGTGGTGTCCCGCATCCTGCCCGAGCAGGACATGCCCTTCTTGCCCGATGGCACCCCGGTCGACATCGTGCTCAATCCGCTGGGCGTGCCCAGCCGGATGAACGTGGGACAGATCCTGGAAGCCCACCTGGGCTGGGCGGCGCACGGCCTGGGCCTGCGCATCCAGGAGATGCTGGACCAGGGCGCCGGGGCGGATGCGGTGCGCTCCTTCCTCAAGAAGATCTACGCCGGCAAGGAGATCGCCGAGTTCCTGGATGGCTTGTCGGCCTCGGACGTGATCCGTCTGGGGCAGGCGCTGCGTAGCGGCGTGGGCATGGCCACGCCGGTCTTCGAGGGGGCCAGGGAGAGCGAGATCCGGGCCTTGCTGGAGGAGGCCGATCTGCCCACCTCGGGCCAGACGGTGCTGTTCGACGGGCGCACCGGAGAGCCGTTCCACAACAACGTCACGGTGGGCTGCATGTACATCATGAAGCTGCACCACCTGGTGGACGAGAAGATCCACGCCCGCTCCATTGGCCCCTACTCGCTGGTGACCCAGCAACCGCTGGGCGGCAAGGCGCAGTTCGGCGGGCAGCGCCTGGGCGAGATGGAGGTCTGGGCCATGGAGGCCTACGGCGCGGCCTACACCCTGCAGGAGTTCCTCACCGTAAAGAGCGACGACGTGGCCGGACGGACACGCATGTACGAGGCCATCGTGAAGGGCGAGCAGGTGTTGGAGTCTGGCCTGCCGGAGGCCTTCAACGTGCTGATCAAAGAGCTGCAGAGCCTGTCGCTGGACGTGGAACTGCTCGAAGAGAGTCGCTCCCAGCCGGCGGCCCCCGCGGCCGAGGCGGCGGCGCGCTAGGCCGCGGGCCCGGACGCGTCGGCCCAGGGAAAGGAGATCGCCTTGAAGGATATCTTCATCAATTTCTTCGAGAAGCCGAAGGACCCCTTGAGCTTTTCCGCCATTCGCATCGGGCTGGCCAGCCCGGACCGCATCCGCGAGTGGTCGCACGGCGAGGTCAAGAAGCCCGAGACCATCAACTACCGCACCTTCAAGCCGGAGCGCGACGGCCTCTTCTGCGCCAAGATCTTCGGCCCGGTGAAGGACTACGAGTGCAACTGCGGCAAGTACAAGCGCATGAAGCACCGCGGGGTGGTGTGCGAGAAGTGCGGCGTGGAGGTCATCCAGAGCAAGGTGCGCCGCGAGCGCATGGGGCACATCAACCTGGCCTCGCCGGTGGCGCACATCTGGTTTCTCAAGAGCCTGCCCTCCCGCATCGGCACGCTGCTGGACATCACCCTCAAGGAGCTGGAGAAGGTCCTGTACTGCGAGGCCTTCATCGTGCTCGACCCGGGCAAGACCCCGCTCGAAAAGGGCATGATCATCAGCGAGGAGAAGCTGTACCGCTACCGGGAAGAATTCGGCGCCGAGGCCTTCCGGGCCGAGATGGGCGCCGAGGCCATCCAGGAGCTGCTGCGCCAGGTGGACCTGGAGGCGCTGGCGACCCAGCTGCGGCAGGAGATGCGCGACTCGTCCTCCGACGCCCGCCGCAAGAAGGTGTCCAAGCGCCTCAAGGTGGTGGAGGCCTTCCGCGTCTCCAAGAACCGGCCCGAGTGGATGATCCTGGAGGTGATCCCGGTGCTGCCGCCCGATCTGCGGCCGCTGGTGCCTCTCGACGGCGGGAGGTTCGCCACCTCGGATCTCAACGATCTCTACCGGCGCGTGATCAACCGCAACAACCGGCTGAAGCGGCTCAAGGAGCTCAACGCGCCGGAGATCATCATCCGCAACGAGAAGCGCATGCTGCAGGAGGCGGTGGACGCGCTGTTCGACAACGGCCGCCGCGGCAAGGTCATCACCGGCCCCAACAAGCGGCCGCTGAAGTCCCTGTCCGACATGCTCAAGGGCAAGCAGGGCCGCTTCCGCCAGAACCTCTTGGGCAAACGGGTCGACTACTCGGGCCGTTCGGTGATCGTGGTGGGCCCCGAGCTCAAGCTGCACCAGTGCGGCTTGCCCAAGATCATGGCCCTCGAGCTCTTCAAGCCCTTCATCTACAACAAGCTCGAGGAACGCGGCTTCGCCACCACCATCAAGGGCGCCAAGCGCCTGGTGGAGGAGGAGCACACCGAGGTGTGGGACATCCTGGAGGAGGTCATCCGCGAGCACCCCGTGTTGCTGAACCGCGCGCCGACCCTGCACCGGCTGGGTTTCCAGGCCTTCGAGCCCATCCTGATCGAGGGCAAGGCCATCCAGCTGCACCCGCTGGTGTGCGTGCCCTTCAACGCCGACTTCGACGGCGACCAGATGGCCGTCCACGTGCCGTTGTCCGTGGAGGCCCAGATGGAGGCGCGGGTGCTCATGATGAGCACCAACAACATCCTGTCGCCGGCGCACGGCACCCCCATCATCGTACCCACTCAGGACATCGTGCTGGGTTGTTACTACATGTCGCGGGAGCGGGCCTTCGCCAAGGGCGAGGGCAAGATCTTCGCCAGCCTGGAGGAGCTGCGCCGGGCCTACGACGCGGGCGTGGTGGATCTGCAGGCCAAGGTCAAGGTGCGCCACCAGGGCAAGCTCCACGAGACCGTGGTAGGCCGGGCCCTGATCTTCGAGGTGGTACCGGAAGGGGTGTCCTTCGAGGCCGTCAACCGGGTCATGGACAAGAAGTCCCTGGCTCAGCTCATCGACCGCTGCTACCGCGTCGGTGGCCAGAAGCGGACCGTGCTGCTGGCCGACCGGTTGCGCACCCTGGGGTACCGCTACGCCACCGAGGCGGGCATCTCCATCTGCATGGACGACATGAAGATCCCCTCCAGCAAGGCGGACATCCTGAAGAAGGCGAACGAGGAGCTGGTCACGGTGTCCTACGAGTACACCGAGGGTCTGATCACCGACGGCGAACGGTACAACAAGGTGATCGACGTGTGGGCCGAGGCCACCGAGGCGGTGGCCAAGGAGATGATGCTGGAGATCGGCTCGGAGGTGGTGGTGGGGCCCAAGGGCGAGAGCAAGCGCATGCCCAGCTTCAACCCCATCTACATGATGGCCGACTCCGGAGCACGCGGCTCCCAGCAGCAGATCCGGCAGCTGGCCGGCATGCGCGGCCTCATGGCCAAGCCTTCGGGCGAAATCATCGAGACTCCCATCACCGCCAACTTCCGCGAAGGCCTGTCGGTGCTGCAGTACTTCGTGTCCACACACGGGGCGCGCAAGGGCCTGGCCGACACCGCGCTCAAGACCGCCAACTCCGGGTACCTCACCCGGCGCCTGGTGGACGTGGCCCAGGACGCGGTGATCACCTCCGATGACTGCAACACCCTGGACGGCATCACCATGACCCCGCTGGTCGAAGGCGGCGAGGTCATCCAATCCCTGTCGGAGCGCATCCTGGGCCGGGTGGCGCTGGACGACATCAAGGACCCCATCAGCGGCGAGATCCTGGTGCGCGCCAACCAGGAGCTGGACGAGGTGGCGGTGGAGAAGATCCGAGACGCCGGCCTGGAGCGGGTCCGCATCCGCTCGGTGCTCACCTGCCGCGCGCGCGACGGCGTGTGCGTGGCCTGTTACGGGCGAGACCTGGCCCGGGGCATGCGTGTCAACCTGGGCGAGGCGGTCGGCGTGATCGCCGCCCAGAGCATCGGCGAGCCCGGCACCCAGCTCACCATGCGCACCTTCCACGTGGGCGGGGCGGCTTCCCGCCGCGCCGAGCAGAGCTCCCTGGAGAACCGCACCGCGGGCGAGATCCGCTTCCACAACATCAAGACGGTGGAGAAGGAAGAGGATGGCCGGTCGGTGCTGATCGTCATGAACCGCAACGGCGAGGTGGCGGTGGTGGACGACAGCGGGCGCGAGCGCGAGAAGTACGGACTGGTGTACGGCGCTCGCCTGCTGGTGCGCGAGAAGCAGAAGGTGGAGCCCGGCCAGGTGCTGGCCGAGTGGGATCCCTTCGCCATGCCCATCATCACCGAGGTCAGCGGCCGGGTGAAGTTCGGCGACATCCTGCAGGGCGTGACCATGGAGGAGAAGGTGGACGAGGTCACCGGCCTCATCAGCCGGGTGATCATCGAGTCCAAGGACCCGGACGCCCACCCGCGGGTCTCCATCAAGGACGTCAAGGAGTCTTCCCGCACTCTCAAACTCCCCGACGGCACCGGAATGGCCCGCTACCTGATGCCGGTGGGCGCGAACATCCTGGTGGACGAGGGCACCGAGGTGCAGGCCGGCGACGTGCTGGCCAAGATCCCGCGCGAGACCACCAAGACCAAGGACATCACCGGCGGTTTGCCACGAGTGGCGGAGCTGTTCGAGGCGCGAAAGCCCAGGGATGCGGCCATCATCTCCGAGATCGATGGCGTGGTGCATTTCGAGAAGGACGTCAAGGGCAAGCGTCGCGTGATCATCCAACCGGACATTGGTGAGCCGAAGGAATACCTCATCGCCAAGGGAAAACACATCAGCGTGCACGAGAACGATCAGGTGCGGGCCGGCGAGGCCCTGATGGACGGTTCGGCCAACCCCCACGACATCCTGCGGGTGTTGGGAGAGAAGGACCTGGCCCGCTACCTGGTGAACGAGATCCAGGAGGTGTACCGCCTGCAGGGCGTGCGCATCAACGACAAACACGTCGAGGTCATCGTGCGCCAGATGTTGCGCCGGGTCCGTGTCAAGGAGGTGGGCGACACCAACTTCCTGCTGGATGAGCAGGTGGACCGCTACGCCTTCGAGGAGGAGAACGAGCGCGTGTTGCGAGAGGGCGGCCGGCCGGCCATCGGCGAGCCGTTGCTGCTCGGCATCACCAAGGGCGCGCTGGCTTCCGACAGCTTCATCTCGGCGTCGGCCTTCCAGGAGACCACCAAGGTGCTCACCGAGGCGGCCATCCAGGGGAAGATGGATCGTCTGCAGGGCCTCAAGGAGAACGTGGTCATGGGCCGGCTCATCCCCGCCGGGACGGGAATCTCCCGCTACAAGGGGATGGAGGTGGAGAGCGACGCTCCTCCCGAGGAGGTTCTGCCCGCCGGCAAGGCCGACGAGGTGCAGGGGCCGGACGTGATCGAAGGAGAGACGGCCCAGTAACCCTCGCCGGCCGCAATATTTTCCTTGACATGATGGGGGCAGATCCCTATCATGGCGCTCCATTTTGGGGGCGGACTCCGGTCCGCTCCGGTGTGAGGTCGTAAACATGGCGTCGATCAATCAGCTGGTTCGCAAGCCGCGAGTGGTGCAGCGGTCGCACACCAAGGCTCCGGCCATGAAGAAGTGCCCCCAGGTTCGCGGGGTGTGCGTGCGCGTGTACACCACCACCCCCAAGAAGCCCAACTCGGCGCTGCGCAAGGTGGCCCGCGTGCGTCTCACCAACAAGATGGAAGTGACCTCCTACATCCCGGGCGTGGGTCACAACCTGCAGGAGCACTCGGTGGTGCTCATCCGCGGCGGCCGCGTGAAGGACCTCCCCGGGGTTCGCTATCACATCATCCGCGGCGCGCTGGATACCGTGGGCGTACAGGGGCGCAAGCGCAGCCGATCCAAGTACGGCGCCAAACGGCCCAAGTCAGGAGCGTAGCCCATGCCTCGCCGTCGCGAAGTCCCGAAGCGGAAGATCGAACCCGATCCCAAGTTCCACGATCGGCTGGTGTCCAAGTTCGTCAACTGCATGATGAGCCGCGGCAAGAAGGCTGTGGCCCAGGGCATCTTCTACGGAGCCATGGATCTCATCGAGCAGCGCACCAAGGAAGAGCCGCTCAAGACCTTCAAGAAGGCCCTGGACAACGTGAAGCCGGTGGTGGAGGTGAAGGCCCGCCGGGTGGGAGGTGCCACCTACCAGGTGCCGGTGGAGATCCGCCCGCAGCGGCGGACCGCCCTGGGGATCCGTTGGTTGATCGAGTACTCGCGGGAGCGGGGCGAGAAGACGATGATGGAGCGGCTGGCGGCCGAGGTGATCGACGCCGCCAACAACCGCGGCTCGGCCATCAAGAAGCGGGAAGACACCCACAAGATGGCGGAGGCCAACAAGGCGTTCGCGCACTACCGCTGGTAGGACCACGGCGGACATGGTTTTATCCATGGGTCTTTGAAAACCTGGGCAGGCTGGCGTTGCGATGCCTGATATCGTATGCGGTGGATCCGCAAGATCCGCCGCCGCAAACGGCTCACGCGGGCGCCCCGTCCGGGGGCCCGCTCGATTCTCGACGACGATGAGTGCGCCCGGGTCGAAGTCCCGGGTGTCGGGGCCGCTCGGGGTGTGTACGCCCCCGGGCAGCCGGACCGGGGACTGCCCGGCCCGGTGAGCGATGCAGGCCTGCACGGGTGGACCGATTTGAACCCCGGCGCCCCTTGGGGGCGCCAAGGAGAGTGGAGATGGCCAAGGAAAAATTTCAGAGGACGAAGCCGCACGTGAACGTGGGGACGATCGGGCACGTGGATCACGGCAAGACGACGTTGACCTCGGCGATCACCAAGGTGCAGGCGCAGCGCGGGATGGCGAAGGCGCAGAGCTAC
>JAAZNF010000124.1 GCA_012798435.1 Myxococcales bacterium | reverse complement strand
AGAAAAAACCAGCGAGAGACAAGAGCCGGCACGTAAACGGCGGCCAGCAGGAACAGCAATACCGGCCACGCTGGATGGGTCTGATTGTTTTTGGGCGGCAAGAAGCAAAAAACTGCCGGGAAGTCGCTCTTTGATCTCGTAAAATTCTCCGCCTGGCGTCAATTCGAGGATTTACAACCTTGTTCTCTGCAAAGGTGATCCGGGACAGACCGGGGGACAAACCGGGGTGGGTGGAACTAAAATCTGGGTGGAACCAAAATCTGAACCAAAATTTGCTCTGACAAGCCGGCTTGACAGATCCGGTTTCGTCGCCACATTTGGTCCTGGATTGTCGCGGCTATGTAGCTGATATTCGGAGGAATTTCATGCATCCCAACAAGATGACCATCAAGGCCCAGGAGGCGCTCTTCGAATCGCAGAAGATCGCCGGCGCCATGGAACACCAGGAACTCACCCCCGAGCACCTTCTGCTTGCCTTGCTGTCCCAGGACGGCGGCATCGTCGCCCCCATCCTGACGAAGCTGGGCGTGGCCACCGAGGAGTTGGCCGAGGCCGTAGGCCAGGATCTCTCGCGCCAGCCGAAGGTCCAGGGCGGTCAGCCCTTCGTGGGCCCACGACTCAACAAGGTGCTGGAAGCGGCGCAGCACGAGGCCGACCGGCTCAAGGACGACTTCGTCTCGACCGAGCACCTGCTCGGAGCCATCGGCGCCGAGAAGAACTCGCCCGCGGCGCGGAGGCTTGAGGAGCGTGGCGTGAATGGCGACAACCTGTTGCGCGCTATCCAGGAGGTGCGCGGCAACCAGCGGGTGTGCGACCAGAACCCCGAGGGCCGCTACCAGGCGCTCGAGCGCTATGCGCGCGATCTCACCGAGCTGGCCCGCAAGGGAAAGCTCGACCCGGTGATCGGCCGCGACGAGGAAATCCGCCGGGTGATGCAAGTGCTGTCACGGCGTACCAAGAACAACCCGGTGCTGATCGGCGAACCCGGCGTGGGCAAGACCGCGGTGGTGGAGGGCCTGGCGCGGCGCATCGTGGACCGCGACGTGCCGAAGACCCTGCTCGACAAGCGCCTGCTGGCCCTGGATCTCGGTGCGCTCGTAGCTGGCACCAAATATCGGGGAGAATTCGAAGATCGGTTGAAGGCCCTGCTCAAGGAGATCACCGCCTCCGAGGGCCAGATCATCCTGTTCATCGACGAGCTGCACACCCTGGTGGGCGCCGGCGCGGCCGAGGGCGCCATGGACGCCTCGAACATGCTGAAGCCGGCGCTGGCCCGCGGCGAGCTGCACTGCGTGGGGGCCACCACCCTGGACGAGTACCGCAAGCACATCGAGAAGGACGCCGCCCTGGAGCGCCGCTTCCAGCCGGTGCTGGTGGGCGAGCCCAGCGTGGAGGAGACCATCAGCATCCTGCGCGGTCTCAAGGGCCGCTACGAGGTCCACCACGGGGTGCGCATCCAGGACGCCGCCCTGGTGGCCGCAGCAACATTGTCCACCCGGTACATCAGCGATCGCTTCCTGCCCGACAAGGCCATCGACCTCATGGACGAAGCCGCCTCGCGGCTGCGCATGGAGATCGACTCCATGCCCACCGAGATCGACGAGGTTAACCGGCGCGTGCTCCAGCTCGAGATCGAGCGCGAGGCCCTGCGTAAGGAGAAAGATCCCCAGAGCCGCGAGCGACTGGCCAAGCTCGAGCAGGAGCTTGCGCAGCTCAAGGAGTCGGTCGAAGGCATGAAGGCCCACTGGCAGGCCGAGGTAGCGCTGATCGCGCGCATCCGCGAGAGCGGGCGCGCGCTGGAGGAGGCGAAACGCCAGGAGGAGGAGGCCATGCGCCAGGGCAACCTGGAGCGCGCCTCGCAGCTCCGCTTCGGCCGCCAGGTGGAACTGCAAAACCAGATCGCGGTCGAACAGAAGAAACTGGCCGAGCTCCAGAAGGACCGGCGCATGCTGAAGGAAGAGGTCGAGGCCGACGACGTGGCCGCGGTGGTGGCCAAGTGGACCGGCATCCCGGTGAGCAAGCTCCTCGAGGGCGAGAAAGAGCGCCTGGTGCGCATGGAGGAGCGTCTGCGCCAGCGGGTGGTGGGCCAGGACCCGGCGGTGATCGCGGTTTCCAACGCAGTGCGCCGCGCTCGCTCGGGGCTGTCCGATCCCAACCGCCCGGTGGGGAGCTTCATATTCCTGGGGCCCACAGGGGTGGGCAAGACCGAACTGGCCCGGGCGCTGGCGGAGTTCCTCTTCGACAGCGAGTCGGCCATGGTGCGCATCGACATGAGCGAGTTCGGCGAGCGCCACTCGGTGGCGCGGCTGATCGGGGCGCCGCCGGGGTATGTGGGCTATGACGAGGGCGGGGCGCTCACCGAGGCGGTGCGGCGCCGACCGTACTCGGTGGTGCTCTTCGACGAGATCGAGAAGGCCCACCCCGAGGTGTTCAACGTGTTCTTGCAGATCCTCGACGACGGGCGGCTCACCGACGGGCACGGGCGCACGGTGGATTTCAAAAACACCGTGGTCATCATGACCTCCAATTTGGGTTCTGAGTTGCTGGCCGAGCGCGAGGGAGTGGTGGACGAGGGCGCGCGCCGCGGGGTGATGGAGGCCTTGCAAGCTCACTTCCGTCCGGAGTTTTTGAACCGTATCGACGACATCTTGATCTTCTCGGGGCTCTCGCGTGAGCACCTCGCCCGCATCGTGGATATACAGCTCGGCCGGTTCGAGCGGTTGCTGGCTGAGCGCAAACTGCACCTTGCGGTGAGCGACGACGCCAAGGAGATCATCCGCGAGCAGGGCACCGATCCGCGCTTCGGCGCCCGGCCGCTCAAGCGCGCCATCCAGCGGCTCTTGCAGGATCCGCTGGCTTCGGCGATGCTCGAAGGCCGGTTCGCCGACGGCGACACCATCCGGGTGGACGCCGACGGCCCGGACCGCTTGAAGTTCGAAAGGGCCCGTTGATGTCCGAGCGCTCCTCGACGACGCGCGCCTGCCCCGTGTGCGGCGAAGTTGTGCCCGCGGCACCCTACTGCCCCCGCTGCCGCACCCGCATCCCCTCCCGGGATTCGAAGCTCCTCAAGAGCGCATGGGGCCTGGCTGGCGGCGCCGTGCTGGTGATCGTGCTCCTGCTCATCTGGCGGCACGAGGTCGGCCCCCGCGCGATCCCGGGCGCGATCGGGTCGGGCGACAAATCCGCGGCGGACGGCCCGCTCCGGCCCGGCGATGCGCTACTGCTTCCCGTGCCCGAGGAGCGCTGCATCCCCTGGAACGTCTCTGCCAAGGTGCCGGCCCCGCGCGGGGAGCCCTTTCTCTTTTTGGGCAGCCGAGTGCTGGATCCTTTCGGCGTCACCCTGGCCGGGTTCTTCGACGAGTGCGGCCCGAGCGTGCGTTCTCTGTGGGTGGAGGCGCTCGCGCCGGGCGAGCTGCAAAAGACGGTCGCGGAACTCCGACCAGCGGCCATCGTGGCACTGGGGCCCGAGGCGCTCGCGCGCGTCCGTGCTGAAGCGCCGGACGTGCCGCGGCTGTATACCCATGTCCGCGGCGCAGACCGGCTCGTCACCTCCCCGAACGAGCTCGGGGTCACGCTGCGGGTTCCGCTCTCGATGCTGGCCCGACATCTCGACCGGCTCACCCCGCCCGGACGAGAGGTGGCGGTGTGGCACGAGGCCGGCGCGTTCGCCCCCTGCGGCGAGGAGCTGGGACGCGCCTTTTCCGCGCTGGGCCGTAGAGTGATGCCGCTGCCGATGGCCGCACCGGCCGACCTCGACGCCGCGCTCGCGCGCGCCAAGACGGCGGGCGCCTGGGCGGTGCTGCCGGGACGAGAAGTCCTCGACGATCGGGCCTTCGCGCGCCTCCAGGTCGAGGCCGAGCGGGCCCGCATCCCCCTCCTGGTCCCGGACGAAGAACACGTGCGGCGGGGAGCCTTCGCCGGGGCCGGGCCCGACAGCCACCGCATCGGCGAGCAACTGTGTCACCTGGCGGGAGCCATGCTGAAAGGCGAGTTGCCGGCCGGCGCCAATCTCTTCTGTCCCGAATACACCTTTGGCGCGCTCCACATCACCGTCGCCGAGAAGCTGGGGCTGGTCCTCGATCCCCAGGCGCTCATCGGTGCCAAGTTCTACAAATGGTACTGAGCACGCCTCCCGACCCTTGCCTGGTCGCCTTCGACCTCGATGGCACGCTGGTGGATGGCATCGACTACATCTGGTCGGCGCTGCACCGCCACTTCGGCTCGGACGCGGTCAGGCGCAGGCAGGCGCGGGACGACTTCTTCGCCCGTCGCATCTCCTACCGGCGCTGGTTCGAGATCGACCTCGAACTCTTGCGCCAACGCGGGGCCGACCGCCGGGGCATCGAGGAACTCCTGCACACGCTTCATCCCACTCCCCAGGCGCGCGAGACGCTATGGGAACTCCTGCGGCGAGGTTACCGGCTCGCCGTTCTCTCGGGAAGCCTGGACGTGGTTCTGGCGCACTTCTTTCCGGATGTTCCTTTCTGCCAGGTGTTCATCAACCGGCTCGCCTTCGACGCGGCGGGACGAATCGTTGGCGGCGAGCCCACCCCGTACGATCTCGAAGGCAAGGCCGAGGGCCTGGCCGAGGCGGCCCGGCGCGAGGGGCTCACCCTCGCCCAGTGCGCCTTCGTGGGCGACAACGTCAACGACCTTTCTGTCATGCGCGCGGCCGGGTTGTCGCTGGCGGTGTTCCCGAAGGATCCGGCGCTCGAGCACAGCGCCCACCACGTGATCCGGGAGCCCTCCCTCGCGGCCATCCTGCCGTTCTTCCCGCCGCGGGTTTGAGTGGCAATGAGGCACCCCCACTCGAACCCCGTAATTGTTCCGGGAAGAACCGCAAACCACGCGGAGAAACAGCGAAAGAGACCCGAGAAAAGAGCATCGAGTCGAAAGGGGCGGAGAACCCAACCGCTGGCAGGGAAGACCGACCCGGGTCTTTGCTTCTTGTCTGCAGGTTTTCCCTGTGCTCGTTCTCGGTAGAGATTTCTTGGGGACCCTTCCCCGTATGAATCTTTTTCCCCGATGTCTTCCCGGGGGTCCAAGGGGGCGAGCCCCCCTGGCCAAGGTTTTTTCTGGGTGGCCTACTGAGATGATCTCTCACTCGCCCGCAGCGGCCAGGTCGCGGGCCACGCCCAGGTAGAAGTCCTTCTGGTCGAAGTAGGGATTGGTGATCCCCGCCACCTGGCCCACCTCGTCGAAGTGGTCCGCCGGCAGCACGCCGCGGAACTCCCCCCAGGGAGCGCTCTCCACCGGCACCATGCCGTCGTTGTCCCCGGAAAATCCCGCGATGATCGGTTGCGCCCAGGCGATCTCCACGTCGCAGGCGTCCTCGCACCCGATGCCGAGCGGACAGCACTTGCCGGCGTAGGAGAGGTAGCGCACCCGGGGATCGTCGGGGTTCTGGGGGTTGAATTCCTCGTTGACGTAGCGCCGGCTGAGCGAGTGGAAGGAGGCCTCGGCGTCGGACTCGTGGCCGCCCGTGGCCCCGAGCAGGTTGAGCAAGAAGTTCATGGCTTCCTGGGCCGGCCCCGGTACGTACCCCAGCGCCACGTCGGCCATGGGCGTGCCGCGATGGGGCGTGGCCACGGTGACGAGGGCCGCCACCCGGTCGCCGTAGCCGAGCGTGCTGACGGCCCTCCGCGCATCCAGCCCGCCCTGGCTGTGGGCGATGATGTTCAGCTTGCGCGAGCGGAAAGACAGCAGCGCCTCGTCGATCTGCCGGGCGAGCTCCGCAGAGCGCACCTCCACCGAGTTGTAGGGATCGAGCACCGCCACCGCCACCGGGTAGCCGCGATCGCGCAACGTCCCCGGCACGCCGAAGAAGTAATCGAGCGGCCCGATGTTGGAGAACCCCGTCCAGCCGTGGACCAGCAGGATGGGGAAACGCGTGCTCTCCCGGCCGCAGCCTTCCGCGCAGGAGAGTGCGAGGTCGTAGCGCTCCTCCGACTCTGGCTGGATGGATTGCACGAAGAGGATGTATTCCCCGGAGCGGATCGAGCGGAAGCTCAGGCGCCGGGCCGGACCACCGGGCGCGGCGGAAAGCGTGTCCAGCGGCGCTCGCAGCCCGGGATCGTCGGGGTAGGCGAGCGTGGCCACGACGAGGTTCAGCCCCCGGGCCCGCAGCCCGATCTCCACGGTCGTCTCGGCAGGCACGACGAGCCGGTAAAGGTCGCGGGCGCAGGTCGAGAGCGCCACGTCCTCGAAGGTCGCGTTCCAGTCGAGATCGCCCGCCTCGCGCACCGCAAGCGTTCCCAGGTTGCAACCTCCGCCATCGGTGTCCGCCGGCGCGTCCGCCGACCCGCCATCGAACCCGTCGCCTGGATCGTCCTCCCCGCCGTCCGGCGCCTCCCCGCCCTCGGGCAAATCCCCATCCAGGCCGTCCGCATCCCGCGCCTGGTCACCCCCGTCCGCGGGCGCCGGCGTATCAGCGGAGCAACCAGTGCCCAGACACGCCTCGGCCAACACGCTGACCAGAATGAGAGCGAAAGACCGCATGGAAGGTGGATTGTAAGCGAACAGCGCAAAATTTTGAACCACCCCCTCGACCTGACTTGCTTGCCGTGCCAGGAAGGGGTTGAGTTTTTCCGTCACTGATCCCAGTATTCCCCTGCCCTAGGAGAGGCAAGAACCTTTCGCTGGTTCAACCATTCTCGAGGTGACCATGAGAAAAAGCGCCGTGTCATTGGGACTCTTCGGATCCGCCCTGTTTGTGGTGATGGCTTTCGCCGCCGGCTGCGGCGGGGGAGAAGAGGTGAAGTGCCTCGCCGACTCCTGCACCGGTCACGGCGTGTGCTCGGTGGAGGACGGAAAGCTCGTGTGCGCCTGCGAGCAGGGATACAGCGGCGCGGTGTGCAACGAGTGCGCCCCGGGGTACATCCCGCAGGACGGCGCGTGCGTCCCGGAGTGTTCGATGGACTGTGGCAGCCACGGTCACTGCGCGCTCCAGAATGGCACTCCCGCCTGTGCCTGCGACACGGGTTACAGCGGCGAGCGCTGCGGTGAGTGCGCGCCCGACTACCAGGACAACGATCACAACGGGACGTGTCTCCCCGCCTGCGCCATCGCCGGGCTCGACTGCGGCGCCCATGGAAGGTGCGCGGACACCTCGGGCAACGCACTGTGCGAGTGCGACAAGGGTTATACGGGCAGCGCCTGCGGCGACTGCGCGCCGGGGTACGAAAAGCGCGGCGACGTTTGTGTCGCCCAGTGCGCGCAGGACTGCGGCGCCCATGGCCATTGTGATTTGGTGAACGGCGCCCCCGCCTGCGTGTGCGACACCGGGTACGCCGGAACCGGCTGCCTGGCTTGCGACAGCGGCTATCAGGACAACGACCAGGACGGCAGCTGCCTGCCGAATTGCAACCTGGCGGGTCTCGCCTGCGGCCACGGGAGCTGCGACGATCAGGACGGGACGGCGGGCTGCGTGTGCCAGACCGGCTACGCCGGAGAAGCCTGCGACGACTGCGACCTCGGCTACCAGGACAACGACCAGGACAACACATGCCTCCCCACCTGCGCCACCGCCGGCCTCGACTGCGGCGCGCACGGATTGTGCGACGACCTCGAAGGCACCGCGGTTTGCGTCTGCGACACGGGATACGCCGGCGACCTGTGCGATGGGTGCGACACCAATTATCAGGACAACGATCACGACGGGGCTTGCCTCCCCACCTGCACCATCGCTGGCCTCGACTGCGGCGCCCACGGGACATGCGACGACGTTGGTGGCACCGCCCGCTGCGCCTGCGACACCGGATATTCCGGCGAGCGCTGCGAGCTGTGCGATAGCGGCTACCAGGACAACGATCACAATGGGACCTGCCTCCCCACCTGTGCCACCGCCGGGATCAACTGCGGCGCCCACGGCACCTGCGTGGACACAACCGGCATGGCCTACTGCCAATGCGCCCAGGGGTACACCGGCGAGCGCTGCGAGCTGTGTGACAGCGGCTACCAGGACAACGATCACAACGGGATCTGCCTCCCCACCTGTGCCACCGCCGGGATCGACTGCGGCACCCACGGCACCTGCGTGGACACGACCGGCATGGCCTACTGCGAGTGCGCCCAGGGGTACACCGGCGAGCGCTGCGAGCTGTGCGACAGCGGCTACCAGGACAACGATCACAACGGCACGTGCCTCCCCACCTGCGCCACATCAGGGATCGACTGCGGCGCCCACGGTAGCTGCGTGGACACGACCGGCATGGCCTACTGCGAGTGCGCCCAGGGATACACCGGCGAGCGCTGCGAGCTGTGCGCCCAGGGCTACCAGGACAACGACCACAATGGCACGTGCCTCCCGGACTGCGGCGCCTCGGGCCTGCAGTGCGGCGCGCACGGACACTGCGTCGACGCCGGCGGCGAACCGGTCTGCGCCTGCGACACGGGCTACACCGGGACCTACTGCCAGTTCTGCGCCCAGGGCTACCAGGACAACGACGGGGACGGCCTGTGCGCGCCGGATTGCCAGCTCGCGCAGCTCTCGTGCGGCGCGCACGGCCACTGCGACGACGGGAGCGGCACGGCCCGCTGCGTGTGCGACACCGGCTACACCGGGAGCAACTGCGCAAGCTGCGACAGCGGCTACCAGGACAACAACCACGACGGCACCTGCCTGCCGAGCTGCGATCTCCTCGGCTGGACCTGCAGCAACCACGGCACCTGCACCGACGCCTCGGGGAGCGCCGTGTGCCTGTGCGACATGGGCTACAGCCCGGACGGCAGCGGCAACTGCCTGCCCACGGGCACCGGGCGCGACTGTCAGAGCCCGCTGCCGCTCGACCTCGGCGCCGGCACGGTCACGGGCAACACCACCGGCTCGGGAGCGGACTACACCTGCACCTGCCAGAGCCGGAACGGCGAGGAGCTGGTATACGTCTTCAGCGTGTCGCAGGCGGTCACCGTGACCTTCACCACCACCGGGTTCGACACCGTCCTCTACCTGCGCTCCGAGTGCGACTTGCAGGCCTCGGAGATGGCCTGCGACGACGACAGCGCCGGCAACCTGGGCTCGCGCTTCACCGTGAATCTCGCGGCCGGCACCTACTACCTGTTCGTGGACGGTTACAGCACGAACTCCGGCGCCTTCACGCTGACCATCGAGGTGGCCTGCGCTGCCGGCACTATCTATGACCCGGCAAGCGGCGCCTGCGTCGACGATCCCTGCGATCCCAACCCCTGCGCCGCCGCCCACCAGCACGTGTGCCAGGTGGCGCTGCCCGGCTACACCTGTGCCTGCGACCCGGGCTACATCCCCGATCCGGGCAACCCCTCGACCTGCATCCTGGATCCCAACCCCAGCGGCGAGTCCTGCGCCGACCCCATCCCGTTGCCCACCGGCTCGGGATCGGTCAACGGGACCACGGTGAACGCGGCCAACGACGGAGCCGGCACCTGCGCCGGCGCGGGACCCGATCGGGTGTACGCCTTCACGCTGAACGTCGCCACCCGGGCGGCTTTCCTCATGACCGGCTACGACACCGTTCTGCACCTGCGCACCGTCTGCGACCAGCAGTCGAGCCAGGTGGCCTGCAACGACGACTCGCAGGGGACCGCCGCCGGACTCACTCAGATCCTGGATCCCGGCACGTACTACCTGTTCGCCGACAGCTATTACGCCGAGGGTGGAAACTACACCTTGAGCTACGACTTCCGTCCGGATCCCTGCCAACCCGATCCCTGCCCGGGAACGCCCACCTGCCAGGCGAACAGCGACTGGTCGGGCTACTCCTGCGTGTGTCCGGCCGGGACCGTGCCCTACGGCAACGACTGCGTGGACGATCCCTGCGACCCCAATCCCTGCACCAGCGTGCCGCACCAGACGGTGTGCGTGGCCGATCTGCCGGCGGGCCACCACTGCCAGTGCGCGGTGGGCTACATCGATGACGGCCAGGGCGGCTGCACCATGGATCCCAACGCCAACGAGTGGGCCTTCTTCGTGTTCCTGAACGCCGACAACAACCTGGAGTCGGACGGTTATGACGATCTCACCGAGATGGAGGCGGCCGGCTCCACCCCCTACGTGCACATGGTGGCGCTCATCGACAGTTATTCCCGCGACGGCGGCGCCTCGCGCCGCATCTACATCAACCAGGGGAGCTTCACCGTCATCGACGACCTGGGCGAGGTAGACATGAGCGACTGGCACACCCTGGAAGACTTCGGCGTGTGGGCGGTGCAGAACTACCCGGCGCGCCATTACGCCCTGATCATGTGGGACCACGGCGCCGGTTGGAAGGCGGAGAAGAAGAACCCCGTCCTCAAGGGTTTCTCCAACGACGACCACGGCACCGCTGGCGAGATCTCCATCTCCAACGGCGACTATGCCCGCGCCCTGCAATCCATCACCGCTGCCCTGGGCGGCAAGCTGGACATCGTGGGCTTCGACGCCTGCCTGATGGGCATGTGGGAGGTGGCCGAGGCCACCGCGCCCTACGCCCACTACCTGGTGGCCTCCTCGGAGACCGAGCCGGCCGCGGGCTGGGCCTACAACGACTTCTTGATTCCGCTCATCAACAACCCGCAGATGTCGGCCCGGGATCTGGCCATCAGCATCGTGGACGCCTACTACAACGAGTCCACCAGCGACTCCACGCTGGCGGTCACGGACCTCGACACCATGTCCCAGCTCGCCGCCGCGATGACGACGTTCGCCGACGCCCTGCGAGCCAACACCAGTCTGTACTCCCAGTTCGAGACCCTGCGCCAGGCGACCCAGACCTTCTACCTGTACGAGCACCGCGACCTGTGGGACTTCGCCCGCCGGGTAGCCGCCGCCTCCGGTATGCCCGCGAACGTGGTGAACGCCGCCAACGCCCTCATCGCCCAGCTCCAGACCTCCATCGTGTATAGCCGGGCCCAGTCGGATTATCCCAACTCGCACGGCCTGGCGGTCTACTTCCCCAGCCACAGCGATTCCTGCGATCCGGCCTACCGCGACAGCGGCGCGGTGTGGAGCCAGCACGCCACCTGGGACGAATTCTTGATGAGCTTCGCACCGTAGCGCTTGCCCTGCCAGGACGGTTTGGCTAGCATCCTGTCCGGCCCGAACCCGGAGGAGCGGCATGGATCTATTCGAGGCGATTCGGACCCGGCGCAGCGTGCGGGCCTTCCTGCCCGAGGAAGTTCCCGAGGAGGTCCTGTCGCGCATCGTGGGCGCGGCCATCCAGGCGCCCAGCGCGGGGAACGTCCAGCCGTGGTTCTTCTACGTCGTGCGCGACGACTACCTCAAGAAGAAGCTCACCGACGCCTCGCTGGGGCAAGCCTTCATCGCGCAGGCGCCGGTGGTGATCGTGGCCTGCGCCGACCTGGAGCGGGCGAAGGCCGCCTACCAGCGGCGCGGCGAGACGTTGTACTGCTACCTCGACACCGCCGCCGCGGTGCAGAACCTGCTGCTTACGGCACACGCCCTCGGCTACGGCTGCTGCTGGGTGGGGGCCTTCGACGAGAACTCGGTCAGCCGCCTGCTGGAGATCCCCCCCGCCCACCGTCCGGTGGCCATCCTGCCCGTCGGCCGGCCGGCCCGCGTCACCCGCGATCCCGGCCGCCGTCCGCTAGACGAGGTGGTTTCGGAAGTCGACTAGCCGCCTGCCGGCTCCCCGCCCGCGGCCGAGGCATCCATCTGCACCAGCTCCCAGGTGCCGGCGTTCGGATCGTGTCGGACGAGATACGTCGCGCCGTCGTCACAGCGAAGCTTGAAGTAGCGGTGGTCGGGAGCCAGCCAGCGGTCCAGAACCTCCAGGACGCGCAGGCGTTTCTCCCCGGCCTCTCCCAGCACGATGACCCGGGGCGTCTCCTCACCCTGCCAGCCCGCGTAGCATTCCACCCGAATGTGCATGCGAACATCTTAGCGCGAGCACTGCACCCAACCCAAACGCGAGCCCGCCCGCGCTGCCGCGTGCCATCCGGTCGGCTACGCGGCTGCCACCACGTTCTCAAGGCGGCGACATCGATGAGCAGCCGCGCAATGTCGCCAATTTACGCGGCGCGCCAGCGGAAGGCCCCAAGGTGCACTGTTCAGAAGCGGAATCGCGCCCGGGTCCAGACCAGCGAGCCGCCGGCCGCCGGGTCGCCGAACTTGGTGTAGCTCTTGCCGAGCTGCAACAGCGCCCCGGCCCCCAGGTCCAGCCCGCCGCCGAAGTTGTAGTTGAACTCCGGGTATACGATGGCCGAGAAGCCGTCCCCGAAGAGCGACAGATACCGGCGCGCCCGCGTCCCGGCCGCCTCGTCGAAGGAGTCCTCGAAGTACCCCGAGAAGTCCCACATGCCCATCAGGCGTACCAGGCCCCGGTCCTCGTTGAACTTGAAGTCCAGGATCAGCACCGCGTAGTCGCCGATGCGCGGGCGGACGATCTCCACCGCCCGCTCACGGCCGTAGCGCTCGCCGCACGGGCCGATGCTCTGGCCGGTGAGGACGGCGGTGGCGGCGCAGGTGACGTAGCCCGCGTTGTCGCCTTCCCGGACGCGACCCTGGCGGACCACGAGGCTCTTCCCTGGGTGGATGAAGTCGCCGGCCCCGAACTCGTCCGGCAGGCCGTGCACCCACATCAGGTTGAGGTAGAAGTGGGCGCTGAAGGAGTAGTCCAGGCCGACCACCCACTTGAGGAAGGGCGTGTCCTCCACCACCAGCGGCCGCGCCCCGCCGCGGTCGTAGTCGTACTCGCCCGCCGGCTGCGTGAGGCCCAGGTTGATCTCGTCCTGGTCGAGCACGATCTCGGTGCGGCCCGGGAAGACGATCGCCAGCTCGACACGGTAGCCGATGGGCTGGATGGACTCCGAGATCCAGCCCAGCGGGTTCACCTCGCCGGCCAGGTTGAGGCCCAGCACCTGCAGGCGGGGGAAGTTCAAGGTGGTTTCCGTCTCCAGCAGGCCGTTCAGGCACACCCGCTCGTCCTGCGGGGTGGCCGGATCGTCCGGGATGGCCGGGTCGCACGTCTGCCGCTGCACCTGGTGGGTGTGGTTGCGCACCGGGACCGGCATGTCGGAGAAGCCGCGGTAGTAGCTGATGGCGATGTCCTGCTCCAGCACCGGGAAGGCCAGCCGGAAGGCGAACGGCATGTTGTCGAAAGAGCGCGCGGGAAGCTCCGGGTGGATCGCGGAGGCCACCGTGGCGTAGCCGTTCGAGCGGGCGAAGGCCTGCTCGAAGGCCAACCGCCGGCGCAGGGCCTCGTCCAGAATGCGCCGGGAAAGCATCCGGGCGGAAATGTCCGGGGCGTGGCGGATCGTTTCCAGCACGAAGTCGCGGCAACCCTCCAGCCTCCAGCCCAGGCGGTGGCGTTCGGT
>JAAZNF010000123.1 GCA_012798435.1 Myxococcales bacterium | reverse complement strand
TCAGAAAGATGAAGTTGAGCCCGAGACAGGTCCCCAGCGTCGGAGGAAGACAGTGGCGCAGGATATAGCGGAAGAGGAGCATGTCAGCCGCGGACGGCTGCGTCCTGCCGTTCGAGCCGCTCTGCCATGTCGCGGCGCAAGGTCTCGAGGCGTCCCCGCAGGGCGGGATCGGACAGGGCCAGGATGGCCGCGGCGAACAACCCCGCGTTGGCGGCGCCATGGGTCCCGATGGCCATCGTCGCCACCGGCACCCCGCGCGGCATCTGCACCGTGGAGAGCAGAGCGTCCAGGCCCTGCAAGGGACCGGCCTCCAGCGGAACCCCGATCACCGGCAGGAGGCTGTGGGCGGCCACCGCGCCGGCCAGGTGGGCCGCCAGCCCGGCCCCGGCCACGATCACCCCGAAGCCGCGGCCCTCCGCCGCCACCGCCAGCTCGGCCACCTTGCCCGGCGTGCGGTGGGCTGAGGCCACCCGCAGCTCGCACTCGACACCCAGGTCCGCAAGCACCTTGCGGCACTCCTCCATCGCTGCCCGGTCGTTTTCGGAGCCCATCAGGATCAGGACCTTCTTCTTCTCCATGTTCACCTCCGCAGGGCCCGATGGGCGATGTCGCGCCGGTAGGTCTTGCCGGAGAACTCGATGGCCGCGACCGCCCGGTAGGCCGCCGCGACCGCCGCGGGGATGTCATCGCCCAGTGCGGTGACGCCCAGCACCCGCCCGCCGGCGGTGAGCCACTGTCCTCGCTCGCGGCGCGTTCCGGCGTGGAAGACGAAGGTGTCCGGCAGCGCCTGCGCGCTCTGTAGCCCCGTGATCGGGAGGCCCTTTTCATACGGGCCGGGGTAGCCGCGGGAGGCGAGCACCACGCACACCGACGCGCGCGGGCTACAGGCGAGGTTCGCGCCGGCCAGGGTACCCGTGGCGGCCGCATACACCAGGGGGAGAAGGTCGCTCTCCAGCCGGGGTAGGAGCGCCTGGGTCTCCGGATCGCCCAACCGCACGTTGAACTCCAACACCCGAGGCGCCCCCTGCGTGATCATCAAACCGGCATACAAGAAGCCGCGGTATTCGATGCCACGGCGGCGCAGCGCCGAGAGCAGCGGTGAGAAGACCTGTTGCCGCACCAACTGAGCCAGCGCCTCGTCCGCTACCGGCGCCGGCGAGTAGGCCCCCATGCCCCCCGTGTTGGGGCCCCGGTCTCCGTCCAGCGCCCGCTTGTGATCCTGGGAGAAAGGCAGCATCACGACATGGCTGCCGTCGGTGAGGGCGATGCAGGAGGCCTCCTCGCCTTCGAGGTACTCCTCGATGACCACCCGCGCACCCGCCACGCCGAAGGCCCGCTCCTCCATCAGGCGG
This sequence comes from Myxococcales bacterium, assembly GCA_012798435.1. Taxonomy (GTDB): domain Bacteria; phylum Myxococcota; class B64-G9; order B64-G9; family B64-G9; genus JAAZNF01. Next base: position 11,196 of record JAAZNF010000123.1, on the reverse strand, counting down.
CTCACCGCGGCCACGGCCTCGGAGACGCCATCGCAGGGGAAGACGCCCTTGCCCGCCGCCAGGCCGTCGGCCTTGACCACCCAGCGGCCGGGGTGCGCCTGGAGGAAGGAGCGGGCCGCGGCAGCATCCGCAAAGCTTTCGAAGGCGGCGGTGGGGATACCCGACTCGCGCATGATCTCCTTGGCGAACGCCTTGCTGCCCTCGAGTTGGGCGCCGGCACGCGTGGGCCCCAGCACGGTCACCCCCGCGTCGAGCAGGCGATCGGCCAGCCCTGCCACCAGCGGCGCCTCGGGCCCCACCACCACCAGATCGGGCCGTTGTTCGCGCACCGAGCGCAGCACGCTTTCCAGATCTTCCGCGCTGCCCTCCACGCAAGTGCAATTCTCGAGGACGGCGATCCCCGGGTTGCCCGGCAGGCACAGCAGCCTTTCGCACTGCGGGCTCTTCGAGAAACACCAGGCCAGCGCGTGTTCGCGGCCGCCACTTCCCAGGAGCATGACTCGCACCGCGCACCTCCCCGCTCAGTGCCCCATGCGGAACAGCAACCAACACACGTGGGTATGGTTCCGATCGATGGGGTAGGCCTTGAGCGCCTCCGCCAGCGCCCTGTCCTTCTTCCCCCGCGCCAGCCAGGCCTCGGCCAGCCAGGCCCTGGCATGAACGTCGGCCGGGTTGGCCAGCAGGATGTCCTCGAACAGCGCCACCGCCTTGTCCGCGCGGTTCTGCCGGAGGCGTGCCACCCCCAGGGCCAGGGTCGCCGCGGAGCTGTTGGCGTCGGCCTGGTGCGCCTCCTCCAGATACCTCACGGCGGCCTCGAGCTTGCCGGCCTCCAGGGACATCACCCCCAGGTACAGGTTGGCGAGCACGCACTCGGGATCGAGTTCCAGGGCCTTCTGCAGCTCGGCGCGGGCGGCTTCGGCCCGCCCCATGCGGAACTGGACGATGCCGGCCAGGGCATGGGCCAGCGGATCATCGGAGTAGCGCGACAGCGCACCCTCGATCCGCTTCCAGGAGGGAGCCAGGAAGCCCGGCCCGTCGAAGTACGGTCGCAGGTGTCGAAAGTCCTCTTCGATGAAGGGCGAGATCCCGGTGACCCGGCGCAGCCAGGTATAGGCCTGGTTGATGTCGTCGAGGCTCAAAAACAGGGAAGCGTGCGCCAGCACCACCTCCAGGTCCGAGGGGTCCAGCTCGTTGGCCCGGCGCAGACCGCGCGACGCCTCGTCGTAGCGGGGCACCTGGTAGTCCAGCTCGGCCATGCGGGCGGCCAGGCGGGCGTGGTTGGATAGCGACGCCTTCAGCTCGGTGCTCCAACCCACGGCCTGCGCGATCTGTCCCGCCTCCTGGGCCAGCACCACTCTCTGGTACAGCGCCTCCAGACACATCGGATCCGCCTGCACGGCGGCCGCGATCGCCTGCTGCGCCTCGACGGGCTTCCCCTGCAGGCGCAGGGCGATGGCACGCTGGGCGAGCAACTGCGCGCGAGCGGCCGGATCTTTGTTTTTTTCCAGAAAACCCGCGAGCAGGTCCAGCGCGCGGGACGGCGACCGCCGGAGTTGGATCTCGATGGCGGCGAGCGCGACCGCCGCCTCGATGTTCTGCTCATCCGCCGAGAGGATGAACTCGAAGGCCTGCTGCGCCTCCTTGAACTGCCCCACCCGCAGATACAGCCGGGCCTGGGCGACCAGGGTCTCGATCTGGCTGGGATCCGCCTTGAGCCGCTGCTCGAAGTCCGCCAGCGCGGAGCGGAACTTTCCCTGCCGGATATGCGCCTCGCCGAGGAAATGATAGGCCAGCAAGAGCTGCGGGTTGAGTTTCAGCGAACGCTGTAGCGACTCGAGGGCGAGCTCGGTGTTGGCCTCCAGCATCACCATGCCGCGCAGGAGCAAGGTCTCGGCATCCTCGGGCTGCCGCGCCTCGATACGCATGGAGAGCTCACGCGCCTCCACCAGGTTGTTCAGGCTGAACAACAGGAAGGCGCGGGCCCTGAGCAACTGGATGTTGTCCGGATCGCGCCGCAGCGCATCATCCACGATGTCCAGCGCCTGTTTCCGACCCGTCACTTCCTCGCGCGTGAAATCGAGCATGGCGCGGTTCTGGACCCAGGCGGCCACCGCCTCCCGGTTGGCCGGATCCGCCCGCAGCACCTGCTTGAGGAGCCGGTCGGCCTCCAGGTAGCCCAGACGACTCCCCCGCCAGAAGAGCCGGCGGGCGCTCCCGAGCACCTCCACCGGATCGGCGACCGGCGCCGACGGGTCACCGGGTGACTCCGCCAGCATCTGCTGCAGCGGATCGCTCTTCGGGAGCTCCACGCCTGCGCGAGGCCACAGCCACCAGGCCAGCCCGGCCCCGCCCAGCACCAGTAGCAAGATGATCCCGGTGAGCAGGCGGCCGGTGCGCGACTCGCGCGAGACCATTTTCAGCTGCAGGTTCTCCCCCGGGCGCCGGAAGAACACCAAGAACTCCGGGTAGCTGGAACCGAGGCGGAACTCCCGCTCCCCGCGTGCCAGCAGATCTCCCGCCGCGATCTCGCCGAGCTGGAATTTCTTCTTCACCTCCGCCAGGGAGAGAGGGCCCAGGATGACGCCGTCCTCGCGCTTTACGCGCCACTCGCGCTCTTCATTGATCTTCTGCACGTCCCGAAGCTGCCGGCATCGCTGGCACAGCCCCCCTTCGGCGAGCTTCTCCCGGATCAACCCGCCGCACCGACTGCATCGCTCCTCCGGGGCCGCCGGCCGCTCCGGCGCATTCTGCGAAGCCGCGGCAGCGGGCGGCGACGGTCTTTCTCCGCCCGGCATGGGGGGAAGGCTCGCCGCAGAGGCTCGCTCGACCTTCGGCCCCGCGGAGGAGGCGCCGGGCGGCTGCACCACCACCACGGCCTGGCAGGCGGGGCACTGGGCCTTCACCGGGCCGCTCTGGAGCAGAGCGTCATCGATACTGTACACGGCCAGACATTGCAGGCAGGTGATCTTCAAGGCGCACCACCTCGCGCGCGGCCAGGGAGGTACATGATCCAACCAGCTTGACCGGGCCGCGTCAAGCCGTTGGAGCCGCCGCCTACCAGGAATCGTCGGTCAACAGGTCCTGCAGGTCGTCCTGCCCGGCCTCTTCTTTGAGGCGCTTGAGCCCTGCGGCCTCGACCTGGCGTACCCGTTCGCGGGTGAGGTTGAGGATCTCGCCCACCTCCTCCAGGGTCAACCCGCCGCGATCGGCCACATCCAGCGCACAGGTTTCCTGCAGTTCCCACACCTCTCGGTCTGGAAAATTGAGCTTGATGGAGCCCGTGAGCGGATTCACGTCCAGGTACAGATGGTGTTTGCATGAGACGAACAGGCACGGGCGCGGCGCGCCAATGCATTCGCGCCGACAGCGCGGTCGCTCCCTCTCGGCCAGGGCCAGGAGCTCCGGGTCCACCTGCAGGAACTTCCGCTCGCGCATCATCTGCTTGCGTGCGATGGTCTTCGACCTTCGTTGCCCGCGGCTGCGGATTCCCCTCGGCTCCCGGGCCGGACCGACGACGGATGGGATCATGGATTTCCTCCTTCTTCCGATAAAATGGGATGGGCGCCGACCGCGGCCAGGCGGCTGCCCATGTGGTGCAGGGTCGCAAGCAACGCTGCCGCGTTCTCGCGCGCGGATTCGAAGTCCTGCTGCAGACCGGAATCGCTCGACCCTTCGGCATCCAGGCGTTCCAGCCTCTTCTGCATCTGGCGCAGCAGCCGCTGCAAGCAGCTCTCGGTCTGCTCGATCTCGATCTGGACCGAGAGCAACGAGTCGCGGATCTGCTCCAGGGTCATGTTGGAACTCATCAGGCGCTTGATGAGCGCGATGCGCCGGATCACGGTGGCGGGGTACAGCCCACGCGAGCCGCGGTGCTTGCCTTTCTCCCCTACCCGCCTCGACGTGGGCAGCAGCCCCATCTGCACGTACTTGCGGAAGGTGGCTTCGGAGAGCTTGATGCCCTTCTGCTGGAACAGAGAGAGCACCTGCACGCTGGAGATGCCGGCCCGGTGCTCACGCTCGAGCTGCGCAAGCTCCGCGGAGGAGAAAATCTCGGCTGCTGTCTGTTCCGGCGATGTCATATATTCGATATATTATTTTCTATCTATAATGCTACTTATATTATTTACAATATATTCTTCATAAAAACTTATTTTGCGTGTATTATATTCTTTATATTATGTCAAGAAAAAAAATGCGCCGCGGCGAAAAAAAAAGCTACGGCCGCAAGTCGACGACCTTCTGGGTGGTCTTGTGCGATTGAATCCTGATTTGGATCTTGCGGCTCATGCGCGGGTCGGCCGCCTCCAACCACAGCACGTAATCTCCGGGCGGCAGGGACAGCCCTTCGATGGGCGTCTCTCCCAGAAACCGTTTGCCGTGGTAAACCCTGGCCCAGGGGATGGCGTTGAGGTTCAGCAGACCCGGAGACGAGGTTGGAGGTTTTTTGGCTACCGGTCCATCCGGCGCCCGTTCGGCCGGCGAGGACCCGCCGTCGCGTGGTTTGACAGGCTGCGCGATAACCGGTGGACCGGCGTCCCTTGCGCCGAGGTCACCGCCATCGAGCGCCGGCGCCTGTTCTTCCGCGGCCCGTAGCTCACCGCCGTCTGTGTGAAACGGCTCGTCCGACGGGCTCGAGGTGCCGCCCTGGAGCGCGCCTGTCAGACGAGGGCTCGGCTGCGCGTCCACGACCCCATTCCCTCCCCCGTCGAGAGCGGCCACCCGTGGCTCCTCTTCCCCAACGGACGGAGTCGTCGAAGACGAGCGCCACGACCACCAGACACCCAGGGCTACGGAGGAGACCAACGCCACGACCGCCAGAAAACGCGGCGTCCACCGCGACAGGTTCGACCTGCGAGGCGCCGGTGAGACCTCTTCAATTCTCGTCGCCGCATCGGGGCCCACGGGCTCGATGAGGGTCTGCGCCAGCAGCAGCGACGGTGCCGCCGGAGCGTTTGTCTTCGGAAGCTCCTCGGGGAGCTGGAGCAGCGGCGTCCCTTCGTGGCGCTCGGTGCCTGAGAACAGGTCGCGAAACAGCTTGACCAGCAGCGTGACCCGGTTCACGTCCGAGCAACGGGAGAGGAGCTTGTCCAGCTCGGTTCCGAGGGTGGTGGCGCCCGGGAAGCGCTGGGCGGGATCGTGCTGCAACGCCTTGAGGAGGATCTGATCCAGCTCCGGCGGCACCTCGCGCCGGAAGGCGCTTGGCGGCGGGACCTGGGCCTGCTTGACCCGCTCCAGCACCGCCAGGTCGCTGTCCCCGACGAACAGCCGCTGGCCCGTGAGCATCTCCCACAGGACGCAGGCCAACGAGAACAGATCGCTCAAGGTGTCCACCGGCTCGCCGCGGGCCTGCTCCGGCGACATGTAGGAGACCTTGCCCTTGATCACCCCGGTGCGGGTGAACCCCGAGGCGGAGGCCAGCTTGGCGATGCCGAAGTCGGTGATCTTCACCTCCCCGGCCTTGGACAAGATGATGTTGTGCGGGCTGATGTCACGGTGCACCACCGGCACGGCGCCCTCGGCCAGCTCGCCGTGAGCGAAGGCCAACCCCTGGCAGACGTGGTACGCGATGGCCAGGGCCTCCGGGATGGCGATGCGGCGGTCCAGCTCCTGGGCCCGCGCGAACACCTGGCGCAGGTCCTTGCCGTCGACCAGCTCCATGGCGATGGCGTAGCGGCCCTCGATCTTGTCGAACTCGTAGATGCGGACGATGTTGGCGTGATCGAGGCGAGCCGCCAGCGTCGCCTCGTGGATGAACATCTTGACGAACTCGGGCTCGTCGGAGAACTGCGGCAGGATGAGCTTGAGGGCCACGTCCTTGGAGAACCCGCTCGGCCCGGTCAGGCGCGCATGGAACACCTCGGCCATCCCCCCGCCGCCAAGGCGTCCGACCAATAGGTATTTTCCGAAGGGCGTCTCCTTCATCCAGCGCGTCTCCGGGTGTCGAAACCTGGCCCGTTCTTGTAGCACTTTTTCGGCTCAGACGGCATCTTTTTTCCGTACCCTGGAGTGGATGGGAATTGACCGGCCCGCCAGCCGTCCGTAGGATGGGCCGGGAGGAAAAGACATGCGAACCGCATCCCCCGTGATCGCCCTGCTCCTGTGGCTTCCGGCCGCCCTCCCTTGTCGGGCCGCAGCATCGAGCGCCAACGAGGAGATGGAACGCGGGGACGCCTGGGCCGAGCTGGGCAACTGGCAGCGGGCGCTGGAGCACTTCCGGCGGGCTTGTGCCGACAAGGACGCTCCGCGCGCGGCGCGTCTACGCCTGGCCAACGCCCTGTACCGGACCGGCGACCGCGACGGCGCCTTGCAGGAGCTTGCCAGATTCACCGCCAGCGGCGCGGAGCGGGCACCCGTGGCCTGCGCCCGGGGGAACATCCTGCTGGATCTGGGCCGCGCGGCGGACGCCTGTCGCAGTTTCGAGGAAGCGCGCGCGGCGGATCCCAAGGAGGTTCGCGCCTTCTTCGGAATGTGCCGCTGCCGCGCCGCTCTGGCCGAGCTGCCGGGCGCGGCCGAATCGGTCCGGCAGGAAGCGAAGAGGTCCTGCGGGGAGTTCGCCGAGAAGTTCCCGGCCGACCGCCGTGTCCCCGTGGCCCGCGAGGCCCTGGCGGTGCTCACCTTCGGCGAGGCGGGCCGGTTGCTGTCGCGCGCCCGGGAGGAGATGGCTGGCGCGCGCTGGAAAGAGGCCGAGGCGTTGCTGAAGAAGGCGCTGGAGCAAAAACCCGATCTCGAGGAGGCCCACTACCTGCTAGGGCTCACCCTGACGCAGCCCGCCGTCAACCGCACCGAGGAGGCGCAGGCGAGTTTCCAGCGGGCGCCCGGGCACCCCCAGGCCTGGTTGCAGCGCGGCCTGTTCGCCTTCGCCCGCGACGATCTGGAGCTGGCCATCGAAGCCTTCCAGAAGGCGATCTCCCTCGACGCCAACCTGGCCGAGGCCCACTACCAGCTCGGGCTCACCTACCAGACCCTGCTCAAGGAAGACGAGGCCCGCCAGGCCTTCGCCGAGGTGGCCCGGCTCGTGCCCGACTCGCCGCTGGGCCGGCAGGCGCGCTCCCGCCTGGGGTGGATGACCGGCAACCTCAACCAGCTCTCGGAGGGCCAGGCCATCGACGCGGCGGCGGAGGTGGAGCTGGGCCACAAGGTGGCGGCGCTGCTCGAAAAACAGATGGGCCGCCTCGACGATCCAGCCCTGCAGGAGCGGCTGGACCGCATCCTGCGCCGAATCGCCGCCAACACCGATCGCCTGCCGGAGGCCGTGCCCTACAAGGTCCAGCTCATCAACCTGGACACGGTGAACGCGCTCAGTTTCTCGGGCGGCACCATCCTCTTGTTTCGCGGGCTCATCGACTTCATCCGCAACGACCTGGGGGACACCGACGACGCCTACGCCGCGGTGCTGGGACACGAGGTGGCGCACGTGGCCCTGCGGCACGGCATGGGCATGCTGCACCTGGCCAGCGAGGCCCGCGAGCTCTTGCAGGGGCAGGCCTTCGACGTGCGCAACCTGGAGAAGCTGGTGGTGGGGTTGAGCCGCCACAACGAGTTCGAGGCCGACCAGCTGGGGAGCCTGTACAGCTACCGGGCCGGCTTCGATCCCTCGGCGGGGATGCTGCTGCACCGGCGCTTCGTGGAGAAGGGGATGGAAGTCCCCGAGAACCGCGACCACCCCACCCACAGCCAGCGCGAACGGGAGCTGCGCGAGTACCTGCTCTCGCTGCGCGCCAAGGCGCGCCACTTCGAGGCCGGCGTGGCTGCCTTCGACAAACGCGACTACGTCGGCGCAGCCACCCACTTCGAGATCTTCGTCGGGCTGTTCCCGGCCAGCGCGGCCGGGCGCAACAACCTGGCGCTCTCCCGCCAGCAGATGGGCCTCGCCTGGCGCGCGCCGAAGGTGGACTTCCGCCTCAGCACCGACCTCGACCCGCGCTTCCGGCCGCCGCCCATCGTGCTGCGCGCGGGCGAGGTCAAGGATCCGGCCCGCCCGCTGTTGCTCCAGGCGGCCGAGGAGTTCCGCGAGATCCTGCGCCGCGACCGCGCCTACCTCCCGGCGCGCATCAACCTGGCCTCCTGCGTGCTCCACCTGGGCGACCCGCTGGGGGCCGAGAAGATCCTGGAGGAGGCCTTGCGCCTCGCGCCGGACGCGGCCGGCGCCCGCAACAACCTGGCGGTGGCCCGGCTGAAGCAGAACCGACCCCAGGGGGTGCTGGAGGAGCTGCGCGCGCTTTCACAGCAGAACCCCAACCTGGCGGAGGCGCGCTTCAACCTGGCGCTGCTCCTCCAGCAGCAGGGAAAGAGCGATGAGTCCCGCCGCGAGTGGCTGGCATATCTCAAGCTCGATCCCGACTCCGGCTTCGCCGAGCAGGCGCGAAAGCAGATCGCGCTCCTGAAATAACCCCGGCCACCTGTCCGCGGCGCGCCAGGCGAGTCCTCTATGTAGCGGAGCCGGCTCTGCGGCGAGCAACTAAGAGGACTCGCCGTCAAGCAGCCGCGCCTCCGGAAATGTATTAAGGCGCGCAAGACGGACAATTGCGCCGCAACATGTGTTCAATATGCGGCCTGATTAACGCCGACCACCCCCGGCGCTGCTCGGGAGGACCCTGCGCGGCGGCGGAGGGCCCCCGGTCGGCTACACGGCCGCAACACTTGCTCAATTTTCGCGGCGCACATCTATTCTTGTACAGGGTTTTTCTTTTTTCTCGGGCACGCCTGCGTTATACAGGCCTCATGCCCGCGGATGCTCCCCTCCCCGCCACTCCCACCACGCCCGCCGCCCCCGCCGCCAAGCGCTCGTGGTGGATCCCCTCGATGCTGGGGATCACCGTGGGGCTGGTGCTGCTGGCCACCACCTTCAACATCCAAATCAAGGCCGACGACGTGTGGTGGCACCTCAAGGTGGGCGAGGTCATCGTCACCCAGCATAAGATCCCGGATCGCAACCTGTTCTCCTTCACCGCCCCGGCCGAGCCGTGGCTGGCCCACGAGTGGCTGTCCGAGGTGGTGTTCTACCTGGTGCACCGGGGCCTCGGCTCCATCGGGCTGATCTTCTTGGGGATTGTGCTGAACGCGCTGGCCTGCGGCCTGGTGTACCGCCTGTGCGTGCGCTACTCGGGCTCGCCGTTCCTCTCCTCCGCCATCACTCTGCTCGCGGCGCTCATGCTGCTCGGCAACTTCTCACTGCGCCCTTACCTCTTCGGCAACCTGTTCTTCATCGCAACCTTGCACGCGCTCGAGGAACCCTCCGCCGGGGGCCGGCTGCGCCCGGCGCTGATCTTCGTGATCTTCGGCAGCTGGGCCAACTTCCACGGCTCATTCATCCTGGGCCTGGCGCTCATCACCATCTACGCCGCTGCCTCGCTGGCGCGCCACCTCCAGGGCCCGCCTCGCCCGTACAAGGATCTGCGTGGCTTCGGCCTGGACTTCTTGGTGGCGCTCACCGCCTGCGTCTTCACCCCCCACCACGTGTTCGGGCTCATCTTCCCGTTCACCTACCTGCAGAACGCCCTCTCCGGCAAGGCCACCTTCCTCACCAACATCAGCGAGTGGCAATCCGCCGGCTTCGACACGCCGCTCGGTAGCATGATCACCTATTACCTGATGTTCTGCCTGTTCGCCATCTTCGGCTCCGGGCTGGTGCCCAGCCCCGTGCACGTGGGCCTGCTGGTAGCCTTCGGCTTCTTCGCCTTCGCCACCATCCGCAACATCCCGCTGCTGGGTATCGTGGCCACGCCGGTGCTGGCGCGCCACCTGCCCCGCGCCCTCTCCAACGCCTGGAAGCTCTTGGCCCGCCTCGAGCCGCTGCAAAAAGCGCTGGAGCGCGTCCACCGCTCCAGCGTGAGCTTCGACCGGCGAGCCCGCTGGCTGTCCATCCCACTGCTGTGGGCGGTCTTCATGGCGCTTTCAGTGGCGCTCCCCACCCGCTCGCCGCTCTCCTTCCAGAAGCTCACCGGGGTGCGCGCGCTCCAGGACCTCTCCCCGGCCTTCTACCCCGAGGGCCTGCTCGAGCACCTCGCCGCGAGCGGCCAGAACCGGCGCGTGTTCAACTACTTCAACTGGGGCGGCGCCTTCATCCACCGCCTGTACCCCGGCACTCGGGTGTTCATCGACCAGCGCAACGACTGCTACCCCATGACGGTGTTCGAGGACTACTTCGCTGTTCACGAGCTCGGGCCCGACTGGCGCACGGTGCTCGACCGCTGGCGTATCGACGCGGTGGCCTACCCCCCGGACAGCGCGCTCGTCAAGATGCTGGAGCAGGATCCGGCCTGGCGCGTCGAGTACCGGGACGGGCAGGCGGTGTTGTTTGCCCGCGCCACCCCGGCCCCGGCCCAGGCCCAAGATGCGGCCCCCGTCAGTGACTCGCCAGGTACTCCTCGGCCTTCTTCACCAACGCCGGATTGACGTCGGAAGCCTTCGAGCCGGCGTACAGCTTGAAGTAGTACTTGGCCCGGTCCACGTCTCCCGCCAGGCGGCTGGCCTCGCCGAGGCCGAAGAGCGGCGCGGCCAGATTCTGGTTGATGGCCAGCACCTTGCCGAAGGCGTACTTGGCCTCGGCGTAGCGCTTGAGGATGACCAGGGCCTCGCCGCGAAGCAGCAGGGCCTTCTCGTCCTGGCGGATCGAAAGCGCCTGATCGACCGCCTCCAGCACGGCTGCCGCGTCTCCTTTGCGCTTGGCCGCCTCGGCCTGGCCCATGAATTTTTCGAAGTCGGCGGAGGAGGCCGCCGCAGCCGGCGCAGGCGGTGGGGCGGCGGGCGGGGGTTCGGTGGCGGCGGGCTTGGCCGCGGGCAGCTCCGGCCGGGCGGCGGCGGTAGGCCGCGGGGGCGGCGCGGGTTCTACCGGTTTGTCTTTCACCTCTGGCCCCGATGAGAGCTTCTTTTTAGCACGCTCGATGTTGCGGCGCGCGGCCTCGTTGCCGGGGTTCAGCTTGAGCACCTGCTCCCACTTGAGGATGGCGACCTTGTGGTTCCCCGCCAGGGCGTAGGCCACGCCGAGCTTGAACAACGCCTCCTCGCTCTTGGGATCGAGCTTTGCGGCGTTGCCGTAGGCCACGATGGCCGCGGCGAAACCCTTCTCGCGCAGGGCCCGGTCGCCCTCGGCCAGCTTCTCCTTCAGACGCGCATTTTGCGGCGTGACCGTCGGCGCCGGCGCCGGTGCTGGAGCGGCGGCAGGCGGGGTGGCGGGCGCGGGCGGCGGAGCGCTCG
>JAAZNF010000122.1 GCA_012798435.1 Myxococcales bacterium | reverse complement strand
TGTTTGCGTCTTTTGACATGGAAAACATGGCTATATGGCTACCAAGCGGCTATTGCATAGGCTTGGACGCTGGTGCTAGGTTGGGTGCGATGATGATGCGCTCACGGGATGGAGATGGCCCATGAAAAAGCTCCTTCACCTGTTCACCGCGCTCAGCCTCATGGGGGCCACCGGCTGCGCCCAGGACGGGGACCGTTGCCACGGCGTGGTGTGCGAGAAGCCGGCCGAGTGCCAGAGCGACACGCTGGTGACCTTCGACGGCGTATGCCGGGCCTCGAGCGGGGACTGCGAGTTTCTCGAGCGGCGCCTCCCCTGCCCCCACGGCTGCGCCGCCGGCCGCTGCCTCTCGGGCGAGCGCGCCTGCCGCGACGACGGCCACGCCGACGGCCCGCCGTGTCGCGACACCATAGAGGACGAGACCCAGTTCGAGGCGCTGGCCGTGGGCAACGCGCTCACCATGGGCACCAAGTTCATGTTGCCGGCCAAGGACGACCCGGCGCTCCTGCCGCTGGTGTTCCAGAACAGCCGGCGCTTTCCGTTGCATTTGTGCTTTCTGTGCTGCGCTTTCCCGGAGAAGTTCGGCACCTGCAACTGTGAGAACAAGCAGTGCCGCGATCCCGAGAGCCTGACCCCGCAAAAATACATGGATCTGATCATGAAACGGGCCAAGCGCTCCTACTTTGCCGGCGCCATCCAGCGCGTGCAGGACGCCGAGTTCGGACGGATCTACGGCTTTTCGGTGTGGACCGACAGCGCTGACCGGGCCGAACTGCTCGAGATGAACGAGGTCGAGATCATCTACGACTACCTTCGGGCCTTCTTCGTGCCGAACACGCTCGCCTACATGCCGGCGCTCTCGGACCCCGACGCCGTGGCCAAGGCCCGCACCTGGACCCACCCGCCCTTCCCGGTGTACCTGGGGAAGGACGACGTGCGAGTCGAGGTGTACAACCCGGGCACGGCCTACGGCACGGTGCGGCTCTATACGCTTTCCGACTTCGAGCAGGCCGCCGAGCGCGGCGAGCTTTCCTTTCGCGACATCGTGGTGGTGGACAAGGTGCCCTTCGACATCGAGGCGGTGGTGGCGGGCGTGGTCACCGGCGCGCGCCAGTGGGAGCTCTCGCACGTGAACGTGCGCATGTCCCGCCGCGGCACTCCCAACCTCTTCGTCAAGAACCCGCTCTCTGCGTTGGAGGACTTTGCCGGCCAACTCGTTCGCCTCGACGCCGAGAAGAGCGGCGACGGGCTCGGGAATTACCGTATCACCCCCACCACCCTCGCAGAGGCGGAGGCGTTCTGGTCCAGCCACCGTCCCGACCTGGGCGCGGCGCCGGCCATCGAGCGCGCCTATCGCGAGCTGCCGGCGCTCCTGGACATCGCCGGAGAGCCCGAGGCCACCCTCACCACGCGTGTCGGCGGCAAGGCCGGCAATCTGGCCCGGCTGTTGCCGCTGCTGCCGGAGCCGAACCGGGTGCGGGCCTTCGCCATCCCCTTCTCGCATTTCGAGGACTTCATGGAGGCGAACCGCATCCGCGACGAGCGGGCGAGCCCGCCCGAGGAAGTGACGCTGCGAGAGTACGTGCGACGGATCGCCGCCGACCCGCGTTTCTCTTCCGATGCCGCCTACCGCAAGACGCTGTTGTGGGACCTGCGCTCACGCATGCAAAACCAGGGCGCGCTCGACCCGGCCCTGGTGAGCGCCCTGGCGCAACGCATCCGCGAGGTGTTCGGTGCAGACACGGCCCGGGTGCGCTTTCGCTCCTCCTCGAACGTGGAGGACGCGCTGGAGTTCTCCGGCGCCGGGCTGTACAGCTCGACCACGGTGTGCGCCGCCGACAGCCTGGACGGCGACCGCAGCGGCCCGAGCCGCTGCGATTCAACCCAGGAGGACGAGCGCACCATCGAGCGCGGGTTGCGCCTGGTGTGGGCCAGTCTGTACAGCGACCGCGGGGTGGCGGAGCGCGACTGGTACCAGATCCCGCAGGACACGGCCAGCATGGCCATCCTGGTCAGCGAATCCTTCCCCGACGAGCGGGCGAACGGCGTGGCCTTCACCGGCAACCCCAACGAAAGCCTGGACGATCGCTACCTGGTGAACGCCCAGATGGGCGACGAGGCGGTGGTGGGCAACGATCCGCTGCTCATCCCGGAGCGCGACTTCCTCACCGTCCAGGACGGCCGGGTGACGAAGATCGAGCGCGAGCGGGCCTCCTCGCTGGCGCCGCCGGGGGGACGGGTACTCTCCGACGAGGAGCTCACCCGGCTCGGCGAGCTGATGGCCGCCGTCGATGCTGCCTATCCCATCGACACCTCGCCCTACCCGCGGGAGCGGGTGCTCCTCGACCTGGAGTTCAAGCTCACGCCCGAGGGCGTCATCCGCATCAAGCAGATCCGGCCGTTCCTCGACAAGTGCCGCAACGTGCGCTGCGACACGCCGCCCCCGCCCACCTGCCGCGACGAACGCACGCTCCTCGACCACTACCCGGCCGGAAGCTGCGATGCGGCGAGCGGGGAATGTCGTTACCCCGAGAAGATCGTGGACTGCCCGGCGGGCTGCGCGGACGGCGCCTGCCGTTGACCAAGAAGGCGAGGACGTCATGAGATTCGTCTGCCTGTTGCTGTCTCTTTCGTTCGCCGCCGCACCGGCCTCCGCAAGAGAAAAGAAGTGGAAACTGAGCGGCCGGCTCCAGACGAGTTTCGAAGCGCGCGAGTGGTTCGAGCGGGAGTGGGAGCCGGGCAGCGAGCGCGACAGCGGCTGGATCTCGCGCTTCGCCATCGAGCGAGCGCGCCTGGAGGCGCGTTTCACCCCCACCGACTGGGCCCGGCTGGTGCTGGAGCTCGAGGGCGCCGCCGAGCTCGCGTTTCCCGATCGCTACGCCACCGACGCGCTCGAGCCGCGCCGCACGGAGCATGAGCAGATGGCTTTTTCGCTGCGGGACGCCTACGCCCAGTTCACCCCGCACCCGCTCCTGATGTTCCGGGCCGGCCAGTTCAAGAAACCCTTCTCGCGCCTGCGCCTGACCTCGCCCTGGGATCTCTTGCTCCCGCGCCGCGGCCTGCTCGACGCGCGCGCCGTCGACGGCACGCGCCACGGCGGCTTCGGCGGCCGGGATGCCGGCCTGATGGTGTACGGCAAGGCCGAGCCGATCCTCGGGCTTCGCTACTGGATCGGCGCCTTCAGCGGCCCGATGCAGAGCGAGGGCATCGAACAGTCCAGCAAGGACTTCGTGGGCCGGCTGGAAGTGAAGCCCTTCTCCTGGCTGTCGCTGGCGGTCGACGCCTGCCACAAGCTCTACCATTACCGCGAGGGGCCGGTGCTCTCGGGCCTTGCGCTCGCGCGCGGCAACCTCTACACCGCCAACCTGTTCGGCGCGGACGCCATGCTGGAGATCGGGCCGTTCTCGCTGTCGCTGGAGGGCGCGCTCGGAGCCAACGTGGACTTCGGGCCGGGCCATCGCCTGTTGGGCGCGCACGCCATCGCCGCCTACCGCGTCGAGCTCCCCGGCGAGCTGCTCCTCACCCCGGCGTTCATGGTGGAGGTCTTCGATCCCAGCGACCAGCCCGGTCACGACGCCGTGCTGCGGCTGGCCGGCGGCCTCAACCTGGACCCGGCGGCGTGGCTGCGCTTCCAGCTCTACGCCGAGTGGACGAGCGGGCAGATGTGGACCTACGACGCCCAGGCGAAGGCCGGTTTCGGAGGCTACGTCTTCGGCCCGGTCCCCACCCGGGTGATGATCCAGATGAACGTGTCGTTGTGAGGGCCGCGCCTCGATGAGAACCGGTACGCTGATTGTCCTCTTTTTCCTGCCGGCATGCTGCGATGCGCCCTGGCGCAGCGGCTACGCCTGGGAGGAGGCCTTCGCGGGGAGCGCCATCCGCGAGTGGTCGCTCTCCATGAGCGACGAGAACCGCCTGCGTCTCATCGCCGACCCGGCCAGTATTCCCTGCCAGTCCGGCGGCCTGGGGCCGACCTGCCAGGACGACGCCGCTTGCCCGAGCGGCTGCGCCTGCGAGCAGGGCGCCTGCCGGACCCGGTGGGTGGAGGCCGATCTCGAGGTGGACGGGATGCGGATCTCCCGGGTGGGGGTGCGCCTCACCGGCGACCGCCGCGAGAAGAAGCCCCACCTGCGCGTGCGCTTCGACGCCTTCGTGCCCGGGCAGCGGTTCTTTTCGCTTGCCACCATCGCCCTGCGGGCGAACCGCGGCGACCCATCGCAGATCCGCGAGAGACTCGCCCTCGAACTGCTGCGCCGGGCCGGCCTGTGCGCCCCCCGGGCCGCCTTCGCCTGGGTGCGGCTCAACGGCGAGGACCTCGGCCTCTACACCCAGGTCCAGCGGGTGGACCGTAAACTCCTCCAGGCATGCTTCGGCGAGGACAACGGAAACCTCTACCAGCTTCATGCGGGCGCCGATCTGGTCTTGCGCAAAGAGCGGCCCGAGGACTTCGATCCGCCCTTCGCGACCTTGTACGAAAAAGCGACCAACGAAAGAAGCGCCGACGTCTCCGATCTGATGTGGTTGATGCGGATCCTCGCCTCCGGCGATCTGGCCCAGCTCGAGCGCATCCTCGAACCCGAGGAGTATTTGCGCTGGCTGGCGGTGAACAGCTGGCTTTCCAACCTGGACTCCTACCCCGGCACGGGCGACAACGTGTACCTCTACCGCGACGCCTCGGGGCGCTTTCGCATCGTGCCCTGGGATCTTGCGCGCGCCTTCGGCAACTACCACGGCCCCGCCTGCGCACTCGGCGCCGACGAGATGCTTTCGCTTTCTCCGGACCAGCCCACCTGCGGCGATCCGAGACCCCTCGTCGACAAGGTCCTGGCGGTGCCTGGTTTTCGCGCCGCCTACCATCGGCATCTTCGGGATCTGGCGGGTTCCACACTGACACCGGAGTCGGTCATGGCGCTGGCAGAGAGCTTCCACGCCTCGATCCGGGAGGCAGCGCACCGGGACGGGCAAAAGGGCTTCTCCAGCGTTGAGTTCGACCAGGCCCTGGAGTCCGACACCCCATCCGGGACCAACCCCATGCGGGCACCGGGGATCCGGCCGTTCGCGCTGGCGCGAGACCGGGCGGTGCGGGAGGTGCTGGAGAACCGCTAGGACGGCCGCCGAGCGCAACACGACTTTGTGCGCAAACGCGCTGGCTCTTTCGGCCCCACCTGCGCGCGGCACGGCAGGCGGCGTCGCGGATGGTTGAACTCGTCAGGGTATTGGGTGAAGGTCATTTTCGCGTAGAATACCCGCGGAGGAAATGACATGAAATGGCGAGCGATGACATGGCTTGTGATCCTTCCCGTACTGCTCTGGCTCCCCGCCTGCTCCGGTAGCGATGAGAGCCAGGACGCCGGCCAGGACGCGTTGGACGGGGCCGACGGAGGCGGCGATCCGGGGGGTGATCAGGGCGGCGACAATGGCGGTGACGGCAGCGGCGGCGAGGGCCCGTGCCGCTTCGACCCCAACGTCGCCTGGGATGTCCTGGGGGAGATCCTCCAGATGCAGAGCAAGGACAAGCGCACCTGCGTGTGGCTCCACCGCATCGGCAAGTGCCCCGAAGGGTGGATCTGCAAGGCCGTGCCGTTCGAACTCTTGTCGGTGCGCATCGGCCACGACGGCACGGTCATCGAGGAGAGCGAGCCGAAGAACCTCACATGGGAGCCCACCCATCACAACTGGGCAGACAAGGCCACCATCCATCACGAGGGCACGACCTATACGCTGCAGGGCGGAGGCTTCGGCGACCAGTACGACATCACCGCCAGCGGCACCGTGTCCTTCGGTCCGGTGACCTTGTACCCTTACGGGCCCTGACCAGGCGCGAAGGCTGACTCATCGCCCCGCCTCCGCCCGACCTTGGCTGTCTATGGCCTTCGGTCGCCTCGTGACTCGCTCTGCTCACCATTGACGGCGTTCGGAGTACGGCCGAATTGCCTATCCGAGGAGCATGCCGGCATGCCCCTGGTTGTGGAAGAGGTTATCCAGGGGTTGTTAGGCGATTCTTGTTAGCGGGTGTTTTCCCCGGGCTCTTCCTTTTCAGCAGGTTTGAGGATTGCTCGTGTGACTTTTTTGAACGTCTCGTTTTCCGGTCGGAAGTGATACTCCACAGCCTTCTATCGCGCGCGCCGAGATGCGAACTTTGGCGCCGGGCCCGCCGTCCTCAGACCCCACATCTCCATCCTGGCCATCAATACCATCCTCTCCTCCATCCCGCGGGGCGTTGGTTCCTCCACATCCCTACGCGTTGAACGCGAACGCGAGGAAAAAAAAAACGGCGCTGACAGCAATATTCTCCCCGGCGGAGAGTACGCATACAAGCCCAGGGCTCATCCAGCGGCGGCCACCGCATCATCCAAAGCTCGCGCGGCGAGGTCTGTGAGCCAGCGCACGCAAACGATGGCGGCGGGCATCAAGCCTGGATGGCGTCGGCCAGACGCCAGATGGGAAGCCGCACGGCCCACAGCATGAACAAGAGACCCAGAACACCGACCAGGAAAGCCGCCACGACCCATCCCCGGCGCCAGATAAGACCTCGTTGTCTTGGTAAAAGACCGACCGCGAGACAACCTAGCGACAGGCCGGCGATGAGGAAGACGAACGGTCGCCACAACGCGATGGACGTCCAGACGGGCAGTGTCGCGCTGGAGCCGAAGTCCTCAAACATGCGCTTCCAAACCGGCGTCTCGGCCAGACCGTACCAGGCGCCACCGGCGGCGGCTAGCACCGCCATCGCTACCCCGATCCAATCACCGGCATTCAGCGTGGAAAGGTTCGGGCCTCGTCCATTTTCCAAAGAACCTTCCATGGAATCCTCCAGGAACATCTGCACCTTTCAACCCTTGAATCCAGATTGTCTGCCACGCTAGCTGATGAGCTTGGACCAGGCAACATTTCTCACATCATGAAAAACGCCGCGATAAATGGTATAGGTACCAACCATCGTCTTTCCCCAAACGGAGGAAAGGAATGAAAAAGCTGATTCTTGTCATGCTCATCCTCGGCGGGGCCACGTTCGGCCTGTACTATCTACTCAAACCCAAACCGGCCTTCGACATCGGCAGGTTCAAGGCTACCATCGAGGAGGTCGAGAAGCGAGCGGGGCCGGCACTCAATCAACCGGTGGATCCGAGCCGCGTGCCTGAAATCACCGCGGTGATGGTGCAGTACTTCGACGGGATCACGACCACCATCGAGCGCAACCCGGTGTGCACCGACGCCGAGGCGGCGCTTGCGAATTTCGACCGGGAAATGCAATCACGGCTTCAGGGAGCGGTGCAACGACTGAATGAACAGATGCGCTCGGGCGCGGCGAACAACGCCGCCATGAACGCCCAGTTTCAGCAGGGCGCCATCGCCATGTTCCAGGCCATGAAACGCTCACTACCGGCCATCGAGGACTTCTGCCGCCGCTGTCCCAAAGAGTCCGGCGTGCTGAACGGCGCCCTCTCCCGCGCCGGCGCCGGGGGACAGCCCCCCCCCTAGTAACTGAGCGGCCTCACGGGGACAGGCCCCTGGGTTAGCAATCCACCCACGTTGGGGACAGGCCCTTTGGTTGCGCTGTCCGGATTTTTGTCGCGCGTGTCGAAATCCGGACGCCGAGGCGTGGGTTGGTGTTGCAAGTCTTTGTTTGTTCTACTCTTTTTTTCTGGCATCGTTCTTGCTTTTACTCTCGGGCATGG
>JAAZNF010000121.1 GCA_012798435.1 Myxococcales bacterium | reverse complement strand
TGGAACGCCACCTGCCGCAGCTCGACGTGGTGGTGCCGGACTGGTTCGAGCTCCCCGGCGCTGGCTGCGAAGTGGTCGAGCGCAGCAGCGACAAATTGCGCCGGTTGCTCTCTCGCGCCGACGCGCTGGTGCTGCCGCGGCTGGCCAACCTGTTCCAGGGGAAGTGGCGGGGCGTGGAGACCGGCGAGTTCCTGCGCAGCGACGAGGCCCGCCAGTGCGTGGCGCGCAAGCTGGCCGATCGCCTCCATCAGCTTTCAGCCGACGGGATCAACCTGGACCTGGAGGACCTGGCCCCCGAGGACTCCGAGTACTTCCTGGAGTTTTTGGTCGAGCTGCGCAAGGAGCTCAGGCGGTTCGGGATGCGCCTGACCGTGGACGTGCCGTTCCAGGACCCGGCGTTCGATTACGAGTACATCGCCAAGGTGTCCGACGCGGTCATGGTCATGGCCTACGACGAGCACTTCCCTTCGTCGCCGCCCGGGCCCATCGCGTCCATGGACTGGCTCGATCAGTCGCTCGATTACGTGGTCCCGCGCTTGCTCCTAGACCGTCTGGTGCTGGTCCTGGGAGCGTACGGTTACGACTGGAACGTCGAGCGCCGGGAGGAACTGGCCGAGGGCATCACTTTCACCAACGCGGTGAACCTGGCCCGCGCCGCGGGCAGCCTGCCTCATTTCGTGGCGGGGATCGAGAACAGCCACTTCGCCTACCACGACGAGGACGACATCGTCCACGAGGTGTGGTTCCAGGATTCCCTGGCGCTGTGGAACCAGGTCCGCCGTGCCGCCCAGCGCAAGATCTCGCGGTTCGGCATCTGGCGTCTGGGCACCGAGGACGAGACGGTGTGGAGCTTTCTGGGGCAGGATCGTCCCCCGCAGCGCCCGGACACGCTACAGGAGGTGCCCGCGGGCAAGACGGTGGAATTCTACGGCGAGGGCGAGGTGCTCACGGTGCGCACCCGCCCGCAGCCGGGGCGGCGAGAGTTTGCGGTAGACGAGGGCGGCCTGGTGCGCGAGGGGGTGTACTCCCGCGTGCCCACCGGGTACCTGGTCGAGCGACGCAGCGGGCCGGAACGCCAGGTGGTGCTGTCGTTCGATGACGGCCCATCCGAAGAGTGGACCCCGGCGGTGCTGGAAGTGTTGGAGCGCTTTCAGGTACCGGCGGTGTTCTTCATGGTAGGCGAGCAGGTGCTGCGCTACCCCGAGCTGGTGGAGGCGGTCTCCGAGGCCGGGCACTTCGTCGGCAACCACAGCTTCTCTCATCCCCACTTGGAGGACATCACCCCGGCCGAGGCGCGGGTGCAGCTCAACTCCACCCAGCGCCTTCTCGAAGGCTTGACCGGGAAGCGCTCGTCGCTGTTCCGCGCTCCCTACACCGCGGACATGATCATCGACGACGAGGCCGGGCTCGCGCCCATGCGCATCGGCCTCGAGGAAGGCTACGTGGTGGTGGGGGCCAACGTCGACAGCCAGGACTGGAAGCTCCAGCAACCCGAGGCCATCGCCGACCACGTGCTCATGGAGATCCTGCGCGGCGCGGGACAGATCGTGCTGTTCCACGACGGCGGCGGCGACCGGCGCGCCACGGTGGAGGCCCTGCGCCTGATCATCCCCCGGCTGCGGGCCCTGGGTTTCCGGATCGTCTCGCTGGATCAGTTGCTAACCATCCCCCGCACCGAGATCGAGCAGCGTCTGCCGCTGGGAGAGCGCTTCATCTCCTGGAGCAGCGCTGCCACCGCCTGGCTGCGCTCGTGGGGGTTCGCCATCATCGGCGGGCTGTTCTTCGTGTGCACCGTGCTGGCCGCGCTGCGCATCCTGCTGCTGGGCGGCGTGACGCTGTTCGACCGCTACTGGCAACGGCGCCGCCGCCTGAACGGCGAGAGCGGAGATGGGGCCGAATTCCAGCCCTTGGTCTCGGTGCTCATCCCGGCCTTCAACGAGGAGAAGGTCATCGCATCCACCCTGGCCTCGCTGCGCACCACCGCCTGGCCCCGGGTGGAGTTCGTGGTCATCGACGACGGCTCCAAGGACCGCACCGCGGAGGTGGTGCAGGCCATCGCCGAGGAAGATCCGCGGGTGCGCCTGCTGCGCCAGGAGAACGCGGGCAAGGCGGCCGCGGCCAACCACGGCCTGCGCGAGGCGCACGGCGAGATCGTGGTGGCGGTGGACGCGGACACCATCGTCTCGGCCGAGGCCATTCCCCGGCTGGTGCGGCATTTCCTCGATCCGAACGTCACGGCGGTATGCGGCAACGTCGAGGTGGGCAACGTCAACTCCTGGCTCACCGCCTTCCAGGCGGTGGAGTACGTCACCAGCCAGAACTTCGATCGCCGGGCCTTCTCGGCGCTCAACTGCATCTCGGTTGTCCCCGGCGCCCTGGGCGCCTGGCGGCGCCAGGCGGTACTGGACGCTGGCGGCTATAGCCACGACACCCTCACCGAGGACGCCGATCTGACGCTCTCCGTGTTGCGCGCCGGCGGCCGGGTGATCTACGAGCCGGAAGCCATCGGCCGCACCGAGGCCCCGGAGTCGCTGGGGGCCTTCCTCAAGCAGCGCTTCCGCTGGACCTACGGTACCTACCAGTGCCTGTGGAAGCACAAGCGCGCCTTCTTCCGCGGCACGCTGGGCTGGATTGGCCTGCCCAACATGGTGCTGTTCCAGATCCTGTTCCCGGCGCTCAGCCCCATCGGCGACCTGGTGATGGTGGCCGCAATCGTGCGCGGAGACTGGTCGGCGTTCCTGGCCGGCTACCTGGCTTTCCTGGTCATGGACGTGTGCGCCTCGCTGCTCGCCTTCTGGCTCGACCACAAGCCCAAGTGGTGGCTGTTCTTGCTGCTCGTCCAGCGCTTCAGCTACCGGCAGATCATGTACTACGTGTCGCTCAAGTCCATGCTGGCCGCGCTGCGCGGCTTGCGCCACGGCTGGCGCAAGCTGGACCGTAAGGGGACGGTGTCGTTGGCGAAGCCGCAAGGTACAGAGGCGAGTTCGTCATGAGCCCGCCGGGCGGCCGCCGTCTCGCCTTCACCTTGCTGGCCTGCCTGTTGTTGCTCCCGCTCAAGCTGATCCGGGGTTGGAACGCGGAGCCGCCGCTCTCACTGCTCTCCGCCTGGCTGTTGGACGCCTGCTTCCTGCTCGGGCTGTGCCTGCTGTCGATCGCCGCGGGCGGGCGGACACCGCGACGGCGGCTCGTTCTGGGCGGCGGCGTCTTTCTGCTCCTGCAAATCCCGGCGCTGCTGGTGATCGCGGCGCACACCTATTACCTGGAAGAGGCCACCGCCAGGCAGTTTTCGCTGCTGGACTCGTCCTTTGACGCGATCGCATTTTTCGTGACCGAGATCGTCCCGCCGGCGGTGCTGATCGTCACGGGCTTGCTGCTTTCGGGGTTGGTGGTGGCCGCCCGCTTCCTGGCCCGTCGGCTGTGGCTGCCTCGCCCACGCTGGGTAGCGCTGGCGGCGGGGGGGCTTTGCTTGATCCCGCTCGTCCACCAGGCCACCGTGACCTTCTATCCTTCGGTGCTGTGGGAGATGGGCCGCGACGTGGCCGAGGCCCTGTCGCATCCCGCCGTCGCTCCCGGGGGTGAGACGGCCGAACTCGCGAAAGCCGAGCAGGGACGTCTGGTGCCGGAGGGAACGCCGCGCTTTGAGCGGGTGCTGCTTTTCGTGATGGAGAGCGTCCCCTCGCGCACCCTCGAGCAGGACGCCGCAGCGCTCCCGGCCGGTCATTTTTTCAATCTTCACCGGACACAGGCCCACCGCTACAGCGCCTACTTCACCACCAACCAGGACAGCCGCACCGGTCTTTTGGCCATGCTCTTCGGCCGGCTCATCCCGTTCGAGGCCTACAGCGAGCGGGACGCCCGGCAGTACCTCTTCCTGCGGCAGCGGCCCTCGCTGGTCGATCGCATGGCCGCGGCGGGCTTCCACACCGCGGTGGCCGCGGCCCAGACCGACGTGGAGCTGGTGGTGTTCGAACTTCCCTGGCGGACGCGCCTCATCCTGTCGCAGGCGGAGTTCGAGAACCATGGTGATTTTCTGTGCTTCAACCCGTACCAGTTCGAGCACGACTGCGAGGATCGCATCCTGCTGCCGCGGATCTACAGCCTGCTCGATGAGCAGCCGCGCTTGTTCCTCATGCAGGAGGCGGTGTTCGGCCACATCGGCGAATACGAGCAGAGCAGCGGCAAGACACCCGTCCAGTACTACGGTGACTACCTGCAGGCCGTCTGGGATCGGCTGGCGGAGCGCGGCCTCCTCGACACGACCCTCCTGGTGGTGACCTCCGACCACGGCATCCGGGACTGGGACTACCGCACCCGCCGCTGGGCCCTGCGCCTTCCGCTGTGGTTCATCAACCCCCGCTTCCAGGGACGAGCCGTGGACGGGCTCTACAACCAGAGCGACTTCCCCGCGCTGTTGTGGTCCGAGCTCACCGATGCGCCACCTCCTTTGCCGCGACAGGTGAGCGCCTACGTCGGCTGCACCAACTCCTCGCTGGTGGGGGCGGTGAGCGCCGAGGGGGATCTACTGGTGGTGAAGGACCGGCGATATCGAAAGTACGTGCTCGCCGACGGCTTCTGCCCCGACGACGATCGTCCGACGGCCCCGCCGCGCCGCGCCGTTCCGGCCGGTGCGCTGATCGAGTTCTTCCGAAACATCCGGGAGCGTTTCGAGGAGTCCTTTCAACGGGCGGCCGATGTCGACGCGGATTGACGCGCGGCCAGGGATCGGGCAGAGTCGTCGCCGGAAGCATTCCCATAACCCTTTCGAGGAGGAAAACGATGCGGGCCATGACGATCTTGTTGGCCATCCTGGCGATCGCCGGCTGCGGTGGTGACGGCGAGCAGAAGTGCGATGACGGCACCACCCAGTGCAACGGCAACTGGGTCCAGACCTGCACGAACGACGTCTGGTCCAACACCACCGACTGCGCCGCCTCGGGCAAGACCTGTCAGGACGGCGCCTGCGTGGGAGGCGGCTGCACCACCGGACAGACGCAGTGCAACGGCAACGTCATCCAGACCTGCGCGGACGGCCAGTGGGTGAACGGCACCGATTGCGCCGCTTCGGGCAAGACCTGCCAGAGCGGTGCCTGCGTCGGCGGCGGCAACACCATGCCCAAGGCCGGGGTGTGGAGCTACAGCCAGTTCCAGTACGGCACCAACACCTGCAAGTTCGAGGCGCTGGGGACGGGCCAGGGCGGCTTCGGCATCAGCAACGTCTCCGACCCCACCTTCCACGTCATCCCCGGCGACAACTCCCAGGAGTTCGACTGCACCGTGAGCGGATCGAACTACACCTGCCACCGCGGCGACGTCACCCAGAGCGTGCCCAACTACGACGTCACCCTGCACGGCGCGGTGGATGTGAGCGGGAGTTTCACCGACACCGAGCACACCAGCGGCACGCAGAACGGCACCGTCACCTGCACCGGCACCCAGTGCGCCGCCGCGGCCACCTACCTCCAGATCAGCTTCCCCTGCCAGGTGGTGGTGAACTACTCCGGCAAGTGGGAGCAGTAGTGAGTGGTTGAGTACGCCGTCTTTATCGAATCTGACGGCGTTTGAGCTCGTCGGCCAACGCGTCCGTGAAGATCAGGGCCTCCGGCCGGGCCAGGTGAGAGCCGTCGTAACAGGGAAGTCGGGCCATGGCGGGAACATCCAAGAAATGAATCGCCGGAGCGCCGACCCGCTCCGTGAGCCGGTTCCAGAAGCGCCCGCGGGGGTACCGCTCCTGGTCGAGCCGCCAGTGCTCGCCGCAGGTGGGCAGGCGCAATAGCACCACCCGGGCGCCGCGTTCGTGCAAGCGCGCAATGACGGACCGCATGCGTTCGCCGAGCGCAAACCACTCGGCCTCGTCCACCGGGCCCGCCGCGGCGTAGAGCTGCCGCAGGCGCGAAAGGCGCCACTCGGTCAGGCGCGAAAAGTCGATCCGCTCCGGGTCCACCGCGCGGGAGCGGTCGGGGGAGGTGTGCAACCAGAGCGGCGCTGGTATGCGGCCCTCGGAGAAGAAGAGCTGCATCGAGCGCAACAAGCTCACGTTGGGATTGGCGCTAGCCAGCAGCCGCTGGCGCTCGGTGGCGATTTTTCGGTGGACCCGGCGGTCGAACGACCACTGGTTGTGGTAATGCGCCACGTACTCGGCCTGGCCGGGCCAGTCCTTCTCGGTGAGGGTGGACTCGACGAGCGAAAGAAGGATCAGGCCCCGGAACTCCTCGTCTTCCGCCAGGTCCTCCAGCGCGGCGAACGGGGCGGCACCGTCCACGGCGAGCTGGATCACCCGGCGCCCCTGCAAGCGCTCGGAGAGCCGCGCCGGGACGATGCCGAGCTGGATGCGGGAGCTTCCCAGCAGCACCACGGCATCGTCGCCGGCCGCCTGCTCGCGCCACTCGCTCCACAGGTCGGCGTCGTCCACCAGCTCGGGCGTGTGGCCGCGCTCGCGCAGGAACGCCTCCCAGCCGGCGAGCATCGCGCCGGCCAAAAGCAGCGCAAGAAGCCATACTCGGCCCCAGCGGGAACCGCCGCAGGAATCAGAACTGGAAGTAAATGAACGCACGGTCCCTTCCCGGCATTGTACAGATGAGGAAAACGAGAACGGAGAACACCAGCGCCCGGGCCCACCACGGCGCACGCGCGCAGACATCCGCCAGCGTCCGGCGGCGCAGCCAGATGTGGCAGGCCACCAGCCCGAGTACGCAGGCCAGGGCGGCGATCCCGTCGGCCAGCGCCAGGTTCACGCTGGCGGTCTTTTCGCCGCCACCCAGCATGGCTCCGGCGATGGAAAGCGCCCGCGGCAGGGTGCGGGCGCGGAAGAACACCCACGTCCAGCACACCACCGCCAGCGTGCCCAGGCCGAGCAGCGCTCGCACCATCGGACGCCGCCACACCGTCCAGCCACCGGCGATCCGCACACACACCCGCTCGAGGATCAGCCACGCACCGTGCAGGCCGCCCCACAGCACGTAGGTCCAGTTGGCGCCGTGCCACAGACCCCCGAGCAGCATGGTGATCATCCGGTTCGCGTGCGCGCGCAGCTCGCCGCGGTGGTTCCCGCCCAGCGGGACGTACAGGTAGTCGCGCAGCCACGAGGAGAGCGAGACGTGCCAGCGGCGCCAGAAGTCGGAAAACCCGATGGCCGCGTAGGGAGCGCGGAAGTTCTCGGGCAGGGAGAACCCCAGGCAGGCCGCCGCGCCCAGGGCGATGGCCGAGTAACCGGCGAAGTCGCAGTAGATCTGTCCGGCGAAGGCCAGCGCCCCGGCCCAGGCCGTCAGCATGCTCACCGTCCCGCCGTCGAAGACGGCCTCGGCCACCGGCGCCATCACCCCGTCGGCGAGCACGGACTTTTGAAACACCCCCAGCGTGATGAGGGCCAGGCCGAAACCCAGTGTCTGGTCGGACGGCTTCTTCGGCTCGGCGAGCTGAGGCAAAAAGTCCGCCGCCCGCACGATGGGCCCGGCCACGAGCTGAGGGAAGAAGGCCACGTACAGGGCGTAATCGAGCGGTGATCGCGCGGGGGCCAGCCGGCCGCGGTAGATGTCGATGGTGTAGGAGAGGGTCTGGAAGGTGTAGAAGGAGATGCCCACCGGCAGCACGGCGGATAGCGGCTCGGCGGAGAACGGCACCCCGAACTGTCCGAACATGCGCGAGAGGTTTTCGAAGAGAAACCCCGAGTACTTGAAGGTGGCGAGCAGCCCGAGGTTGAACACCAGGCTCGCCGAGAGCAACAGGCGGCGGCGAGGCAGAGAGGTCTGGCCGGCGAGCCAGCGGGCGAGGAACCAGTCGGCGGCGGTCGAGGCGAAGAGCAGCGAGAGGTACGGCCACTTCCAGGCGGCGTAGAAGCCGTACGAGGCGAACAGGAAGAACGCCTTGCGCGCCGTCCAGGGCAGCGGCAGTCGCTGGAATGCCCACACCGCAGCAAAGAACAGGGCGAAGGTGTAGGAGGTGAACGTCATGTCTGTGTCGGCGTCCGGTTACCACGCCCGTTCTGGAAAGACAACCCGGAGGCGGGAGCGATGGCGGCGGGAGAGACCTTGGTACCGGGAGAGAATACTCAGGAAAACTCGGGGGCTGTCCCCAGTGTTTGTTGTTTTATTTCAATTGGTTACTTGCTGGTTGTGATGGACCGGAAGACGTGCTAGAGGCATGGCCCATGATCGAGGAACGCCCGAGCATGTTGAGCCGGCTGGCCGAGCGCTTCGTAAGTTTTGCCGAACGCTGGGTCCCCGACGCCTTCGTGTTCGCGCTGGTGGCTACGGTGCTTATCTTTTTACTGGGTGTGACCGCGGGCGGGGCGGGGATACCCCAGATGGTGCAGAGCTGGGGCAAGGGTTTCTGGGAGCTCATCCCCTTCACCATGCAGATGGCGCTCATCATCATCACCGGCTACGTGCTGGCCAGCTCGCGGCCGGTCTTCCGGCTCATCGCCTGGCTGGCCGGCCGGCCCCGGAGCGCGAAAAGCGCCACGGTCATGGTGGCGGTCTTCGCCATGCTCTCGAGCTGGCTGAACTGGGGGTTCTCGCTCATCTTCTCGGCCATCCTGGCCCGCGAGGTGGCACGCCGCGTCCAGGGCACCGACTACCGCCTGCTGGCCGCCTCGAGCTTCCTCGGTCTCGGCAGCATCTGGGCCCAGGGGCTGTCGGGCTCGGCCGCGCTCCAGATGACCACCCCCGGCGCGCTCCAGCCGGCCATCCGCGACATCGTGGCCGCGGGCGGGCTCGTCCCCGGCGGCATGATCCCGCTTCGGCACACCATCTTCCTGTGGCAGAGCCTGGTGGCGGTGGTTGTGGAGATCGTCGTGGTGGCCGTGGTGATCTGGCTGATCGTGCCACGCCCCGAGCGCGCCCGCAGCGCCGAGAGCCTGGGTGTTGCGCTCGGCCCGCCGCCGGGGAGCGAACCGGCGCCGCATTCGGCTCCCCAGCCGGGCGAATGGCTGGAGCGCACGCCGTACCTGACGCTGCTCATCGTGGTGCTGGGGTTTTCCTACCTCGGCTGGGTGTTCGCCTCGACCGACGACGTGCTCGGCGCCATCAACCTGAACACCATCAACCTGGCCTTCCTCATGTTGGGGTTCTTGCTCCACTGGACCCCGGCCCGCCTGATGCGGGCGGTGCGCGAGGCCACCGGCGCGGTGTGGGGGGTGCTGCTACAGTTCCCGTTCTACGCCGGCATCGTGGGCATGATCGTGTACACCGGGCTCAACCACAAGATCGCCGAGTTCTTCGTCTCGGTCTCCGACCCGGTGACGTACCCGCCGCTGGTCTCGCTGTACTCGACCGTGCTCGGGGTGTTCGTCCCCTCGGGCGGCTCCAAGTGGGTGATCGAGGCGCCCTACGTCATGCAGGCGGCGCACTCGCTCCAGGTCCACCTGGGCTGGATGGTGGCGGTGTACGACCTCGGCGAGGCCCTGGCCAACCTGGTCCAGCCCTTCTGGATGCTGCCGGTGCTGTCGATCTTCGGCCTGCGCGCCCGGGACGTCATGGGGTTCACCTTCGTGGTGTTCCTGGTCTTGCTGCCGGTCGTTCTGCTCCTGGTCACCGCGCTTGCGCTGACGCTGCCGTATCCGCTGTAGGGCGCTCGCCAGGATGCCAAGATTCCTCTTGACAGTTGTGAACATATGCTCATAATAAGCGCTGGAGGTCGGAGCCATGCCCAGACCCTTTTGCTACCGCCGCGTCGGTCAGATGCCGGCCGCGAGCATCTTCAAGCCCATCGGCATCCCGGTGGTGGAGCTGGAGGAGGTGGTCATGACGCTGGACGAGTTCGAGGCGTTGCGCCTGTCCGATCTCGACGGATTGTACCAGGAGCAGGTGGCCGAGCGCATGCAGGTGTCGCGGCCCACCGTGGGGCGCATCCTGGACTCGGCCCGCCGCAAAGTCGCGGAGGCGCTGGTGCACGGCAAGGCGTTGCGCATCGAAGGCGGCCCGGTGCGCATCCCGGAGAAGGGCAGGGGACGGGGCCGCTGCTGCCGGCGCGGCCGGCGAGGACCGATGGAAAAGACAAAAAGCCCAAGAGAGGAGAATCCCCAATGAAAATCTGTATTCCGGTGGAAGGCGATCAGGGGCTCGACAGCGTGGTGTGCGCGCACTTCGGCTCGGCGCCGGTGTTTCTCATCGTGGACACCGAGAGCTCGGCCTGCCGCGCCGTGGAAAATCGCAACCAGCACCATGGTCACGGCATGTGCATGCCGCTCGCGTCTCTCCAGGGAGAAGAGCTGGATGCCATCGCCGTGGGCGGCATCGGCATGGGCGCGCTGAACAAGCTCAGGGCGACCGGCATCCGGGTGTACCTGGCCGAGCAGGACACCGTCGGCGAGGTGGTGAAGGCCCTTTCGGCGGGGACGCTCAAGGAGGTGGATCCCGGCCAGGCCTGCGCCCACCACCGGCACGGGCAGTGCTGACGGTTGTCTCCGGGCGGGTTTGCTGATATGGGCAACTCATCAAGCCCTTCCGGAGGCGGAGCATGTACGAGCAGAAGCCCTGGCTGAAGTTCTACGGGCACGTCCCCGAGCACATCGACTACCCCCGCGTCACGCTCTACCAGGCGCTCCGTGCCACCGCCGAGAAGAACCCGGCCGCCATCGCCACCGACTTTTTCGGCCGCACCGCGAGCTACGGGGAGCTGATGGCCAGCATCGACCAGTGCGCCCGGGCGCTGTATGCGCTGGGGCTGCGCGCGGGCGATCGCATCACCATCTCCATGCCCACCTCGCCGCAGGGGATCGTGTGCTTCTATGCCGCCAACAAGTTGGGGGCGATCTCCAGCATGATCCACCCGCTGTCGCCGGCCAAGGAGGTGGCTTTCTACCTCAAGGTGAGCCGAAGCCGCATGGCGCTCACCCTGGACGCCTTCTACCCGGTGTTCGCCGAGGCCATGCGCGAGCAGCAGATCGAGACGCTCATCCTGGCGCGCATCCCCGACGAGCTGCCCTTTCCCATGAACCTGCTCTTCTCGCTCACCAAGGGCCGCAAGATCAAGAAGGTCCCGCCCGATAAGCGGGTGCGCTGGTGGAAGCCGCTCATGGCCGGCGCCTATTCCGAGCCGCCGCCAAACGACATGAAGACCGACGACCTGGCCGCCATCCTCTACAGCGGCGGCACCACCGGCACCCCCAAGGGCATCATGCTCTCCAACATGAACTTCATCTCCCAGGGCATGATGTCCGCTGCCTGGGGCAAGATCGGCGACGCCGACTCGATGCTGGCCATCCTGCCCATCTTCCACGGCTTCGGCCTGGGGGTGTGCATCAACGCGGTACTCATGGGCGGGGGAAAGTCCATCCTGGTGCCGACCTTCACCGCCGAGACGGTGGCGAAGCTCATCCGCAAAAAGCGGCCCTCCTTCATCGTGGGCGTGCCGACTCTGTACGAGGCGCTCACCCGCAATCCGGACTTCCTCAAGGCCGACCTGCGCTGCCTGCGGGGCGCCTTCTGCGGCGCGGACCGGCTACCGCGCGCGGTGAAGGAGGCCTTCGAGGAGATCTGCCGCCGCTCGGGCGCGGACATCAAGCTCCTCGAGGGCTACGGCCTCACCGAGGCGGTCACCGCCATCATGTGCATGCCCGTCACCGGCTACCGCGAGGGGAGCATCGGCATCCCGTTCTCCGACATGCTGGCCAAGGTGGTGAAGATCGGCACCACCGACGAGGCCGCGCTCGGCGAGGAGGGCGAGATCTGCGTCAGCGGCCCGGCCGTCATGCTGGGGTACCTCGACCAGCCCGAGGAAACCGCGGCCACCCTGAAGCGCCACGCCGATGGGCGGGTGTGGCTGCACACCGGGGACATCGCCACCATGGACGCCGACGGGTACTTCTATTTCAAGCTGCGCCTGAAGAGGATGATCAAGAGCTCCGGCATGAACGTGTATCCCTCCCAGGTCGAGGAGGTGCTGTGCCGCCACCCCGAGGTGCAACAGGCGTGCGTGATCGGCGTCCCCGACCAGGCCCAGGTGGAGCGGGTGAAGGCCTTCGTGGTGCTGCGCGATCCGGCGTTGCGCGGGCCCGAGATGGAGGAGAAGCTCATCGCCCACTGCCGCGAGCACCTCATCAAGTGGAGCTGCCCGCGCGAGATCGAGTTCCGCTGTGAGCTTCCCTGCACCCGCATCGGAAAGATCGACTTTAAGAAGCTCACCGACGAGGAGATTGCCAAGATCAAGGCTTGCAAGGAGAAGCAGGCCTAGGCCCGCAGGGGAATCAGGGCATGAACCCCGGTGCCGCAGATTGACCCGCCGCGCGAGCGCGGGGCCGAAGGAAATCACGGAATCACGGGGCCTGTCCCCAATGTTTTTTACGCAAAAACAGGGTCTTGGAATGATCGAAGTGAAGACAGACCAGCCGCTGCGAGCGTACAACACCTTTGGCCTGGACGCCCGGGCGGAGCGGTTCTGTAAGGTGTCGAGCGAAGCGGAGCTCGCCGAGGTGCTCCGGCGGGCCGACCTCTACCGGCATGGCCTGCACGTGCTCGGCGCCGGCTCGAACGTCCTCCTGGCCGGGGACCTTTCGGGGCTCACCCTGGCCGTCGCCATACCCGGGATCGAGGTCGTTTCGGAGAGCGAAGGAGATTGCCGGATCCGGGTCGGGGCGGGCGTCGGCTGGCATGACCTCGTCTCCTGGTCGGTGGCGAGGGGGCTCTCGGGCCTCGAGGCGCTCGCGCTCATCCCCGGCAGCGCGGGCGCGGCGCCGGTCCAGAACGTCGGCGCCTATGGCTCCGAGGCCGCCGATGTCCTCGAATCCGTCGAGGGGCTTTCCATCCCCGGCGGCGACGCCATCCGGTTCTCTCGCGCCGAGTGCCGCCTCGGCTACCGCGACAGCGTCTTCAAGCGAGAGCTTGCGAAGAAAATCATCATATCTCGCGTGACCTTGCGCCTGAAGAAGCACGGGCCTGTCCCCATGACGCACAGGGCTCTTTCGGACGAACTCGCCGCGGCAGGGATCTCGAGTCCCACCGTAAAGGACGTCTTCGAGGCCGTCGTTCGCATCCGGAAGCGGAAGTTGCCCGATCCGGCGGTGCTCGGCAACGCCGGGAGCTTCTTCAAGAATCCGGTCATCTCATCGGACCAGGCACGGAAGCTCACGGGCGAAGAGCCGAAGCTCCCGGCCTACCCGGAGAAGGACGGGCGGGTGAAGGTCCCGGCCGGCTGGCTCATCGAGCGAGCGGGATTTCTCGGCGCGCGGCGGGGACGCTGCGGCGTCTATGAAAAAAACGCTCTGGTCATCGTGAACCTCGGTGGCGCCACGGCGGGCGAGATCCTGGCGCTCGCCTCGGAGATCCAGGACCGGGTGCGCGCGCTGTTCGGCGTCGCGCTCGAGCGCGAGGTCGTCGTCCTGCCCTGATGAAGTTTGCGGCTGGCTCATCATCCGACAAACTCTGCCGAAATCCGGACAGGCCGTCCGGATTTTTTCTCCGCCGCGACTATTAGGGTCTTTCGCGATCGATAATCACAAATTAATCAGCCAGATATTTGCATGAACCGGCGCGGCCCGCTTTTTGCAAGAAGGCGAGGAGAAAAGGGAGGAAACATGCTCTCTCGAGTCATCTCTGCAACGGTCCTCGGCGTGGATGCCCTGCGCGTCGACGTCGAGGTGGACATGGCGTTGGGGCTTCCGAATTTTTCCGTGGTGGGGCTTCCCGAGGGCGCGGTCAAGGAGGCCCGCGTGCGGGTGGAGTCGGCCATCAAGAACTCGGACGCCGACTTTCCGCAACGGCGCATCACCGTAAACCTGGCGCCGGCGGATCTTCGCAAGGGCGGCACGGCCTTCGACCTGCCCATCGCCCTGGGGTTGCTCTCGGCCTCCGAGCCGCTCGATCGCGCCATCCTCGATCGGACACTGGTCTTCGGGGAACTCGGTCTCGATGGCGACGTGCGGCCCGTTCCCGGCGCCCTCTCCATGGCGGTGATGGCTCGCGCCGAGAACCTCACCAGCATCGTGTGCCCGGAGGCCTGCGCCGCGGAGGCGGCCGTGGTGGGCGGGCTGGAGGTCTTCGGTGTGCGGAAGCTGCGCGAGGTGGTGGATCACTTCGCCGGGCAGGCGGCCCTCGTTCCCGTTCACGTTGATCCCGAGCAGGCGCTGACGCGCTCGGGTGCCGAGCCGGTAGACTTCTCGGACGTGCGCGGCCAGGAGCATGTGAAGCGCGCCCT
This sequence comes from Myxococcales bacterium, assembly GCA_012798435.1. Classification (GTDB taxonomy): domain Bacteria; phylum Myxococcota; class B64-G9; order B64-G9; family B64-G9; genus JAAZNF01. The sequence continues at coordinate 8,606 of JAAZNF010000121.1, read as the reverse complement.
GGAGGTCGCCGCCGCCGGGGGCCACAACCTGCTCATGGTGGGCCCGCCGGGCTCGGGAAAGACCATGCTGGCGCGCCGCCTCCCCGGTATCCTGCCGCCGCCGGCCTTCGAAGAGGCGGTCGAGACCACCAAGATCTACTCCATCATGGGCCTGCTACGCCCAGGCGTGGCGCTGATCGGGCACCGGCCCTTCCGCGCGCCGCACCACACCGTCTCGGACGCGGGGTTGGTCGGCGGCGGGACCACCCCGCACCCGGGGGAGGTGAGCCTGGCGCACAACGGGGTGCTGTTCCTCGACGAGCTTCCCGAGTTCCGCAAGAACGTGCTCGAGGTGCTGCGCCAGCCGGTGGAGGACGGCTGCGTCACCATCTCGCGGGCCTCGATGGCGGTGACCTTCCCGGCGCGCTTCATGCTGGTGGCGGCCATGAACCCCTGTCCCTGCGGCTACCTCACCGATCCGGTCCACCTGTGCCTGTGCTCGGCGGCGGCCATCCAGCGCTACCGCGCGCAGGTCTCCGGGCCGCTCATGGACCGCATCGACATCCAGGTGGAGGTGCCGGCGGTGCCCTACCGCGACCTGGTGCACCACAGCCCGGGCGAGACCTCGGCCGCGGTGCGGGAGCGGGTGGTGCGCGCGCGCGCGGTGCAGGCGGAGCGCTTCGCCGCGCTGCCCGGGGTGCGCTGCAACGCCCACATGGCCGCCGCCCAGGTGCAGCGCTTTTGCAGGCTGGGCCCGGCGGAGGCGGCGCTCCTCGAGCAGGCGGTGCGGCGGCTCGGATTTTCGGCGCGGGCCTTCGAGCGCATCCTCAAGGTGACCCGCACCATCGCTGACCTGGCCGGGAGCGAATCGCTCACCACCGAGCACCTGGCCGAGGCCATCCAGTACCGCTCGCTGGACCGGGCGCTGGGTAGCCCCGCTGCGGCGGCGTGAGCGGGTCGGCGGGGGCTCAGCCGTCCTCGGGGTCCTTCTCATAGCGCACGCGGCGGATGCCGTGCTGCTTCATCTTGTGGGCCAGGGTGCGCAGCGGCAGGCCCAGCTCGGCCGCCGCCCGCTCGCGGTTGAAGTTGCACCGCCTGAGCGCCTCCAGGAGGAGCTGGGCTTCGCGCCGGTCGAGCTCCTCGCGCAGGCGTAGCGGGCCCGTGGGGGCCGGGGGTGCGGCCGCGGCGGGGGGCGGCAGCGATTGGGTGCCGCGGATGCGCTCGGGGAGATCCGACGGCTGGATGGTGTCCTGCTCGGCGATGAGGACGGCGCGCTCGATGGCGTTGCGAAGCTCGCGCACGTTCCCCGGCCAGTGCCAGCGCGCAAGTAGCGCCAGCGCCTCGGGGTGGATGGCGCGGACGATCCGGGCGGCCCCGCGCCCGGCCTCGGCGAGAAAGTGCAGCGCCAGCGGCTCGATGTCCTCCGGGTGCTCCCGAAGCGGCGGGACGCGCAGCGGCACCACGTTGAGCCGGTAGAGGAGATCCTCGCGGAAGCGTCCCTCGCGACACATGGCCTCCAGGTCGCGGTGGGTGGCTGCCAGCACCCGCACGTCCACCTCGATCTCCTGGGTGGAACCGACGCGGGAGAAGCGCCGGTTCTCGAGCACTCGCAGCAGCGCGGTCTGGGCGGGGAGCGGGAGTTCGCCGATCTCGTCGAGAAGCACGCTCCCGCCGTTCGCTGATTCGAAAACACCGGCGGCGGAGCCGGCGGCCCCGGTGAAGGCGCCCTTGACGTGGCCGAACAGCGTGCTCTCCACGAGCTGCGCGGGGATGCTGCCGCAATTGACACACACCAGCGGTTTTTCCCGCCGCGGGCCCTCGCCGTGGATGAACCGCGCCAGGATCTCCTTGCCGGTGCCGGTCTCGCCCTGAATCAAGACTGGCAGCGGCGAGGCGGCCAGCCGGCGCGCCTCGAGGTACAGAGCCCGCATGGCCTGCGAGCGAAGCTCCGTCTGCCCCGGCTCTGCCGGCCGGGCCGGGTCCCGCTCGGTCACCACGGGCCGGGCGGGCCCCGCTTGCCGCAGGGCGCCCTGGGTGACGGACAGGAGCTCCTCGGCCGAGCGGGCCTGGGCGGGGAAGGCGCCGATGGCGCAGCACAGCGACTGGCTACCCGCCAGGATGCGGCGGGCGACGTCGAGCGCCTGGCCGGCGTCGCACTCGGGTAGCAATATCTCCAGCGTCTCGGGCCCGTAGAGCGCGAGCTGGTCGAACGGCTGCAGCAACGAGCGCACCAGCGGGAACCAGTGGGAGACGCAGCACTCCCCGCCCGCGCAGCTTTTCACCATCAGGAGGGACAGTGGCCGTGAGAATCCCTTGGCGCGGGCGATCTCGGCCTCGAGCTGGGCAACGAAGCGGTCGTGGTTGATGAAGCCGGCGCGGGCGGGGTCGAAGATCCGCGCCGAGTGCAGCGCGGCGGGCACGGCCCCCAGCAGGACCTCGGCCCCCGCCTCGAGCCGCTCTTTCTGGATGCGCTTTCCCGAAAGCCAGGTCCCGTTGGTGGAATTCAGGTCCTCGAGCCACACCGCGCCTTCCTCGATGCTCAAGGCGGCGTGTTGGCGCGACAGGGAGGGATCGCGAAGGATCACGTCCGCCGGCATGTCCCGGCCGATGATCACCCGGCGGCCCGGGAGCAGCGGCAGCACCTCGATGCCGTCCCGGTGGAAGATCACGAACGAGTACGACTCCGCCTGGGGCCGGGCTCGGGCGGCCGCCTCCTGGACCTGGCGTAGCTCGTCGGCGGAGAGCCGGCCGGTCTGCTGCGTGCGGTCGGCGTCCTTTTCTCTGGTTGGCACATGCCCGTTATCGACCTTTTCGGGGGGTTTGGCAATTTTTTGCACTCGAGCGCAACAACGGGCCGGCAACTTGCTGATTCCGCGGAAGAAACATTGGGGACAGGCCCCGAGGTTTTTTGGATAAAGTCATTATCTTCAGGCGGTTGCCGGTGCCTGGCCGGTTGTGGCACGCATGCTGCAAATCAAACCTTCCGGTATTTGCGGTGCGAAGAACAGTGCTGGTTTCGAACCGACCTGGAGGTGGAAGATGATGACGCGAATCGGAAAGCTCCTCATGGCCGTGGCGTTGCTCGTCACGCTGGCCGCCGCCGTGCTGGTGTGGGCCGGGCCGAACCGCCTCCCCAGCGTGCAGGCCGAGCCGCTCCAGTGCGTGCCCGCGGGCTCGGTGCTGGTGTGCTTCGACAGCGATCCGCAGGCGCCGGTAGGCTGCGAGATGCTGGACAGCTTCACCCTCTTGTGCCGTGGCCTGTAGCCCCGTGGCTGACGCCAGGCGCCTCTCAGGGGAATGATGTGGCACGGGCCAACCCCATGCTCCTTTCGCTTGCGGCTTCCTCATCCGGCGCCGAGACGGTTGATCGGCCAGAGCGATCATGGTCTACTCGACACTCCGGGGAGCGAGACCTCCCCGGGAAGGGCGCGGACCGCGTGGACGAGCAAGTCCGGCAGAGCCTGGTGGGCGTCGTACTGGACGGACGCTACCAGATCCTGGAGGCGATCGGAGACGGCGCCGCCGGAGCGGTGTTCCGCGCCCGCCAACTGAACGTGGACCGGGACGTGGCGGTCAAGGTCCTGGCGCTCGACGACATACCGAAGGAGATGCTGTCCGAGGTGGTGTCGCGTTTCGAGAACGAGGCCCGCGTCATCTCCCGCCTGCGCCATCCGCACACCATCCGGCTCTACGACTTCGGCCGCACCCCGGACGGCCGGTTGTTCCTGGTCATGGAGCTCTTGCGCGGCACGCCGCTGGATCGGCTACTCTCGCGCGGCCCGCTCGACGAGCGCCGCACCCTGCGCATCCTGCGCCAGGTCTCCGAGGCCCTGGTGGAGGCCCACCAGGAGGGCATCATCCACCGGGACCTGAAACCCCAGAACATCTTCCTCGAACAGGTGGGGGGGCAGGAGGAGTGCAAGATCCTCGACTTCGGCATCGCCCGCGCGCCCAGTCAGACGCTGCGCACGCAGCAGGGCACGGTGATCGGCACCCCGGCCTTCATGTCGCCCGAGCAGGCCCAGGGCCAACCGCTGGACGCCCGCTCGGACCTCTACAGCCTGGGGGTGGTGGCCTACCAGTGCCTGTCGGGCCGTTTGCCCTTCTCCGCAGACACGCCGGTGGGGGTGCTGGTGAAGCACGTGACCGAGCCGCCGCCCCCCCTGTCGTCGCTCGAGCCGCCCATCAAGATCTCGGAGGGGTTGGAGCGCCTGATCATGCGGCTCTTGGCCAAGAGCCCCGCCGAGCGACCGGCCGATGCCCGCGAGGTGCGCGAGGCGGTGCGGCTCCTCGAACACCGCTCGGACGAGACGGGGTTGGCCCCCGTCAGCGCATCCGCGTTGCCCGAGAAGACCGGGCGCGAGCAAAACCGCGGCCGCGGTCTTGTCTGGGTGGCCACCGGGGGCGTGGCGCTGTTTGCGGCGCTGGTCTTCTTGCTGTTCGCCCTGGGGATCCTCGGACGCCCGACGCACACCCCGGCCACCCACTTCGCTCTGGCCCAGCTCACCGACAGTCAACAGTGGGAGATCCAACCCGCCTTCTCGCCGGACGGGAAGTTCCTTGCCTACGTGCAGGTGGCCGACAAGACCGAGGGCGGAAAATCGGCCCGCCTCATGCTGCACCGGCTCGGCGGAGATCGCCCCATCGAACTCACCAGCCTCTCGCAGGGGGTGAGCTTCTCGCCGGCCTTCTCGCCCGACGGCGGCCAGATCGCCTTCGTCTCGGATCGAGAAGGAAAGCCGGCGTTGTTCATCATGGGCGCCATGGGTGAGTCGCCGCGGCGGCTCACCGAGGAGGGGTTCCACCCCGCATGGTCGCCGGACGGGAAGGAGATCTTCTACAGCACCGCCGGCTTCGAGGACCCGCTGGACCGGGCCGCGGATTCGGAGATCTGGGCCTTCGCTCCCGCCACCGGAGCCAAGCGGAAGATTATCGGCGTGGACGCCATCCAGCCGAACGTGTCTCCCCGGGGCCGCCGGGTCGCGTACTGGTCCTCGAAGGGCGGGCAGCGGGACATCTGGACCGTGGGCGCCGATGGCGAGGGCGCGCTGGCGGTGACCCAGGACGCTGCCACCGACTACAATCCCCTCTGGTCGCAAGACGGAAAGTGGCTGCTCTTTCTCAGCGACCGCTCGGGGGTGATGGGCCTGTGGCGCGTTCCGATCGACGAAGAGTCGGGACGGGCGCTCGGGTCCCCGGAGTCGATCTCGGTCGGCGCCACGCCGCTTCGCGATCTGGCGCTGGCGCCCGACGGGCGGCTGGCCTTCGCCCAGGTGAACAGCGAGTGGCGCGCCACCCGGCTCCGCCTGGACCCCGAGACCGGCGTGCTGGCAAAAGAAGAGGAAGCCCTCTTCCGCAGCTCCCGGCCGCAAGGCGAGGCCGATCTCTCGCCCGACGGGAAGTGGCTCGCCACCTCGAACTTCTCCGGCGCCGAGGATGTCTTCATCATGGCGCCAGACGGGGCCAGCCGGCGCATGCTGACCCACGATCCCGCCCGCGATCGGCGGCCGCGTTTCTCGCCGGACGGCAAGGCGCTGGCCTTCTACTCCAACCGCAGCGGCCAGTACCAGATCTGGACCGTCGGCACGGACGGGACCGGCCTGGCCAGCCTCGGGCCCGACACCGAGCGCATGATTTACCCGGTTTGGTCGCCGCAGGGCGACGCGCTCATCGCGGCCCGTCTGGATTGCAAGCAGCCGCTGTGGCTCATCCGGCTGAGCGATCCGGGAAAGGGTGTCACCGCCCTGCCGTTCTCGGGCGAGCGCCCCGAGGGTTTTCTGCTCCCGACCGACTGGTCGCCCGACGGGCAGAAGGTCGCCGGGATGCTGATCGCGCACGGCGGGCCGAACCGGGTGTTCGTCCTCGACCTTCGGCGCAATGCCATCCGGACGCTGGGACTCGAAGCCCAGTCGCTCTACTGGCTCGCCGACAGCCGGCGTCTGCTCGGGGTCGGGGAGAAGAAGCTCCTACTTATCGACAGCGAATCGGGCGAACATCGCTCCTTGCGCGAGCTGGACGGCGACGCCGACGGCGGCATGTTGGCGTTCTCCCGAAAAACCGGCGAGCTGGTGCTGTTCTCCTTCAAGGGATCTGCCGATCTGTGGTTGATGACCCCGACGGAGACGTAGCCAGGCCCGCTCCGGCTGGATGCAAAAAACCGGACACGCCGTCCGGATTTTTTCATCCGGGCCGAACCTGAAACCATCCGCGAGAAAAAATAACAAATATTCAGAGGCGTTGTGAAGGTGGCGACCTGTGGCGCGATCCTTGCAAAGAGCCAGCCTGTCGGGACCACACAATGAAAGGAGCGACCAATGAAAGAGCTGATGACGGATATCAAGGAACGTCTCAAGGCGGTGGCAGCGGCCATCGCGACGGTGGAGAAGCAGTTCGGCAAGGGGACCATCATGCGCCTCGGAGATCGCGAGGTGGTCGAGGATCTACCCGTCATCCCCACCGGTTCGGTGGGGTTGGACCGGGCGCTGGGGGTGGGCGGGTTTCCGCGCGGGCGGGTGATCGAGATCTTCGGACCGGAGAGCTCCGGCAAGACCACGCTGGCCCTGCACGCCATCGCCGAGGCCCAGCGAGCCGGCGGGGTGGCGGCCTTCATCGACGCCGAGCACGCCCTGGACGTGCGATACGCCGCGCGCCTGGGGGTCAAGGTGGACGATCTGCTCGTCTCCCAGCCCGACAGCGGGGAGCAGGCGCTGGAGATCGTCGAGACGCTGGTGAAGAGCGGCGGGGTGGAGCTTCTGGTGGTGGACTCGGTGGCGGCGCTGGTGCCGCGCGCAGAGATCGAGGGCGAGATGGGCGACGCCCACATGGGCCTGCAGGCCCGGCTGATGTCCCAGGCCATGCGCAAGCTCACCGCCTTGATGTCGCGCCACCAGGCCACGGTCATCTTCATCAACCAGATCCGCCAGAAGATCGGCGTCATGTTCGGCAACCCCGAGACCACCACCGGCGGCAACGCGCTCAAGTTCTACGCCTCGGTGCGCCTCGACATCCGTCCCGCGGGCGCCATCAAGAAGGGCGAGGAGATCGTCGGCAGCCGCGCCCGCGTCAAGGTGGTGAAGAACAAGTTGGCCCCGCCCTTCCGCGTGGCCGAGTTCGAGATCCACTACGGCACGGGCATCTGCCGGGCGGCGGAGATTTTGGACCTTGCCTGCGAGAGCGGCGTCGTCGAGCAGAGCGGGAGCTGGTTCTCGTTCGCCGGCGAGCGGTTGGGCCAGGGCCGCGACGGCGTGCGGGACGCCCTGGCCGGCAACCCCGAGCTCCTCGAACGCGTCCGCCAGGGCCTGCTCACCCAGCCGGCGGCGGGGGAGGCCTGATGGACCTCACCTCTCGAGTGCGGCCCGAGCCCGAGGTCGTCACCGAGCGTGTGCCGTGCCTGGTGGTGCTGCGCGGCGAGGACGAGGGGCGCATCATCCCGCTGGGAAAGGATCCCTGCACGGTGGGACGAGGTGAGGGGGCGATGGTGCGGCTCGCCGATCCGGGTGTTTCCCGCGAGCACGCCCGGGTGCGGGTGGAGGCGGAGCGGTTGCGGGTCGAGGACCTGGGGAGCACCAACGGGGTTATTTACCACGGCCGACGCATCCAGCAGGCCTTGATCGGCGACGGCGACTGTTTGCAGTTGGGGAGCTGCCTGCTCGCCTTCCGGCGCAACCACCCCGACGAGGGGAGGCTTCTTCGGCGCCTCTACCACCGTGCAACGAGCGATCTGCTCACCGGCCTTGGCAACCGGCACAGCTTCGAGGACCGGCTAGGGCGGGAGGTGGAGCGCGCGAGGCGCTACCGGCGATTGCTTTCGCTGCTCTTTCTCGACCTCGACCACTTCAAGCGCGTAAACGATTTGCACGGCCACCGTGCCGGCGACCGGGTGCTGGCCGCGGTGGCGCGCACGGTGCGCGACGCCTTGCGCAGCACCGACTTCGCCGCGCGCATCGGGGGCGAGGAGATCGTCGCGCTGCTGCCGGAGTGCGCCTGCGAAAAGGCCGTCGAGGTGGCCGAGAAGATCCGCACCCGAATCGAAGCGCTGGAGATTCCCCACGAGGGCGCCATCCTGCACGTCACCGCCTCGCTGGGCGTGGCCAGCCTCGACCGGCCCGAAGACACCGCCGCCAAGCTTCTCGCCGAGGCCGACGCCGCCTGCTACCGGGCGAAGCGCGAGGGCCGCAACCGGGTCATGACCGCCGAGCGCAACCCAGTATGACATCTGAAATTTACCGCCGGCAGGTGCGGGCGTGCCGCCTGGCCCGTACTCCCCAACCACCCCGAAAACCCCCTCTGGAAGAGTCGCCGGGTCGCGGCGTGAGAAACAGGCAAGCTCGCGGATGCTCCAACAGGCTGAATTTACGTGATTTCTAATAGTCGCGAAGATTTTTGGCCCCAAAGGAGGGGGTGGGTGCCTCTTAAAGGTTGAAAGACGGCAGGACCTAACCGGCCAGGAGGAAACCATGGCGGAAACACCGTCGCTCAGCCCGCGGGAACACCAGGTCCTGGGACTCATCGCCCAGGGTTTGCGGACGCGGGAGATCTCGGCTCGGCTCGGGATCAGCGAGAGCACCGTCTGGACTCACCGTGAATCCATCGCGAAGAAGCTCGCGACGCACAGCCCGGCCGATCTC
>JAAZNF010000120.1 GCA_012798435.1 Myxococcales bacterium | reverse complement strand
GCGCGCCGGAGCCGCCGCCGGCGCTGGCCCAGGAGCCCGAGCCTGCGCAGGCGCCGGCCCCACTGGAGGAGCCGCTCCCGCCGGCGGCTCTCGATGCCGCCTCGGACGACGACGAAGAAGAGGAAGAAGATCGTGACTTCGTCGAGCCGTTTTCGCTGCTCAACAACCTGGTGAAGGACAACTTCGCCCAACCCCAGGTCCCCACCTTGCCCACGCCGGTGGTCGAGGTCATCTCCTACAACCAGGACAAGAAGGTCCTGGAGTACGGTCAGGTCGAGGTGGGCAAGCGTCACACCCTGCGCGGGACCGACCTCCAGCTCATCGAGGTGACCGGCGCGGGCGCCTGCCGGTTGAACTTCGACGACTCGATCTCGGGCGGGGTGATCCTGGCCGGGCGCCAGGTAGGGCTGGCCGAAGTGCGCCAGAGCGCCACCCAGAAGGTGCGGCGCGGCCGCAGCGTGTACTCCACCCGCCTGTCGCGCGGGGACTACGCCAACCTGATGCACGAGGGCGGCGGGACGTTCGTGCGTTTCGTCAACCCGCCGCGGCTGCCGGAGGTCAAGCAGTTCAAGCTGGATCCCAACTTCCTCAAGGGACTGGGAGGCTCGGCCATCGCCCACGTGCTGGTGCTGGTGATCTGGTACCTGTTCTCCGGCGAGGTGGTGGCCTCGGTCTCGGAAGCGGAGCGCTTCGCCAAGGTGGATCTGAAGGACATCGAGATCGAGACGCCCAAGGAGGAAGAGCAGATCCCCCTGGACCAGCTCCCGCCGCCCGAGCCCAAGCTGGACGAGGTGAAGCAGGAGAAGCCCAAGGAAGAGGTCAAGCCGGCCAAGCAGGAGAAGGTGAAGCCTGCAAAGAACCAGCCCAAGACCAAGGGCACCGGCGGCGGGGACAACCAGCCGCCGGGCGCCGGCATGATGGCCGCCTTGGGCAACCTGTCCAAGAAGGCCCCGGCCACCAACATCGTGGCCGCGGTGTCCAACCTGGACGCGGTGCGGGTCCCCGGCGGCAAGGCGCGCTTCAAGGTGTCCGGGGTGGTCACCAAGCTACCCACCTCCAGCGTGGTGTTCTCGCGGGGGGCGGGCGTGGGAGTGAAGGCCGACATCGACCTCTTGCGCGGGGGCAAGGGGCAGGGCGGCATGGCCGGCATCGGGCCGGGGGCGCTCACCGGCGGTCCCACCGGCAAGCGCAGCGTCGGCGGGGTGGTGTTCAAGGCGCCGCCGCGCAACATCCGGGTCCAGGGCCAGCTCTCGCGCGAGGAGATCGCCAAGGTGGTGGCGCAGCACCTGCGCGAGATCCAATACTGCTACGAGAAGAACCTGCTCATGAACCCCAACCTGTCCGGCAAGGTGATCATGGAGTGGACCATCACGCTGACGGGCTCGGTTTCCATCGTGAAGACATCCCAGAACTCCATGGCCACGCCGGCGGTGGCCATGTGCATCTCGGCGCGCATCAAGGAGTGGAAATTCCCAGCGCCCCGCGGAGGACAAGTGATCGTCTCGTACCCGTTCATCTTCAACCAGGTCGGATTCTGACGCTCGAAATCCCGAGGAGGGTCGGATGCGCCGTTCGCGTCGCAGGTTGATGCTCATTGTGCCGATCTTGTGCGGATGCCTGTGGGCCGTCGGGTCGCTCCCGGCCCGGGCCGCGGAGGCCGAGGGCGAGGTGATGGACTACGGCAAGGTGTACGCCATCCAGTACCGGGCCTACCGCATGAACCACGAGTTCTCGGTGGGCATGACCTTTCTGCCCATGGACGCCTTCTACAAGTTCTTCGCCGGCACGTTCCACTACGTGTTGCACTTCGACGACCTGTGGGCCTGGGAGAACCACTTCTCCTTCGCCAAGTACCTGGACGTGGACACCGGGCTGACCAAGGAGCTCAACAACCGCTGGCACGTCTCACCCACCGACACCCCCAAGATCGACTACGTTCTGGATACCAACCTGATGCTGAAGCCGCTGTACGGCAAGATGGTGCTGTTCGATCGCTGGGTGATCTACTCCGAGAGCTACTTCTTGCTCGGCCTCGGCGCCATCCACGTCACCAGCGCCTTCTTCCCCACCGTGGACGTGGGGGCCGGCATCCGCGTCTTCTTGTCCGACACCCTGTCGCTGCGTTTCGAGGTGCGCGACTACGTGTACCTGGAGGAGAAGGGCGTGGAGAACGCGCTCTCGCTCGGCGTGGTGTTCTGCTACAACGGCTTCGCCGAGGATCGCAAGGTGGTCCCCGAGGAGGAAGTCGAGTCCACGGCCCGGGAGGTGAAGCCATGATGTGGCGCCTGGGTCTGGCCCTGTTGCTGTTCGCCTTGCCGGTGCGCGCGGCCGACGAGCCCGTCCCGGACGAGAAGGAGGAGCCCAAGGTAGAGGCCCCGCCTCCCGCTGGCGCGGAGAGCAACAAGGACGTGGCCATCAAGGAGGAGGAGATCGAGGACGAGGAGGCCGGCAAGATCGAGGATGTCAAGGAGAAGAGCATCTACGGCCCCATCCAGCAGCGCCTGTTCGACCAAGTGCACGAGCTGGAGCTGGGCTGGGCCTACCTGCCGCTGGACCCCTACGTCAAGGGGTACGGGGTGCAGCTCGCCTACACCTACCACTTCAACCACCGGCTGGCCTGGGAGATGTTCCGCATCGGCTGGAGCTACAACGTGGACACCAAGCTCAAGGATAAATTGATCACCCAGGCCTCCAACGTCTCGCCCGACGAGTTCCCGGCGGTGCTCTTCTGGGGAAACAGCGACCTGGTGCTGAAGCTCCTGTACGGCAAGCAGACCTTCCTCAACCGCACCGTGATCCACTTCGAGATCTTCGCCGTCGGCGGTGTGTCGCTGGTGTTTCGCAACCCCTACAACATCTTCGACATGGACTTCCAGAACCCGCGGCTGGAAATCGGGCTGAACGCCGGGTTCGGCTTTCGCATCTGGTTCAACCCCACCTGGTCGGTGCGCATGGACCTGCGCGACACGGTCATCCTGTTCTGCTTCAACCGCGCCGACTTCCCCATCAAGAACTCCGCATTGCTGGGCTTGACCCTGGCCCTGGGATTCTAGGAGGACCACCATGCGTGCGCTCATCGCCATCCTGATCCTGGGCCTGCTGGCGCCAGCCGCTTTTCGCGGGGCGCGTGCCCAGGAAGGAACGACCGAGGGCGGAACCCCCGCGCCCGCTCCGGCCCCCGAGCCGGCCCCCGAGCCGGCCCCGGCGCCGGCGCCCGGGCCCGAGGGCGGCGAGAAGCCGGGCGAGCTCACCGACGAGGAGAAGAAGCAGCTGGCCGGCGCCATCGAGGAGGTGAAGGTCGGGCCCGAGGTCTTCGACGACGGGGTACGCCTGTACTACGCCAAGGATTACGCCGGCGCCGCGGCCCGGCTGTGGCAGTTCATGGCCGGCAACCAGCCGGGCGTGGGCAACTACGGCTACGCCGAGTACTTCCTGGGGGCCGCCCTGGACAAGCTGGGGCTCACCCACGCCGCCATGGAGTACTACTTCAACGTGGCCAAGAACCGCACCAAGCCCGAGCTCTTGCCGGACGCGCTCTCGGCCATCGAGCGCATCAGCCGCGAGAACCCCTTCGACTGGGACCTCATCGTCAAGGACCTCATCTACGACACATCGTTTGGCTACCTGCGCGAGGACTTGCGGCAGTTCGTGGAGTACTACCAGGGGCTGATGGACTACCGCAACGGCTTCATCGCCTGGGGTCAGAAGCACTTCGCGCGCCTGCGGCCCGACACCTACTACGGCTACAAGGCCCGCTACGTGCAGGCGGTGTACGAGCTGGTCAAGTACAACCTGGACGAGGCGCTCAAGATCTTCAACGACATCCTGGCATCCGACATCCGGCAGGCCGACGTGATCAACAACGCCCGTCAGAGCGTGGCCCGCATCCTGTTCGAGCAGAAGAAGTTCAAGGACGCCTATCAGATGTACGAGAAGATCGACGCCCCCATCGAGAAGCAGGCGGGGGTCTTCCTGGAAGAGGCCTGGACCCAGTACTACCTGCGCAATTACCGGCGCGCCATGGGCCTGTTGTACGCGCTGGAGGCGCCGGCCTTCTTCCGCTTCTTCAACCCCGAGAAGTTCGTGCTCAAGGCGCTCATCTACAAGAACCTGTGCCACTACAACGTGGCCAAGGACGCGGTCACCGAGTTCCGCGAGCACTACCGCGACGCCATCACCGCCATCTACGACCGGGTGGACCTGGACAAGAACGACATCATCCTGGACGCCGCGCTGCAGGACCCCGCGCTCAAGGATCTGTCGGCCTTCCAGCGGCTGCTGGACACCGAGCTGGGGCAGCTCTCCAACTTCGAGGTGGCCTGGGGCGAGGTCGGGTTGGCGGCCCACCTGGCCAAGGTCTACGACCTCAAGATCAAGGAGGTCAACCGCTCCCTGCGCGAGAAGCTGGACGCGGCGGTGCGCACGGTCTCCGAGCGGCTGCTGGAGTACGAGGAGCAGATGAACCTGCTCGAGTACGAGATCGGCCTCTCCGTGTACAAGCGCATCAAGGGCACCCCCAGCCAGAAGGCCGGGCAGGTGCAGAAGGTCCCCTACTCCGACGTGAAGGTGTACTACGGGTTCGACGGCGAGTTCTGGAACGACGAGATGCACGATTATCGGTTCTTCATCGAGGACCGGTGCTTCAGCGAGGAGAGGTGGGAATGATGCACCCCAAGACGACGCCCATGCCCGCGCTGCGGCGGCTCGGCGGCGCGGCGCTGCTGATTCTTTTCGCTACGCTGCTAAGCGGCTTTTCGCTCACCGACGGTGCCGAGGAGAAGGCCGAGTTCGTGGAGGGGCTCAAGAAGGACATCGTCAAGGTGGACCACTCCATGACGGTGACCAAGGAGCTGATCCGCCGCTCCAAGGGCGCGCCCTTCTTGCCGGACATCATCTTCCGGCTGGCCGAGCTGTACGTGGAGAAGTCGCGCCTGGTGTACTACCTGGACGTGGAGCTCAAGGGCGAGCAGGCGGCCACTTCACCGGAAGCGAAACTCCTCAAGAACGAGGCCATCACCGTGTACCGGGACGTGATGCACCGCTTCCCGGAGTACCGCTACAACGACAAGGTGCTGTTCTTTTTGGGCCACGAGTTCGCCGAGCTCGGCATGTACGCGCCGGAGGAGGGTAAGGAGCCCGACCTCAAGAACCCGGACTGCCTGCTGGCCGCCTACCGCAAGCTGGTGGAGGAGTACCCCAAGAGCCCGCTCATGCTGGAGGCGCTGTTCATCATCGGCAACTACTACTTCGACAACGACAAGTTCGACGACGCCGAGAAGTGGTACAACCGCATCTTCGAGTTCCGCGAGTCGCCCATCCACGACATGGCGCGCTACAAGCTCGGCTGGATCGAGATCAACCGGGCCCGCGTCGACAAGAAACACTACAAGAAGGCTCTGCAGCTCTTCGAGCAGGTGGCCACCAGCCAGAACACCGGTGACGAGACCACCAACGTCGACACCCAGAAGGCCATGAACATCAAGCAGGAGGCGCTCTCGGGCATCGTGTTTTGCTACACCGAGGTGCACAGCCCCAAGATGGCGCTGGACTACTTCAAGCGCCTGGCGCCCTCCAAGATCGGCTACGTGCAGGCGCTGGAGAAGCTGGCCAACCGTTACTTCATCAAGGAGCAGTACGACAACGCCGCACTGATCTACCGCCGCATCATCGACCTCTCCAATGACGTGGAGAAGAACCTGGACTACGCCCAGCGCATCTACGACGCCTCGGGCCTGTCCAAGTCCAAGGACAAGGTGGACGAGGACGTGAAGGCCATGGTCAAGGCGGCCGCCAAGTACGCCTACTCCTGGCGCATCCCCGACGAGGAGAAGGCGAAACTCGCCAAGGAGTACGAGGTGTACGCCCGCGACATCGTGACCAAGCTGCACCTCTTGGCCCAGAAGCGCCAGGAGAAGCGGGCCTTCCGCATCGCCGCCGCCGCCTACAAGAACTACCTCTCCTTCTTCGACTACACCGAGAAGCTCGAGGAGGTGAAGTACAACTACGCCGAGTCGCTGTTCTCCTCCGACCAGTACCTGGAGGCGGCGCGGGCCTACGAGGACATCGCTCGCAACCTCCCCGAGAGCAAGGACCGCAAGGACACGGTGTACTCGGCCATCCAGAGCTTCCAGGCCGCCCTGGCCAACGCCAAGTACCTGAGCCGCTTCGGCCTGGTGGAGGCGCGCCAGGGGCTCAAGCAGCTCGGCGCCTTCTACGTGAAGAAGTACACCCAGGACGAGAAGACCCCCACCATCAAGTTCAACGTGGCGCGCATGTTCTACGACCAGGGCGAGTACAAGCAGGCCATCGAGTCCTTCCTGGAGTACATCAAGCAGTACCCCACCGACAAGGAAGTGGCGGTGGCCGGCCACCTGGTGCTCGACTGCTACAAGCAGCTCGAGGACTACAAGGGCCTGGCCCAGCAGGGGCGGGCCTTCGTGAGCGACGCCAGTATCACCGACCAGAAGTTCAAGCAGGAGATGGCCCTGATCGTCGAGCAGGCCGAGAACCGCGAGCTGGACAAGCAGTCGCTGGAGGCGGCCAAGGACGGTGGGGACGCCGCCCAGAAGCTGCTCGACTACGCCGGCACGGTCGAGGGCGCCCAGGGCGAGAACGCCATCTACCGCTCGTTCGTGATGGCCAAGGAGAAGCGCAACATCGATCTGGCCTTCCGCGCCGGCGCCACCCTGGCCCAGCAGTTCCCCCAGTCCAAGTACCTCACCGACGTGTACGGCACGCTGGGGTCTTTCTCGGCGCAGATGGCCGACTTCGAGCGCGCCGCGGCCCTGTACGAGGACTTCTTCAACCGCTTCCCCACCGCCCCCGAGGCGCGCGAGGCCATGTACGCTGCGGCCACTTTCCACGGCTACCTGGGCAAGTACGCCGAGGCCATCAAGGACTACCGGGCCCTGGTCGAGAAGGAAACCGGCGAGCGCCGCGCGCGGGCGCTGGTGGAAGTGGCCGACGCCTACTCCAAGATGGAGGACTGGCGCATGGTGCTGGAGACGGCCCAGCAGGCGGTGGCCGAAATGCCCAGCAGCGTCAAGGGTCAGCTCCTGCTGGCCAAGGCCCTGGAGTCGCGCGGCAAGACCGAGGAGGCCAAGCAGGCCTACATGGCGGCGGCCTCGGTCGGCGGCGAGGGCGACGAGGGCAGCATGGCCGCCGAGGCCCAGTTCCGCGTCGGCGAGATGATGCTGGAGGACTACCGCAAGATCCGCTTCGGCGCGGGCCAGGACGACACCACGGTGCTGCAGCAGAAGGCCCAGACCATGCAGGTGCTGGAGCAGATCTTCGCCGGCGTGGTGCAGATGAAGGACGCGGTGTGGGCCATCGCCGCCCTGTACAAGCTGTACGAGGTGTACGAGGACTTCGCCGCCTTCCTGTCCTCCGCGCCCATCCCGGCGGCGCTCTCCGCCGACCAAAAGAAGCAGTACCAGGCCATGCTGGACGAGCAGACCAAGACCCAGCGCCAGACGGCCAAGACCTTCCTGGATACCTGCATCAAGACCGTGCGCGAGAAGAAGGTCTTCGGGCCCTACGCGCTCGCCTGCATCAACAAGGAGCCGCCGGTGCCCGAGAAGGTCGCCCGCCGGCGCAGCGGGGCGCGGGCCCAGGGGCCGCAGGTGGACGCGCTGAAGGCGAAGCTCCTCAAGAACCCCAACGACCTCAGCTCGCTCAACGAGCTCACCGTGCTCAACATCGCCAGCCAGGACATGCACATGGCAAAGCTCCTGGCCAGCAAGGCCCTCGAGATCAACGAGAACCACGCGCCCTCGCTCAACCTGATGGGCGTCATCTCGCTGCATCTGGGTGACGACCAGGACGCCTACGACTTCTTCAAGAAGGCCATGGACGCCGACGGCAAGCTCATCCCCGCCCGGCTGAACATGGCGGCCATGTTCACCAAGTACAAGGACGAGGATCGCGCCCGCGCGGTGCTCTCGCCGATCCTGGCCCAGGCCAAGACCTTCGACCTTTCCACGCCGGACATCCACCCGCTGGTGCGGGACGTCCTGGCGGAACTCAAGATCCGGTAGCGGCCTCTCCTGGAGGAGGACATGAAACTTTCCGCGAAACAACGAGTGCGCGGCGTGCTGCTAGGGGCGGCGCTGGCCTTGGCCGCCGGCGGGTCCGGCTGCGGGGCCTCGCTCTCCAAGACCGTGCCGCCCGACCTCATCCAGCGCTTGCCCAAGAACACCCGACGCGGCGTGTTCCAGGCCGAAACCGTAGTCACCATCGCGGTGGACCGCAAGGCCAACACCAAGCGCGAGATCGACAACGCCGAGCGCGAGATCGACCGCACCAAGGAGAAGATCCGCGAGGCCGAGAAACGGCGCGCCGCCGCCCCGGGCCCCGAGGCGGAGAAGATCGACCTGGAGATCAAGATGTACCAGGCCCACATCGACTACCTCGAGGAGAGCCTCGATCACCTGGCGAAACGCATGAAGCTCGCCGACAAGGAGCTTCTGCTGGCGCGCTCCCAGTTCGAGTTGGAGAAGGCCAAGCTGGTGAAGAAGCACGCCATCGCCTTCGACACGCCCGTCGAGGACTTCGAGGAGCAGGTCCAGGAGATGCAGGCGGAGGTGGACGAGTACCGCAAGGTGGTGGACGAGGACGCCGCACGGCTCAAGATCGAAGAGGAGAAGTGGCTGGAGGTGAAGAAGGCCTACTTCTCGACCATCGGCGAGGGCACCAAGGGATGGTGGACCGAATGACGGGACGCAGCGTGACGCACAGGCGAAAGACGACGTGTGCCGGGCAAGCGGTGCCGGTGATCCTGTTGTGGCTGTTTGGCGCGGCGGCCCTGGCGCGCCAGCCCGCCGCGGCGCCGGACGGCGGCCCGCCGGCGGCGGAACCCAAGTCCTCGGCGGCTTCCAGCGCCGAGAGCAAGAAGCTGCGCGAGGACGCGGTGCTGCGGGGCACCGATCGCCTGAGCCAGGACGCCTCGCTCATCGAGGTCATCCGCGAGTACACCGTGCTGGCCCGGGAGAACCCGACCGATCCGGAGATCGTGTTCACCCTGGCGCTCGCCTACCACAGCAAGGGCGACAGCAAGAAGGCCGCCGAGCTGTACCAGAAGACCATCCAGCTCAGCCCCGAGGACGCGGACGCCCGGCTCAACCTGGGCGCGCTCCTGCAGAAGGAGGGCCGCTTCGACGAGGCCATCCAGCGCTACAAAGAGGTCATCACCGCCCACCGCGACATGGTGGAGGCCTACTTCAACCTGGGGGTGATCTACACCCGCATGGGCAAGTTGGGCCTGGCCATCGCCGCCTACAAGAACGCCACCGAGATCTCGCCCAAGTTCGCGCTGGCCCACTTCCAGCTCGCCGAGCTGTACCGGAAGGATCTCGACTTCACCCGGGCCGAGGAGACGTACCTGCGGGCAATCTCCGCGGAGCCGAAGTTCGCCGATGCGCTCAACAACCTGGGCAACCTGTATTACGACCAGGGCCGGTTGGACAAGGCCGTCGAGCGCTACCGCCAGGCCATCGGCATCAACCCCCACGACGCCGAGCTGCGCTACAACCTGGGGCTGGCGCACTACCGCGCCGGTCAGCTCGACGAGGCGGTGACCGCCTACCGCCAGGCCATCGAGCTCGACGCCGGCTACGCCGAGGCCTACAACAACCTGGGCGTGGTGCTAAACCAGCTCGGCAAACAGGAGGAGATGATCCAGGCCTACGAGAAGGCCTGCCAGCTCGATCCGCGCTACGTGGAGGCCCGCTTCAACCTGGGGCTGGCCTACCTCAACAACCGGCGCTACGACGAGGCCATCCGGGTGCTCAACGAGATCCTGCTGGTGGACAAGGACTTCGCCGACGCCTACGCCTACATCGGCGAGGCCTGGTACCGCAAGGGCAACGTGGTACAGGCGGCGCGCAACCTTAAAAGAGCGGTGCAGCTCAAGCCGGGCAAGGCGGAGTTCCAGGCCAAGATGGGCGTGGTGTTCATCGACGAGGGCGACCTGGAGGCAGCCGAGAAGTCTCTCAAGCAGTCGCTGGCGGTGGCGCCGGAGGACCCCGTGGCCCGGCTCCACCTGGCCCGCACCTACCAGAAGTCGGGCAAGCTCGACGCGGCCATCGGTGAGCTGCGCGAGGCGGTGCGGCTGGATCCCAAGATGTTCGAGGCCCACGCGCTGCTCGCGCAGCTCTCCCGCGAGAAGGGCGACTTCGAGACCGCGGTGAACCACGTGAAGGTCATGCGGGAGCTGGAGCCGCAGAAACCGGAGCTGCGATTGCTGCTCGGCGACCTCTACCGCGAGCGAGGCCTTCTGGATCTCGCCGGCGCGGAGTACGAGGAGGCGCTCAAGATGGACGACAAGAGCGCCGCGGCGGTGCTGCGCCTCGGGCAGCTCGCGGACGCGCGCAGCAACCTGGACGAGGCGGTGCGGCGCTACCAGCGGGCGCTGGAGCTGGACGCCAAGTTGGTGGAGGCACGCATCGAGCTGGGGGTGGCCTTGTTCAACCGCCGCGACGAGGACAAGGCCCAGACCGAGCTGGCCCGGGCGGCTCGCGAGCGGCCCAAGGAGGTGAAGCCCCACTTCTACCTGGGCCGCATCTACTATGCCAAGGCGGCCAAGAACACCGCCAAGAAGGCGCAGCTTCTCAAGCAGGCGGCGGGCGAGTTCGAGGAGACGGTGAAGATCAAGCCCGACTTCGCCCCGGCGCACCACGCGCTGGGCAAGGTGTACGAGCAGCTCGGGCAGGCCGACAAGGCGCGCCAGGCCTACCTGAAGGCCAAGGAGCTGGCCCCGGATCTGGCCGGCGTACAGGAAGACCTCGATCGCCTGCCCAAGGCGCCGTAAGGCGCTTTTCGGCTCTGCCCCCAAACCGAAAATCTGCTCTTCGGCTTATCCTTCCGCAGGAGGGGCTGCCAGTAAGTTCTCATGCTGAACGAATCCGGGTCAAACGCGGTCCGCTCCTTCGGAAAAGAGCGTCACTCCATCCAGTACGCAGTGCTCCGGACAAATTCCGAAGACAGGCGTCAGCGACGCCAGGGGCTTTACGTTGGAGAGTGCGCGATTAGATTGCCTTGGGAAGCGAGGTTCCCATGCCCGGACATGATGGCCACGAGCGGCGGTTTTCACCAGAGAAGATCGAGAAATTGGAAGGGGAGCAGCGGTGGCGGTTTCAACCGGCGGAGCCGCTGGTGGAGTGGGCGGCGGCGCGGCGGCCGAGCCGCGTGCTGGATGTCGGCGTAGGTGTCGGTTACTTCTCGATTCCGTTGTCCCAACGCCTGAGCGCGGCGCACGTCATTGGTCTGGACGTCGAGCCACGCATGCTCGACGCGCTTTCAGAGCGACTCCGGCGCGAGGGTCTTGCGGGCCGGATTGCACTTTTGCAAGCGGCGGCCGACGGCGGCCCGGGTTGGGATCTTGCGCCGGGCTCGATCGATCTCATCTTGGCGGTGAACCTGTTGCACGAACTCGACGAACCTGGAGAGTTCGCTCGGCGTGGCGCCGCAGCGTTGGCGCCCGGCGGGGCGTTACTCATCGTCGACTGGAGCCCCGCCGCCCCGGCCGAACAGGGCCCGCCCCAAGAACATCGCATCGCCGAGTCCCGGGCCATCGAGATCTTCTCCGAGGCGGGACTCGCTCTTCTCGCACGGCCGCCGCTCTACCGTGATTTCTACTCGCTCGTGTTCGGGTTCGAGGATGGTCCGTAGCTGGACAGCCGGCGCTCGGTCATGCGCCGCGTCCATCTATCTCACTGATATTGTTTGCCTACGAGGGGCAGATGCGAGAGCTTCAGATGATCTCGTTCATGAAGAACCTGGCCATCCTGGGCGGGCTGCTCGTCGTCCTCGGCCTGGGCGCGGGGCCTTTCAGCCGGGACCGGAGGCTCGCTCGCGAGCGTGGCTCGAGCGCCACCGGGGCTGGCGCGGCCGATGCCGCTCAGTAGGTCGGCACCCAGCGCTCTTTCTGGTACCACTTCACGGTGGGGCCGAAGCCGTCCCGAAACGACGGGTACTTGAAGGAAAAGCCGGTCTGCTTCACCTTGTCGTTGGGAAAGATGGTGTCCTGGTAGGCGTACGGCATGGCCTCCTTGTCGAGCTTGGGGTGCAGCTCGCAGCGCAGGTCGTACTTTCGGCAGATGCGCTCCCACAGCGCGTCGAAGCCGCGGTTGAGGCCGTTGAACACGAAGCCGGCCTTGACGAGCTGCGTGGCCAGCACTCGCATGAGGCCGAGCGGCGGGAAGGGGATGCGCGCCGTCGGGCGGAAGCCGTAGGCCTCCACCGCCACGTTCACCACCTCGCCGAAGGGGATGGGGTCGTCGTCGCCCACGTTGTAGGCCTCGCCGCTCTCGCCTTTTTCCAGCAGGTGGGCCGCCGCCCGGGCCACGTCCTCGGCGTGTACCCAGTTGCTGCGCGGCCCGCCGGAGAAGCCGAGCTGCATCCGCAGGTGCTCGTGGACGATGGGCGGGATGCAGGCCAGCGCCGCGCCGAGCATCTTGCCGCGCGGGCCGTAGATCAGCGACGGCCGCACCACCACCACCTCGGTGCGCTTCGGCCGGGCCTCGCGCAGGAGGAATTCCTCGCACATCACCTTGGTGCGCTCGTAGTCGTTGCTCCCGGCGATGGGTTTCTCCTCGGTGTAGGTGCCCGTGGCGTCCTTCTGGTAGATCGAGCCCGAGCTGAAGAACACGAAACGGCGCACCCCGGCGCGCTCGGCGGCGGCGAAGAGCTCGCGGGTGGCGGTGACGTTCACCGCCTCCAGCCGCTCGAAGGGCAGGCCGATGTCGATGAGCGCGGCGGTGTGGATGACCATGCCCACGTCCTGCACCAGCCGGGCGGGGGCGCCGGGAGCCGTCAGATCCTCGGGCTGCACCGCCACCGTGGCCGAGGCCTCGGGCAGGGGTGCGCCGGGCCGATCGGTGGCCACCACGCCGTACCCCGCCTGCCGAAGGTGCTCGACCAGAAAATGCCCCACCGAACCGGCCGCGCCAGTGACTAGAACCGCGTCCTTCGCCATCACAGCCTCCCGCGTTCGTTTGGACACACCGCGTCATAAGTAGCACGAAGCCGATCACCGGGCAAGCCCCCTTTGAACCGAGGTGAGCAGGAGCTGAACCTAGCGGGCGAGCGTGACGTCTCCGGCCGAAATCGTGTGCTGGTGGCCGGCGTCGTCGCGCAAAATCAGCGCGCCATCGTCGTCCAGGTCCGTGGCCGTCCCGGTCAGCGTCCGGCCGGCCATGGCGATCTCGACCCGCCGGCCGAGCGTGTGGCAGTTCCGCCGCGCCTCGTCCATGAGATATTGCGGGCTTCGAGCGGCGCGCTCGGCGGCCGCGGCCACCTCGTCCAGCACTTCGGCGAGCAGCGGCCCGCGCGCGAAGGCGCGGCCCGAAATCAGCTTGAGCGAGGAGGCCGGCTGGCGCAGCCCGGGCGGAAACTCGTGCGCTTCCATGTTCACGTTGAGCCCGATGCCGAGGACGGCGGCTGGGGCGGGGGCGAGCAGGGCCTCGGCCAGGATGCCGCACACCTTGCGCTCGTCGACCAGGATGTCGTTGGGCCACTTGATGAGGACGGGCCGCGAGAGGGCGCGGGCCACGCAGGCGCGCACGGCCACCGCGCCCACCCACGGGGTGCGGCGCAGCGCTTCCGGCGTTCCCCGCAGTATCAACGACAGGTACAGGTTGCGCCCCGGTGGAGAGTGCCAACGTCGCTCGAGGCGCCCCCGGCCCGCAGTCTGGGTGTCCGCCACGATCGCCGCAAGGTGAGGCGCTCCGGCCGCGGCCCAGGCCAGCGCCTCGGCGTTGGTCGAGCCGACGGATTCCAGCACGCGCAGGTGGGGCCGCTCGGGCAGCGCGAGGTCGGCGGCGCTCACCGGCAGGCCACCCGTAGCGAGATGTCCGCAGATTTCGCGCTGTGCGTCAGCGCACCCACCGAGATGAAGTCCACCCCGGTCTCGGCGTAGTCGCGCGCGTTGGAAAGGCGGATGTTGCCCGAGGCCTCGGTCTGGACCCGGCCCGCGCACAGCCTCACCGCTCGGCGCAGGCGTGGGATGGAAAAGTTGTCCAGCAGCACTCGATCCACGCCGGCGTCCAGCGCCTGGCGCAGCTCGGCAAGAGAGCGCACCTCGACCTCGATCGGCACGCCATGTCCCAGCCGCCGCCGCGCGCGCTCCACGGCCCGCTCGATCCCGCCCACGGCGTCGATGTGGTTGTTCTTGATCAGCACGGCGTCGAAGAGGCCCCGGCGGTGGTTGTGGCCGCCCCCGGCGCGCACCGCAGCCTTCTCCAGCGCGCGCATCCCGGGCGTGGTCTTGCGCGTGTCGAGCAGCCGGCAAGCGGTGCCGCGCAGCGCCTGCGCGAAACGGCGGGTGAGCGTGGCGACGCCCGAGAGGTGGCGCAGGAAGTTCAGCGCGGTGCGTTCGCCGGCCAGGATCGCGCTCAACGGCCCGCTCACCTCGGCAAGGCGCTGTCCCTGCCGCGCCGATCTTCCGTCGGGGCACAGCACGCGAACGCGGCAGCGCGGATCGAGGGCGCGGAACACCTCGCCGGCCACCGCCGTTCCTGCCACCACCAGCGGCTCCCGGGCGATGAATACCGCGCGCCCGCGCCGGCGGGCGGGGATCAGCGACGATGTGGTGATGTCCCCCGGCCCCACGTCCTCCGCGAGGGCCAGGCGCACCAGCCTCCGCTCGATGCTTCTCGATGTTGCTTTCACGGAAGAACCATGTCGCGCGCGAACGCGCCGGCTGGGTGGGCCCCGCTTTCGCGCGACGGGGAGCGCGAGTGGCCCAAGCTCATTCGCGGCTCCAGGCTTCGATCTGGGAGAGCGCCCGGCGCAGCCGTTCCAGCCGGCTCTGGCACTCGGCCAGGCGCTCGCGCTCTTTCTGCACGATCTCGGGTGGGGCGCGGTCGGTGAAGCTGGGGTTGGAGAGCTTGTCTTTCGAGCGGCCCTCTTCCTGCTCGCTCTTCTGGATGTCCTTGGCCAACCTGCGCTTTTCGGCCTCGAAGTCGATGAGGCCCTTGAGCGACACGCACACCTCGAAGTCCGGCGTCACGAATACCGCCGACTGGGGCGGGCGCTGGCCGGGGCCGCCGAACTCCAGCGACTCCAGGCGCGCCAGGTGCAGGATGGTGTCGCGGTGGCGGGAAAGGGCCTCGCGGGCCGGGGCGCGGTCGGTGAGCACCTTGGCCGAGAGGGGCTTGCCCGGGGGCAGGTTGCTCTCCCCGCGGATGGTGCGTACTCCGGTGACCGCGGCGATCAGCCACTCCATCTCCCGCACCGCCTCCGGGTCGCGGGGGAAGGCGTCGGCCTGCGGCCATGCGCTGGTGGCCAGGTGGTGGCTCGAACGCTCCGAGAGCGGCAGGCGTTGCCAGATCTCCTCGGTGACGAATGGCACGAAGGGGTGCAACAGACGCAGAGCGCAATCCAGCGCCGAGAGCAGCACCCGCTGGGACTCGGCTCGCGCCGCCGGCCCGGCCTGCCCCGCGAACACCGGCTTGGTAAGTTCCAGGTACCAGTCGCACAACTCGTGCCAGAAGAAGTTGTACAGGGTCGCGCTGGCGTCGTTGAGGCGGTACTCCTCCAGGGCCTGGGTGACCTCGGTGGTCACCGCGTGGCAGCGCGACAGGATCCAGCGGTCGTACAGGGTGCGATCCGCCGGCCGGGACTCCTGGAGCGACAGGCCGTCCAGGTTGAGCAGGGCGAAGCGCGCCGCGTTCCAGATCTTGTTGACGAAGTGACGGTAGCCCTCCACGCGCTCCAGGCTGAGCTTGATGTCGCGTCCTTGCGCCGCCATGCTGGCCAGGGTGAAGCGCAGCGCGTCCGCGCCCCACTTGCCGATGACGTCCAGCGGGTCGATGACGTTGCCCTTGGTCTTGGACATCTTCTGGCCGCGCTCGTCGCGCACCATGGCATGCAGGTACACGGTGCGAAAGGGCACCTCCCCCATGAACTTGAGCCCCATCATCATCATGCGCGCCACCCAGAAGAAGATGATGTCGAAGCCGGTCTCCATCAGCGAGGTGGGGTAGAACTTCGCGAGGGCCTGGGTGCGCTCGGGCCAGCCCAGCGTCGAGAAGGGCCACAGCGCCGAGGAGAACCAGGTGTCCAGCACGTCCTCGTCCTGCTTCAGCGCCCCGCCGCAACGCGGGCAGGCGGGCGGGGTTTCCCGCGACACCACGATCTCGCCGCAGCCGCAGAACCAGGCCGGGATGCGGTGGCCCCACCATAGCTGGCGCGAGATGCACCAGTCGCGGATGTTCTCCATCCACTCGAAGTAGGTCTTCTCCCAGCTCTTGGGCACGAACACCGTGCGGCCCTGGCGCACCGCCTCGATGGCGGGCCGGGCCAGCGGCTCCATGCGCACGAACCACTGGCGCGAGAGCAGGGGCTCCACGATCTCGTTGCAACGCTGGCAGCGGCTGATCTCGGTGGGGTAGTCGCTGATCTTGGAGAGCAGGCCTTGCTCTTGCAGCGCGGCCACCACCCGCTCGCGGCACTCGAAACGCTCCAGCCCGGCGAAGGCCTCGCCGGCCTCCCGGGTCATGCGCCCGCGCGTGTCGATGACCGTAAGCTGCGGAAGGTGGTGCCGCCGGCCGGTCTCGAAGTCGGAGAAGTCGTGCGCGGGAGTCACCTTGACGCAGCCGGTGCCGAACTCGGGGTCCACCAGCTCGGCGTCGCCGATCACCGGGATGCGCCGGCCGGTGAGGGGTAGCTCGACCTCCTGGCCGATGAGGTCGCGGTAGCGCGGATCGTCGGGGTGGACCGCCACCGCGGTGTCGCCCAGCATGGTCTCGGGCCGGGTGGTGGCCACCGCCAGGCGCCGCGCGCCGCCCGGCACCGGGTACTCGATGGTCCACAGCTTGCCCGAGGTGGGCTCCAGCACCACCTCCAGGTCGGAGAGCGCGGTCTGGCAGCGCGGACACCAGTTGATGAGCCGCTGGTCGCGGTAGATGAGACCCTCCTGGTGCAGGCGCACGAAAACTTCGCGCACCGCGGCGCTCAATCCCTCGTCCATGGTGAAACGCTCGCGCCGCCAGTCCACCGAGGCGCCCATGGCCCGGGTCTGCTCCTGGATGCGGCTGCCGTGGCGCGCCTTCCACTCCCAGACCTTCTGCACGAAGGCCTCGCGGCCGAGATCCTTGCGCTGGATGCCCTCCTTGGCCAGGGCGCGCTCCACCACCATCTGGGTGGCGATGCCGGCGTGGTCGCTCCCTGGCAGCCAGAGCGTGGCGAAGCCCTGCATGCGCTTGAAGCGCACCAGCGTGTCCTGGATGGTCAGCACCAGCGCGTGGCCCATGTGCAGCGTGCCGGTGATGTTGGGGGGCGGAATGACGATGGAGAAGGCGGGGCGGGGATCGTCGTCGCGGGCGGTGAAGCAGCCGGCATCGATCCACTCGCGGGCCCAGCGGCGCTCGATATCGGTGGCGTCGTACTGCTTGGAAAGTTCAGGGCTCATGGGACCTTCCGGGCAAAAAAAGGAGGGGATGACGGCTCATCCCCTCCGGCGGTGTGCACCCGATCCGAAACTTACTCGGCGAGCTTCTTCTGCACCAGCTTTTCGATCTCCTCGCGCAGGATGGTCTCGGCCAGCTGGGGCACGATCTCCCATACGGCCTTCTCGATGGCCTCGCGGGCGAGCTTCTGCAGCTCCTCCTGAGGCAGCGATGGGGCCGCGGCCGACGCAGCCGCCGGAGCGGCGGGACGCGGCGGCTGGGTGGCGATCTCTTCATCGAAGCGGGCCGGCGCTTTTTCTTCCTTGGGGCTCTCCTTGACGTGGCCGACGGAGGGCGGCGGAATGAACTCGTGCATGGGGGCGAGCGGCGGCGGCTCCTCGGTCATACCCTCTTCGTCGATGTCCACCGCGGGCATCTCGGCGCCGTCCGCCGGGGGCGGGGCGGCCTCGGTCAGGTCGGCCAGGGTCCCCGGCTGGGTCTCCATCTGGGGGTCGGTCGGCACCGTGCCGAAATCGCCGAAGCCCGAGCTCGGTGGCTCCACTGGCTCCGGTTCCAGCGGGGCCGGCTCCAGCGGGGCCGGCTCCGGGATCTGTTCCTGTGACGCGGGCGGGGCGCTCTCGAACGGCTGCGGGCTGGTCGGCTCGAAGGAAAAAGCCGACCGCTTGGGCTCGCTCGGCGTGAAGGCCGGCGGTTCGGAGAAAGCCATGGGAGACAGCGGCTCGGCCGGCGCGGGTTCGAACTTCTCGGTGGAGAGAGGCGCCTCTCCCGCAGGCTCGGCGGGTTCCAGGTCGAAGGGCGACGGCATGCTCGGCTGCTCGCGCGGGACCGGGACCGGCGCCTGCTCGATGGGTTTGGGAGTGAAAGGCTTCGGCGCCGGGGGCGCCACGGGCGGCGGAGTGACCATGGGCGCGAAGGTAGACGGTGGTGTCGGAATCGCGGCGGGCGGTGGCGCGAAAGGCCGCGGCACCTGCGGCGGCGGCATCGGCTGCGCGACCGGCGGCGGCGCGAACGGCGTCGGCGTCGGGGCGGGCACCGGACGCGGTATCGCTGGCGGCGCGAAACCGGCGTTCATGGTGGCCGGCGGCACGGCGGCCGCCGGGGGCGACACCGGCCGCACCTGCGGCGCGACGGGCGTCGGGATGGGACGGGGTGCGGTCGGCGGCGTGATCGGACGGGGAGCCACCGGCGGCGCGACCGGGCGG
>JAAZNF010000119.1 GCA_012798435.1 Myxococcales bacterium | reverse complement strand
GTGCGGAAGCGCGCCAGTTCAAGGCCGGAGAGCTTCGTCACATCGGTGCCGGAGAAGGTGATGGTTCCGGAGCTGGGGCGGTCGAGCGTGCCGACGATGTTGAGCAGGGTGCTCTTGCCGGAACCGGATGGGCCGACAACGGCCACGGTCTCGCCGGGGTTGATGGTACACGAGACGTCGCGAAGCACCGAGAACTCGCTGCCATCCGGGGCCCGGAAGAGCTTCGTGACGCCGTCTAGGACCAGCGTTCCCGCCTGATCGGTCATCGCGCTCCTCGTTGTCCATTGGTGGGGCGGGCCCTCAGGCCCGCCGCTCGCCCACGTCCTAGGCCCGGTGCCGGTCGGCGACACCTCGCTGCGGGCCACGGACGGGGGGTACCTCTGCTATGGAGAGCAGTTCGCCACAGGGACCGGAGGAGTCCTTCCTTCACACGGGCCTTTGTCTCTCGACACAGCGCCGGAGTACCGACCGCCTCCCTGCTACTGGGCGCGCATTCGCCCGCTGCGGGCCGACCGGGTGGCCTCTGAGGGTTGTCGGCGGGGGCCCTCGCACAATGCCCGGACCCGCCTGCGAACGGCGGAGTTGCGGCGCCGGAGCCTGCTCCAGAGGTCAACGAGGGCGCCCATACGGGCGTCTAGAGGTCCGGCCGAAAAGTCTGGTATTCTTGCGGTTGAGGGGGAGGTGGCGATGCCCTCTAAGGGGAACCTTAGTCTCATTCCACAGGTGAGGTTCCCGGTATGCTGGGCAGGCGCTCTCCCCAGATGACGATAGAGCAAGCCGACGCTCTGTACCTTGACCAGATGGACCCCGAGTGGTTCCACTATCGCTTGGCCAAGAATCGGGCGCGTCTGTTCAAGGACGAGGACTTCAAGGGACTGTACTGCTCCGGCAACGGGCGTCCCAGTGTCCCTCCCAGCCTGTTGGCTGTAGCGCTTCTTCTGCAGGTACACGACGACGTGTCTGATGAGGAGGCCGTCCATCGAGCCAGCTGGGACGTCCGGTGGTGTGTAGCCCTTGGGGTGCCGGTTGGCAGCAAGCCTTTCGCCAAG
Source organism: Myxococcales bacterium (assembly GCA_012798435.1). Taxonomy (GTDB): domain Bacteria; phylum Myxococcota; class B64-G9; order B64-G9; family B64-G9; genus JAAZNF01. The sequence continues at coordinate 2,432 of JAAZNF010000119.1, read as the reverse complement.
AGCACCCTGCAGTTGTTCCGCAGCCAGTTGGTGCTTCACCCCGAGAATGGCGAAGCGGTGTTTCTGGCGAGCATCGAAGAGGCCAAACGGTTGGGTCTTCTGAAAGACAAGCCTCTCACGGTCGCCGTGGACACCACTCCGGTCTTCGGTAGGGGCGCCGTAGAAGACACCTACAACCTGCTGGCCACGGGCATCGTGAAGCTGGTGCGGGCCATGGCCGCGGCCGATGAGTGCGACCCCCAGGACTGGGCGGCGGCCCACGACCTGAAGCGGTTCTTCGCCGGCAGCATCAAGGGTGAGGCGGCCATCAACTGGGACGAGCAGGCGGAACGCGACGCCCTGCTGGCCAGCATCGTGGGCGATGCGCGGCGGCTGCTTGTGCTGGCGGGCAAGAGACGTGCGGAGCTGAACGCAGGCATGCCCGAGTACCTGCTGATCGGCGAAGCCTCAGAGCTTCTCTGCCAACTGCTGGCCCAGGACGTGGATACCGACGAGAACGGCAAGCCCTTCATCAAGGAGGAGACTGCCAAGGATCGCATACCTTCGGCGCACGATCCAGACATGCGCCATGGCCGCAAGAGCGCCAGCTCACGGTTTGATGGCCACAAGGCGGGCATCGCGGTGGACACCGAGACCGGGCTCGCCGTTGGCTTGGATGTGCTCCCGGGAAACGCGCCGGACAACCACGGTGTCATGGACCTGGTGAAGGACGCCGAGGCCAACACCGGCTGCCCGGTGGACACGACCATCGGCGACTGTGCCTACGGCGATGGCAACACACGCCGCGAGTTCGCGGACGCCAAGCGCAAGCTGGTGGCCAAGGTGCCCAGCCGCCCTCAAGGCCAGTTGTCAAAGGACCAGTTCATCATCGACCTTGACAATGGCTGCGTCACCTGCCCGGCGGGCCACACCACCCGCACCTGCGCGAACGTCAAGAACAACAAGCACGTAGCAAAGAGGTTCTACTTCCCAGCGGACCTCTGTGCTGCCTGCCCCAGACGCTCCGAGTGCGTGAAGTCCAAGACCGGCGGTCGCACCATCAGCATCCACCCGGACGAGGCCCTGCTCCAAGCCGCCCGTGCCTACCAGCGCACCGAGCAAGGCAAGCAGGACACTCGCACGCGCCAAGTGGTGGAGCACTACATCGCCCGCCTGATACAACTGGGCATGCGCCAGAGCAGGTACGTCGGACGCAAGAAGGCCAGGCTGCAGTTGCTCCTGACAGCGACCGTGGCCAACCTCACGCGCACATGGAACCACTGTGAGTCCACGCAGGAGACAGACAACAAAAAGACACAAAAGAAGGCGTCCTAGACGTATTCTGCCACTATTGAGCCCGCATTCGGCGCCCCCAGGCACCCCGTGGGCGCCGTAGGAGCCATCAAGGCCGGCCGTGAAGGGATTCCCGCCCGGGCTGAACCGCCGCCGTGGCGGCGCCCAAGCGCCGCCCCCAACCCCCAAGAAACGGGGGTTTCCGGCCGGACCTCTAGAACGGCGGCGGAGGCGGGCCCTCGCTGTCGGAACTCATCTTGATGACAGGAACGGTCGTCGTCTGTCCGGCCGTGACGTTCACCTGAACCGCAGCGCCGTAATACGTGTAGCTGGCGTGACTCACCGTCAGCGCGTAGGTGCCCGGCGTCACTCCGGTGAAGGTGTAGGTGCCGGTCGTGCCGGTGGTCGTGGTGAGCGTCGTCCCGAGCTTGACGGTGACACCGCTGATCGCGGCGCTGCCGACGAGGTTCACCACCGTGCCGGTCACCGTGCCCTTGGTTGTGTCCACCCCGGTGGCGGTCTGCAGTACCGCCGTGTAGGCCGAGGTGCCGTAGTTGTTGACGGCACGCACCCGGTAGCTGTAGTTGGTGGACGGCGTCAGGCTGGAGTCGACGTAGGTGACAACATTGGCGCCGGTGGTGGTCAGAACGGTCCATGTCGTGCCATTAAGGCGCTCGATGGAGAAACCGGTCTCGTTGTTGGCGTTGTCGTTCCACGCCAGCGTGATGGTGTTGGCGGTCTGGGCGGTGGAGTGCAGATTGCTGGGCGCCGCCGGGGCGCTGCCTCCGCCGTTGCCGCCGCCTCCTCCGCCGCCCCCACATCCGGCCAGTATGCAGACGCATGTGACCGCGATCGCCGTCATAGCCAGGTGAAGCGCTGCTTTCATCTGCTACTCCTCTTGTCCCCGAACATAGGATAAGTGAGGCCGAGACAGCCCGCCTGCTCCGGGTAGGTCCGCACGGACGGGGCCATCGTCGGGTGTTCCTGCGAGGGGAGCGGCGCCCGATGGTGGATGCCGCGTCCCGCGATCACCGCGATTGTACCCACGAAGTCCCCCCGATGCAAACATCATAGCAGTCAGACGGGTTCCGGGCGCCCGGTGTTCCCTCCGCCGCGCACATTGCTCGGCCGGGTGTCGACGGCTCCCGGGCCGGCTCCGG
>JAAZNF010000118.1 GCA_012798435.1 Myxococcales bacterium | reverse complement strand
CACCCAGGAGGAGGAGCAGTCCGGAAAGACGCGTGCGGTTCATGGCTTTCCCTTTCTCGCGTGTGCGGGACCCATCGCAATCCCGCCGGGTGCGGACTGTATATGGTCCTCGATCGAAAGGCAACCGTTTTGCACGAACGCATTTGACCTCGAAGAGGGTGGGCGGTAGCATGAGGTGAATTCCGATCACGGAGGCAAGAATGCGGACGATCATTCTAGGGCTCGCGGCGGCGGCGTTGTGGATCTTCGGCGCATGCTCGTCGAGCGGCGGCCAGCCGGACGGGAACGACGTCCCCGACGGCCAGGACGGGACCGACCAGGGCGATCAGGCACCCGTGCGCGTGATCTCCTTCTCCGATCGCCAGCTCGTCGACGATCGCAAGGCCGGACAGCAGCTCTCGCTCTCGCCCACCCCGGACGGGCGTTTCGCGGTGGCCTACTTCGCCCGCGGCGACACCAAGGTGATGTGCAACAGCCACCCCGGCGGGATGCAGATCGAGGTCCAGGTGGACCACGTGCGCTACGCTGCCTACGACGGGACCGCCTGGCACCCCGAGGACGTGGCCGACTACTCCTCGGAGCTCAACTCCGGCATCTCGCTGCTCTTCGACGGCAACACCCCGCTGCTGGCCTACCTGGGCGGCGCGGACGCCTCACAGTGCTGCGGCGGCAGCGACCTCGTCACCGCCCGGCGCGGCGGCGGGGGCGGCTGGACCCCGACCGTCTCGGTGGCCATGTCCAACGAGGCCGCGGCCGGGGCCGACTGCCCGGTCATGCAGAGCCTGTGCGACACCGGCGACCTGGTGGGGTTGTGGCCGTCCATGGCCAAGGCGTCCGACGGAAAAGTGGGGGTGGTGTGGCGCGACCTGCACCTGTGCTACGCCCAGACCGACCAGGACATGAGCGATCTCGAGTATGCCGAGGGCCCGAACTTCGGCACCAAGCACTGGGTGGACCTGGGTCGCGGCAGCGGCGACTTCAACTCGCTGGCCTTCGGGCCGGACGGCGAACCGGCGGTGGCCACCTACAACGGCAAGAACGGCGCCATCTACTTCTCGCGCCGGGTGGGCGGGGCGTGGGATCCGCCGCCGCCGCCCCAGGGCGTGAACCAGTGCGCGGTGAACGCCCTGTGCACCCAGAACCTCAAGGATAGCTGCCCGGACGGCCAGGTGTGCATCGCCAACCGCTGCTCCAACCTCATCTCGTGCGTGGACGGCATCCTGCCCGACGGCTCCATCTCGCTGGCCGTCGACCCGCAGGGCCGCTACCTGGTGGCCTACTTCGACCTCAACCGGAAGAACCTGGCCATCGCCCACAGCACCGATGGGCGCACCTGGACCCGCGGTGTCATCGACGGCGACGGCGCCACCGGCATGTCGCCCCAGCTCATGTTCGATCCCGTGAGCGGCATGCCCGAGGTGGTGTACTACCGCTGCAGCGACTACAACCCGAACGCGCTCAACTGCAACCGCAACCAGGACGGCGTCAAGTTCGCCATCTTCACCGGAAAGTACCCCGACGAGTTGGGCACCCAGGCCAAGTGGAAGAAGACCAACGTCTCCCGCGACAACGTGGCCTTCGACGGCCGGCACCTGTCCGCCGGCGTGCTCCCCGACGGCTCCATCGGCATCGCCTACTCCTACAACTGGACCGACCCCAGCAACAACGAGCCCAAGGAGCAGGTCATGTTCCAGCTCGGTACCTGGGAGTAGCCCGGCCGACCACTCACCCAAGGAGGTGCGCCTTGCTTCGATATCCGCTTTTGCTCCTGACCATCTCGCTCGCCCTCGCCGGCCTGGGCTGCGGCAGCGAGCGGGCCCTGGAGGGCTCGGAGTGCGATCTGCGCAGCTGCGACTACAACCGCATCGAGTGCGATTACTACCCGCAGATGGGCAGCACCCCGCGGGCCATCGTGGTCCACTACCTGATCGTGGAGGACGCCGGGCGGCAGTGGACCGCGCGCTTGTCGATGGAGTTCCCCGGCACGGACAAGATCGAGGGACAGGTCATCGTCCCGCCGGATCTCTTCGACCGCGTCATCATCGCCGAGGGTGCCGGCGGCTGGCCCACGATGGTCGATGGCAAGTGCGAGATCAAGGAGGGCGGCGACGAGGTGGCCAAACCCCTCAAGGGCAAGTGCGGCTTCAAGTTCGACAACGGCCGCTTCCTCACCGCGCGCTTCGACTGCACCCTGGAAGACGCCCTGCCGCCCTAGCCCCGATCTGGCGCGCGTTCACCTCTCCCCCTCTCGGCGTCGAAAGCCGACTTCGCGTTCTCCTCTCCGCGGAGGCTATCCGCGAGATCTTCCTGGACCCGGAGGAGCCGGCGGGCATGCCTCTCTGGGTAGCGGCTCCTGCCGAAGCCCGATCGCTGTCCAGGGTCAGCACCCGAGAATCCCCGAGATACCGGCCCACTCTTGATAGCACAGGCCGGGCGGAGGCAATTCCAAAACCCGGGACAGGGTGACGCCCATTCGAGAGGTGATTGATGATGAAAGGCAGCCTTGAGACCGGTACGGGGGCGAGCTCTACTGGAAGGCGCTGCAGTCGGGGGTCAGCGTCTCGAACCCCTCGAAATCCTTGGCGTCACAGCTCATATGGTCGGGGCAGCGCACGTCCTTGCCGTCGTCGCAGATGTACTCCACCGCCTGGCCGCACAGCATGAAGGGCAGGTTCTGGCGCAGCGGATCCGGATCGTTGTTGGGGATGGTGAGCAGGGCTCGGAACGCCCCCGCCTCGGGTGGCGTGAAGCGCAGCCGCATGAAGGCCGTGCCGTTGGGGGTCAGCCGGATGGTCGGCTCCGAGGGGCTCCACAGCATCCGCCCGAGATGGAAGGAGCAGGCGTCGTCGTGGCCGTGCAGGGCGACCTGATCGGTGTAGATCTCCAGGTCGCGATCCCCCTTGTTCGTCAGGGTGATGTCCACCGAGTTGGCCGGCAGGCGGCAGAACCCGGCCGTACAGAAGCACGGCCCACCCGGCGAGCAATAGGCCACCCCGTCGCAGTCGCTGCTGGTCGTGCAGGTCTTGTGGCACCAGCCGTGATCGCAGGAGAAGCCCGCCTGGCAGTTGGCGTCGCTGCGGCACTGGCGGCAGTGGCCGGTGTAGAAGTTCTGGGCCGGGTCGGGGGTGACGCAGATCAGGGTCGCCGGATCGCAGGTGTCGGCGACGCACTCGGTCTGGGTGCAGCCGGTGCCAGCCTTGCAAACGCAGTGGTCGACGGTGCCACAGGCCGGATTGCAGTCCGGCGCGCACTTGGCCTCGTTGTCGTCGGGGTCCTTCGCGCAGAAGGTGCCGGCCGAGCAGGCCGGGTTGCAGGTGTTGTTGTCGCCCTTCTTGCAGCGCGGATCGACCACCGCTGACACCGGGATGCCGGTGATGGCGCGCACGTTGCGATCGACGTAGATTTGCGGGCCGTGCTCCGAACCTCCGCCGCACGCCGGAATCGCGCTGACGGCAAGTACCAGACAGAAAGCCCAAAGAAAAATTCGAGCCATGTCATCCTCCTGTGATGAACCGGGCCCATTTGAGCACCCATCCCCCATTGGTGTCAATCACGGAAACGCTCTTGTTTCGTGATACCATGTCCGTGGGAGGATTCGCCATGAAGATTCGGCAAGCCGTGTGCATTCTTTTCGGCCTGCTTGCGGTTGGCTGCCAGAGCGCGGAGGATCCCTGGGCCCCAGCCCGGTTGGCCCAGCACCTGGTGGGCGTGCCGCAAGACGGTTACCCCAACTATCAGGAACGCCTCATGCTGGTGGCCATCAATCGCGGCAGGTCCGACCCGAACCGGGTAGACCTCCAGACGGCGGCGCAGTGTTCGGCCCAGGCCTCGGCGCAGCCCCCGCTCATGCACAACCACAACGGCGCCCGCGCCGCCCGCTTCCATTGCCTGAACCTCCTGCGGACGAACTCGGGGCTCAGCCACAAGTCGTACTGCACGTTGCGCTCCGACATCGCCACCACCAACTGCGATGGCTCGGCCGCCTGCGCCTGCCAACCCGGGACCGAAAACTTCAACTGCACCACCCTGGGCGGCCAGGGCACCGATCCCTGGACCAGGACCGGGTATTTCGGCTACGGCGCCAACGGGGAGGTCGGCGCGGCCGGCTACGGAGACGGCTGGTCGGCGGTGATCGGCTGGATCACCGAGTGCCCTCCCAGCGACGGCCACCGCAAAATCCTGACCGGCGACGGCATCGGCCAGATCGGGCTCGGGCACGCGGCGCTGAGCGGCGGCTGTTGGGGCGACTACGCTTTCGGCGACACCGCCGGCGGCGGCGCCTCCTTCCTGTTGCCGGCGGGCATCCACCAGCCCGAGAGCGGCGGCGCCAGCAGCGAGTTCACCTTCCGCGTCAATCTGTACTCATCGAGCGGCGCGCACCAGTCGCTCTACCTGGTGCTCGACGGTCACTGCCTCGACATGACGCTGGAGGCCGGCCAACCCGAGAACGGCACCTACCTCTCGCGGGCCACGCCGGGGAGCGGCTGCCACCGCTACTACTTCCTCGCCAGAGACTCGGCCGGCGCGCGGCGCACCTATCCCGAGGAGGGCTCGTTCGGGGTCGGCAGTTGCACCGACTACCAGGCCGAGCAGCCCGAGGCCGACTGCGAGACCTGCACCGAGGGCGAAAAGAAGCCCTGCGGCCTGGGGAAGTGCGCCGGCCAGAAGACCTGCCACGCGGGGGAGTTCGGCCCGTGCGACGGCCCGGCGCCGGACCCAACCGAGTCCTGCAACGGGATCGATGACGACTGCGACGGGGTGGTCCCCGCCAACGAGAACGATACCGACAGCGACGGGGTGCGCGCCTGCGCCGGCGACTGCGACGACAACGACCCCGCCCGCCACCCCGGCGCGACCGAAAGCTGCAACGGCAAGGACGACGACTGTGACGGGGTGGTCCCCGCCGCCGAGATCGACGCCGACAGCGATGGGGTGCGCGCCTGCGCCGGCGACTGCGACGACAACGACCCTGCCCGCCGCCCCGGCGCGACCGAAAGCTGCAACGGCATCGACGATGACTGCGATGGGACCACCGACCCGGGCTGCGCCTGCTCTCCGGGAGAAAGCCGCGCCTGCGGCGTGGGCCAGTGCGCCGGGCGCCAGGTGTGCTCGCCGCAGGGCCAGTGGGGGAGCTGCGACGGCAAGAGCCCCGATCCAGCCGAGACCTGCCGTGACAACATCGACAACGACTGCGACGGCGCGACCGACGAGGAATGCGGCTGCCGGGAGGGCGACAGCCGGCCTTGTGATCTCGGCGAGTGCGCCGGCACGCAGGCGTGCGACGCTCAAGGGAACTGGGGCCCCTGCCAGGGAAGCTGCGGCGACCCGGACGACGTCCTCATTCAAGGAGGGTGCGGCTGCGGCGGGCCTGCCGGAGCCTCTCCTCTTGCTTTCACCGCCATCTGGCTGGCTCTCCTTGCCTGGCGGCTCCGGCGCAAAGACGAATGAAAAAAACCCGCCGTCAAGCCGCGTCTCCGGCCACCCGTTCGCGGCGCGCCAGGCGAGTCCTCTATGTAGCGGAGCCGGCTCGGCGGCGAGCAACTAAGAGGACTCGCCGGTAGGCAGCCGCGCCTCCGGCTACCCGTTCGCGGCGCGCCAGGCACGAAATTGCGCCGCACAAATTGCTCTCATCGCGGCCTGTTTAACGCCGACCACCCCCGGCGCTGCTCGGGGGGACCCTGCGCGGCGGCGGTGGGCCCCCGGTCGGCTACGCGGCCGCCACCATGCAGACATTGCGGCGCACAACGTTTTACAGCCGCGTCTCCGGCCACCCGTTCGCGGCGCGCCAGGCGAGTCCTCTATGTAGCGGAGCCGGCTCGGCGGCGAGCAACTAAGAGGACTCGCCGGTAGGCAGCCGCGCCTCCGGCTACCCGTTCGCGGCGTGCCAGGTGTCCACCACCCGCCGGATTCGGATGGCACATCGAGCCGTGATCGGGTAGTATCCGTGGGGTTCAGTACAAGGCGAGGTGTGCCATGAAGACGTACCGGATCCTCCCGCTTTTCCTGCTGGCGGCGTTGGCCAGCGGCTGCTCCGAGAGCACCAGCATCACCGACTCGGGGATCGTCACCTGCACGTCGGACAACGACTGCCCGCTGGGCCAGTTCTGCGACGACGGGCTGTGCGCGTCCTTTCCCGATGGCGGCAACCGCTGCCGGATCGACCAGGATTGCCCGGCCGGGCAGTCGTGCCAGGGCGGCCGCTGCGTCGGCGGCCCGGATGGAGACGGCGGGGACGGCGGGTCGGACGGAGACGGGGCGGACGGCGGCGGCGACGGGGCAGAGCTTCCCGACATCGCCGCCGAACCCGAGAGCCTCGAGTTCGGCAACGCCCGCATCGGCCAGGAGGTCGAGCAGACGCTGCGCCTTTCGAACACCGGCTCTGCGGAGCTTCGCATCTACTCGCTCCAACTCGAGACGGGCACCAGCCCGGAGTTCTCGGCCACGCCGCTCGGCAACGTGGACGTGCGCGTCGCCGCCGGCGAGTCCACCAGCGTGGTGATTCGCTACCGGCCCAGCGACGGCCAGGCGGACACGGGCGCCCTGCTGGTGGCCTCCAACGACCCGGACGAGGCGCTGCTGCGGGTGCCGCTGTCTTCCTCCTACAAAGGCTCCTCGGAGATCGCCGTGGTGGTCGATCCGGCCACCGATCAACCCGAGGTGGAGCGGCTGGACTTCGGCCGCATCCCGGTCGGCGGCAGCGCCGAGCGCGAGCTGTTCATCAAGAACGTGGGCACGGGCAACGCGGTCCTCTCGATCTCAGAAGTCCGCACCGAGCCCCGCGCCTCGGTGCACTTCGCCCTCGAGGCCCACCCCGCCCCGCCGGCCTTCCTCAGCCCCGACGGCGATCCCTGCACGACGGACGAGGAGTGCGGCTCGCTCTTCTATTGCGTCCAGGGCGCCTGCCGCGACGGCGCCGGCGCGGTCAAGGACACGGTCTCGCTGAAGATCCGCTACGTCCCCCAGTCCACCGGCGCGGTGGTAGAGAGCATCGTCATCGCGTCCGACGAGAGTGACGGCGACGAGCGCCCGCGCATCATCGCCATCGCCGGCGAGGGGGTCCAGCCGAACCTGACGGTCACGCCGAACCCCGTCGACTTCGGCCGGCGCTACCTGGGCGAGACCGTCTCGCAGGACGTGACCCTGCAAAACCTCGGCGGCCAGGCGGTGCAGGTGAGCGCCATCCACCTGGTCACCGGCGCCGCGCCGTTCGCCCTGGACACGCACGGGCAGCAGAGCTTCTCGCTCGCCCCGCAGGCCGCGACCACGGTGAGCGTCCGCTTCTCGCCCACCCAAGCCGCCTCGTTCGCGGACGTCCTCGAGATCCGCTCCGACGATCCGAACGATCCCATCCGGGTGGACGTGCGGGGCTCGGCGGCCCAGCCTCCCATCATCTCGCTCAACCCGGCCACCCTCGACTTCGGCGAGGTCCAGCTCGCCGAGGAGGACACCCGCTCCGTCACGGTGGGCAACGCCGGCGGGAGCGATCTCACCGTGAGCCGGGTGGCGGTGGACGCCCAGACCCCGGCCGACTTCTCCGTGTCGGTCAGCAGCCTGGGGACCCTGTCGCCGGGGCAGAGCGCGCGCCTCGACGTGCGCTACGCCCCGCTCGCACCCACCGGCTCCGACAACGGGGCGGTGGAGTTCACCTCCAACGATCCGGTACGGCCCGTCGCCCGCCTCACCCTCTCGGGCGTCGGCACCAACCCCGAGGCCCGGATCGCGCCCGCCTCCATCGACTTCGGCGCCGTACCGGTCGGCAGCGCCGCTCCGCCGGTTTCTGTGACGGTGAGCAACACCGGGTTCGGCACCCTGATCGTGCATACCCTGGGCATGGGCTCCGGCTCGAACCCCGACTTCTCGCTGCAGAACCTCAGCCGGCCGTTGCCGGCGAGCCTCGCTGCGGGCCAGGTGCTCACCGCGCAGGTCCACTTCACACCGCAGGCGGCGGGGGAACGCACCGCGGCGGTGGCGGCCAGCACCAGCGATCGCGACGCGCCGAGCCTCACCGTCCCGGCGCGCGGCTACGGCGGCACACCCGAGATCTGCGACGGCTCCGACAACAACGGTAACAACCAGGTCGACGAGGGCTGCAACGACGACAACGACGGGTATTGCGATCGCAACATGACCTGCGCCGCCACGCCTCCCGCCATCTGCCCCGGCGGCTGTCAGGACTGCAACGACACCGACCCGCTGATCCACCCCGGCCGGCAAGAGGTGTGCGACGGGGTGGACAACGACTGCGACAACGCCATCGACGGCGCCGATTCGACGTTGCAGATCGCCCTCTGCGAGCTCCAGCAGGGCGTATGCGCCGGATCGCTGCACCGGCCGGCCCAGTGCCAGGGCGGCACCTGGGACCCGTGCGAGGCGGCCGACTACCTGTTCCACAACAACGCCTACGGCCCCGAGGTGTGCGGCAACGCCCTCGACGAGGACTGCTCGGGCACGGCCAACGACAAGGACCTGGACGGCGACGGTTATCGCGACGTCGCCTGCGGCGGGAACGACTGTGACGATGGGAACCCCGACTCCCACCCCGGCGCCAGCGAGCTCCAGGATGCCTCGGATAACGACTGCGACGGGCTGGTGGACGAGGGCCTCATCCCGGCGGGCGCGATCATCATCAGCGAGGTCATGTACGATCCGGCCGTGGTGGCCGACACCGCCGGCGAGTACTTCGAGGTGACCAACGTCTGGAGCCACCCCGTCAACTTGCGCTCCTTCCGCTTCCGCGACCTCAACTCGCCGGCCGACAGTTTCACCGTGACCGCCGACATCGTCATCCAGCCCAACCGGGCGGCGGTGTTGTGCATCAACGGCAATTCGAGCCTGAACGGTGGGGTGATCTGCGACTTCGACTACGACAACTTCACTCTGGCCAACCCCCCCAGCGGCGACACCAACCCCGATGAGATCATCGCCACGCTCGACGACTTCGAGATCGACCGGGTGGTGTACAACTATACCGGCTGGCCGCGCACCCAGGGCCGGGCCATGAACCTCGACCCGGCCGCCTACTCCATCTCGGGCAACGACACCGGCGCCAACTGGTGCAGCACCCCCAACCAGTCGGCCTACCAGCTCCCCGGGGGCGACTTCGGCACCCCGGGCCAGCTCAACCCCTCCTGCGCGGGGGCCCTGGCCATCCTGGACGTGAACCCGCGGCTCGGCATCCGTCAGGGTGGCGAGACCATCACCATCACCGGGGCGGGCTTCGACGCTACGGTGACCGTGCGCATCGGCACCCTGGCCTGCACCGGGGTGAGCGTCATCGACGGAAGCCATCTCTCGTGCCTGACGCCGGCCCAGAGCCCGGGCGACTACGACGTGAGCGTGACCAAGGGGCCGAACACCAAGACGCTCGCCGCCGCCTACCGCTACACCGGGGAGGCCGCGGTGAGCTTCGGCTGGTGCAACCTGCAACACCCGCCCTCGGCCAGCGTCCCGGTCAACGTGAACACCCCGCTCATCTTCGGCCGGGTCTGGAAGGACGGCGTCACCGAACCCGCCGGCCCGCCCGCGGGCATCACCGGCCAGCTCGGCTACGGCCCGACCGGCAGCGACCCGCGCACCACCCCGGGCTGGCGCTGGGCCGATGCCGAGTGGAACCCCTCCTGCCCGGATTGCGGCAACAACGACGAGTTCATGCGTGTGCTCAACCTGTCCACGGCCGGGAGCTACAGCTACGCCTACCGCTTCTCCGACGACGGCGGATTCTGGTTCACCTTCTGCGATCTCGACAGTTCGAGCAACGGTTACCAGACCGCTCAGGCCGGCAGCCTCACCGTCACGCCCTGAACGTCTCGGCGAACCTTTCGTCGATCGATCGCGGCGCGCACCTTTGAGCAACGGGGCTCCGCCCCCGTGGACTCTCCGGCAAACACCCCCCCAAAAACCTGCCAATAAGGAAAGGCCCGGAGAAAAACCCGGAGAAAACCTCCTGCCGAGGGAAAATTCAGAGATACCCTGCTACCAAGAAAAATGAAAAAACTGGATGCACTCTTTCAGGACGAGGAGCATGCCTGCATGCTCCTTATCATTGCAGCTCCAGCCGAAGCCCGACCGCTGTCAATGGCGAGCGCAGCGAGTCGCGTAGCGACCGGAGGCCATTGACAGCACAGGTCGGGCGGAGGCAAGGCGCGGCGCGTCAGGCGGGTCTCGTCGCGGTCCGGCGGCCGCTCACTTCTTCGCTTCGAGCTCGCGCAGGAAACGCTCGATGCGCAGGTTGACCAGCTCGGGCAGCTCGATGGGCGCGGTGTGGCTGCCCAGCGGGAGCGTGAGCAGCTCCGAACCGGGGATGAGGGCGTGCATGCGCTGGGAGAGCCAGTACGGGGTGAAGCGATCGTGCGTGCCGGCCACGATGAGGGTGGGCACCCGGATCTCGGGCAGGTACGGCTCGGCGGTGTGGCGGGCGGCCCCCTCCAGGGTCTTGAGGAAGATCACCGGGTCCATGCGGCTCAGGTGCTCGAGGTACGGAAAGAAGTCCTCGCGCCGGATCAGCGACTCGTTGATCTCGAACTTGCGCGCGTACCAGAAGGCGAACTCCGAGCGGAACAGCTCGCGCAGCAAGGGCTGGAGCTGCCGGCCGAAACGCACCCCCGCTTCGCGGATGAGGGGGAACAGCTTCTTCAGCCAGTCGGCGTCGTGGACGTGGTCCACCGCCTTGCCGTAGGAGCCGGTGAGAGGCACGAGCGCGCGCACCCGCTCGGGCCAGCGGTGCACGAACTCCAGGATGACCTGGACCCCCATGCTGTGGCCGAGCAGCACCGCAGGCTCATCGACGCCGGCGTGGTCCATCACCGCCATGAGGTCCTCGGCGCACTCCTCGATGCCCAGCCGGTCCGGCTCCGCCGGCGGGCCGCTACGGCCGTGACCGCGGTAGTTCCAGTGGATGAGCCGGTAGCGCCCCTCGAAGTAGGGGATGAGGTACTTCCACACGTAGCCGTCGCAGCCCACCCCGTCGCACAGCATCAGGGTGAGCGCGCCGCTGCCCATGCGCCGGTACCAGATGCGGGTCTTGTCGAAGGACTCGATGGTGGTCTCGAAGTACGCGTCCATGGGGACACCTTTCGCGATGATGCCGCATCATAGCAGAGAGCCGGCCATACACAAACTCGCGCGGTTGACTCTTGCGGATTGAGAAGGCACTCTGGCCCCATGAAAAGAGCTCTCTGGATGCTGTGCGGGTTGCTGCTGGTGGCCGCCTGCCAGAAGCCGTCCGCTCCGTCTTCTTCTCCAGACGCCGGCGCCGCTGCCCTCCCTGCCGCCGCCCTCCCCGGCCCCGCGGGTCCCTTCGTGGAGCCGCCGGACGAGCGCGTACCGGAGAAGCTCCTGTGCGTGCTGGCCGGCCAGGCCCGGGACCTTCCGCAGGCGGCGGAGATCGCCAGGCGGGCCGAGAAGACGGGCGCGCTCGCGGCCGGCTGGCCGGGGATCGACCAGGCGCGGGCCTTCGTATCAGGCGCCGAGGGCTTCGCGGTGGTGGCGGGGAAATTCGCCCGGCGGGAGTTCGCCGAGGCCCTGGCCGCCGCGCTGCGCCGGGCGGAGCTCTCCCCGCTCATCGTCGAACGGCCGTACCGCCACGATCGCTTCACCCCGGCGGCCAACGATCTCGACGGCCCGGCCGCGGGAAGGGTGCTCTCGGGGATGAGCGGCGCCGCGGTGCCCCTGCTTACGCGCCCGGACCGGGATTCCCCCACGGACGGCGAGGCCGCCGACGGCGCCTTCCTCGAGGTGACGGGCCGGGCCCCGGCCGAGGGCGAGCCGTACTTTCGGGTTCAGACGGACGGTGGAGAGCGCTACCTGCCCGCGGCCCGGCTGCTGGTGGAGTACAACGCCTTCCCCTCCCCTCATGGCACGCGCGCGTTGCTGGGCGTCCCGCTCGGGTGCCGCGAGGACGGCTGCCGCTGGGACTACTGGCTGGTCGAGAAAGACTTCGGCAAGCGGCGGCTGCTGGCCGCGGCGGCGGCGGCGCTCTCCCACGCGTTTTCGTCCGACGGGCGGCTCTTCGCCGCGGCCTTTTCCGACGGGCGGCTCATCCTCATGGAGGACGCGAATACCCGCGAGCTCGGGCAGGGCTGCGCCCCGCTGTTCCTCCCGGACGGGCGGCTGGTGTTTCGCCGCACGGGCCTCGGCTCCCAGCGCGACGAGGTGGTGCTGGCCGCGCCGCCCGCGTATGAGCCCGCCGTGATCTTCGACCTTCCGGGCGAACCAGCCTACTCGAAAAAGGTAAACCGTCTGCCGCTCCCGGTCCTGCCACACGGGCGCAACCTCATCGCCAAGTTCTACCGGCGCGTCCCGCTCGACGGCGGCACGCGCCTGGACCTCGTGACCGTGCTGGTCTCCCCCGACGGCAAGCTCCTGGATCGGCGCACCGAGCCGGCGGACCGCTGAGCCGCACCGTCCGGGCACAAGGAAAATGGGATGCTGGCGAGGGGGCTTCGCCCCTTTGAAACCCCACCTCGCCAGATCATTGTTCTCTCTAGCTTTGGTTCCCCCTCTACAACGGCTGTCCTGGGTCACCCGTTTCCTGGCGTAGCCTCCGCTCGGCCTGTGCCGTCAAGGGCCTTCGCGGCAAAGCCCGCTCCGGTCCGCGCGGGATTCGCTTCGCTCTCCCTTGACGGTGGTCGGGCTTCGGCTGAAATCGCTATCATGAAGAGTATGCAGACATGCTCTTCCCGCTTGAGGAACACGCCATGAGCTTCTTGTACGGCTGGCCGCGATGCCGCCAAAGCAAGCGCGGCCAGACGCCTACTCGACCTTGGCACCTGGTCGCGAACCCTCGGGAACCAGCGCGATCAGACGAATGGGAAAGAAGTGGCGAGGTCAGAACTCCTGCGGCTGGCGCTTTTCGAAGCCGACCGAGAGGAGCAGGCCCCAGGCGGGCTCGGAGGAGCTGGCGACGTAGGAGAAGGGGAAGCGCATCATCAGGCCCGCCACCATTTGCTTGTAGTAGAAGCGCGCCCCGACCGCGCACCAGGTCTGGTTGCCCTTCTGGTTGAGCCCGTGGATGCCGCCGAACTCGAGCAGGAAGGCGGCCCAGGAGATCGGTTGGCTCCCCAGCGCGGCGCCCCACTTGAGGTCGACGATGGACTTCGCTCCCGACTTGACCCCGAAAAGGATGGGGAACTGCAGCTCGTTCTCCAGGAAGAAGATGGGCCTTCCCAGCGCGAAGGTGGCCTTGGGGCTGAAACCGAAGATGTTGGGCAGCCAGGCCAGCGGGTCGTGCAGAAACATGAGGTAGCCCATGGCGGCCGCCTCGTTGGAGCCCCAGATCGAGGCCACCGGGATGCCGATGTCGCCGCCGATGCCCCAGGCCGCGGGCAACGCGTACCCGCCCGCGAACGGGAAGGTGAACTTCCAGCCACCGCGGAGGCCGAGCCGGAAGTTCCCGGCGTAGAAGTCCGGCGAGCTGTCACCGCCCTTCACGTGGCCCACCGCGAACGGCCAGGCGAAGTCCACGATGAAGTTCATCTTGCGGCTGGTCATGGTGGTCCAGATCGGAAAGGCCATGGCCCAGCCGGTGTCCGAGGCGGTGACGCCGAGATCGATCCCTCCCGTGCGCGCCGGGGCCAGCGGCGCGCTCATGGTCCAGGGCGTGGGGAAATACCAGTACGAGAGCGATACCTCGTCCGCCGCGGCGGGCGCGGCGAGGATCAACGCGCCAAGAAGCGCCAGGATGGTCGAGCGCATCGGGCACCTCCCAGGCAGCGCAGTATGCGGCAACTCTTGTCCGAAGGCAACGGCGACGGCGCCCCCTGGCCACCTCTCGATGCAGTCGTCTCATGGTCACGCTGGCAGGCGTACCCTCCGCTCGGCCTACGCCGTCACGGGCCTTCGCGGTAAAGCCCGCTCCGGTCCCTACGGGATTCGCTCCGCTCTCCCTTGACGTCGGCCGAGCTTCGGCAAAATCCGCTGATATGAAGAGCATGCAGGCATGCTCTTCCTGTTTGAGGAATCGGGTGATGCAAGGCGCGGCTGGTTGACAGCCGGTTTTGCTGAACCGTCGAAGAGTGGCAGAAAAAAAGCCCTCCCGGATCGCTCCGGGAGGGCTTTCTCTTCAAACGCGCTGACTCAGATCACAGCGGGACGCAGCCGTTTTTAGCGCCGCCAGTGACGTAGCACTCCCAACCGGTGGCGCCTCCCGGACAATCGGCGGCGGTGGTGCACGGCCAGCCGCACCAGCACTTGGTGGGCGGGTCGCCGTTGGCCCAGAAGCACTCGGAAGTCGGGCTGGTGTTGCAGCCGGCGCCCGAGGTGCAGTCGCACACCGGGGTGCACATGCCGTTCGTCCGGCCCTGCATGCCGACGCACTCCAGGCTGGCCGAGGGGCAGGGGGTGGTCTCGTTGCAGAACATGCCCGCGGGGATGGAGTCCACGCACGCGCCCTGGTCACAGGACTTGCCGGTGGCGGCGCAGTCCGCGCCCGCCACCCACTGGCCGCCGCTGCAGGTCATGGGGACGGTGCCGTCGCACCAGCCCGTGGAGCCCGCGGTGCAGGGGCCATGGCTGTCGCAGTTGTTCAAGCACACGCTGTTGGTGGTGCAGGTCGAATCCAGGCACCAGCAGGTGGCGTTCCCGGTGCAGCCCGTCCCGCCGCCGCAGCCGCGCGGCGCCGTGGTCGGGATGGTCTCGGAGGTGGTGAGGCAGCCCATCTTGCCGTCACCGGAGAGGTTTCGGCAGATCTGATCCTGCGGGCAGGGGCCGCAGTTCTGGGCGCACACGGTGGCGGTGCAGTTCTGGTCGGTGCACAGGCAGGAGCTGTTGGCGATGGTGCAGGCCACGGTGTCGGAGCAGCCGGTCTGGGCGTTGCTCGGGAGCTGGCCGCCTTCGGTGCAGGCCAGGAAGCCATCGCCACCGCTGATGTCGGCGCAGGTCTGGCCCGACGGGCAGCCGGAGGCGGTGCCGCCGGTGCAGACGCCGTTCTGGCACACCTTGCCCTGGGCGGCGCAGTCGGTGCCGTTCACCCACTGGTTGTTGGTGCAGGTCTGCACGATGTTGCCACTGCACTGGGTGGTGCCGTTGGTGCAGCCGCTGGTCACGCACTGGCCGGCGTTGCACACCTTGCCGGTCGCGGCGCAATCGGTGGTGTTGGTCCAGGTGTTGTTGGTGCAGGTCTGCACCCAGTTGCCGCTGCACTGGGTGGTGCCGTTGGTGCAGCCAGCGGCCACGCACTGGCCGTCCTGGCAGGTCTTGCCCTGGGTGGAGCAGTCGGTGCCGTTCACCCACTGGTTGTTCTGGCAGGTCTGGATCACGGTGCCGTTGCACTGCACGGTGCCGTTGGTGCAGCCGCTAGCCACGCACTGGCCACCCTGGCAGGTCTTGCCCTGCGCGGCGCAGTCGGTGGTGTTGGTCCAGGTGCTGTTGGTGCAGGTCTGCACCCAGTTGCCGCTGCACTGCACCTGGCCATTGGTGCAGCTTCCGCCGACGCAGGCGCCGCTCTGGCAGGTCTGGCCGGTGGTGGCGCAGTTCTGGCCGTCCACCCAGGTGTTGTTCGAGCAGGTTTGGATGATGGTTCCGTTGCACCTGGTCTGGCCGCTGGTGCAGCCGCCCTGGGTCTTGCACTTGTGGACCGTGAGGTCGCAGTACTCGCCCGCGGCGGTGTTGCAATCGGAGTTCTTGGTGCACTCGTACTTCGAGCCGCCCCCGCCGCAGTGGGCGAGCACCAGGCCCAGCGAGAACACCGCCAGCACGCTCAGGGTCACGAGCAGATACTTCCTCATCTTCGCTTCCTCCTTCTTGGGGATAGGTTGGCCCCGCCACAATCGGCGAGGCGGTCTCGACCTCTCTTGCCGGAAAACCGCCCCATACTAGGGAAAATCGTTTTTCGAAGTCAACCGGAATTTTTCAGCGACCGGCGGAGGGGCCACGGGCTCAGCGTTCGCCGTACCAGGCCCCGGGCACGTCGCCCGAGATCACGATGGTGAAGGTGCCCTCCCACTTGCCGTCCTGGCTCTGCTCGTAGTTGGAAAAGCCCAGCTTGATGCCGTAGGGCGGGTCGCCCTGGGTGGTGATGGTGGCGTAGCCGGTGAACTGGAGCACCTTCCAGCCCACCCCGATGCGGTCGAGCAGCGCCCCCAGGATGGTGGCGGCGTTGGGTTTGAAGTTGTTGCAGGCGTTGAGAGTCGAGTTGTAGACGCTGCCGCACCAGGAGCTGCCGAAGATGTCGGTGCAGGTGTCCTCGGCGAAGTTGGCGATGGCGCTGCAGTCGATGATGTGCTGCAGCGCATCGTCCAGGTCGTCGTAGGGTGTGAAGATCGAGATGAGCAGGTTGACCAGGTACAGCACGAACTTGCTCACCTCCATGTTCACCTTGCGTGGGTCGATGAGCAGCGTGTACTTGGGGATCGCGCCGCTCGAGTCCACCTGGATCTTGCCGGTGAAGGGCTCCACGGTCAGCCCGACCTGGGCGAACTCCAGGTCCTGGCGCGAGATGTCGATGGTGGCGCACTGGGGGAAGTTGGGTTGCGTGAACGGGTTGCAGCCCGGCGGCTGGTTGAGACAACAGGCGTCCAGGTAGCGCACCAGGATCTTGTTCCACACCTCGGTGCCCGAAACCAGCTCGCGCGGGTTGAGGTGGGTGAGCCGCATGGTGCCCTCGGAGCGCAGCTCGGCCAGGATGTTGGCCAGGTTGTCGAGGATGCTGACCAGGGTCCCGACCCATTCCGGGACGTACTGGTGAATGAGATCGCAAGCAAGATCCTCCAAAAGATCGCCGATGATGGGAATGTCGCCGATGAAGGGGATGTCGCAGTAGTTGATGATGCGGTTCAGGATGTCCAGAGCCTGCGTCATGATGGCGCCCGCGTCGCCGAGCGCCGCCTGGGTGTTGAAGTAGTGCTTGGTGTACCAGGTGCCGCCCAGGTTGGGGATCTGGGCGTTGGGGTCGTTGTCGGGGCAGCACACACCCTGGCAGCAGCCAAAGCCCGGCGGGCACTTGCCCGGGGTGACGCCGTTCTTGTCGCAGGTGAGGGTCCCGTCGGTGCAGGTGCAGCCGGTGGGCTGCCCCTGGCACTTGGGATCGGTGGAGGTGCTGGCGCAGGGGTAGCAGCGGTGGTTCTCGCAGTAGTAGCCGGCCGGGCACTCGTCGGAGTTGTTGCACGACTCGGGCAGGCTGCCTTCGGGGACGCACTTCTGGTTCTGACAGATGTACCCCGGCGGGCACTGGTCGTTGGTGGTGCAGCTCCCGCCGCCGGAGTCGTCGCGGCACTGGTTGTTGATGCACACGAACCCCGCCGGGCACTGAGAGGAGTCGGTGCACGAGGTGCGGGTCTTCACCTTGATGCTGAAGGTGACCACGCCCACCTGCTCCGCGGCGCCCTGCGCGCTCACGCTGTAGGTGGTGGCCACGCTGCCGGAGAGGAAGCCCGCGGTGGCCAGGCCGGAGACGTTGGTGCTGGCCTCGGCCTCGCGCATGGCGGCGTCCCCGGGAGCGGGCTGGCCGATGCTGTAGGCGATGCGCACGCCGCTCACCGGCGTATTGGTGTCGACGTCCAGGAGCTTCACCGTGAGGTCCAGCGAGTCCCCGACATAGACCTCGAGGCTCTTGCTCCCCACCGCCGAGAGCTGGCGGCGCACCGGCTTGATGTTGATGGAGAAGTACACGCCCTCGGGATCGCCCGAGGTCTTGGCCCACACCTGGAAGGACCCGGTGCGGCTGCCCGCGCGCAGGGTCACCTTGGCCACGCCGTTGGCGGCGGTGGTGGCGGTCGGAGCGGACAGGGTCACCTCGGGGGGAGCCTGGATGAGCTGGTACTCCACCGTGGCGCCGCCTACCGCACCCACGCACTTCTCCAGCAGGACCACCTGGAGGTCGGTCTCGCCGCTGGGGTAGAGCGTGCGGTTGGGATCGCCGACCACCGACAGCGCCTGGACGCCGTTGCCCTGGCAGCCGTCGCCGCCGTTCCCGTCGCCCCCGTCGCCAGGAGAGGACGTCCCGCCGCAGGCCACGAGCAGCAGCGAAAGCAGCAAGGAAAGCCCCGCCGTCCGGAAAAGCCGCATTCTCCATCGGTTCATGGAAATACCTCCTGAGAGGCCAAGAAAACGAGCCGGTTTTCCTTCCCGAATCCGGTTCATTATCCCCACGGGTCCGCAAATTTGCAATAGGTCAAGGATCGGATCTACCTTCGCCAGCGAAAGATTCTGGTGGTATGGAGGACACATGCCCCCCAACGACTTCGTAAGCCACCTCACCTGCGACACCTGCGGCGCCACCTACCAGCCCGGTGAGACCGAGCTGACCTGCCCGACCTGCGGCCCGCTCCAGGGCACTCTGACCGTCCACTACCGCTACCCGGAGGTCCAGCGGCTCCTGACCCGTGAGAAGCTGGCCGGCCGCAAGGACGATTCGCACTGGCGTTACCTGGAGCTGCTGCCGGTGGGAGAGCGCCCGGCCTCGCTCCATCCCCGGGTGGGCATGACGCCGCTCTATCCCCTGCCCCGGCTGGCCCGCCGGTTTCCCGTGCGCGAGCTCTTCCTCAAGGACGACGGGCTCAACCCCTCGGCCTCCTTCAAGGACCGCGCCTCCAGCGTCGGGGTGGCGCGGGCCATCGAGCAGAAACGCACGGTGATCACCGCCGCCTCGACCGGCAACGCCGCCTCCTCGGTGTCGTTGTTTGCGGCCTGCGCGGGCATGCGCTGCGTGATCTTCGTTCCCGAGAGCGCGCCCCAGGCCAAGATCGCGCAGCTCCTCATGTTCGGCGCCGAGGTCATGGCGGTGCGCGGGAACTACGACCAGGCCTTCGAGCTGTGCCTCGAGGTCGCCCGGCGCACCGGCTGGTACTGCCGCAACACCGCGGTGAACCCCTACCTGGGCGAGGGCAAGAAGACCGCCGCCCTGGAACTCTGCGAGCAGCTCGCCTTCTCCCCGCCCGACGCGGTGGTGGTCTCGGTGGGGGACGGCTGCATCATCAGCGGCCTGTGGAAGGGGTTTTGCGACTTTCACCACATCGGGCTCATCCCCCGCCTGCCCCGCATGTACGGGGTGCAGGCGGAGGGCAGCGCCGCCCTGGCGCGGGCGTTCGAGCGCGGAGCGCGCAGCGCCGACCCGGTCGAGGCGAAGACCATCGCCGACTCCATCTCGGTCGGCCAACCCCGCGATCACATCAAGGCGCTGCGGGCGGCCCGCGAGTCCGGCGGCGGCTTCGTCACCGTGAGCGACGGCGACATCCTGGGTGCCATGCGGACATTGGCGCGCGAGGCGGGGGTCTTCGCCGAGCCCGCGGGGGCGGCGGCCTTCGCCGGCCTCGCCCCGCTCAAGGAGAGCGGCCGGCTCTCCCCATCGGACCGGGTAGCGGTGGTGGTCACCGGGAACGGCCTCAAGGACGTGGCCTCGGCCATCCGGGCCGTCGAGCGCAAACCCGTCCCCATCGAACCCGACATCGGCGCGGTGCTCGAGGCCTTGAAAGTCGAGGGCGCATGACCTCCTTGGGCATTTGCCTGCTCCTAGCCGTCGCCACCTCGCCCTTCGAGGTCCGGCTCTCCCCGCCCGAGCCTCTCCAGGGACAACTCCTGCTCATCGACATCCCGGAGGCCCGACCCTCCGATCGGCTCAGCGGGACGTTCGATGGCAGCCCGATCCACCCCTTCTGGGACGCCCGCGGCCGGCTGCGGGCGCTGGCGGTGGTGAAGCTCCAGCGCCCGGCCGGCAAGGCATCGCTCACCTTGCGCCTCGCGCGGGAGAACGAGCCGCCCCGCATCCGCAACCTGGCGGTGCGGGTGCGGGCCGGGACGTTTCCCGAGCAGACGCTGACGGTGGATCCCAAGTTCCTTGCGCCGCCCAAGCAGGCCTGGCCGAAGATCGCCGCCGACCAGAAGGCCATGGACCAGGTCTTCTCCGCCCCGGACAGCGAAAAGAAATGGCGCGGCCGGTTCGTATGGCCGAGCGACGGCCGGCGCGGCGGCGGCTTCGGCATCCGGCGCACCTTCAACAAGACCCAGCGCAGCCGCCACTGGGGGATCGACATCAGCGGCGAGGAGGGCGATCCGGTGGCGGCCATCGGCGCCGGCGTGGTGGTGCTGAAGCGCGACTGCTATTACAGCGGCGGAACCCTGGTGGTCGATCACGGCGCGGGGCTCTATTCCCTGTACTTTCATCTCTCCAAGTACGAGGTCGGCGAGGGAGACGCCGTGACGCAGGGGCAGCTCATCGGCCGCGTCGGCGCCACCGGCAGGGTCACCGGCTCGCACCTGCACATCTCCACCAAGCTGGGGAAGATCCCCTTCGATCCCCAGAGCCTGATCGAGGCCGATCTTTCGGAGGATGAGGTGCCGGCGTCACCGCCAGCGACCCCGGCGCCAGCGTCCGGGCCGACACCCGCCAGCGAACCCGCCGCCGAACCGACCGTGCGCTGAGGTCCTGCCCGTGACGAAGCCGCTCGACCAGAGAGCAAAACTCGGCCTGCCGTCGGGCATCGGCCTGGTGCTATCCTCCATGATCGGCGCCGGGGTGTTTCTGTCGGCGGGCTTCATGGCCCAGGACCTCTCGGCCGGGCTGATCCTGCTCACCTGGGTGGCGGGGCTCATCCTGGCCCTGCTGGGCGTGGCGGTGTACGCGGCGGTGGCGGCGCGCGTGCCGCGCTCCGGCGGCGAGTACCGCTACCTTTCCGATCTTCTGCACCCGGCCTTCGGCTACCTGGCGGGGTGGGCATCGTTCCTGGTGGGGTTCTCCGCGCCCATCGCCATCAACGCCCTGGCGGCGGAGGCCTTCCTGGGGACGCTGTTTCCCCTCCCTCCCCATGGCCTGGTGGCGGCGGCGCTGGTGGTGGGGCTCACCGCGGCCCACGCCCTCGATCTGAAAGCGTCGCGCTTCACCCAGGACGCGCTGGCCCTGGCGAAGGCGCTGCTGGTCGCCCTGTTCGTGGCGCTGGGGCTCGTGCTCGGCAGCAACGCCTGGCCCGACTGGGCGCCGCCGAACGCCAGCGCCTCGTTCCCCACCTCGGCCTTCGCCCGCAGCCTGTTCTTCGTGGGGTTCGCCTTCTCCGGCTGGAACGCGGCCATCTACGCCGCCGGCGAGTTCGCCAACCCGCGGCGCGACGTGGGCCGCTCCATGTGGATCGGCTGCCTTCTGGTCGGCGGCCTGTACCTGCTGGTGAACTGGGTGTTCGTGGCCAACCTCGATCCCGGCGCGGCCTCGGCGGTGTTCCGCTACGAGCAGGACCACGTCACCCTGGGCCACCTGGTGGCCGAGCGGCTGCTGGGAACGCCGGGCGGGGTGGCCATGTCGATCCTGGCCGTCCTGGCCTTCGTCTCCGCCATGAGCACCATGATCTTCTCGGGGCCGCGGGTGTACGCCGCCATGGCGCAGGACGGCTACCTGCCGCGCTGGCTGGCCGGCGGCGAGGGCCGGCCGCCCCTCTGGTCCGTGGTGCTCCAGGGGGCGCTCGCGCTGCTCTTGTTGTTCACGCACCAGTTGCAGCAGGTGCTTCAGAACGTCGGCGGCATCCTCACCTTGTTTTCGGCCCTGGTGGCGCTGGCGCTGATCCGGCGGGCCTTTCAGCGCTCGCAGCCCGACCGGCCCGGCCCCTTCGCCGTGACCGCGGCCGCGCTGTACATCCTGTGCGCCGGCTGGATGCTGTACTTCGGCTTTTCGGACGAGCCGAAGCTCGTGCTGTGGATCGGTGTCGTGGCGGCGGCGGCCACCGGTGCCTACGCCCTCACCGCGCGCGCCCGCCGGCGCGCCCGCTCGTCAACAGATCGCTAGATTCCGGATAGGATCTTCCAGGAGCCGTTCTCGCGCACCAGCTCCATGCGCTTCACGTCGTCGGTGACCACCCACTTGTCTCCGGCGGGGAGCGTCATGCGATAGCGGGCCACGTAGCGGTAGTCCACCTGCGCCTTGTCGCCGTCCACCAGCACCCGCTTGAGGTGGAGGTCCAGCGATGGGCTCTGGATGGCCTCGAAGTGCTTGGCGAAGTGCTCGCGCAACCCCTCCAGATTGAAGTCGTCGGCCGTGCTGGTCGTGCCGGCGTCCTCGAAGAACCGGCTCGAGCACAGCGAGGCCAGGCCCTCCACGTTCTTCTCCACGAAGGCCCCGCGGTAGGCCTCGAGGAGTTTCAGCACCGCGCGGTGATCCGGCGTGTCCGAAAGCTCGATCTCCAGGCCGGGGATGAGCTTGGGCCCGCAGCCACAAAGGAGCGCCGTTGCCATCCACAGAGCCGCCGTTCGCATGCAAACCTCCTCGGTTGTTCCGCCGGGCACGCCCATTGAGCCCGAACCCGCGCGGGGAGTCAAGTTCCACGCCATAGAACCCCGCGGCGCGCCGGCGCATTCCGCGCGCCATGACAAAACATTGACCCGGCCTGTGGCTTGTGACTATCTTGCCGATGGCAAGATGGGTTTTTTCAAGGGAGGAACCATGTCGCGGCACTCGCTCGGAACGATCCTGATTGGCTTGCTGGTCCTGGCGGCGCCGACCGCTCTGGCTCAGACGTTCGACGGCCTGGACGCGGAGCGTTTCCGCCCCGCCACGGACACCCAGGGGCTGATCCTCACCGAGGGTGGCCAGGGTGAACAGGGCGGGGACATCAACCTGGGCTTCTGGCTGCACTACTCCGACGACGCGCTCATCCTCAAGCGCAACGGCGAGATCTCCGAGCGGCTGCTCGACGAGCGCCTGGCGGCCGACCTGGTCATCTCCATGGGCATGACCTCGTGGCTCAGCCTGGGCGTGGACGTGCCTGTCGCCATCTACCAGACAGGGCTCGCGCCCAGCACCACCTCCACCGGGACGAGCTACTCGGACATCACCTCTACCGCGCTGGGGGACATCCGGGTGGTGCCCAAGTTCACCCTGCTGCGCGAGAAGAAGCACGGCATCTCGCTTTCGCTGCTCGCCCCGGTGTCGTTGCCCTCGGGCGACGAGTCCGCCTACATGGGGAGCTCCGGGGTGACCGTGGCGCCGACCCTGGCGCTGTCGCGCCACCTTTTGGGCGAGCGCCTGTTCCTGGCCGCCAACCTCGGCTTTTGGGTACGGGAGGCGGTCGACGTGCAGAACCTCAAAGCCGACCACGAGTTCTTCTACCGGCTCGGTCTGGGGGTGCGGCTCAGCAAGCGGCTGTGGGCCCTGGGCGAGGCCGCCGGCGCGGCCCGGCTCGAGAACCTCGGCAAGAACCGTCCCGAGGAGACCTCCCTCGAGTGGCTGCTGGGCCTGCGGGTGCTGGGGCCGAAGGACCTGTGGTTCACCGCCGGCGGCGCGGCCGGCACCCTGCCCGGCTGGGGCACGCCGAACTTCCGGGCCTTCCTCTCCATGATGTGGGCGCCGCGAGTCCACGACCGTGACGGCGACGGGCTGGACGACCCCAAGGACCGCTGCCCGGACCAGGCCGGCCCCGCCGAGAACCAGGGCTGCCCCTGGCCCGACACCGATCAGGACGGCGTCACCGACAACCTCGACCGCTGCCCGGAGCAGGCCGGCCCGAGCGAGAACCAGGGCTGCCCGTGGGGCGACAAGGACAACGATGGCCTCACCGACAACGTGGACAAGTGCCCCGAGCAGGCCGGCCCCAAGGAGAACCAGGGCTGCCCCTGGCCCGATGCCGACAAGGACGGCGTCCCCGACAAGGACGACAAGTGCATCGGCGTCCCGGGCCCCGTGGAGAACCAGGGCTGCCCGTGGGGCGACAAGGACAACGACGGCCTCACCGACAACGTGGACAAGTGCCCCGAGCAGGCCGGCCCCAAGGAGAACCAGGGCTGCCCCTGGGGCGACAAGGACAACGACGGCCTCACCGACGACGTGGACAAGTGCCCCGAGCAGGCCGGCCCCAAGGAGAACCAGGGTTGCCCCTGGCCCGACGCCGACAAGGACGGCATCCCCGACAAGGACGACAAGTGCCCGGATCAGCCCGGCATGCCCGAGAACAAGGGCTGCCCCAAGGGCAAGGTGCTGGTCATCGTCAAGCAGGAGAAGATCGAGATCCTGCAGAAGATCCACTTCGCCACGGGCAAGGCCGACATCATGCGCGACTCCTTCGGCCTGCTGGACCAGGTGTACCTGGTGCTGAAGACCCACGAGGAGATCAAGAAGGTGCGTATCGAGGGCCACACCGACAGCCAGGGCAAGCCGGAGTTCAACCTGAAGCTCAGCCAGGACCGCGCCAATTCTGTGCGGGCCTACCTCATCAAGCGGGGCCTCGCCCCCGAGCGGCTGGAGGCGGTCGGCTACGGCCTCACCCGGCCCATCGCCCCCAACACCACGCCGAAGGGCCGCGAGGAGAACCGCCGGGTGGAGTTCGTCATCGTATCCGAGTGATCTTCTCATTCGCCGCGGCGAACGCCGCGGCCTCGATGGCAGGAGGAGACGCCATGGGGCGCTCCATGGAACGTGTTTTTGGGCGCGGCCTTGGGACGCGGCTCCCCGGGGCGCTGCTCTTGGCCGCGATGCTGTTCGGGCCGCGGGCCGGCCTTGCCGCCGGGCCTCGCAACGTCACCCTGCTTCCGGATCCCAGCTGCGCCACGTCCGCCCTCAACGGCCCGATCCAGGAGGGGCTCTCCCGCTTGGGCGGCGAGAAGCTGCGGGTGGTGAAACCCGAGCCGGGCAAGAGCGGCGGCATCCAGATCCAGTACCTGTTCCTGGTCCGCGAGGATCGCGGCTCGGTGACCGTCCAACTCGACGGGCGCGCCTTCGAGCCCCGCTCGGAGAAGTTGCTCGCCGACGCCTCGGCGCTCTCGGAGGCCTTCCCGGCCGACGAGCCGGGGCGACAGAACGCGGCCCGGCAGGCGGGCGAGCGCCTGGCGGAGCTTATGCGGGCCGCGCTGGAGAAGGCGCTGGAGGAACGCGGCAAGGGGCGCAAGGTGCTCCTCCAGGCGAGCTTCGCCGAGGACGCGACAGACGCGCGCGAGCCGGTGATCGCGGGCCTGCAGGGGACGCTGCCGCGGGCCCGGCTCAAGGGGTCCACCGAGCGCAGCGTGACCATGCTCCTGCTCACCGAGGAACCACCCCGCGCCCTGACCAAGAGCATCGAACAGATCCTGGGTAAGGCGGGCGCCTTGCAGGCCGAGTGGGTGGTCCAGTCGGAGACCAACCTGGTGTTTCGAGTTCGCAAGAAGACGCCCTGACGGACCGAGACATCCCCGGCCCGCTCGTGAGGACCGGGTCGTTCCGAAGGCGACTGCCGAGAGCTGCCGACCCTCCGTGCCTTCAATGGATCGCTAGCGGATTCCGAAAGAGGAATCGCACGTGTTGAGCGGGTTCGCGAACCGTGCTAGCATCCCCGCCGATTCCCATCCCATCCGCGGGGTGCCACGATGGAAAAGATCCTTTGGCTGGTGTTCACCACCATGCTCGCGCCGGCCTGCAAGTCGGGCGGGGGCAACCTCGACGGCGGCCCCGACGGTGGCCCGGTGGAGTTCTGCTACAACGTCCGCCCCTACACCCGCGGCGAGGTGAGCAACTTCCCGCTGTATCCGAAGAGCGCGGCCCAGGAGCCCGCCGCCGGCCAGTGCCTCTCCGACCCCCACTACCACACCACCCTGTGCAAGGCCGTCGACAAGAAGGAGTTCTCCTCTGCGGAAATCGAGCGGGTGATCCGGCCGGTGTACAGCCGCTGGAGCGCGGTGAACTCCGACGGCACGCTCTACTTTTTGGTGAAGGACGGCGAGACGCCCGCCAGCAGCGGCCGGGGCCAGATGGTGATCCGCAAGACCGCGGACGACTCGCTCTACCGCATCGTCAGCGAGGCGAGCTCCGACGAGAGCGCCGAGTTCCGCTGGGACATGTCCGGCCAGCGCCCCACCCTGCTCTACTACCGCGAGGAGTGTGCGCTCCGCTCGTACGACGCATCCACCGGCCAGACGGCGCTCGTCCACGACTTCGCCGTGGATTTTCCAAACTGCGGGCGCATCCTCAACGACGTCGAGGGCGACGCCGACGCCACCTCGCGCTACTTCGCCTTCATGGTGCAGGATCCGTACGACGGCGAGAACTTCCCCATGCGGGCCATCGTCACCTACGACAGAGCGCAGGACCGCCTGCTGGGCACGCTGGACCTCGCCCGCTACCGCGCCCTGGGCGGGACCGGCGAGCTCCCCCGCCCCAACATGGTGGACATGTCGCCGCTCGGCACCAAGGTGGTGGCGCTGTTCGGGCGCACCGACCGAAACGACGCCTTCGACGGACCGCACGCCTTCGATCTCGACTTTTCGAACCCCGTCAAGGTGTGCAACGACGAGTCGCACTCGGGCTGGGCCTTCGGCGCGGGCGGCGAGGAACTGTTCGTGTGCCAGGTGACGAACAACAACTGGCCCAACGCCCCCGCCGACACCCTGGCGGCCACCGACATTCGTAGCGGCCAGACCACGGTGGTGCTGTTCCACGAGGACCTGGGCTGGGACGTGGGCGGCTTCCACTTCGGGCGTTTCTACGATCCTTCCATCCGCGGCTGGTTCTTTTTGAGCACCTACTCGGAGTACAAGACCTCGCAGAGCTTCCTGCGCAACCAGCTGGTCATGGTGGAGGTGAAGCCCTTCGAACAGCACCCGCGCATCTGGCGCATCGGCGACACGCACAACAATTATCCCGGCCCGGACGGCTACCCGCGCGAGGCCTACTCGCCCATCTCGCCCGACGGGCGCATCGTCCTGTGGGGCGCGGACTGGCCCGGCGGCGACGGCACGGTGGACACCTACCGCGTCGATCTGCCGGCGCGCTGGTGGGAGGCCATCGAGACCGGCCCGATCTGTCCCTGAAGGAGCGAGCATGCGGCGCTTGGTATACGGTCTTGTCGTCTTGAGCTGTCTCGCCTACGGATGCTCCTCCGGGGACGGCGATGGACCCGACGGGACAGTCGAGGAGGACGGCGCCGACGCCGGCCATGACGCCGGAATGGATGCCGGTCATGACGCGGGCAAGGATGCCGGGGGCGATGCCGGAACCGACGCCGGATTTGACGCGGGAGGAGACGCTGGGATTGACGCCGGGGGCGACGTTGGGGCGGACAGCGGCGACCCGGGAAAGACCGTGTGGCGCCCGGCCCCCGGCACGAACTGGCAGTGGCAACTCTCGGGCACCATCGACACCTCGTTCGACGTGGTCATGTACGACATCGACCTCTTCGAGACCCCGGCCGCGACCATCGCCGACCTGCACGCGGCGGGGCGGATCGTGATCTGCTACTTCTCGGCGGGGAGCTACGAGAACTTCCGGCCGGACAAGGACGACTTTCCGCCGGAGATCCTCGGCGAGGTCATGGACGGCTGGCCCGACGAGCGCTGGCTCGACGTGCGCGCCCAGGCGCTGCGCCCTATCATGCAGCGCCGGCTCGACCTGGCCGTGCAGAAGGGCTGCGACGGCGTCGAGCCCGACAACGTGGACGGCTACCAGAACAACTCGGGCTTTCCGCTCACCGCCGCTGACCAGCTCGCCTACAACCGATTTCTCGCCAGCGAGGCACACGCGCGAAACCTCTCGGTGGGGCTGAAAAACGACCTGGACCAAGTCCCCCAGCTTGTCGCCGATTTCGACTGGGCGCTCGACGAGGAGTGCTTCGCCTACGACGAGTGCGACACGTTGCTCCCCTTCATCCGCGCCGGCAAGGCGGTGTTCCAGGTGGAGTACGGGAGCGCCAGCCTCGCGGCCACCGTCTGCCCCCAGGCCAACGCGCTGAATTTCGACACGCTCATAAAAAACCTCGACCTCGATGCCTGGCGGGTGAGCTGCCGCTGAGCGGCCGCGCCCGCTCGCCTCATCCTGTAAGCCATTTTTCTGATTTGTCTTGTTTCGCGCCCGGCGCGGTGCTAGACTCCCGCGCCGTTCTCTCCGGGAGGTGAGCACCGGTGGGCCTGATCTCCTACATCACCAACAAGATCCTGGGCACCAAGAACGAGCGCACCATCAAGAAGATCCTGCCGCTGGTGGCCCGGGTGAACCACCTCGAAAAGGACATCCGCGCCCTGTCCGACGCGGAGCTTTCGCGAAAGACCTCCGACTTTCGCACCCGGCTCGACAACGCCCGGCGCGAGCGTTTCGGCGGCCGCGCCGACGTCAGCCTCAAGGAGCAGAAACTCTTCGAGCAGGAGATCCTCAACGACATGCTGCCCGAGGCCTTCGCGGTGGTGCGCGAGGCCAGCGTGCGGGTGCTGGGGCTGCGGCACTTCGACGTGCAGCTCATCGGCGGGGTGGTGCTGCACCAGGGCAAGATCGCCGAGATGAAGACCGGCGAGGGCAAGACCCTGGTGGCCACCCTGGCGGTGTACCTCAACGCCCTGGCCGGCCGCGGGGTACATGTCATCACCGTCAACGACTACCTGGCCAAGCGCGACGCCGAGTGGATGGGGCGCATCTATCACTTTTTAGGAATGAGCGTGGGCGTCATCGTGCACGGGCTGACCGACCGCGAGCGGCAGATCGCCTATGGCTCGGACATCACCTACGGCTACAACTCGGAGTTCGGCTTCGACTATCTGCGCGACAACATGAAGTTCCGCCTGCAGGACTACACCCAGCGCGACCTGCACTACGCCATCGTGGACGAGGTGGACAACATCCTGGTGGACGAGGCGCGCACCCCGCTCATCATCTCCGGCCCGGCCGAGGAGGCCACCGACACCTACTACCGCTGCAACGCCATCATCCCCAAGCTCAAGCGCGACCGCGACTACACCGTGGACGAGAAGGCCCGTACCGCGGTGCTCACCGAGGACGGGGTGGCGCGGGTGGAGGGCCTGCTGGGCGTGGACAACCTGTACCACCCCGAGAACATCGAGCTTCTGCACCACGTCAACCAGGCGCTGCGCGCGCACACCCTGTTCAAGCGCGAGGTGGACTACCTCGTCGACGAGGACGGCAAGGTGAAGATCGTGGACGAGTTCACCGGGCGCGTGCTGGAAGGGCGGCGCTGGAGCGACGGACTGCACCAGGCGGTGGAGGCCAAGGAAGGCGTCACCATCGAGAACGAGAACCAGACGCTGGCCACCATCACCTACCAGAACTACTTCCGCATGTACTCCAAGCTGGCCGGCATGACCGGCACCGCCTTCACCGAGCGCGAGGAGTTCCAGAAGATCTACGGCCTGGACGTGGTGGTGGTCCCCACCAACAAGCCCAACATCCGCATCGACTTCCAGGACGTCATCTACCGCACCGAGGAGGAGAAGTTCGCGGCCATCGTGGAGAGCATCCAGGAGCTGTACTCGCGCGGCCAGCCGGTGCTGGTGGGCACCATCTCCATCGAAAAGTCGGAGGAGATCGCGCGCCGCCTCAAGAAGGCCGGCATCCCCCACAACGTGCTGAACGCCAAGCACCACGCTCGCGAGGCCGAGATCGTGGCCCAGGCCGGGCGCTACCAGGCCGTCACCATCTCCACCAACATGGCCGGCCGCGGCACCGACATCCTGCTGGGCGGCAACCCCGAGTTTTTGGCGAAGTTGCACGCCGATCCCGAGGCCGAGCGCGACCGCTACCTGGAGGCGCTGAAGAAGTTCCAGCAGACCTGCGCCGAGGAACGGGTGAAGGTCATCGAGCAGGGCGGGCTGCACATCCTGGGCACCGAGCGCCACGAGGCGCGGCGCATCGACAACCAGCTGCGCGGCCGGGCGGCGCGCCAGGGCGACCCGGGCAGCTCGCGCTTCTACCTGTCGCTGGAGGACGACCTGTTGCGCATCTTCGGGGCCGACCGCCTCAAGAACCTCATGGAGCGGCTGGGCATGGAGGAGGGCGTGCCCATCGAGCACAAGTGGGTGACCCGCTCCATCGAGAGCGCCCAGCGCCGGGTCGAGGGGCAGAACTTCGAGATGCGCAAGAACGTGCTGGAGTACGACGACGTGATGAACCTCCAGCGCAAGAACATCTACGAGCTGCGCCGGCAGGTGCTGGGCGGCGAGAACATGCGCGAGCAGATCCTCACGCTCATCGAGGACCTGCTCATCGCCGAGCTCGACTCCACCTGCTCGGCCGAGGTCAACCCCGAGGACTGGGACCTCAAGGGCCTGGAGGACCGTATCTACGGGGTATTCGGCCAGCGCATCCCGCTGGAGAACCTCCCCCGCAACCGCGAAATCCTGGGCCAGAAGCTGTGGGAGGAAGTAGAGAAGATCTACCTGGCCAAGGAGCAGGCCATCGGGCCGGAGAACCTGCGTCGGGTGGAGCAGTACTTCTACCTGTTGGCCATCGATCAGCAGTGGAAGGACCACCTGCTGGCCATGGATCATTTGCGCTCGGGCATCGGCCTGCGCGGCTACGCCCAGAAGGACCCCAAGCTGGAGTACAAGAAGGAGGGCTTCGCCCTCTTCACCGACATGCAGTACCGCATCAAGGCCGAGGTGGCCAAGAAGCTCATGCAGGTGGAGATCAAGGCCGAGGACGAGGGCGAGCGACTGATGCAGGCCCGCATGGCGCGGCGACGCTCGATGTCCTTCGGCACCGGGCCCTCGGCCGCCCAGGCCGCGGCCGCCGACGGCTCCGGGGGCAAGGTGCAGACCTACCGGCGCGCAGGCAAGAAGGTCGGCCGCAACGACCCCTGCCCCTGCGGCTCGGGCAAGAAGTACAAGCACTGCTGCCTGCCCAAGGAGCAGCGCGCGCCGTAACCCGGCCGCCGCTGTCCCGTCTCTTTCTGACAACGATCGCTCTTCCTCATGTGCGCAAGTGCTTTCGTCGTCAGCGCGGGTTCCTCCTGGCGCGATCGGTCGCGGGCCGATGATGTCATGGCGTTTACGCTCTGTTCCAGCCGCCAAGGGACGGAGTTGCGGACCTTGCGTCAGCTGCCGTACATCTAGATGCATGAAAACCAATCCAGGTGTCGGGTTCTGGTGCGTGTTCGTTTCGATCGGGTTACTGCCGGTCTGCCTGGCGGCAGGACCGGGGGCGGGCGGGCCGCTGTCGCTCCCCGACAACGTCGGCTTGCGGGCGACGGTGTCATGGCAGGGCGAGTGCGGGGCGGACTGCGCCGTGCAAGTGAGCGGCGAGTCGGCGGTGAAGATCATGTTCCAGAAGAAGAACCTGGTGCGCGTGCTCGACGGCGGCTCGCTCACCCGCCGCGAGAGCGGCCCGGACGGGACCGTCACCGAGAAGCGAGTCTACAGCTTCACCTTCAAGGGCGGCTGGTTCAACGCCGGCGGGGCGCGGGAGCTCTCGCTGACCGAAGAGCAGCACTCCTGTCAACAGACGCTCACCCGCGGCGAAGAGGTCGAGAAGGCCGAGTGCCCTCGACCCGGCAAGCGGCTCTCGCTACGCTGCACCCGGACGACGGTGACGGCCCAGGCGGCCTCGGGGCCCGTGGAGGTCGAAGCCCTCTCCTGCGCACCGTTGAACCAGGACGACTACCCCGGCACCGCCTGGCCCTGGGTCTTCGGGCTGTCGCGGCCGCTGTCGACGGAGCGCGGCGAGACCCCCGCCGACGTGCGCCACCTCGCGAGGTAACGGCCGGCCGCTGCGGTTTTTACTTGCCTTTCCGGCGGGTGCGTGCTAGCCATTCGCCTTCGGTTTTCTCCCCCGTGGCGATGGGCGCCGCGGCGGGAGGCATCACGCACGCCGGCGGCGCGGCCCCGGGTGCCCTGGCCACGGGCCAGGGTCGGGCCGATGAAAGCGCGCGCCGGCGGAGGAAAAACCCGAAGGAGGAGATCATGGGCGTCATTTCGATGAAGGCGTTGCTCGAGGCCGGGGTGCACTTCGGCCACCAGACCGGCCGCTGGAACCCCAAGATGCGGCCGTACATCTTCGGGGCCCGCAACGGCATCCACGTCATCGACCTGCAGAAGACTTCGAAGCTCTTCGACCGGGCCTTCCACTTCGTGCGCGACGCGGTGGCCCGCGGCGAGAAGGTGCTGTTCGTGGGCACCAAGAAGCAGGCCCAGAACATCGTGGCCGAGGAGGCCACCCGCGCCCAGCAGCACTTCGTCACCAACCGCTGGCTGGGCGGCACGCTGACCAACTTCCGCACCGTGCGCCAGAGCATCGAGCGCTACAAGGAGCTGCAGAAGATGGAGACCGACGGCTCCTTCGAGAAGTTCACCAAGAAGGAGGTCCTGCAGCTGCGCCGCGAGCGGGCCAAGCTGGAGAAGAACCTGCCGGGGCTCAAGGAGATGCAGCGCCTGCCGGCGGTGCTGTACGTGATCGACCCCAAGAAGGAGCACATCGCGGTGGCCGAGGCCCGGCGCCTGCGCATCCCAGTGGTGGCGGTCACCGACACCAACTGCGATCCCGACGAGGTGGACTTCGTCATCCCGGGCAACGACGACGCCATCCGGGCCATCAAGCTGTTCACCGAGAAGATCGCCGAGGCCTGCGTCGAGGGCGAGCGCCAGTACCAGGACAACCTCACCCAGCAGCCCCGCGAGAAGCCGGTGGAGAAGCCGCAGCCGGCCAAGGCCTCGGACGGCAGCGCGGGCGGGCCGCGGGTGGAGGTGGTCGGCCGCCGCCAGGGTTCGGGCGGGGAACCGGCCGCGGGCTCGGACGAGCCGGCGAACAACTGACCCAGAGGGGCGAGGAGAGCGTCATGGAAATCACAGCCAATTTGGTCAACGAGCTGCGCCAGAAGACCGGCGCGGGCATGATGGACTGCAAGCGCGCCCTGCAGGAGACGAAGGGCGACATGGAGAAGGCCATCACCTACCTGCGCGAGAAGGGCATCGCCCAGGCCGGCAAGAAGGCCTCCCGGGTGGCCGCCGAGGGCAAGGTGGAGTCCTACCTGCACATGGGCGGCAAGATCGGGGTGCTGGTGGAGGTGAACTGCGAGACCGACTTCGTGGCCCGGGGCGAGGCCTTCCAGGCCTTCTGCAAGGAGATCGCCATGCAGGTGGCCGCGGCCAACCCCCAGTACGTGACCCGCGAGGAGGTCCCGGCGCAGGTGGTCGAGGCGGAGAAGGCCATCTACCGCAAGCAGGTGATCGAGTCCGGCAAGCCCGAGAAGGTGGCCGACAAGATCGTCGAGGGCCGGCTCAACAAGTGGTACGCCGAGTTCTGCCTGCTGGACCAGCCCTGGATCCGGGAGCAGGACAAGACCATCGACCAGCTCCGCAAGGAACTTGTGGCCAAGACCGGTGAAAACGTCACCATCCGGCGCTTCGCCCGCTTCCAGCTGGGCGAGGGCATCGAGAAGAAGAAGTCGGACCTGGCCGCCGAGGTGGCCGCGCAGCTCCAGGCGAGCGCCAAGGCCTGAGCCGCGGGGGCGCCGTGCCAGCCATTCCCTACCGGCGGGTGCTGATCAAGCTGTCCGGCGAGGCCCTCAAGGGCGGGGGCGAGGGCAGCCTGTCGGCCGAGGTGCTCTCGTCCCTGGCCACCGAGCTGCGCGAGGTGCGCGCCCTGGGGGTGGAGCTGGCCCTGGTCGTCGGCGGCGGCAACATCATCCGCGGCCTCTCCGCCCAGAGCACCGGCATCGACCGGGCCACCGGCGACTACATGGGCATGCTGTCCACGCTCATCAACTGCCTGGCCCTGCAGGCCGGTCTGGAGCGCCTGGGCCTCGACACCCGCGTTCTCACCGCGGTCGAGGCCAACGCGGTGGCCGAGCCCTACATCCGCCGCCGCGGCATGCGCCACCTGGAGAAGGGCCGCATCGTGCTGCTGGCCGGCGGCACTGGCAACCCGTACTTCACCACCGACACCGCCGCCGCCCTGCGGGCCATGGAGCTGCGCTGCGACGCGCTGTTCAAGGCCACCCGGGTGGACGGGGTGTACGACGCCGATCCGCTCAAGGACAAGGGCGCCCGCCGCTTCGAGCGCCTGAGCTACGCCGAGGTGCTGGCCAAGGATCTCAAGGTGATGGACGCCACCGCGGTGTCGCTGTGCATGGACAACCGCATCCCCATCCTGGTCTTCAAGATGGATCCGGGAAACCTGCGCCGGGCGGTGCAGGGCGAGCGCCTGGGGACGCTGGTCTCGGCCCCGGCCCCCTGAGCCACCCGCCTTCGAGGGAGGAATGTCATGTTGGAAGACGCCCTGAAGGATCTGAAGGAAAACCAGGCCAAGGCCATCGAGGCCTTCAAGAAGGAGCTCTCCCGGGTACGCACCGGCCGAGCCAACCTGGCGGTGCTGGAGCCGGTGCGGGTGACCTACTACGGCTCCAAGGTCCCGCTCAACCAGGTGGCCAGCCTGGCGGTGCAGGACGCGCGCCTGATCGTAGTGAAGCCCTGGGACCGCTCGCTCATCCCCGAGATCGAGAAGGCGGTGAACATGGCCGAGATCGGGCTCACCCCGCAGAGCGACGGCGAGGTGGTGCGCCTGCCGGTGCCGGCGCTGACCGAGGAGCGCCGCAAGGAGCTGGTCAAGTCCACCCGCAAGATGGCCGAGGACGCCCGGGTGCGCCTGCGCAACATCCGCCGCGAGAGCAACGAGTTCATCAAGGAGCTCAAGGACGCCTCCGAGATCTCCGAGGACGACATGAAGCGCGGCCTGGACCGGGTGCAGAAGGAAACCGACGAGGCCATCAAGAGCGTCGACGCCATCCAGGCCGCCAAGGAAAAAGAGATCCTGGAAGTGTGACCAACGCGGCGCGGGGAGCGGCCATGGCCCGACGGACCCGACGCGGCGCACTGGACCGTGGCCGGCTGCCGCGCCACATCGGTATCATCATGGACGGCAACGGGCGCTGGGCCACCGCCCGCGGGCTGGAGCGCTCGCGCGGGCACCGGGCCGGGAGCCGCGCCGTGCGTGCGGTGGTACGCGCCTGTCGCCGCCTGGGTGTGCCGGTGCTGACCCTGTTCGCCTTCTCCACCGAAAACTGGGGCCGGCCGCGCCGCGAGGTGCAGGCGCTGATGGAGCTGCTCTCCGAGTTCATCGCCCGCGAGTGGCAGGAGATCATGCGACGCGAGATCCGGGTGGTGCACCTCGGCGACCTGCGCCGCGTGCCGGGCGAGGTGCGCCGGCAGCTGCTCTCCCTGGAGCGGGCCACCCGCCACCACCGCCGGATGACGCTGGCGCTGGCGCTGTCCTACGGCTCCCGCGAGGAGATGGCACGCGCCTGCCGCCGCCTGGCGGCCCGGGCCGCCGCCGGTCGGCTGCGCCCGGCGGCCATCGGTATTGATGAGGTCTCGGCGGCGCTCGACACCCGCGGGCTGCCCGACCCCGATCTCATCATCCGCACCGGCGGTGAGCTGCGCCTGTCCAACTTCCTGCTGTGGCAGGGGGCCTACGCCGAGCTCTTCTTCTCCAAACGCCTGTGGCCGGATTTCACCGAGTCCGACCTCCGCGCGGCCATCGCCGACTTCCAGTCCCGGCGCCGGCGTTTCGGGCTCACCGACGAGCAGGCCGAGGAGCGGGAGCGCGCATGAACTCGCCACGGGGCGTCGTCGTGCTGGGGGCCACCGGCTCGGTGGGCCGGCAGGCCCTGCAAGTCGTCGCGGCCTTCCCGGAGCGCTTCCGGCTGGCGGGGGTGGCGGCCCGCTCCAGCGTCG
The DNA here is from genome assembly GCA_012798435.1 of Myxococcales bacterium. Lineage (GTDB taxonomy): Bacteria > Myxococcota > B64-G9 > B64-G9 > B64-G9 > JAAZNF01. Next base: position 64,534 of record JAAZNF010000118.1, on the reverse strand, counting down.
AGACCATGGCGGAGATCGTCGAGCAATACCGACCGCCGCGGGTAATCATGGGGGACGGGGCGGCCGCCGCCGCGCTGCGCCAACGCTGCGGGACGGGATTCGCCCTGGAGAACGGAGAGGAGGCGCTGTGCGCGCTGGCAGCAGAGCCGCAGGCCGAGATCGTGGTGGCGGCCATGGCGGGCCAGGCGGGCCTGCTGCCGCTGTGGGCCGCGCTGGGAACGGCACGGCGGGTGGCGCTGGCCAACAAGGAGGCCCTGGTCATGGCCGGCGCGGCCCTCATGGCGCGCGCCCGAGCGAATGGCGCCGAGATCCGGCCGGTGGACTCGGAGCACGCGGCCATCCACCAACTGCTGCGGGCCGTGCGCCGGGAGGAGATCCGGCGCCTCGTCCTCACCGCCTCGGGGGGGCCGTTCCTCGACCTGCCGCCGGAGCGGCTGGCCTCGGTCGGCGTGAGCGAGGCGCTGCGGCACCCGCGCTGGAGCATGGGCCCCAAGGTCAGCATCGACAGCGCCACCCTGATGAATAAGGGCTTCGAGATCATCGAGGCCCACTGGCTCTTCGATCTGCCCGAGGAGCGCATCGGGGTGCTCATCCATCCCCAGAGCGTCGTGCATGGCATGCTCGAGCTGCGTGACGGCTCGACGCTGGCCCAGCTCGGCCCGCCCGACATGCGCCTCTCGATCGCCTGGGCGCTCGCCGGCCCGGAGCGCTTGCCGCTAGACCGGCTGGACTCTTCCCCGCCGCTCCCCGTCGCGCTCTCGCGGCTGGATTTCTCCCCGGGCGAAGAGACGCGCTTCCCGGCGCTCGGGCTATGCCGCAAGGCGCTGCGGCGCGGCGGCGGCGCGCCGGCGGCCCTGGCGGCGGCCGACGAGGCGGCGGTCGAGGCGTTTCGGGAAGGCCACCTGCCCTTCGCGCGCATCCTGCCACTCCTTGCCGACGCGATGGCGCGGCTGCCGGAGCTGGCCGGGGAGACCCTGGAGGACGCCCTGCGCGCCGGGCGGGAAGGCCGCCGGCTCGCCGAGGACTTCCTCTCGCGTGAAGGAGGGCCCGCGTGAGCCGCACCGGCCGCACGGTGTTTTTCTTTGTGAGCCTTTCGCTCATCGGTTTGGTGTTGTTCCAGCGTCTCGGTCCGTCGGCCGGCCTGGCCGATCCGGGGCGGGCGCTCCTCGAGCCCCAGCGCCGCGACGAGCCGGCGCCCCCTGTCTCGCTTTTGCTTCGCGACGGTACGAGCCTGGCGCTTTCCGGAGCGAGCGGACGCCACCTGCTTGTAAACTTCTGGGCCAGCTGGTGCGCCCCGTGCATCGAGGAGCTACCCCACCTGGCCGCGCTGGCGCGCCTTCTGCGCAACCGCGAGCTGCGCCTCGTGCTGGTCAGCGTCGACGAGGACTTCGCCGCCGTGGACCGGCTGGCCGCCACGCTCGCCGAGCGCGGCGCCGAGGATCCGTCGCTCCTCGCGGCGGCCCGGCTGCTGCGCGGCGACATCCCCGGGGTGGTGCTGGCGCGCGACCCGGACGAGAAGGCGGCCCGGGCCTTCGGCACCTTCAAGTATCCCGAGACCTTTCTCATCGACCCGGAAGGCCGCGTGCGCTTCCGCTTCGTGGGGCCGAAGGCCTGGTCCCACCCGCGCGCCGTCGAGTTCCTCGACCACCTCCTCCCCTCCACGCGGTGACGAAAATCGCCTGCTGGAAAGAACCTCTCCCGATCCCCACGCGGCCCATGATTGCAACCTCAGCAGTCAAGGGCGAGCGAAGCGACCCTAATCCTCAGATAAGACTCGGCTCCAATGATTCCTCGATGGATTTTGTACGCGAAGGGGTGACGCGGATGGGGCCCCCGGCGAACGATCTTTCGGGAGAGAGCCGGGGAAAGAGGCGGCAGGACCCGTTCGCGTTATCCGGGGATTAGGGAAGCGAGTCCCGTAGGGACCGGAGCGGGCTTGCCCGTGAAGGCCCTTGCCTGCTCAAGCCGAGCGCAGGCTAGTCCGTGAAGCACCATGGCCCTATCCGATCTTCGATGATGGGAGAAGCAGGTTGGGCTGGAGCAACTGGCCGCACGTCCCCGCCTGGCCAGCGGCGCCGGGTGCTCCTTGGGGTTGCGGCCGGCGGCCGCGCGGGATCAGTCTTTGTTGAGCAGGGTGCGGTGGTGCATCAGGGTGCCGCCCAGCATGGCGAGGCTCCCCAGGATGGCGAGGAACAGGCCGGGCTGGAGCAGCGACCCGCCGCCCTCGGCCAGGGCCAGCTCCTCCTCCGACAGCGTGTAGCCCCGGGCCGCGCTGACCCGGGTGAGCATGAAGATGGCGCACAGCGCCGCGCAGCCGAGCTGGGCGAACAGAAGGTAGCGGGCGCGGGGAGCGTTTTCGGGGCGCATGCGCAGGTACAACACCACCCCGCAGCCGACTGCAAGCAGCACGCCGAACAAACCGCCGAGGTCCACCCCGGAGATGGCGTCCAGCGGGGGAAAGCGCACCCAGGGGAAGAACGAGAACAGGAAGGTCGCCGCCGCACCCCCCAGGGCGATCTTCTCGGGCAGGCGCAGGGACTGGTAGAAGGACCAGCCCTTGCGCACCTGCACCCGGATCTCCGCCGCCATGCGCTGGCTTTCGGCCTTCAAGGACTCGTTCTCCTCGGGGGCGAAGGCCGACTCCACCGGCGTGTCCTGGGCGGAGCGCTTCTGCTTGCGGGCATCGGGGAGGGACTCGGCCTTGTGCTCGGTCGGCTCCTCGCCGAGCGAGGCGGCCTTGCGCGCGGTCTTCGCCGCCAGCAGGCCGGGATCGGTGGCCGGCCTGGGCCGGCGGCTGGAGCGGCGCGTGGGCGGCGGGGCGATCTCGGTCTGGCCGGCCTCCGACGGCGGCGGCGCGGAACGGTCGGTGTTGTCTCCGAAGTCCACCGCCTCTCCGGACCCCTCGGGTTCATCGGTGAAGCCGTCCCCCAAGAAGGACTTGTCCAGGATGTTGTCGCACTTTGCGCAGATGGCGGTGCCGGCGGGGTTGTCGTGGCCGCACTTGGGACATTTCATGGTGAGCCTCCAGCGGCGCGGCGCAGTCTAGCCTTCGGCCATTGGGGAAGTCAAATCTCCCGCATGCTCTGAGATTGTCAGGGTTGCAGGGGCGATGCGCCGATGGTACATTGACGGCCGCATGAGCACCGAGGCCCAGGAACGCCCCATCCGGCTGCTGATCATCGAGGACAACCCCGATACCCGGGAGTACCTGCGCGCCTGCCTGGACGACCCGCACCTGGAGCTCACGCTCGCCGCCGACGGCCGGGAGGGGCTGGCGGCCATCTGGCGCGAGCGGCCCGACGCGGTGCTGCTGGACTGGATGCTGCCGGGGCTCTCCGGCGCGGAGGTGTGCCGCCAGGTCCGCGAAGACCCGTCGCTCGCCTCCGTCGCCATCGTGGTGCTGTCGGTCTCCTCCGACCCCGGTTTGATTCAGCAAGCCCTGGAGGCCGGCGCCGACGACTGGGTGCGAAAACCCTTCGAGAGCCGGGAACTCAAGGCGAGAATCGCGGCGCGGGTGCGGGGTCGACGCCAGGAACCGTCTTCGGCGGGGCCGGCGCCCGCCCAGGACTCGACCGAGGCCATGCGTCAGCTGTGGGAGATGCTACCCCACGGCCTCCTGCTCGTCGGCGGGGACGGCCGCATCCAGATGGCCAACCGCCGGGCGTGCGAGCTGTTGGGGCGGGAGGCAGCCTCGCTCCCGGGTCTTTCGGCGCAGGAGGCGCTGCCGGGGGAGAGCGCGCGGGCCTTCCTGGCCTCGCTCGACGCCGCCCGACCCGGCACGCGCGTAGAAGGCGACCTCACTGTGATTCGTCCCGGCGGCGGGACCATCGAGCTTTCCGCTTTCTGCCAACTGGGGGAAGGCGCCGGTGAAGCAAGGGCCGTCATCCTGCGCGACGTCTCCAAGGAGCGGCGCCTGATCGGCGAGCTTCAGCAGACCCGCACCTTCCTGGAGACGCTGGTGGACACTTCGGTCGATGCCATCATCGCGGTGGACACCAAGGGCAACATCATCCTGTTCAACAAGGGCGCCGAGCGCATCCTGGGCTACACCGCCGAGGAGGTGATCCGGCGCATCCCGGTGACCCGGCTCTACCCGCCCGGGGTGGCGAAGGAGATCATGGTCACCTTGCGCCAGGGGCCGGGGCGGCTGACCTCGTCTCGCAAGGAGATCATCGCCAAGAACGGGGAGGTCATCCCCATCCAGCTCACCGCCTGGATCCTCTTCGAGAACGGCCGCGAGGTGGGCACGGCGGGCACCTTCCAGGACCTGCGCGAGCGCCTGGGCATCGAGCGCAAGCTCTCCCAGGCCCAGGAGAAGCTGCTCAAGACCGAGAAGCAGGCCATGATCGCCGAGCTGGCCGGCGCCACCGCCCACGAGCTCAACCAGCCGCTCACCTCGGTGCTGGGCTACGCCGAGCTGGCCCGCCGCAAGCTCGGCAACGCCGACGAGTGCCGCCGCATCCTGGACATCATCGTGCAGGAGACCGAGCGCATGGCGGAGATCGTGCGCAAGATCGGCCACCTCACCCGCTACGAGACCAAGTCCTACGTCGGGGGGCAACGCATCATGGATCTGGACCGCTCCTCGGAGCCCAAGGAATGACCAAGTCCGCGTCCTCCCCCGACACCGTCCGCGTCAAGGTGGCCATCAATCCACTGGAAGAGGCCAACCAGAAGCTGCGCAACGCCCTGGAGCAGCTCAAGCGCTTGCGGCTGGTCCAGAAAGTCTTCCTCGGCCTGGGCCAGATGTTCTCGGTGGGCGCCTCGCAAGAGGAGCTGCTCAAGGTCATCGGCGAGGCCATGGGGGCGCTGTTCGGCAACGTGTACTACCTGGTGCAGATCACCGATCCCCATCCGCCCGCGCCGATCGCCTGCGACTCGCGTGGGCCGCTCCTGCCGAACGTGGCGCAGCACATCCACCTCACCCGCTCCTCCGTGGCCAAGACCCGGGTCGAGGCCGCCGCGCTGCACGCGCCCTACGTCAAGGTCCATGACGAGGTGCCTCGGCTCTTCGAGGGCTCCACCCACGCTATCCACGTGCCGCTGGTCGCCGAGAACCAGCTCTTCGGCGCCATCCAGATGGAGGCCGGCCCGGGCGTCCCGCTGGGCGACGACGACGAGGTGCTGCTCATCGCCCTGGCCAACCACATGGCGCTGGCCATCCGCAACCGGCGTCTACTGGAAGAGACCGCCTACCTGCGCGATTACATGGCCTCCATCCTGGAGCACGCCAACGCCCTGATCATGGTGCTCAACATGAACCGCCAGATCCTGGTGTTCAACCGGGCACTGGAGGATCTGCTGGGTTTCTCCAAGGATGACGTGCTGGGGACCGACATGTTCCAGTGGATGCCGGCGGACGTGCAGGACCGCTTCGCCGCCGAGATCTCGGCGGTGCTCGACGAGCGGCCGTCGCCCGCGGGCGTGGAGACCCGCCTGCGCAACCGAGAGGGGCAGCCGGTCCAGATCCAGTTCCAGCTGGCCTCGCTCAAGGACCCCGATGGCCGACCCGAGAGCCTGATCCTGGTCGGCCAGGATCTGACCCGGCTGCGCAACCTGGAGCGCCAGGTCATCGAGGCCGAGAAGATGGGCTCGCTGGGGAAACTGGCGGCCGGGGTGGTGCACGAGCTCAACAACCCGCTGACCTCCATCACCGTGTACTCCGAGTACCTGGCCAAGCGCATCCGCGCCGGCCAGATCGATGCCGCCGACGCCGACAGGGTGGAGAAGATCCTGGAGGGCGCCGGCCGCATCCAGAAGCTCACCCGCGATCTGGTCTCCTACGGCCGGCCCTCTCCGGACGAGCCGGAACTCCTGAACCTCAACGACCTGGTGCATCAGGCGCTGGGATTCTGTGAACACATCATCTCGAAGCACGACGTGCGGGTGAGCTGCGAACTCTGCGAGTCGCTGCCTCCCATCCAGGGCACCCGCAACCAGCTCATCCAGGTGATCATCAACCTGGTCACGAACGCCTGCCAGGCCATGGAGGGCGGCGGTGAGCTGAGCCTCTGCACCCGCGCCGAAGGGGAAGAGCGAGTGGCGCTCTCGGTCTCGGACACCGGGATCGGCATCCCGGAGAAGGACCAGCGCCGCATCTTCGACCCGTTCTTCACCACCAAGAAGGATGGCCAGGGGACCGGGCTGGGGCTCTCCATCGTCTCCCGCATCGTGGAGCACCACGGCGGCACCATCCAGGTGAAGAGCGAGCCCGGCAAGGGCACCGTCTTCGACGTGCTGCTGCCGCGCGCCGCGCGCCTGGCGGACCGAGAAGAACTCTCCCAGGATCGACCGGAGTAGACATTTGTTGCCAGTGCGAGCGTGCCCATCGCAGCTTCCCATGTGCGCGGACGACCGCGGGGCCGACAGCGCCAGCGCGGGCGGTCGCGCGAGCTGGCTTGCGTGCTGGCTGGCGCCGGAAGGCCGGGCGCGGCTTCGCGGGAGGCGGTGAACATGTCCTCCGGGCCACGCCTCTTCGCGCCCTTCCGGCTGCGCTCCGTCGCCGGCAAGCTGTGGCTGGCCTTCGTGCTGCTCTCGGGAATCCCGCTCGTCATGCTGGGCGTGGCGGTGGCCGTCCAGGCCGGAAACATCCGCGACCAGGCCCTGCAGGCCAGCCGGGCCTACGAGCTGCGCGCCCAGGCCGTGGCGCGGCGCATCGCGGATTTTCTGCATTCTTGCGAACGGGATCTGAGAGAGCTGGCGAGCCGGCCGCGCACCGAGGAGGCCTTCGCCGAGTTCGCCCGCCAGCGCAAGCGCCAGGTCTGGCTCCGCGCCGGGACCAACGCGCAGCCGCGCGAGGAGCGCATGGAGATCCCGCTCTACAAGGAGGTCGCCTGGGTCGAACCCGGCGGCCGGGAGCGCATCTTGATCTGGCGCGGCCAGCCGGTGCCCGAGGAGCAGCGCCGCGACGTCTCCCAACCCAAGAACACCACCTACCGCGGCGAGAGCTACTTCGCCGAGGCCATGCGCCTGCCGGCGGGTAGCATATGGGTGTCGCACCTCACCGGCTTCCACGTGAACCGAATCCAGGCGTTGGGTATCGAGAAACTCATCACCCAGCTCAAGGACCGCTCGCCACGGGATCGGGCCGTGTACCGCTTCTTGCTCTACGAGATGCTGCGCGCGGGCGGAGAGGTCGAGGAGAGCGCCGATTTCGAGGAGAAGGACCGTCGGGTGCAGGTGTACGGCGTCCCCGGGGAGGAGACGCGCATCCTGGTGGAGGTGCCACCGGATCTCAGCCAGGAGGAGGCGCGCGCCCGCGAGCTCGAGCTGCGTACCTTCCTCAACCAGTTCGCCCCCGAGGACGTGGTCGAAGGCACGGCCTACGACGGCGTGCTGCGCTTCGCCATGCCCATCGACAGCGACGGGGAACGGCAGGGGCTGCTGGTGCTGGCCCTGGACGCGCTGCACCTTTTCCAGTTCGTGCAACACATCAAGGCCATGGACGACGACGCCACGGTGTTCGCGGGTTATCGCGACGCCGACTACACCTTCCTGTTCGACGACCAGGGCTGGGTCATCGCCCACCCCAAGCTGTGGAACGTGCGCGGCCTGGACCGTACCGGCCGGCCGCTGCTGCCCTACGGCGAGAAGTCCCTCCTGGCGGAGGCGCTGGTCGGCCATCTGCCGCTCAACCTGCTGCACCTCGACTTCAAGCTGGGCGAGGGGTACCACCGCCTGGTGCTGGAGACCCGCGCCGGCCGCACCGGCATCGCCACCGCGCAGAACCTGGCCGGCGTCCTGTGCACACGGGTGTACAGCCCCATCTTCTACGACACCGGGCCGTACGCCGAGCACGGCATTTTCGGCGGGGTGATGCTGGGGACCCGCGCCGATCGCTTCATCGGCCAGCTAGAGGGCCTGTCGGCCGGGATCGCCCGGGGCACGGGGGAGTTGCGGCGGATGTTCCTGTGGATCTTCGCAGGATCGCTGCTCTTGCTCACGATTCTCTCGGGCCTGGTCGCCCGCTGGCTGGTGCGGCCGGTGCGTTCGCTCGCCGCCGCCGCCCGCAGGATCGGCGGCGGAGACCTCGCCACGCCCCTGCCCGAGCCGGGCGGCGACGAGATCGGCGACCTGGGACGCGCCTTCGGCGAGATGACCGGTGCCCTGCGGCGCAACATCGCCGAGCTGTCCCAGGCCAACCAGGAGCTGCGCGAGACCCAGCACAAGCTGCTGCAGGCCGAGCGTGACAAGCGCCACAAGATCCAGCGCGAGCTGGAGGAGCTGCAGCAGCAGGTGGCCCGCGCGAGTTTCCAGGGGATCATCGCCGAGAGCCCGGCCATGAAAACGCTCATCGCCGAGATCGCCCGCGTGGCAGCGAGCTCGGCCACGGTGCTCATCCTGGGCGAGAACGGCACCGGCAAGGAGCGCGTGGCCGAGGCCATCCACCGCAACAGCCAGCGGCGCGAACAGAAGTTCCTCAAGGTCAACTGTGCCGCCTTCAACGAGAACCTGCTCGAGAGCGAGCTCTTCGGCCACGTGAAGGGTGCCTTCACCGGGGCCAACGCCGACCGCAAGGGGCTGTTCGAGGCGGCCGACGGCGGCACGCTGCTGCTCGACGAGATCGGCGACATGAGCCTCTCCATGCAGAGCCGGCTGCTGCGCACCCTCCAGGAGGGCGAGGTGGTCCCGGTGGGCAGCACCCGGGTGGTCAAGGTGGACGTGCGCATGATCGCCGCCACCAACCAGGATCTGCCGGCGCTCATCCGCGAGGGCCGCTTCCGCGAGGATCTCTTCCATCGCATCAACGTCATCTCGCTGCGCGTGCCTCCGCTGCGGGAGCGCCGCGAGGACATCCTGCCGCTGTGCGCCCAGTTCATCCAGCAGGTGTGCGAGCGCGAGGGGAAACCCTTGCTGGCCCTGGACGCCCAGGCCGAGAAGTTCCTGCTGGAGTACCGCTGGCCCGGCAACGTGCGCGAGTTGGAGAACGCCGTGGAGCGCGCGGTGATCCGGGCGCTCGGCGACACCCTGCGCCTCGACGACTTCCAGCTCTCCGTCGACGAGAAGGATCTTCCCTGTGTGGTCCAGGGCCTGGAGAAGAACATGACGCTCGAGCAGGTGGAGCGGGCCTACATCCTGGCCGTGCTGGACAAGCACCACGGCAACAAGAAGGCCGCCGCCGAGGAGCTGGGCATCGGCTACAACACCCTGTGGCGCAAGCTCAAATCCTACGGCAAGTTGTGATTGGGCTCACGGAGGGCAAGGTCAATCTGGAATCGTCCGGTATTCCGTTTTGGGGAACCGCGGCAAAGCGTGTATTTCCATCTCTTTGATATTTATGTACAATCGTGTTGCACGCCCGTGGCACGCCAGTTGCTAAAATATACTTGCGAACGGCCTCTTTCTTATGGAGGTTGCCATGACCACTCTCAATACCCGAAAAAGCACGATCTTCTGGATCATATCGATTTCGCTGATTTTCCCGCTTACCGGCCTCGCCCAGAACCTCGACGACGACGACGCCATCGAGGAATGGGTGCCGCCGCCGGGAGACCCGGCGGAAGGCCCGACCGTTCCGGACGCGCCGGAGGGCACAGCGGAGGACGACCAAGGAACGGAGCCGGCCGCGCCGCATTCCGCCATCGTGTACGCGGATGACGGCGAGGAGGCTTCGTCCGAGGTCCAACCCATCCCCGACGAGGGCGCGCTGGTTTCGCCGGGGCAGGAAGTGGATCTCGATTTCTTCATCGAGAAGCTCTCTCCCTACGGCGAGTGGCTGTGGACCGACCAGTACGGTTGGGTGTGGCGTCCGAACGGCACCGGCGCCAACTGGCGGCCCTACACCTACGGCCGCTGGCTCTACACCGATGCCGGATGGTACTGGCACTCCTACTGGTCCTGGGGCTGGGCGCCGTTCCACTACGGCAACTGGGCCTTCATGAGCATGCTGGGTTGGGTGTGGGTGCCGAGCACGGTGTGGGGCCCTGCCTGGGTCATGTGGCGCTACACCGACGGCTACCTGGGCTGGGCCCCCATCCCTCCCGGCTACGCCTGGGGCTACGGCTGGGGCTACTACCCGGTGTTCTACGACGGCTGGGTGTTCATCGACTGGGGATTCTTCTGGGATCCCCACCCATACCATCACTACCGTCACCGGCGGCACTGCCAGGACGACTTTCGGCGCTCCCACTATCCGCGCGGGTGCCGCGACTCGGCCCACCGCAACTGCCAGAAGGGCTTCACCGAGCGTTTCGTGGCGCGGCATGCCAAGAGCGACGTCCCCAAGTACCGGATGGCGGACACTTCCCCTCGGTACGTCGGCAGCCTCAAGGTCCAGGACGGGAAGGTACAGGTGTTCCGGCCGCGCTTCCAGAAGGCGAGCGTGTTGCCCTCCGCACGTCCTGCGACCACGACCCGGCCGGCCCAACCCGTCTTCGGCGATCGGCCCCGGGTCCGCGACCTGGGCATCATCCCCAACGCCCGCGAGGTGGAACGTCCGCGCCCCTTGCCGGAAGGCCAGGACGAGCCGATGAACCGGATCGATCCGGGTCAGTCCCCCATGCGATTCCCCGAGGCTGGCGAGAGCATCCAGCCGCGCCAGCCAGCCATGCGGCCGCGTAACATGCCGCGCAACTCGGTGGATCTGGAACGCCTCGGTCCCGCGCTCCAGCAGCCGCCGGCGAGCGCGGTCGAGCCCCGGGCGCAGCCGTCGCGAGAGCGGCCGACCATGGAGCGCTCCTCGCCCGGCGGCTCCCGCACGGTCGCGCCGGTCGCGCCGATCACCCCACACCACGCCCCCAGCATGAAGTCCTCTTCTCCCTCGCACTCCATCAGCCCATCGGTGTCGCCGCGGCCGTCCAGCTCACCGTCGGGGAGCAGGTCGTCCGGCTCCTCGGGGTCATCCGGCAGCAGATCGTCCGGCTCGTCCGGGTCCTCGAGCGGCAAGTCCTCCGGCTCCTCCAGCTCCAGCGGTAGCTCCGGCCGCAGCCACCGACGTTAATGGTCCCGGCCACCCCCTCGACTGTATAAAAAGACCTCGCGCCGCGTACAGCGGATTCATACAGCGCTGTTTTTCACTTGGCAGTCCGGCTCGGCACGCTCCTACAATCGAGACGCGATCGCAAACCAAGGAGGAGCCATGCCTGCCGCGACGCCGTTTTTGGAGGTGGCCGATGCGCTCAAGGAGTACGGAGCGCACGACCTCGACCTGTGCTACCAGTGCAGCACCTGCACCGGGAGCTGTCCCTGGAGTTTCGTCGAGCCCCTCAACATCCGCCGGCTCATCCGGCTGGCCCAACTCGGGCTGCCGGGCTACGAGGGCGAGGACCTGTGGAAGTGCACCACCTGCGCCTCATGCCAGGTGCGCTGCCCGCGCGGCGTGGCCATCGTGGACCTGGTGCGCAGCACCCGCGCCATGATCGGCGAGACGGGCCTCATCCCGCAGAGCCTGCGTTCGGCGCTGGGCTCGGTGAAGGGCGAGGGCAACCCCTGGAACGGCAAGCGAGAGGAGCGCAACGCCTGGACCGAGTCGGCGGGGATCCCGCGCTTCGATCCGAAGAAGCACGAGTACCTCCTGTCCGCCTGTTGCATGCCGTCCTACGACAAGCGCAGCCGTCGCATCGCCGACGCGCTGTGGAAGGTGCTCCAGGCCGGCGGGGTGCGCGCGGGCGTGTTGGGGCCCGAGGAGAGCTGCTGCGGAGAGGCGGTGCGCAAGATCGGCGACGAGGGCACGTTCACCTCGCTCGGCAAGAGCAACGCCGCGGCCTTCGAGAAGGCCGGCGTGCGCAAGGTGATCGCCCTCTCGCCCCACTGCTACCACACCTTCAAGAACGAATACGCCGCCTTCGGCGTCAAGGTCGAGGTGCACCACGCCTCCGAGATCATGCAGCGGCTGATCTTCGAGGGCAAGCTCAAGCCACACAAGAAGCTCGACCGCACCGTCACCTGGCACGACCCGTGCTACCTCGGCCGCCACAACGACATCTTCGACGCGCCGCGGGCGGTGCTCTCGGCTCTGCCGGGTGTGACCTTCCGCGAGATGTTCCGCCACAAGAAGCAGAGCCTGTGCTGTGGCGGCGGCGGCGGCCGCATGTGGATGGAGACCAAGCGTGGCGAGCGCTTCTCCGACCTGCGCCTGCCCGAGGCCATGGCGGTGGGGGCGAGCGTGCTCGCCACCGGCTGCCCGTACTGCGTCAACATGTTCGAGGACAGCCGCCTGGGCCTGGAGCGGGAAGACGCCATCCAAGTGCGCGACCTGGCCGAGCTGGTCGCCGAGACCCTGTAGGAGGAAGCCATGCCATACAAGATTGGCGTGTACGTGTGTCACTGCGGCACCAACATCGCGGGGATGGTCAACGTGGAGGAGGTGGCCGATTTCGCCCGCGGCATCCCCGGCGTGACGCTCTCGCGCACCTACAAGTTCATGTGCTCGGATCCGGGCCAGGCGCTGCTCCAGGAGGACATCCGCAAGAACGGGCTGGACGCGGTGGTGGTGGCCGCCTGCTCACCACTGATGCACGAGCGCACCTTCCGCCGGGCGGCCCAGGAGGCCGGGCTCAACCCCTTCCTGGTACAGATCGCCAACATCCGCGAGCAGTGCTCCTGGGTGACCGAGGGCAAGGGCGCCGCCACCGAGAAGGCCAAGGCGCTGGTGGCGGCCGCGGTGCGTAGGGCCCGCGAGCACCAGCCGCTCGAGATGCGCCGGGTGGAGATCACCCCCTCGGCCCTGGTGGTGGGCGGCGGCATCGCCGGCATCCAGGCGGCGCTGGATCTCGCCGACGCCGGCGTGCAGGTGGTGCTGGTGGAGCGCGAGCCCAGCATCGGCGGCCACATGGCCATGTTCGACAAGACCTTCCCCACCCTGGACTGCGCCGCCTGCATCCTGACGCCCAAGATGGTGGCGGCCGGCTCGCACCCCAACATCAAGCTCATGACCTGGTCCGAGGTGGAGGAGGTCTCGGGCTTCGTGGGCAACTTCAAGGTCAAGATCCGCCGCAAGGCGGGCTACGTGGACCACGACAAGTGCACCGGCTGCGGCCTGTGCATCGAGAAGTGCCCCTACAAGGCCGACTCGGAGTTCGAGCAGGGGCTCGCCAAGCGCAAGGCCATCTACCTGCCCTTCGCCCAGGCGGTGCCCAACAAGCCCATCATCGACAAGAACGCCTGCGCCTACCTCAAGAACGGCAAGTGCCGGGTGTGCGTGAAGTTCTGCGAGGCAGCGGCCATCGACTTTACGCAGCAGGACCGCGTCGAGGAGGTGACGGTGGGCACCATCGTGCTGGCCACCGGTTTCCAGGCCATGGACGGCCGGCGCATCCCCGAGCTGGGGTACGGACGCCTGCCGGGGGTGTACAGCGCGCTCGAGTTCGAGCGGCTCAACAACGCCGCCGGGCCGACGAACGGCGTCATCCAGACCCGCGACGGGCGCGCGCCCCGCAGCGTGGCCATCCTGCACTGCACCGGCAGCCGTGACGAGAACCATCACCGCTACTGCTCGCGGGTGTGCTGCATGTACGCCCTGAAGTACGCCCACCTCCTCCGCGAGAAGCTCCCCGAGGCGCGGGTGTACAACTTCTACATCGACATGCGCTGCTTCGGGAAAGGCTACGAGGAGTTCTACAAGCGCCTGCAGGAGGAAGGGGTGCGCTTCGTGCGCGGCAAGGGCGCCCAGGTGTGGGGCGGGGCCGAGTGGAAGGCCATGGTGCCCGCAGCCGCGGTGCCCGAGGGTCTCGAGGACCATCAGCTCGTGGTGGTGGCCGAGGACTCCCTGCTCCAGCAAGTCTTGCACGTGCCGGTGGACATGGTGGTGCTCACCCCTGCCTTCGAGCCGCGCTTCGACGCCGAGGAGGTGGGCCGCCGTTTCCTGGTCAGCCGCGGCGCGGACGGTTTCTTCCTCGAGCAGCACCCCAAGCTCGCGCCCGTGTCCACCACCAACGAGGGGGTGTTCATCGCCGGCGCCTGCCAGGGCCCCAAGGACATCCCCGACACCGTGGCCCAGGGCTCGGCCGCGGCCAGCAAGGCGCTCTCGCTCATCACCCGCAAGGAGATCGAGATCGAGGCCACCACCGCCCACGTCCAGGACGAGCTGTGCTCGGGCTGCCGCACCTGCATCGGGCTGTGCCCCTACAACGCCATCACCTTCGACGAGGCCCGCAAGCGTGCCGCGGTGAACGACGCCCTGTGCAAGGGCTGCGGCACCTGCGTGGCGGCCTGCCCCAGCTCGGCCATCCTGGCGCGGCACTTCGGCGACCGGCAAATCTTCTCGGAAATCGAGGGGTTGCTCAGCCTCTAGAAACTATTTGAAAACCTCTACCGGTTTGGGTATTGGATCTTCCGGCTTCCTGGATCGGTGGGAGCGAACCAGCCTAGAAGGAGGTATCCGCGCCGTGAGCTTCGAACCGAAAATCGTGGGGTTCTTGTGCAACTGGTGCACCTATACCGGGGCCGACCTCGCCGGCACCTCGCGCATGAAGTACGCCCCCAACGTGCGGGTGGTGCGGGTGATGTGCAGCGGCCGGGTGGACCCGACGTTCGTGCTCAAGGCCTTCCGCGAGGGCGCGGACGGGGTGCTCCTCGGCGGCTGCCACCCGGGTGACTGCCACTACCAGAGCGGCAACATGAAGACCCTGCGGCGCATTCCGCTGCTCAAGCGCCTTCTCAAGGACATGGGCATCGAGGAGGGCCGCCTGCGCCTGGAGTGGATCTCCGCCTCGGAAGGCGAGCGCTACCAGCGGGTGATCAACGAGTTCGTGGAGCAAGTGCGCGCCCTGGGACCGCTGAACCTCGAGGTGCGCAAGGCGCTCCCGAAAAAGAGCCAGGCCACCGCCTGACACCCTGGAGGAATTCATGAGCCAAGCCAAACTGAAGGTGGGCGTGTATTGGGGAGCGAGCTGTGGCGGCTGCGACGTGGCCTTCCTGGACATCCACGAGAAGATCCTGGACGTGATCCAGGTGGCCGAGGTGAAGTTCTGGCCCTGCGCCATGGACTTCAAGTACAAGGACGTCGAGGGCTACCCCGACGGGTACCTGGACATCACCCTGTTCAACGGCGCCATCCGCAACAGTGAGAACGAGCACGTGGCGCGCCTCTTGCGCAAGAAGAGCAAGCTCATGGTGGCCTTTGGCGCCTGCGCCCACATGGGCGGCATCCCGGGGCTGGCCAACTTCTGGTCGAAGAAGGACATCTTCGCCTCGGCCTACCTGGAGAGCCCCTCGACCGAAAACCTCCAGAAGATCGTACCCCAGGTGGAGACCAAGGTCCCCGAGGGCACGCTGAAGATCCCCGAGCTCTACGAGAACGTGCGCACCCTGGCCCAGACCATCGACGTCGACTACACCGTGCCCGGCTGCCCGCCCAACCCGGAGCAGATCGCCATCGTGCTGGGCGCGGTGGCCTCCGGCAAGCTGCCCGCCAAGGGGGCGGTGGTGGGCGCCTCGGACAAGGCCATGTGCGAGGACTGCCCGCGCAAGAAGAAGGAACTCAAGTTCAAGAAGTTCCAGCGGCGGCACCTCACCCACCCCGACCCCGAGATCTGCTTCATGGAGCAGGGCATCGTGTGCCTGGGCGCTGCCACCCGCGCCGGCTGCGGCTGGCGCTGCATCGGCTCCAACATGCCCTGCCGCGGCTGCTACGGCCCGCTGCCCAACGTCACCGACCAGGGCGCCAAGATCCTGGCCGCCATCGCCTCGCACATCGACTCCGAGGATCCCGAGGAGGTGGAGCGCATCCTGGACGGCATCCCGGATCCGGCGGGGTACTTCTACCGCTTCGGGTTGCCGCTGTCGTTGCTGCACCGCCGCCACCTGGGCGACCGCTGAGGCGCGAGGAGAGCGAACATGAAAAGCGTGAGCATCGATCCCATCACCCGCCTGGAAGGCCACGGCAAGATCGAGATCTTCCTCGACGACAAGGGCGAGGTGGGCAACGTCTACTTGCAGATCCCGGAGCTGCGCGGCTTCGAGCGCTTCGTGGTGGGGCGCCCGGTGGAGGAAGTGCCGCGCATCGTCACCCGCATCTGCGGGGTGTGCCCGGCGGCCCACCACATGGCCGCGGCCAAGGCGGTAGACGCGGTGTACCACGTGGAGATCCCCCCGGCGGCGCGGAAACTGCGCCAGCTCTTCTATGAAGGCGTGTACTACTTCTACGACCACACCCTGCACTTCTACTACCTGGGCGCGCCGGACTTCGTGGTGGGGCCCGACGCTCCGGCCGACAAGCGCAACGTGCTGGGGGTGATCGAGAAGGTGGGGCTGGAGATCGGCAAGAAGGTCATCGAGCACCGGCGCTGGGCCCAGGATCTCCAGATCAAGATCGCCGGCCGCTCCACCCACCCGGTGTGGTGCATCGCCGGCGGGGTAAGCAAGGGCATCACCAAGGAGATCGTGGCCGAGCTCAAGGAGAAGGGCCCGAAGTGCGTCGAGTTCGCCGAGTTTTCTCTCAAGCTGTTCGAGGACGTGGTGCTCAAGAACAAGGCCTATCTCGATCTCATCCTGTCGCCGGGCTACCGCCTGGAGGTCGGCGACATGGGCCTGGTGGACGAGAACAACAAGGTCAACTTCTACGACGGCAAGGTGCGGGTGAAGGACGCGGCCGGCCGCGAGGTGGCCAAATACAGCGCCCCCGAGTACCTGGACAACGTCGCCGAGCACGTCGAGACGTACTCGTACCTCAAGTACCCCTTCCTCAAGAAGCGCGGCTGGAAGGGCTTCGTCGAAGGCGCGGACAGCAGCATCTACCGCGCCATCCCGTTGTCGCGCCTCAACGCCGCCGACGGCATGGCCACCCCCAAGGCCCAGGAGCAGTACGACAAGATGTACAAGACCCTCGGGGGCAAGCCCTCGCACCACACCCTGGCCATCCACTGGGCGCGGCTCGTCGAGCTTCTGTACTCGGCCGAGCGCTGGGTGCAGCTCGCCAACGACCCGGAGATCCTGTCGCAGGACGTGCACACCATCCCCACCGCCACCCCCACCGATGGCGTGGGCATCGTGGAGGCGCCGCGCGGCACGCTGACGCACCACTACACGACCGACAAGAACGGCATCGTGACCAAGGCCAACCTCATCGTGGGCACCACCAACAACAACGCCCCCATCTCGATGTCGGTCAAGAAGGCCGCCCAGCAGGTGCTCAAGGGCAAGGAGCCGAAGCAGGGGCTGCTCAACATGGTGGAGATGGCCTTCCGCGCCTACGATCCGTGCTTCTCCTGCGCCACCCACTCACTGCCTGGGCAGATGCCGCTGGAGATCACCGTGCGCGAAGCCGACGGCAGCGTGCGCTACCACCTCAAGCGCGACTGAGCCGGCTTCGGCTTTTTCCGTTTTTTCCTTCTTCGGATGTTCGTCTTGTATGCCTCCAATGGAGATGCCCTGTTCGCGGATTCCTTTTTGCAAACAACCGGCATCCAGTCCACCGACAGCCACGCTGACGGGAGCTGGTTACGGAGGGATTCTCTCCGAGCCATCCTGTTGCGACTTCCCCGACAAAGTGGAGGGGAAAGGCTCCTTTCCCCTCATGACAGCCAACCAGCCGCAGCTCGGCCGCCGTCAAGGGCGAGCAGAGCGAGTCGCGAAGCGATCGGAGCGGGCGAAGCCCGCGCAGACCCTTGACGGTACAGGCCGAGCGGAGGCTATGATGAGCATCAAAGATGGCAGCCGAATGACATACACGGGCGAGCTTCTGATCCTGGGGCTGGGCAACCCGATCCTCTCGGACGACCGGGTGGGGCACCTCGTCGCCCGCGAGCTCTTCTCGCGCCTGCCGGCGGGGACGGCCGTCTTGCGCGAGGCCTGCGTGGGCGGGGTCGAGCTGCTGCACGAGCTGGAGGGCTTCCGCCGGGTAGTGATCGTGGACTCGCTGGAGCCGGGGCGTCTGCCACCAGGCCAGGTGCGCGAGGTGCCACTGGCCGAGCTGGGCTCATCCTGCGTGCCGCTCACGCTCCACAACGCGGGGCTCATGACCTGCCTGGAGCTGGGAAGGCGCATGGAGCTTTCCATGCCCGAGGAGGTGCGGGTGTTCGCCATCGGAGTGTGCGACCCCTACACCTTCTCCGAGGAGTGCACCCCGGCGGTGGCCGCGGCCATCCCGCAAGCGGTCGAGTTTATCTGGCGGGTGCTGCTTTCGGACGGCCACTCTCACGAATAGGCTTGTAGGCATTCTCTATGGATCCCGGAGCTGGTTGGGCTCGGCCTTGAATCACCCGGGAAGCTCGCGGTAGAAGAGCGTCATGCCTCGCCAGATGTCCTTCGACGTGGTGGTGGTGGGCGGCGGCAGCGCCGGCGCCTTCGCCGCGGCCTGTCTGGCCCGGGACGGCCGCAGGGTGGCGCTCCTCGAAGAGCGCGCGCGGGATCAGGCGGGCGCTCGTTGGGTGAACGGCGTGCCCGCCTGGATGTTCGAGGCGGCCGGCGTGGCCCTGCCGCAGGGGGACGAACGCACCTTCGGCCCGGGGCCGTTCTCCGTGCTCGGCCCGAGCGGCGGGTTCCGGGTGGTGTTGCCCGAGAATCCGCTCCTGTTCTGCGACATGCGGCTCCTGGTGCGCCGCCTGCAGGACGAGGCCGTGGCGGCCGGGGCGCGGCTGGTCGATCGTTGCCGCGCCAGCGAGCTTTCTTTCGAGGCCGATCGGCCGGTGGCCCTGACGGCGCACACGACCGATCGGCGAGGCGGAGAGAGGGCTCACACCTTTCGCGCCCGGCTGTTCGTGGACGCGAGCGGGCTCGCCGGCGCCTTGCGCCGCCACATCCCGGCTCTGCAACGCTTCTGCCCCACCCCCGTCGGCGACCGGCTGTGCCAGGCCCAGCAGGAGGTTCGAATCATCTCGGACCGGAAGGGCGCGGCGCGATTCATGGAGGAGTCTGGTTGCCGGCCCGGGGAGACCCTGTCCTGGACCGGCATCGACGGCGGCTTCTCGGTGCTCACCCTGACCATCGACGAGGCGACCGAGCGGGCCGCCCTGCTGTGCGGGACGGTGGCGGGCGGACAGCACCGGTCGCCCACCGAGCACCTGACGGCCTTCGTCGAGAAGAACCGCTGGCTCGGCGAGCGACTCTTCGGCGGCGCGGGCGTCATCCCGTTGCGCCGGCCGTTCGAGCGCATCGCCGCGGAGGGCGTCGCCCTGATCGGCGACGCGGCCTCGATGGTGTTCGCGGCCCACGGCAGTGGCGTGGGATATGGCCTGCTCTCGGGAAAGACGCTGGCCGGCGCGGTCCGCGCCCACGACGACCCGGGGAGTCTTGCCGCCGCCTGGGCCTACCAGGAGTCGTTCCAGCGCGAGCATGGCGGGACGCTGGCGGCCGCCGACGCCTTCTGCCGCATGACGCAGTCCCTCTCCGGTGCCGAGGTGGAAGGAGTCATCCGCGCCGGGATGGTGTCCGAGGGCGCCCTGCGAGCCTCTCTTGCGCACCGCGTCCCCACGCTGCGCGACGTGCGCCTGCCCACGTTGGGCGTCGGCCTGCTGCGCGCACCCGCGCTCGCCCTGCGACTCGCCCCGCACCTTGGGCGCATGGCGGCCGCCCAGGCCCTCTACGCGGGCCACCCGCGCGATCCGGTAAACCTGGACCGCTGGGCGGAGCGGGTGCGGCGCCTCTTCGGCGAGCCTTGACGGCGATAAAACCGCCTCGCATAATGGCTCCGGCTGCGACCCCAAGCTCATTCTTGCCTTCGGGCGAAAGGAGATGCACATGAGAGCGGCGATTCTGGGATTGGTGATGGCCCTGGCGCTCACGGCCCCGGCGCTGGCGGCGAACCCGCTGGATGTAGTGATCAACGAGGTGGCCTGGGGCGGCACCGAGGCCAGCGGCACCGACGAATGGCTGGAACTCCTCAACAACACCGCCTCCGACATCGACCTGACGGGCTGGACCATCATCGATGACGTGAGCACCACCTATACCCTGTCCGGGACGATCCCGGCGAACGGGTATTTCCTGGTGGAAAAGGCGGAAACGGTGGTGAACGACATCGCTGCCGATATCCTGGCAACCACCATCTCCTTCGCCAACACCGGCGACGACCTGGTCCTCAAGGATGCCGCCAACAACGACATCGACCTGGTGTCCTGCAACACCGTCGGCTGGTACGCGGGCTCGGCCACGACCGGCAGCAAGGCCACCATGGAGCGGCGCAACCCGCAGCTCCCCGGCAACAACTCGGCCAACTGGGGCACCAACGACGGCGTGACCATCAACGGACACGACTCCGCCAACAACGCCATCCGGGGAACCCCCCGGGCCCAGAACTCGGTGTACTCCAACCAGGTGTTCGGGCCGGAGATCGTGCACGTCATGGCCGCCGGCAACGACGCGGTGGACGTGTGGTTCGGCACCGCGCTGGAAGCCGCCTCGGCCGAGACGGCCGCCAACTACACCCTCAACGCCGGCAGCGACGTGCACCCCACCACCGCCGCCCTCGACGGCACCGACAACACCCTGGTCCACCTGACCGGCATCTCCGGCATCGCCGCCCAGAGCCTGACCACGCTCACCGCGGTCGGGGTCAAGGACCTGGCCGGCCAGCCCAGCAACACCAGCATCCAGCTCTACTTCGGGATCGTGCCCATGCTGTGGGCCCGCACCGACGGCAACAGCAACTTCGTCCCGGACATCCTGGACAACACGCCGAACGCCATCTTCACCGTGCAGGGTGTCGTCTCTGCGCCCAACACCTTCACCAACGGCGAGGTGGCCATCCAGGACGCCACCTCCGGCATCTTCATCTTCGCCGCCGGCCAGACCAGCTCCATGCAGCTCGGCGACGAGCTGCGCGTGGCCGGAAAGCCGTTGCAGTACAACGGCAAGTTCGAGATCACCAGCATCAAGTACGTGCGCATCGCCCAGAACCAACCGGTGGTGCCCGAGATCCACACCGTGGCCGATATCCTGGCCAACGCCGAGGTGCTGGAAGGCGTGCTGGTCGGCATCACCGGCGTAAGCCCAACCACCACGCCCTCGACGCCCGACACCTGGCCCACCGCCACCCGCAACGCCAACATCGAGATCACCGATGACGCCGGGGTGAGCAAGCTCCTCATGCGCATCGACGCCGACACCAACATCGACGGCTCGCCCGAGCCCACCTGGCCCATCGGGCTGGTCGGGGTGGTGGCGCAGTACTCCACCGACACCCCGCCCAACAACGGCTACCAGGTGTTCCCGCGTTCGCTCAACGACATCAACGGCCTGTGCGGTACGGCCGGTGAAACCCGCCCCTGCTACGACGGCCCGGCCGGGACCGACCAGCACCTGCCCTGCAAGGCCGGCACCCAGACCTGCGACGGCACATCCTGGGGGCCCTGCGACGGCCAGGTGCTCCCCGGCCCCGCCGACACCCACTGCGACGGAGTGGACGACAACTGTGACGGCGCCACCGACGAGGGCGCCAACACCCAGACCGACCCGCAAAACTGTGGCGCCTGCGGCACGGTGTGCAACCTCCCCCACGTCACTACCCAGACCTGCCAGGCCGGCCAGTGCGTGATCGCCTCCGGCGCCTGCGAGGCCAACTGGTACGACTGCAATACCACCGCCGCCGACGGCTGCGAGGCCCAGCTCGGCACCGACTCCAACTGCGCCTCCTGTGGCGACGACTGCACCACCCAGTTCCCGCACGCCGCCGGCACCTGCCAGAACAACGCCTGCGTGATGGGCGCCTGCGAAACGGGATGGGACGACTGCGACGCGAACACCGCCGGCTGCGAGACGAACATCCAGGGCGATCGCAGCAACTGCGGCTCCTGCGGCCACGTGTGCGACCCAGGGTACCTGTGCGTGAACGGCGTGTGCGACAACACCTGCCAGGACGGCGACAACGACCAGTTCGCCGACCACGCCTGCGGTGGAACCGACTGCGACGATGCTGACCCGCTCACTCACCCCGGCGCTTCGGAGATATGCGACGGGGTGGACAACGACTGCGACACCCCGCCCGTGATCGACGAGGGCTTCCCGGTCGGCGTATCTTGCGACGGCGACGACACCGATCTGTGCGCGAACGGTGCCAACGTGTGCAAGGCCGATCACAGCGGCGTCGAGTGCCAGGAGACCGTCCACAAGGAAGAGATCTGCAACTCCCAAGACGATGACTGCGACACCTTGATCGACGAGGACTGGCCGGACAAGGGCCAGGCCTGCGACGGTTCCGACGAGGACAGCTGCGCCGAGGGGCACTACGTGTGCAACGGGGCCGGCAACGGCATCGTGTGCGACGAGTCGCCCACCGGCGGCAAGCAGGAGTTGTGCAACGCCATCGACGACGACTGCGACGGCTCCACCGACGAGGACTTTGCCGGCAACTACACCTGTGGCGTGGGCGAGTGCCGCAACGAGGTCGAGAAGTGCAAGGAGGGCGTGCCCCAGCAGTGCGTGCCCAAGCAACCGCCCGAGGCGCGCGAGCTCACCTGCAACGACAACCTGGACAACGACTGCGACGGGTTCACCGACAAGCAGGATCCCGACTGCGGCTCGGGCGACGGCGGCGGCTGCGGCTGCTCCTTCGGTGGCGGGCCGGCGTCCCTGGCCTCGCTCGGCTTGCTCCTCGGCGCGCTCGCCGGCCTGCGCCGGCGCCGCTCGGCCTGAGGCCAGCACCCCGTTCCCTCCTCCCCGTCTGCCCCTCTCCTGACCCCTGAATGCCGCGAGCGGGCGTCTCCCCAGGGAGCGCCTACACCTCCCCTTCGCCGTTCGCGCTGGCTATCAAACCATCCCCCTTTGTTGCACCTCACCCCCTGACCCCCTCCCCACAGTGGAGCGAGGGGATAAGGATGAAGAGATCAAGACCTGGGGGTGAGGCAGAATGCGGCTGGCCGCGCTTGCTCTGACGGCATCGCGGCCAGTCTCTCAAGCCGGATCATCTCATCTTCCTCATGGAGGAAGAGCATGACCGCATGCTCTTCATGGTAGCGATTTCAGCCGAAGCCCGACCACCGTCAAGGGCGAGCGCAGCGAGTCGCGAAGCGATTGAAAACCCTTGACGGCAAAGGTCGGGCGGAGGCTACACCTGCAAATGTGACCAAGCGAGCGCCGCTGCGTGGAGGGAGACGGGGGGATGGTCCGGGCGCTACTGCAACAGCCCGGCCAGCAACACCAGCAGGCACAGCGGCAGGCCCAGCACCAGCACGCCGGTGACGAGGCGGGTGTGTTTTTTCGGTGCCGCTTCTGGAGCGTGCCGCGCCGAGGCGCGCGCGATGAAGAACAAGAACCCGATCGAGTATGCCATGAACAGGGTCATGAGGATGGCCTGGCCGGTCACGGACATCGTCTTCTCCTCGCCTCCCCAACCTGCGTCGCGCCCTTGCCAGCCCCCGCGGATTCTGGTAGGGGGAGGACAAGCGCGCGACGGGATCGTGTGCCCCGGGAGGAAGGATGTCAAGGCCGATCTCCGCAAGGCCAGACAGCGGCGTCGGGGAAACCCTGGACGCGGTGGTACTGGCCGGCACCCGTGGCACGACCCGGTTCCTGCTGGATGGCAGACCCGCGGCCAAACCATATTTACAGCTCGGCGGAGAGCCGCTGGTGCAGAGAGCGGTCGGGGCGGCGCTGGGTGCGTCAAGGATCGGGCACGTGTACGTGGTGGGCGATGTCCCGGCGCTCTCGGTTGCCCTGGCGCCGCTTCTGACTCGCGAACGAGAGCGTCTGCACCTGGTCCCCGAAGCCGACGACATCGTCACCAACGCCTACCGGGCCTTCTTCCAGCACGTTCTGCCCGGACGCGGCGGGCCCTGCCCCCGCTCAAGCTCGCCCGATCCTCTCGAGCTGCGCGCGATGCAGAAGGCGCAGCCGGCCTTTCGAGAGCTGCCAGCCCTGGTTCTCACCTCGGATCTGCCGTTCATCCATCCACAGGAAATCGACGACTTCATCGCCGCGGTTCCGCCGGACGCGGCGCTCGGGCTCGGCCTGCTGGATCACCGTGAGCTGACCCGGATGCAGCGCGACCTGGGCGAGGAGACCGGCCTCGAGCAGTGGAAGTGGGGCGCTCTGCCCCTACGACGACACCCGGTGCGCATCAACAACCTCTTCCTGGTCCGCCCCTTGCTGGCCGATCCGAGCCTGTATCGCCTGCTGGGGGACGTATACGGTCACCGCTGGTTGCTGCGCCAGGACGGCTCCGTCCACACCCGCAACTGGTGGGCCATCGCCCGCGCCGTCATGCGCTATACCTCTCAGGCGCGCCGCAAGCGCCGCTTCATCCGGGGCCTGGTCAACTTCCTGCCCGCGGTGATCGCCATGGGTTTGGCCCGGGCGGCGATGCGCAGCAAGCGGGTACTGGCCTGGCCCTTCCGGCAGTTCTTGTCGGTCCACGATCTCGAATTCATCGGCAGCGCTCTGGGGGACGCCCAGCTACGGCTGGTGGTGCGGCGCGAGCTGGGACCCGCCATCGACATCGACGTGCCGGAGAGCTACCTCAACCTGGCCGCGGAGGGCGAGGAGAACTACTATCGCGTGGCGCGCTACCTGGCCCGGCGTCGAGCCGAGGCAGTGGTACGCCCCGATCTCGCGCTCATCGCGGGCGGGAAGACCCCCTGAAGCGCCGGATGGCGATCAGGGTCACCAACGAAAGCAGCACTGACCCGCCACCGGCCCCGGCCGCGCCGCCGCAGCCGCAGCCCCCGCCACCGGTGTCCGGGGTCTCGGGCGTGTACACGCTGAAGGCCCCGCTGGCCGAGGCGCTCACTGCGCCGGCCGTGACCGAGAGGTCTCGCTTGCCGGGGGTGGCCGTCTCGGCCACGGTCACGTCCAGTCGCACCCGGTTGGGATAGCCGGCGTCGAACTCCACCGTCCCCAGCGTCAGCCCGTCCCCCGAGATCTGGACCGTGGTCGCCGCCGAGAAGGGGATGCTCTCCCCTTCCACGGTGAGCTTCACGCTCCGGCCGGGGAAGGCACCCCGCGGCGCCACACGGGTGATGCGCGGGTTGGAGATATCGAGCACGTCCTTGCCCACGGCCAGCTCAGTCCCGGTGATCGCCACGATGGAGTGCGCTCCGCCGCTGACCGTGTCGTCGACTGTCACGGTGAGGGTCAAATGATCGCTGTCGGTCACCGCCACCTGCTCGACGGTCACTCCGTTCTCCGGCTGGATGAAGGCCTCGGTCTCGCCCTGCCCGAAGCCCCCGCCCGGGGCGGTGACGGCGAGCGTCTGGTGCGCCCCGACGTTGAGGAATGCGGGTTCGACCAGGGTCACCGCCGCCGGGGCGGTGACCTCGAATGCCCCGTGCAGCACGAGATTGGGGCAGTCCACATTGTCCCCGGGCAAGCAGCAGGAATAGATCACATCGGTCATGCCCTCCGGCATGACCCCCGACACTATCAGGTTGAAGTTGAGCGTGTCGGGCCCGGCCGCGGTGAAGTAGAACCCGCTCAACCCGGCCGGGGAGGAGGAGATCGCCGGAGCCGCCGCGTCGAAGCGGGCGTTCTGGCCGGCCAGCGTCACCGCCAGCCGCGGGTGGCCGCGATCGGCGTGGTTCGGGGTGATGGACACGAGCTGGGTCGATGGCCCTGGTTGCACCAGGAAATGGTGCGGGTACGACGCCGACCCCACCGTGACCGTGCGCCAGCCGATGGGGGCCTGCGCGTTCACCGCGACGTCGGAGAGCACCAGCTGGGTGTCGGAGGGGCTCTGGACGGAGCCGATGGTGACGCCGCTCCCCAGGCTCACCGCCGTCTGGGCGGTGTAGCCGCCGGCGCCACCGCTGATGGAGACCTGGGCCAGCGAGGCCCCTTGCGGTGCCCGGTCCGGGGTGATGGTGAGGGGGATGGTGAGCTTTCGCACCTCGAAGAGGCCCGCGCCGGTGGCGGTCTCGGTGCCGGTGGTCACGGTGACGTCGCGTTTCCCCGTGGCCGCGCCGGCGGCGATAGTGAGGCGCGCCGAGAGCCGGGTGGCGGAAGAGACCTGCACGTTCGAGACGGTGATGCCGCTGCCGGAGAAGGCGAGAGACGACCCCGAGGCGAAGTGCGTGTCCTGACCGGTCACACTGACATCCAGGCTCTGGCCCTGGTCGCCGGCGGCGGGCTCGATCTTGGTGATGACCGGGAAGACGCACCCCTGGCAGGGATCGATGGTGAAGAGGTCCTCGCCCACATAGGTGAAGCCACCAGAGGTGACAAACACATCCTGCACATCGGGCGCGGTGTTCTGGGGGATCATGGCGAAACATTCGATCACGTTGCTCGCTTCAATGGAGCATTCGTTGAAGGTCACGCCGCTGGCCGGCGAGAAACGGACCATGGCATCGGCGCCCAGCACCACCCCCGCGTCGCCGGTGATGGTAAGGCGCGGATTGGTCCCGGCCGCCGCGTGGTTGGGAGTCACATCCAGGATGACCTGGGCCCGCACCGGGCCTGTCGCTAGGATGAATCCAGCCACCACCAGGGTCAGGGCAAGCGCGATTCCTCTCATGGGTCCTCCCGCGCGACCGCGCATGCCAGAATAGTAGCAGAGTCTGTCGCGAATGGGAAAGGAGACCGCGGCCTTATCCGCCAGCGACGAGCGGGGCCGTCTCGATCTCGTCTCCCTCCCGAAGGATCGTACGCGGCCACTCGTCGGCCCCCAGGCGCCGGCAGTTGAGAAACACCGCCTCGCCGGGTCTGGGAGCGTTCTGGCGCACAAGCAGGGCGTCCAGGCAGGTACCTGCTGGCAAGGACATCTCGATCCCTTGGAAGCGGATGCGCATCCTCATCACCGTATAGCCCTTTCGGCCGCAGCCCAAGAACCCCAAGCCGTCCCTTGACTTGGCAAGTATCGCCCGGCAAGATACCGTCGCGGTAGGAAACGAGTCAACGTTCACTCGAGAGGTTCTTCTCATGAAAGTGCTCACCCCCCATCCGGAAAAATGCCAGGGCGCCTTCGCCTGCGTACATGCCTGCGCCAAGGTGCTCAACAAGAAAGACGACCTGGCCCACTCGGCCATCCGGCCGAGAAAGACCCACCAGGGCTTCGCCTTCACCGTGTGCAACCAGTGCGGCGAGTGCATCGCGGTGTGTCCCACCGGAGCGCTGCGGCGCAACAAGGCCGGCACGGTGCTCATCCAGCGCGACCTGTGCGTCGGTTGCCTCATGTGCATCGGCTTTTGCCCACACAAGGCCATGTTCCGTGTGCCGGGCACGGCGACGCCGTTCAAGTGCACGTCTTGTGGCAACTGCGTCAAGGCCTGCCCGCACGGGGCCCTGTCGCTGGAAGCGCAGGACCACGCCAACCTTCCCGTTTGAGGTGAACCCATGAGCGCCATCGACATTACTCGTCGCACCGAGGTGTGCCACGATCTCCCCGGGCAGAAGGCCGCCCACAAGGTCCTGGCCGAACTCCGCTTCTCTCCGTCGCTTCCCCAGCGCGGCTACACGGGCCGCGCGCTGCTGGTCGATCTGGGAAAGAGACAGATCCGCGAGGAGAAGATCCCCGACCGCGTTCGTGAACTCTTCACCGGCGGGCGCGGCTACGGGCTGCATTACCTGTGGAACGCCGTGAAACCCGGCACCCGGTGGAATGACCCCGAGAACGTGCTGGTCATCTCTCCGGGACCGCTGTGCGGCAACACCCAGTACCCCGGCTCGGGAAAGTCCCTGGTGGTGACGCTCTCGCCGCTCACCGACATCCCCATCGACAGCAACGTGGGCGGGTACTTCGGCCCGCTGCTCAAGTTCTCCGGCTTCGACGCCCTGGTGCTCTCGGGCAAGGCCGCCCGAGATGTCATCCTGGTAATCGACGGCGTGGCGGGTCGGGTGACGCTGGAGGAAGCTCCGCAAGAGAACCCCGACTCCCACGTGGCGGCCGAGGTCTTCACCCGCATGTACGCCACCGACGAGAAGGATCTGCCCAATGTGTCGGTGGTGGCGGCCGGGCGGGCCTCCGAGCACTGCCGGGTGGGCTGCCTCAACTTCTCCTGGTACGACCTCCGGCGCAAATGCACCCGCATCAAGCAGGCCGGGCGCGGCGGCACCGGAACGGTTTTTCGGGATAAAAGGCTCAAAGCCCTGGTGGTCCATGGCCCGCGCGTCACCGCCGACGCCAACCACCCCGCCGACCTGGAGCGCATCGCCAAGGCGGGCGAGAAGATGCACTTCGAGATCCACGACTACGACGACCAGCAGTGCCACATGCGCCGCCAGGGCACGGCCCACCTGGTCGAGATCATGGACGCCTACGACCTGCTGCCGGTGCACAACTTCCAGTACGGCAACCACCCGGACACCCCCAAGATCAACTCCAAGGTGTGGGATGCGCGCTTCACCCAGACCACCGTGGACGGCTGCTGGTACGGCTGCTCCATGGCCTGCAGCAAGGGCGCCGACGGCTTCGTGCTGCGCACCGGCCCATACCAGGGCCACACCGTGACCGTGGACGGCCCCGAGTACGAGACCGCCGCCGGCCTGGGGTCGAACTGCGGCATCTTCGACCCCCACTGGCTCCTGGAGTGCAACTTCTACTGCGACACCTACGGGGTGGACACCATCTCCTACGGCACCATCTGCGCCTTCGTGATGGAGTGCTTCCAGCGGGGCATCCTCAACGCGGAGCGCTCCGGCGGCCTCACGGTCAACTTCGGAGATGGCGCGGCCCAGCTCGAGATGCTGCACCAGCTCGCCCAGGGCAAGGGCCTCGGCGCCATCGCCGGGCAGGGCGTGGCCCGCATGAAGAAACTCTTCGCCGAGAAGGGCTGGGGCGACGCGCAACTTCTGCGGGACATGGGCATGGAGGTGAAGGGCCTGGAGTACTCGCAGTACAACTCCAAGGAGTCGCTGGCCCAGCAGGGCGGCTACGCGCTGACCAACAAGGGCCCGCAGCACGACGAGGCCTGGCTCATCTTCATGGACATGGTGAACAAGCAGCTCCCCACCTTCGAGGACAAGGCCGAGGCGCTGCACTACTTCCCGCTGTTTCGCACCTGGTTCGGGCTGTGCGGGCTGTGCAAGCTGCCCTGGAACGACATCGAGCCCGCCGACAACGCCAAACAGCCCGAGCCGCAGAAGGTCCCCGAGCACGTGCAGAACTACCTCAACCTGTTCGCCGGCGTCACCGGGCGCGAGATCACCGTCCAGGATCTCCTGTTGATGTCGGAGCGGGTGTACAACTTCCAGCGCGTGTTCAACCTGCGCATGGGCAAGGGCCGGCGAGAGCACGACCAGCCGCCCTACCGATCCATCGGGCCGGTCACCCGCGAGGAGTACCAGTCGCGCGCCGAGCGCTACGACAAGGAGCTCAAGGAGAAGATCGGCGTCGAGCCGTCCGGCTTGAGCGTCGAGGAGAAGATCCGCCGCGTGCGCGAGTACCGCCTGGACCGCTACCAGAAACTGTGCGACGCGGTGTACAAGCGGCGCGGCTGGACCTCCGACGGCGTCCCCACCCTGGAGACGCTGAAGAAGCTGGGCATGGACCTACCCGAGGTCGTCGAGGTGGTGCGGCCCTTCCTGAAGGGGTAGGCATCTCTTGATCCGGGTGAACGGCGAGAACCACTCGCACCGGCCGGGCATGACCGTGCGCGACGTGCTGCGCGAGAAGGGGTTCGTGTTTCCGCTGCTGGTGGTGAGCGTCGACGGCCGGCACGTGCCGCGCACCGAGTACGACACCACCGTCGTCCCCGACGGCGCCGAGATCCAGGTGCTGCACCTCATGAGCGGCGGATAGCCCGCCTACTTGATGCACACCGCCCGCACCTGCTTCATGTCCAGGTGGCCGGCCAGAACCTTCTCGATGCCGTCCTGCATGAGCGTGGTCATGCCGTCGGCGATGGCCTGGGCCCGCAGCTCCTCCACCGGGGCCTTCTGCTGGATGAGGCGCTTCACCGCGTCCGTGCCCACCATGAGCTCGTGCAGGCCCATCCGCCCGCGGTAGCCGCTGCCGCCGCAGTCCGGGCACCCCGCCGCCCGGTACAGTTTGAGCTCGGAGCCGTAGCGCACGCCGGTGCGCGGAAAATACTTCGGTCCGTACGACTCCACCAGCGACTGGAACTCCTGCTCGCCGGGCGTGTAGGGCTGCTTGCAGGAGCGGCACAGGGTGCGCGTCAGCCGCTGGGCCAGGATGCCCAGCAACGAGTCGGCGAAGTTGAAGGGATCGATGCCCATGTCGATGAGCCGCACCACCGTCTCGGGGGCCGAGTTGGTGTGCAGCGTGGAGAGCACCAGGTGGCCGGTGAGCGAGGCCTCGATGCCGATCTGGGCCGTCTCCTGGTCGCGCATCTCGCCCACCATGATCACGTCGGGATCGGCGCGCAAGAAGGCGCGCATGGCGTTGGCGAAGGTGAAGTCGATCTTGGGCTGCACCTGCACCTGCCGCAGGCCGGGCTGGGTGATCTCGACCGGGTCCTCGGCGGTCCAGATCTTGACGTCCGGGGTGTTGATGAAGCCCAGCGCCGAGTGCAGGGTGGTGGTCTTGCCCGAGCCGGTGGGGCCCACGCACAGGATGATGCCGTAGGGCTTGGAGACGATGTCCTTGAACCCGGCCAGGTTGCGCGCCGAGAACCCCATCTGATCCAGCGGCAGCGGCTTGCTGGCGGCCAGCAGGCGCATGACCACGTCCTCCTCGCCGCCGGTGGTCGGGATGGTGGCCACGCGCAGCTCCAGCGCGCCGTTCTTCATCTGGAAGCGGATCTTGCCGTCCTGGGGCTTGCGCCGCTCCGAGATGTCCAGGTTGGCCATGATCTTGAGGCGCGACACCAGCGCCATGCGGTGGCTGGCGGGGATCTCCTGGTACACCCGGCAGTCGCCGTCGACCCGGAAGCGCACCCGGCAGGGATCGCGCCGCCCCATGGGCTCCACGTGGATGTCGGAGGCCCCCTGGCCGTAGGCGTCGATGATGATCTGGTTGGCCAGGCGCACGATGGCGCTGTCGGTCTCCTGCAGCTCGGGGCCCTCGTCGGTGGTGTCGCCCTTCTCTTCCGTGGTCAGCTCGCCCAGGATGTCGGCCATCTGGCCCTTGGCGTCGACCAGGGACAGCCCGTAGGAGGCGGCCAGGTAATCGGCGATGTCCTTCTCCAGCGCCACCAGGAACTCCTGGCGCGGGGCGAGCTGCATCACCCGTACCGCGTCCACCACCGTGAGGTCGGAGGGATCCTCCACCGCCACCCGCAGCACGCCGTTCTGTACCAATAGCGGCGCCACCTTGATCTTCTGCAGGTAGTCCGGCTTGAGCCGGGCGCGCAGCTCCTCGGGCATGCGCTGGGTGCCGTCGTAGGAGAACACGCCGGTGTTATGGAAGGCGGCCATGCTGGCCAGGATCTCCGCCTTGGGAACCCGGTAGGTGGTGAGCAGCACCTCGGCCACCTTCTGGTTGTTCATGCGGGCATGGGCCAGCGCCTCCTGGAAGACCTTCTCGGACAGCAGGCCCTTCTCCAGCAGGGCGGAGAAGCGGTGGGTGGGGCGCCCTCGCTGCAGGCGCCGCCGGTTGTACAGGGCGATGCCCAGGGTCTTGGCGATCTCCTGCGCCCCCACCAGGTCCTCGCCGGTGAAGGCCGCGCCCTGGCGCTTGTTGAGCAGTTGCAGCACCCCCATCAGGTACTTCTCGTACAGGATGGGCACGGTGAGCACCTGGCGGGTGCGAAACCCGGTCTTCTGGTCCCAACTCTGATCGAAGCGCAGCTCGGGGTGGTAGGCGCGAAGCTCCGCCTCGTCATAGGCGTCCTTCACGTTGAGGGTCTGCCCGGTCAGCGCGGCGAATCCCACCATCGACTGGTGGTTGCGCCCCACCCGGATCTCCTTCACCTCCTCGCCCTCCTTGTACAGGCTGTACACCTGCTGGGTGCGGGCATCCACGGCGAAGATGGTGACGCGCTCGCAGTCGAGGAGTTCCAGAACGCGGTTCTTGAGGTCGAGCACAATCTGGGAGACGTCCTCGGCCTTGTGGATGAGGTTGATGAGCTCGGTGAGTTTCTCACGGAAACGCAGCGCACGCTGGATGGCGGCGGCCGGCATCATGGTGGTTGCGCCCACTCGGCACCTCCCGGGGATGGTCCGCCGCCAGCGTAAGCCGTGGGGGTTCCGGGGTCAAGCCGCGCGGTGCGCGGTTTGACATCCGCCGGCGTCGGTCCTAGATTCCGGCGTCATGCGGCGGGTCATCATTACCGCGATTTGGCTGCCTTCGCTGTGGCTCTCCTCCTCCGGGTGCCGGCACGCCCCGCTGGTGGAGGACCGGCCCGGCGACGAGGTGCGCGCGGCGCGATCGCTCTCCCGCCAGGGCAAGGCCGGGGAGGCCCTGCAGATATTCGAGGGGTTGCTCAAGGCTCAACCCGACAACCTGGCGGTCCATCGTGGCTACGTGGAAGCGGCCTACTACGCCGGACGCCTGGACGAGGCCCGGCAGCGCTACACCCGGCTGCTTCAGCCCAGCCCCGGCCTGGCGCACTACGGCCTGGCCCTGGTGGAAATGGCGGCCGGACCGGGCCGCATGCAGGAGGCGCTGACGCACTTGAGTGCGGCCCGGGAACGCATGCACAAGGAGGCGGACATCCCCTTCCGGACGGGCCTGATGTACGCGCTGAACGGTGACCTGGCGCGCGCCCGGAGCGAGTTCGAGTCGGCGCTGGGCCTCGATCCCGAGCGAGCGGGCATCCGGGTGGCCCTCGGCAACGTGCTCTCTCAGCAAGGCGACGACGCCGGCGCCATCGAGATGCTGCGCCCGGTGATGGCGCAGCAGCCCACCCCGGAGGAGGCCCAGAAGGCCGCGGCCATCACCGCCCGCATCTACGATCCTTTCCGGGCGCTGTCTTCGGAGTTGAGCCAGGAGGCCCAGCGGGTGTTCGACCTGCTCGAGCAGGAAGCGGTGGGCGAGGCGCTCGCCGCCGCCGAGCAGTTCTGCGTGCGCCACCCGGACCTGGCGCTGGCCTGGACGCTGCAGGGCATCGCGCGCAGTCGCCTGGAGAGCAACTCCGAGGCCATCGTGGCCCTCGAGCGCGCCTTGGAGCTGGCTCCGCACATGCCGCTGGCCCTGGTCTCCCTGGGGGACGTGTATCGCCGCACCGAACGCTGGCAGAAGGCTCGCGAGCTGTACGAGCGGGCGCTCTCGCTGGATCCCTTCGATCGCGCCGCACTGGAGCGCCTGGCGGACCTGGCCGATCTGCGCCAGGACGACGAGCGGACCGAGCAGGCGCTGGCCAAGCTCATCCTGCTCTCGGGAGAAGATATGGAGCTGCGCCAGCGCCGAGCCCTGGTGCTGGTGCGCGCCGATCGGGTGCC
Source organism: Myxococcales bacterium (assembly GCA_012798435.1). Lineage (GTDB taxonomy): Bacteria > Myxococcota > B64-G9 > B64-G9 > B64-G9 > JAAZNF01. The sequence goes on along the minus strand of JAAZNF010000118.1, from coordinate 31,450 downwards.
GGAGGCCCTCGATGCCTACCGGGACATCCTGCGCATTCAACCGGATCACGTAGAGGCCATGGTCCGCCTGGCCAGCCTGGAGATCGTCATGGCCCAGCGTGAGCCGGCGACCCGCAAGTCCCGCCTGGAGCGCGCCCGCCGACTGCTTTCGCAGGCGCAAAAGCTCGCCCCCGAAAACCAGGCCATCGCGGATCTCATCCAGAAGCTGGAGGAATGACCATGCCGCTGTACGAGTACACCTGCCAGAAGTGCCACACCGACTTCGAAGAGCTGGTGCTCTCGAAGGACCAGGAGATCCAGTGTCCCCGCTGCGGGTCGAAGAGGGCGAAGAAGAAGCTCTCGGTGTTCGCCCACAAGAGCGAGGCCGGCTTCACCGCGAGCAGCGGCGGCGGCTCCTCGTGCAGCGGCTGCACCTCTTCGAGCTGCTCCGGCTGCCACTGATCTCCTCCTTCCATCGAGTAACAAAAAAGCGGGGCTTCCAGAGCTGGTGCGTTCGTGCGCCGCGTCCTTCTCGTAGCCTCCGCCCGACCGTCGCTGTCAATGGTCTTCGATCGCTTCGCGATTCGCTACGCTCACCATTGACAGCGGTCGGGCTTCGGCTGAATCCGCAAATATGAAGACCATGCAAGCATGCCTTCCTTTTCCAGGAAGACTATGTAGAACGATTTGTGCTGCTAGCTGCGATGCTCAAAGTGCAAGCGCGGCCAGACGCGATTTATCAAGCTACCGGGGACCTTCGGAGGCGTCACAGCCAACACGTTCGCGAAATCTCGAAAATCGGAGTTATCTCGCGGCCTCTGTTGCCAGGAATTTCCTAGCCGGAGCGGTACCGGCGAGCTGCCACGATGAGAAGCAAGGCGACGAGCATTGCTCCTTGGAATGGGGCAGTGCTCCCTGGCGCGCTGGCGCAGCCGCTCCCTTCACGAAAGGACGCCGCTTCGCTCTCGGCCAGCACCACCTCGGGATGGGCGGTAAAGAGCGTGTCCTCCACCACGCAGGAGAGGCGCACCCGCGCACCCTTGGCGCCGGCACCCGAGAAGCGGGCGCTGCGGATCGGCGCCGCTGGCTCGGCTCCTTCCTGGTACACCACGCCGGGGTCGGCGAAGAACGCCACGCGGGTGTCGTCGCCAAGGAGCAAGCCCTCGGCGTCCCGCGGCACGGCGAACACCCGGGCCTCGCCGTCGGGGAATGGCGGCAGCCACTCCACGCTCACGCCGCACAAGCTCTGGGTGGGATCGAGCGTTCGTCCCCGCTCGCCCCGGGCGAGGCGCACAAAGCGCACGGCGTCGGCCCTTCCGAATCCGAACCGTGGCCTGTACACCTCCTGGCCGCCGAGCCGTGCATCATTGGCGCCTGATACCGCCAACAGGTCTCGCAACTCCGTGGCCGCCAGCAAGGGATCGGCCTCGAAGGCCAGGGCCAGCAGCCCCGCCGCGAGCGGGCTGGCCATGGAGGTGCCGCCGGAGAGCGCGTGCCGGCCATCCGGCATGACACGGTCCCGCCTGCCACCGCTATAGAAGATGGAAGAGGCCGAGCGTGGATCGGCGTCCTGCGACATGGCGGCGGCCACCAGGTACCCCGGCAACAAGATCTCGGGCTTGGCTCGCCCGTCGCGGGTGGGGCCGGCCGAACTGAACTCGGCCGCCGTTCCCACCTCGCCCGGCAGCGCGTGCGCGCCGCCATCGGCGTCGCTCCAGGACAGCCGTGACACCACCGCACCCGCCGCGACAGCACAGCGGGCGGTGGCCGGCGGCCCCACCAGATTCCCATCGTCGAGGTGATCCAGGAAGCGCGGCAAGGCCAGGGCCGAAAGCTCGTAGTCGCCGACCCAGGCGTCGATCCTGCGGGAGGCGCCGCGAATTCCGATCGTCCAGGTCCCCGTCTGCAAGGGAGCCGCGGGATCGTCGGAGAGTTCGACGAGCAGGCGTTGCGGCGCGCCGAACGGCTCGTCTTGCCTGTCGGTGACCAGGGAGACGTGGCCGTCCGGAGTCCAGGCCGAAAGCCCCAACGGCCCCCGGCTGGAGACGCTTTCACTGAGCTCGCCGGAGGGCGTCTCGACCCAGGCCTCGAAAGGCCCCGGCCCGTCGGCCCACAGGTCCAGCGTCACCGAGGCGGGGCGGGTAGGGCTCGGGGCCGACGCCGAGGGGAGCAGCAGGCGGAGGTGTACCTCGGCTCCCTCCTGGAGGCTGAGGCGCGCGTGCCAGCCGCGGCCGCGGTCGTTGCCGGCGGCCACGGCCACGGCGACGGATGGCTCCCGCATGGCGCACAGCTCGTCGAGCGCGAGCTCGATCGGTTCGCTGCCATCGTGGGCGCCGAGCTGGCTTCCCAGAGAAAGATTGACTACCAGCGGCAAGCCTTCCCGCTCGCTGACGGCCCGCGAGAAGGCCAGCGCCTGGAACAAGCGATCGTCATCGAACCCGCTCAGGTCCTCGCGCAGCGCCTTCACCGCCACCAGGAGCGACCGCGGCGCAGCGCCGGTGTACGTCGTGTCATCGCCTGCGGCGATGCCCGCCACGTGTGTCCCGTGGCCCACCACGTCCTGGCCCGCCCCGAGCGCAGTCCCGCCCTGGCCCGCCAGGATCGCCTGCAGATCCGAGGCGTGGTATACCGCGCCGCCGCCCAGCTCCTCCAGGTCAGCATAACGGCCTTCGGGTGGCCGATTCTGATCGAGCAGCCAGGCCACCCGGGTCCTTCCCTCCTCGTCAATGAAGTCCGGGTGGGTGAAGTCCAGGCCGGTGTCGATGACGGCGACCAGAACATTCCGTCCCGCGAGATCCGTCTCCAACCGGGCTTGGGGAAGCCGGACCATCTCCCCCGCCAGGTCCATGCGCGGCCGGCGCCGGGCCGGCCGGTCGGCCAAGAGCAGATCCGGCCGGCGCAGCAGACTGGACACGGCCTGGACGGCGACCTCCACCCGGCACACCCTTCCCAGGCAGGTGGCGGGCAGATCGGCGGGCGGCTCGCTCCACACGGTGAGCAACGACAGCCGCTGCTCCGGCGCCGCCCGGGAAAGCGAAAGACGCAACCCCGCTCCGGCGGTAAGATCCGCCCACGGTGCTTCCCCCCGCGCCGGCCAGGAGAGCGCGCAGGCGAGCAATGAGAGCATCAGCATCCGGCAGCGCATGTCGGAATCGTGGCACACCTCGCATCGGCGCACAACCCGCGTCCGAGCGACCCGGCATCTCGGCCGAGTCTGTGCGGCTTGCGAACTGCACATCGCCTCCTATGAATTGGGTCTTCCTGGACAAGGAGAAGCATTCCTGCATGCTTCTCACATTAGCGATTTCAGCCGAAGCCCGACCGCCGTCGAGGGCGAGCGAAGCGAATCCCGAAGGGACCGAAGGCCCTTGACAGCGCAAGCCGAGCGGAGGCTACGCCTGGTAGCAACCGCAGCAAAGGGGATATGCATCGGTGGAAACGACGTCGGAGGCTGTCAACTCGGATCGCAACCGTCTGAGATGACGGTCCGGCGGGCGGGGGAGATGAAGGATGGTCCGCGGGTCTGGCTCAGTCGAAGTCCGAGCCGATGCCGATGGAGAAGCGCAGGGCCTTGCGCTTGACTTCGGCCTTCAAGGCGTCGTTGGGGAAGGCGTCGACGAACACGTCGTCGTTGTTGACGTCCACCGCCCCGTTGATGGTGTTGAACGGGTAGGCCACCCGGATGAAGCTGTTCCAGCCGATGTAGCCGAACATGTAGGCCTTGAGCTTGAGGGTGAAGCCCACGTCGTACAACATGTAGTTGCCGTTCTTGGCCGACACGTCCACGAACGGGACCTCGCGCCGCACCGTCCCTGGCTGGACCGCCGGATCCCAGTAGCTCTCGCCGTTGCGCTGGATGTTGCCGTAGCGATCGTGCACGTAGTCGGCGGTGTAGCCCCACAGGTTACCGGCGGTGAACGACACCTCGCCCCACAGCGAGGCGAAGTAGAAGGGCCCGAACATCTTGTCGATCTTACGCCAGAACGGGAAGCGGTAGTTCATGCTGAAGATCAGCATGGTTTCGCCCGAGATGGAGAAGGGTGGGTAGCCGGCGAACTCGTTGGTGGTGGACTGGGTGGGCACGAAGCGCTGCGGGTGCAAAGAGCCGCCGAAGAACTCGTCCCAGCGGAACACGTTGCGGTTCTGCCAGCCGGCGCGGAAGTTGAACTCCAGGGTGTGGTCGCCCTGGTCGTTCCACCACATGATGGGGATGGCCTCGCGGTAGCCCACCTGGATCTCGTGGAGGGTATAGTCGTCCGACGAGTCCCCCGGCGGGTTGGTGCGCCCCAGCCACTCCACGTCCGCGAACTGGCGGGTGGGCAAACCGGTGCGGGTGAACCAGTACTCGATGGCCAGCGAGCGGCCGCGCGGGTTCACGTCGCCCTCGGCGGCGTACGGGTTGATCCCGTTGTAGTACATCTCGATGCCATAGCTGTTGTTGGTGAGGAAGGCCGAGGCGCGGGCCTGGTTGGCGGTGGCCTCGGTGGAAGCGTAGTAGCGGTACTTGTACATGAGATCGATCCACCACAGGTCGTTGAACACCAGCTCCATGCCCGCCTCGCCCCAGTCCACCGACTGGCGGCCCTTGTACACCAGCGGAGCGCCGAAGTGGGGCGTCACGTTGGTGGGGAAGGGCCCGCCGGTGGGGATCTGCTGGGTGAACTCGAAGGCGAAGTCCGCGTGGGCCCAGTCGATGAAGAACGACGGGTACCAGAAGTTGTTGGTGTAGTTGACGGCGTAGAGCATCTGCTGGCCCAGTAGCACCGTGGCGATCATGCGGTGCTTCTCCAGGTAGTCGGCCAGCACGGTCTGCACGCCGATCTCGGTGCCCTTGCGCTCGTAGATGAACAGCGGGATGCCCTCGATGGGCATCCAGTTCTTGGGCGAGAAGGGGTTGTAGGAGTAGCTCTTGTCGCGGATCTCCGGCAGCGGCTCCTCGTAGGCCAAAAAGCGCGCCACCTCCTCCGGGGTCACGTCGTAGCCCGCCTCGACCGGCTGGTTGTAGAAGTTGTCGCGGTGGTGCCCGTAGACGCGCAGGCCGTAGGAGGTGAAGTAGGCGTACATCAGGTTGCCGGCGGGAGTGAGGAAGGGCGTGAACACGCCGTTGGTCACGTTGGTGAGCTGAGTGACCTTGCGGGTCTCGAGGTCCATGATGTAGGCGTTGTAGATGCCGGTGCGGTCGGAGATGTAGAGAACGTGCTTGCCGTCCCGGGTGAACAGGCTGTCCCGGTCCTCGGCCCGATCCCAGGTGAGCGGCTGAAGACCGCTGCCGTCGGCGTTCACCAGCCACACGTCCTGCTGGCGGTTGCGATAGAGGTCGATGACGATCTTCTGCGAGTCCGGGCTCCAGCTGGGGGCGCCCAGCTGGGTGCCGTCGCGCCGCTTGATGAGCCAGGTGATGCAGTCCTTCCGCTCCTGGCCGTTGATGGTGCAGGTCCCGTCCGCGGCCACGTCGCGGGCGTCGGCCGGGAACACGCCCAGCCAGTTCTGGCCGTCCTCGATGCGCACGAAGGCGATCCATTTGCCGTCCGGCGAATAGGCCGGCGCGATGGCCCGCAGCCGGCGGGTCAGGCGCTCCACCTCCTCGGTGAAGATGTCGAAGGTGTAGAGGTCGTAGCGGTAGTAGCCGTCCATGCTGACGCAGGGCGCCCAGCTGTTCGGGCACCCGATCGAGGAGTAGATGATCTTGCGGCTGTCGGGGCTGAAGTCGTAGCCGTTGAACACCGACGCCTCGGGGACCAGCTTGAGGTTCTCCGCCGCCTGTTCGGCGCGCTTGCTGTTGAGGTAGTGCCCGGAGAAGGTCGGCCACTCGTCGGCGCCGATGGGGTACACCATGATGCCCTTGCGGGTTCCGAAAGCGGTGAAGCGCCCGTCCGGCGAGGCCTTGGGCAGCATGTTCCAGTTGCCGTCCTTCTCGAAGAAGCGCTTGCGCCGCTTCTTGTCCCAGTACTCGTAGCGGGGCTTCTGCTCGGCCTTGCGGTCCTCCTCCTGGGCCTTGGCTTCCTCCTCGTCCAGGGGCGGGGGATCGGGGAAGTGGCGCCGGCCCAGCTCCATCTTCCAGCGCCCGTCCGGCAGACGCTCCACCACGTCGACCTCCTCGCCGCGGCTGGTGCGGGTCAGGTCGCGCCCCACGTGCTCGGCCTTGCGGATGGGCTCGACCTGGCGATCGTAGCGCTCCTTCATCCACTTGACCCAGCCCTCGTACAGCGTCTGGCCGTCGATTCCGAGCACGTCCTCGATGTTCTTGTCCCAGGACAGGTGGCCCTTCTTGCCCGAGTTGACGGCGAGCTGGGCGAACTGCTCCTTGCCGAACTTCTCCATGACGTAGAGCGCGGTGGCGTAGCCCTGCTGGTAGCCGCGCTCGCGGTCGAAGCCCGAGTCCTTGTTGCCGGGGGTGAACATCTCGTGGTAGGTGAGGTAGTTGTCCTCCAAAAAGCTCGAGCGCTGCATCATGTCGCGGGCGGTGGTCCACCAGTTGAAGCCCGCCATGTGCGCACCGTACTCGGCCACGCCCTCGGCCCACCAGTAAGGCTCGTTGAAGCCGATCAGCACCTGGGCCCCGATGTCCAGGTTGTGGGTGCCGTCCTCGATGAGCCCCGAGGCCAGCACGATGAAGGCGGCCTCGGACTTCCAGTCCTGGGCCTTGAGCGAGACGATGTGGGTGAACTCGTGGGTGACGCAGTCGGGGATCCACTCCTGGCGCCCGCGCAGCGGGTAGTACAGCGGGGTGGCCCACACCGTCACCCAGTCGCTGTTGTACACCGCGAAGCCGTTGGCGTTCTCCTCCTGGTCGCGCAGGATGATGTGCACCTTCTCCTTGAGGGGGAAGTCGAACATGCCGGTGACCTTGGGGTACATGATCTCGGCGTACTTGGCCATCATCCGCGCGGTGAACTCGATCTCCGGGTAGTAGTGGATGACGAAGTGCTCGGTGTCGACGCTGAGCCACTCCACATCGGGGTAGCTGGCGTCGTAGTACCAGTGACCCCGCTTGTAGAAGCCCGCCTCCGCCGAGGGCGTGGCGGCGAGCAGGCCGAACAGGGCGCAAAGGGCGAAGATTCTCTGGCTGCGCATGATTCCTCCGCTTGACCGGATGGCCGCCTACCAGCGGTAGGTCAGCGATCCCCCGACCTCACCCAGGAGGATCCCCATTTTGGTGCCCAGGGCCTGCATGGGCATGAAGTTGTCCACGCTGGGGTTGTCGCCGGCGCTGTTGTGGACGTAGATGCTGTTCTGTCCGATGGGATAGAGCTTGGCGAACAGGGTGAGATCCAGCCAGTCCACCGGGCGCACGATGATGCGCGGCTGTATGGTGAACAGGTATCCGGCCGAGCTCACCAGCTTGCCGGCCGGTTGTAGCTTCTCGCGCACGTCCAGGTCGTGGTAGGTGGCCCCGTTGAACACCACGTACTCCTCGGAGACCTCCTCGCCGTTGGGGAGTTTCCACTTCATGGTCTGGAACTTGAACTCCGGCGACGCCATCTGGGTGGGCAGCCGGTACATGAAGCGGAACAGCACCTGGAGAGACACCCAGTCGATGGCCGCGGTGACGTCGGCCTGGCCGTACAGCTCGTCGCCGGGATCCAGCTTGTTGTTGGTGAACGAGCTGTCCAGCGCCTGGTCGTTGATGTACTGTACCGCGCCCGGGAAGCGGATGTTGTAGCCCAGGCCCCAGCCCAGGCTCAGGTTGCGGAAGGGCTGGATGCGCCCCAGGTAGGAGATGTCCACGTCGGTGAGCCCGGTGCCGGCGATGTTCACGTCGTGCTGGCCCGGCGCCTCGGCGCCGGTGGGCAGCCGCCAGCGGATCTGGAAGGCCATGGAAACCATCGGGTCGGCATGGTGGAAGAACTGGTACAACACCCCCACGTCGGAATCGCCCAGCTTGCCGCTCGTCTTGCGTTGGCGGTCCTGCTGGATGGCCTTGTAGTTGGAAAGCTCGCTCCACACCACCGGCAGGTTGGCCCACAGGGTCCAGTTCTCGGTGAAGCCGAAACGCATGAAGAAGTCCCAGGTGTAGATGTTGTACTTGTAGGGCGCCTCCTGAATCTTGCCGCCGGAGTTGAAAAATTCCGTACTGTTGAGATAGCGCAGGCCGGTACCCATCTCCAGGACCGAACGTCCCAGAGACAAGGGCTTCGCCGTCTCCAGCATCGGTTCCTGCTGCCAGTTGGTGTGGTCATCGAACGCCGAGGCCAGGGCCCCGGCAGGCAGCCCGCCAAGGACCGCGATCCACATGACCGAGAGAACGTTCCTCATGGGTTTCACCTTCGGAGGATTTGGAGTGTGCCAACCCTTCACCGTGACCGAATCAAAATCAGATTTGGAAGGGAGTGTCAAGGCGATTTTCGGCCATCTTCTTCAGCTACCGAGGTTGTCTTTCGCAGCCGCCGGCGCTGCTTCGCCCAGCATTCTTCGGACAACGTCCACCGCCCGGACCGCGTCCGGGGCGTAGCTCACCCCGATGGACCGGGCGTAACCCTCCGTGACCACCGCTCCCCCCACCAGCAAGGGGATGGATAGCGCCCGTTGTCGGGCCAGGGCGGCCACCTCCTCCATCCGCCGCATGGTGGTGGTCATCAAGGCCGAAAGGCCGATGAGGGCGGCACCATTCTCCCGGGCCTGGTCCAGGATACGCCCGGCGGGAACGGACCGTCCCAGGTCCAGCACCCGGTACCCGGCCGCGCGCAACATGGCGCCCACGATGTTCTTGCCGATGTCGTGGACGTCGCCCTCCACCGTGGCCAGCAGGACGAGCGGGCCGGGTTTCTGCCCCTCGCTGGCGAGACGCGGCGAGAGCAGGAGCAGCGCCGCCTGCATGGCCTCGGCGGCCGCCATGACCTGCGGCAGAAACACCTCCCGGGCCTTGAAGCGCCGCCCCAGCTCGGCCATGGCCGGGAGCAACCCGCGCTGGAGGATGTCTTGCGCCGTGCGAAGGCCGAGCTGCCGTTCGACCTCGGCGCACAGTTCCTCCCGCGCCCCGGAGAGCAGCGCCTCGGCCAGCGGCTCGCCCGGTGGGCGGCGGGCGACCCCGCCACCCTCCTCTGCCGAAGGAACATCCTTCAGGAAGGCCGCGCCGCCCGGATCTCGCCCGCACAGGTAATCGGCGGCACGGATGGAGTCTCTCACCGGCGTCTGGGTAGGATCCAGAATCGCCGCGTCCAGCCCGGCGCGCACCGCTATGGCCAGGAAGGCCGCGTTCAACGCCGGCCGGCCGGGCAGCCCGTGGGAGATGTTGCTGAGCCCCAGCACGGTGTTGAGCTTCAGCCGGTCCTTGATGGTCTCGATTGAGTGGAGCAGCGCGGCCGGCTGCTCCGGGCTGGCCGAGAGCGGCAGCGTTCCGGGATCGATCAACACGTCCTCCCGGGCCAGGCCCTCCGCCAGGGCCGCGCGCAGGATGCGCTCCGCGAGCGTGAGCCTGCCGGGGGCGTCGCATGGCACGCCGTTCTCGTCCAGGCACAGGCCGATCACCGCCGCGCCGAACTTACGCGCGAGCGGCAGCACCGCCCGCAGGCTCGCCTCGGTCGCGCACACCGAGTTGATCAGGGCCTTGCCGGGCACGCGGGCGAGCCCGGCGGCGATCACCTCGGGGCGAGAGGAGTCCAGCACCAGCAGGGGATCGCCCTCGGCCTGGAGCATGTCCACCGTGGCGGCCATGCGCTCTGCGGACTCGTGCTCCCCTGCGCCGACGTTGACGTCCAGCGCCGTCACCCCGGCCTGGAGCTGCTCGCGGGCCTCCTTTCGCAGCGGCTCGAGATCGCCCGTGCGCAACGCCTCCCGCAGGACCTTGCGCCGGGTGGGGTTGATGCGCTCGCCAATGACCAGCAGGGGCAGCCCCCCGCCGAAGCCCGCGTGCCGGGTGCGCGAGCACAGCCAGGTGATCGCGCCCAGGGGACGGGGCTGGCCGTAGCGCGGGCGGTCGCCGATCTCGGACAGACGCCGGCGCAACGCCCGGATGTGCGCGGGGGTGGTGCCGCAGCACCCTCCCAGGATGCCGGTGCCCAGCTCCACCAGGCGCTCCACGCAGCCGGCGAAGTCCTCCGGGCCGAGGGGGTAGCTCAGCGCCCCGTCGAGGCTCCCCGGCAGCCCGGCATTGGGCTGGGCGATCTTGGGCAGGGCACAAACCTCGCTCATGGCGAGCAAGACCCGGTAGATCTCGCGGATGCCGGTGGAGCAGTTGGCGCCCACCGCGTCGGCCCCCAGGGCCGCCAGCGTGATCGCCGCCGCCTGGGGCGTGGTCCCGAGCAGGGTGCGGTCGTCGTCGCCGAAGGACATCATGGCCACGATCGGCAAGTCGCACTCCTCGCGGATGGCCATGACGGCGGCCCGGCTCTGCATAAGGTCCGAGGCGGTTTCGATGTTGAACAGGTCCACCCCGCCCGCGATGAGCGCTCGCACCTGCTCGCGGTAGATGGCGCGGGCCTCCTCGAAGGTGAGCGCTCCCTGGGGCGCCAAAAACTGCGCCAGCGGTGGCACCGAACCGGCCACCCAGCGCTCCGGTCCGGCCGCCTGGCGCGCCAGCTCGGCGCCCCGGCGGTTGATCTCCTCGAGCCGCTCGGCGAGGCCATGTTCGGTCAACACCGGCCGTACCGAGCCAAAGGTGTTGGTGACCACGATGTCGCAACCGGCCTCCACGAAGCCGCGGTGCACCGCCAGCACCTCTTCGGGGCGGGACAGGTTCCAAGCGTCGGGGAGTTCTCCAGGGCCCAGGCCGCGGGCGAGCAGGGAGGTGCCCTTGGCTCCGTCCTGGATCAGGACCCGCCGGGCCAGCGTCTCGCGAAACGGGATGCGGCAGCGCTCCGTCATGCCGGCCTGACCATGCCCAAGGGGGTCATCCCTGTCAAGTACACTCGCGATCGACCGCGGGTCCACGAGAAATAGCAGCGGCTGGCGCGTCTGGATTGCGCAAGGTGCTCGAATTGGAGCAGAATCGACGCTAGCCCTAGAAAGAGAGGGACGTCATGACCGCACGACTCCTGTGCTTATTGCCCCTCGTGCTCCTCACCGCCTGCCCCAAGGATGAGGCCTGTGAGGTCGACACCGATTGCGACGGCACGCTGATCTGCGTAGACGGCCGCTGCGTGCCGCGCGGCTGCGGCGAGGGGTGCCCGGCGGGGTGGTTCTGCGACGGCGACCGCTGCCTTCGCTGCGATCAGGCAAATCATTGCGGAGCCGACTGCCGCGATTGCACCCTCGGGCTCACGAACCGCGCCTGCGTGGCTGGCGTCTGCGGCTGTACCAGCGAAGCCGAATGCCAGCGCGGCGAGGTGTGTCTCACCAACGCTTGCCAGGCCTGCGTGCCGGATTGTAGCGGACGATGCGGCGGTGCCGACGACGGCTGCGGCGGAAGCTGCACCTCCTGTCCCAGCGGAGAGTGGTGCGATGCCGAGAGATGCCGGGCCTGCGACAGCGCCGCGCATTGCGGCCCCGCCTGTCTCGATTGCCAGGTCCAGGGCAACAACCGCGCCTGCGTGAACGCGGCCTGCGGCTGCCTGTCGGACACCGACTGCCTGAGCGGCGAGGTGTGCGCAGACGCCAGGTGCACCGGTTGCCAGCCGGATTGTCAGGGCCGCTGCGGCGGCGCCGACGATGGCTGTGGCGGGATCTGCACCTCCTGCCCCGGCGGAGAGTGGTGCGATGCCGAGATGTGCCGGGCTTGCGACAGCGCCTCGCACTGCGGTCCAGCCTGTCTGAACTGCCGCGGCTCGGAAGCCGGCCAGGCCTGCATCGCCGGGGTCTGCGGCTGCGCGAGCGACGGCGACTGCGAGCGGGAGCAGGCGTGCGATCTCGGCCGCGCGCGCTGCGTGGCGCGGGTCAGCGTAGAGGCGGATGGCAACTGCCTGCGGGTGGCGAACGACCGCGTGTTCGCCCGGGCCTGCCCCGACGGCCGCCTGGAGGTGGGCCGGATCGGCGGTGTCCCTTGGGTCATGGACCGGGATGCCGAGGACCACGACATCGTGTGCATCCTCCAGGCCGGCGAGAGCCGCTGCGACAACCTGGGGCCGTGGCGCACCATCGCGCCGGCGGACGCCCGCAGCATCCTGCAGAACCCCCTGTGGGAGGGGAACCGCGGCTGCGCGCGCACCGTCTTCTCCCGGCTGCCCGTCGAAGCCACGCCGGGTACGTTGGCGGACACGAACATCGACCTCACCTGGGAGGTGTGCCTCGAGCCCGGCGCGGACGAGGTGCGCGTCCGGCTCTCGGTCAACGACGGCGAGTACTACGGCCTGGATCTCGACCGGCTGTACTTCCCCTACGCGCCGCGGCTCTCGGTCCCCGGGAGCGGGTACGCTGTGCTGCCGCTTTGGCACGGCCTGCTGCTGCCGGTGGGCTGGGTGGTTCCCACCCGCATCTGGTCGTACGTCGAGGACGGCCGGGCGGTGTTCCACACCGAATGGGAGGGAGCCAGCGCCGGATGGGGGATGCCGTGGTTCGGGGCGGTGGAGTCGGACGGCCGGGCGCTGCTGGTGGTGGTGCACGGCGAGGCCGACGCCTCGCTGCGGGTGCACCAGGTGACCGGCGAGGCGCCGCGGGTGACCCCGACCTTCCGCGCTGCGCTCGATCTGTTCCGGGATGGAGGGCGGCGCGAGCTGTCGTACGTTCCCTTCGATCGCGGTGACCATGCGACCCTGGCGCTTCGCTACCGCGAGTTCGCCCGCGCAGCGGGGAGGTTCCGCTCCCTTTCGGAAAAACGAGCCGCCAAACCCTCTCTCGAAAAGATGCTGGGCGGCGTGTTCTTCCCCGCCAGCACCTGCTACTACGACGTGCACCACCCCTGCCCGCGGCCGGACGACCCGGCGCAGTGTCCCTGCGGCCGGATGTACTGCGGCGATTCCTTCCTGGAGGTAGCGGCCAAGACCGTGGCCATCGCCAGCGCGGCCGAAGAGCCCATCGTGCGCGGCGTGGTCCACGTGGACGGCTGGGGACAACGCGGCTACGACAACCTCCACCCGGACGTCATCTATCCTCTCTCGCCCTGCCGGCCCGCTCCCGACGGATCGCCGGACTGCGGGCCGTGCGCCCAGGCTGGAGGCACGGCCGATTTCGTCACCATGGCCGAGGCCCTGGGGCGAACCCCTCCGGTGCAGGACTTCCTGCTCGAGTTGCACGACAACTACCGCGACTTCTACCTCGACGCCCCGTCGTACGCGGGCGGCACGGACGCCATCAAACAATGGGACGGCTCGCTGCCGCCGGTCATCGACTTCTGGGCCGGTGGCCCACAACAGATCCTGTGCGCCAGCCGGGCGCTGCCGTACCTGATTCGCAACTATGACGCGCTCGGAGCGCTCGGCGTGGTCCCGGGCGGGGTGTACCTGGACGTCTTCACGGCGGTGAGCGCCGACCAGTGCTTCGACGCCGTCCACCGCATGAGGCGCCCCGAGAGCCTGGCCTTCCGCGCGCAGATGTTCGCGGAGCTGTCCCGCCGCGGCCTCCTCACCGCCAGCGAGCAGATGGCCGACTGGGCCGTGCCGCACCTGGACCACATCTACTGGTCGAACTATTTGCGAACCTATGATCCCGAGGCGGCGGACGGGCGCTACCGCTGGGCCGATTCCGTGTACGGCACCCCGGTCGGGATCCCGGCGCCGCTCCTCGAACTTTCATACCATGATGCCATCCTGGTCCCCTGGCCCGTGCTGGAAGGCGAGGCGCGCGAGACGGCCTTGCACGCCTGGCTGGCGGCGGGTGTCCCCATGATCGGTCTCGACACCGCCGCCGCCGATCCCCTGGCGCGGCGGACGGCGAACCGCCAGGCGCGCCTGCACCAGGCCGTCGCCACCGAGGCCATGACGGCCCACCGCTTCCTCGACGACCGATTCATGCGCGAGGAGGCGGACTTCTCCGGCGGGGTGCGCACCCGCACCGACCGCGACACCTGGACGCTGGAGGCGGAGAATTTCCCCGCAGGGACGCCGCAGCCCGCCGACCTGCGCTACCGGGTGAGCGCGCGGGTGGTCTCGTTCGAGCCTTTGCCCCCGGACGCGGCGCGGCTCACGCTGGAATGGCGCTCGCTCGAGCCGCGCGGGACGCTGCCCGCCGGGCTCCAGGTCTTCTTGCACGGGGTGGACGCCGGGGGCGTGATCGTGAGCAACGCCGATCACGGGCCGCCCTCCTCGCCCGCGACCTGGGAGACCGGCCAGGCCATCCTCGATGGGCCACACCTCATGACCTTCTCGCAGGGCGGCACCTTCGAGGTGATCGCGGGCCTGTTCGATCCCGACCCGCCCTGGCCCCGCCTGCCCATCGTCACCGAGCGGGCCGACCACGCCCTCCGGCTCGGCGCCCTCACCATCGAGGGCGGCGACGGGATGCGTTTCGAGGACCGGACCCGGGCGGAGCCCCGCCTGGTGCTGCTGCGCCAGACCGGCGACCTCTCGTTCGAGACCATGACCGAGTGGTGGCTGGAACGCCCCGTCCCCGCCGGCCGCCGCATCTTCTTGCACCTCGTCGACGAGAACGATGCCATCGTGGTGAACGCCGACTACGACCCGGCCATCCCGTTCGAGCGCTGGCCCCTCCTGGCTCGGCGCCGCGAGCTGCGCCGCGTCCTCTCGCTTCCGGCCGGCGCGGTCCCGGGAACCTACCGCCTGGTCACCGGGATCTTCGATCCGAACGCTCCGGGCTATCCGCGAGAGGATCTGCTCGGCGCCGACGCCCAGCGCCGGTTCGTGCTGGCCCGCATCCGCGTCGACGGTGTCCCCGGCCGCATCCAGCGGCTCTCCGTCTGCCCGGCCACCGTGCCGGGCTGTCCCGACTTCCATTGAGCGCCCGCCGTTTTCGGTTGCGGCGGGCGAAAAAAGCCTGTACCCTGTGCGGGTCGCGGATGGCGACGTCGCCAGGGAGGTGAGCGATGAGCGGAAAACCGGTCGGACGGGCGGCGGGTCTGATATCGGGCGCGCTGCTGCTGCTCTCCGTGGCCGCGGTGTTCCTCATCCAGAACTTCGGCTCGGTGGGCGTCGGCCGCACCTGGCCGGCCATCGTGGCCGCCGCCGGGCTGTGCCTTACGTTCATCGGCTACCTGGAGCTCGGGCTGGGGGTGGCCGGGGTGTTCGTGATCTGGCTGCTCTCCAACCTGGGCGCCATCGCCCCGGTGGGAAAGAGCTGGCCCATCTTTTTGATCTGGATGGTGGTCATGCTGATCGTGGGATTTCTGCGGTCGCGCTCGTCCCGGACGAGCTAGACGAGCCAGGCCGCGAGGAGGCGCCATGGGATTCTGGGAGAAGGTACTGCCGGGATACAAGGGGTATCGGGAGCGCGAGGACAGCCGCAACAGCGACAAGTTGTTGCGGGAGTTCCTTTCGCGCCGGCTCAAGGAGGCGCGCGGCTCGCTGGACGAGGCCACCGTCTTCCTGTCCAAGCAGGGAGACCTGGACCTCCTGTCCGGGGTCGAGAAGCTGACCCAGACGCTGTCGCGGGTGACCGACCGGCTGCGCTACGCCAACTATGGTTTCACGGGGCGCTGGTTCGGCAAGGACAAGATCGACGTCGAGCGGCTGGAGAAGGTCCACCGTTTCGACGAGCAACTGGCGGAGGGCGTCGAGAAGCTGTGCACCCAGCTGCGCGCGCTCCCCGGCGTCGGGGACAAGAGCGAGGTGCGCGCGTCGGTGGAGTCGCTGATCCTGGCCGCCCGCGACCTGGACAGCGCGCTCAACGAGCGGGAGAACATCCTGCGGGCGGTGGGCGGCGAGCCCGGCGCCGGAAACTAGCCGAGGAGGAATACCATGCTCGTCGAAGTAGTGCAGTCGTTGGACGATACCGGCGAACTCATCTGCAGCCGCTTTCCCCCCAGCGGCGAGGCCGACCTCAAGCTCGGGGCGCAGGTGATCGTGCGCGAGAGCCAGAGCGCGGTGTTCTTCCGGGGCGGCAAGGCCCTGGACACCTTCGGCCCCGGCCGGCACACCCTGACCACCGGCAACGTGCCCATCCTGATGAAGGCCATCGGCCTGGCGGTGTTCAAGGGCGACACGCCCTTCAAGGCCGAGGTGGTGTTCGTCAACCACAAGGTCTTCACCAACCAGAAGTGGGGCACCAAGGAGCCCATCGCCTTCCGCGACGCCGAGCTCTCGCTGGTGCGCCTGCGGGCCTTCGGCATCATGTCCTTCAAGGTCGAGGACGCCCAGCTCTTCGTGAACAAGATCGTGGGCACCCAGGGCATGTACAGCACGCAGCAGATCGAGGACTTTTTGCGCGGCATCGTCATCGGACGGCTGGCGGACTTCTTGGGCGAAAACCTGAAGAGCGTCTTCGATCTGCCGCGCTACTACGACGAGATCGGCACCGGCATGAAGGCGCGGGTGCGCGACGACTTCGCCAAGTACGGCATCGGTTGCGAGGACTTCATCATCAACGCCATCACCCCGCCCGAGGAGGTGCAGAAGAAGATCGACGAGCGCTCGGCCATGGCGGCGGTGGGCAACCTGGACCAGTACATGAAGTTCAAGGCCGCCCAGGCCCTGCAGGACGCCGCCAACCAGCCGGGCGGCACGGCCGGCGCGGGCGTGGGGGCGGGGCTGGGCTTCGGCATGGGCATGATGATGCCCAACATGATGGCCGGCATGATGCCCCAGGCGGGGACGGGGGCGGCCGCGGGGGGAGCCATGGCGGGCGCCATGCTGGCCTGCGGAAAGTGCCAGCACCCCAACCCGGCCGGGACCAAGTTCTGCGGCCAGTGCGGCGCGCCGCTCGCCGCGGGCGTGAGTTGCCCCAAGTGCAAGGCCCCCAACCCGGCCGGCACCAAGTTCTGCGGCCAGTGCGGCGCGCCCCTGCAGGCGACCGGCGGCAAGTGCCCGAAGTGCCAGGCCGACAACGCCCCCGGCACCAAGTTCTGCGGCAACTGCGGCAACCCGCTGTGAGGCGGGGCAGAAACCCATCATCCCAGACTCGCTGACCGCACCTCCGGCAACCCGAACCTCCATCTTCTTCGGGGAAGACTTGATCCCGCTGATTCAAGGAAAAACCCGAACAAGCTGGACGGCCTGGTCCACCAGGAGGAGCATGCCTTCATGCTCCTCATGATGGCGGATTGAGCCGCAGCTCGGCTGCCGTCAAGGGTGAGCAGAGCGAATCGCGCAGCGACCGAAGGCCCTTGACGGCATAAGCCGAGCGGAGGCTACACGAAGGTTTGCCGAACGATGCCGCGCCAATCGGGCATACCCATGGGTCATACGGTAAGGTACGGTCAGCATCACAACATCTTGACAGCCCACCCCGGCCGGGACGTAGAGTGGCCAGCCGATGGACGCCACCACCTCATCCGCTCCAGCCCTGGAGGGGCCGCGCATCTTCTTCTTCTCGGGCAAGGGCGGGGTGGGCAAGACCACCCTGGCCGCGGCCACCGCCTCGCACCTCGCCCGGCGGGGCCGGCGGGTGCTGATCACCTCCACCGATCCGGCCCACAACCTGGCCGATGTGTTCGACCGCACCATCGGCGACCGCGGGGCGGAGCTGGCCGCAAACCTGCGGGCCCTGGAGATCGACGCCAGCGCCCGCTGGGCGGCGGCCACCGGCATGCTGCGGGGCGCGGCCGAGGAGGGCGGCCGCCGGGGCCGCCTGCAACGCGCCCTGCTCGACACCATGGGCCCGCTGGGGGAGGCCCCCGGGGTCGACGAGATGGTGGCCATGGAGCTCATGATCGAGGCCGCGAGCTCGAAAGACTACGACGCGGTGATCTTCGACACCGCCCCCACCGGGCACGCCTTGCGCTTGCTCTTTTTGCCCCAGATGCTCGACGGCTGGCTGGGCAAGATGCTGGCGCTGCGCGACGCCTTCTCCTGGGTGGGGCGCACCGTGCGCCGCATCCTGCCCGGCCGGCGCGCCGGCGAGGAGGCCCTGCACACGGGGCTGACCTCGGCGCGGCAGCGGGTGGAGGCGGCCCGCGCGGCGCTCACCGACCCGCGCCGCACCCACTTCGCGCTGGTCACCATCCCCGAGGCCATCTCGGTGCTGGAGAGCGAGCGGACCATCCGCCAACTCAAGGATCACGGCATCCCGCTGGGCACCTTGTTCGTCAACATGCTCCAGCCGGCCTCGGACACCTGCCCCCACTGCGCCGCCCGGCGGGCCATTCACGAGCGCGAGATCGGGCGCATCCGCGCCATCTCCGGCGAGGTCCCGGTGCGCCTGGTCGAGTGCCATCCTACGGTGATCCGCGGGCTGGAGGCGCTGGCGCAGCTCGGCGAGCGCCTGTGGGCGTGATCCAGGCTCAGAACTCGAAGGTGTCCGGGAAGCGCTCCAGCATCCAGTCGCGCACCAGCGAGCGGATGGCGCGCACGTCCTCCATGGCCAGCACCCGCCGCGCCAGGGCGCGGGCTTCGGCGTAGGAGGTGTTGCGCACCAGGTGGCGCAACAGCGGCAGGGCCTGGGGGTTGGCGGAGATCTCGTCGAAGCCCATGCCCAGGAGCACCGGCAGGTGCAGCGCCTCGCCGGCCATCTCGCCACACAGCCCCACCGGGATGTGGGCCCGGTGCGCAGCGCGCACGGTGCGGTGCAACAGGCGCAGCACCGCCGGCTGGAGCGGGTCGTACAGGTAGGCCACCTGCTCGTTGTGGCGATCGGTGGCCAGGGTGAACTGGATGAGATCGTTGGTGCCGACGCTGAAGAAGTCCACGTGCCGCGACAGCACCTCGGAGAGCAACGCCGCGGCGGGCACCTCGATCATGATGCCCAGCGGAATCCGGGGATCGTAAGCCTGACCCTTCTTCCGCAGCTGGGCCTTGGCCTCGGCCACGGCCTCCAGCACGTCCTGCAGCTCCTCCACGCAGCCGATCATGGGGAACAGGATGCGCACCCGACCCTCGACGGAGGCTCGCAGCACGGCGCGTAGCTGCGCCAAAAACAGTGGGCGAAGGCGCGTGAGCGAGAGGCGGATACTGCGCAGGCCCAGCGCGGGGTTGTCCTCCGGCTCCGGCTCCATGCCCAGCCCCGGAAGCCGCTTCTCGCCGCCCAGATCCCAGGTGCGGATGGTGACCGGCCGGCCGTCCATGGAGCGCAGCAGGCGGCGGTACCAGCGGTATTGCGCCTCCTCGCTGAGCACCCGTCGCCGCATGGCCAAAAACTCGGTGCGGAACAGCCCCACCCCCTCGGCGCCGTAGCGGACGGCGGCCCGGGCCTCCTCGATCATCTCCAGGTTGGCGAAGAGGTGCAGCCTTCGCCCGTCCCGGGTTCGGGCCGGGCGGGCCGGCTCCGCGGCCAGTTCGTCCAGGCGCCGCCGCTGGCCCTGGGAGCGGCTGACGGCCTCCTCGATCCGCTCCGAGGTGGGATCCAGCACCACCTCGCCGCGGGTTCCGTCCACGATGACCACCTGCTCCGACACCACCTCGTCCAGCAGGCCGCGCACCCCCACCACCGCCGGGATCTCCAGGGCCCGGGCCACGATGGCGGTGTGGCACTCCTTGCCGCCGGCCTCGCTGACCAGCCCCTCGATGCCCAGCCTTCCCAGGTTGACCGCGTCGGCCGGCGAGATGCGGTGGGCCACCACCACCGGGTGGGGCTTCCAGGGCGCATCGACCAGGTCGCGCTGGCCGCTCAGGTTGCGCAGGATACGCTGGCTGACGAACTCGATGTCGCTCCAGCGCTCGCGGATGTAGGAGTCGGTCAGCCGGTCGAACACCGTGCGGATCTCGGCCAGGTTCTTCTGCAGCGCCCACTCGGCGCCGATGCGCTGGCGCAGGATGATGCGCTCGGTCCCCTTGAGCAGGGCCTCGTCGCGCAGGATGGTCCGGTGGGCCTCCAGGATGGCCCGGGCCTCCCGGCCGCGCCGGTGGCGCAGCTTCCGCTGCAGGGCCTGGATCTGCTCGATGCTGGCCGCCACCGCCCGACGGAACTGCGCGATCTCCGGCCCCACCTGGCTGGCCTCCAAGCGCTGGTGGGGGATGCGCGTCGGGCCGCTGTCCATGCGGTGGATGGTGCCGACGCAGATCCCGGGAGACGCTCCGATCCCGCGCAGAACGCGGTTGCTGGACTCTCGATGGCCTTTCCTCGACTTCAATGCGTCATTCCTCCTCGCCGAACCCGTCCCGGATCAGCTCCCCGACGGCGTCGACCGCCTCCTGGCATTGCTCGCCCTCGGCGGCGATCTCGACCACCTGACCCCGCGCCGCAGCCAGCTGCAATACGCCCATGATGCTTTTCGCGTTGACCTCCTGACGCCCCTTGCGGACGCGGATCTCGCAGGGGAAGCGGTTGGCCACCTGCACCAGCAAGGTGGCCGCGCGGGCGTGCAAGCCCAGGCGGTTGCGGATGGTGAATCGTTTGGCGTGTCGCTCCATGCCACTCCCCTCGCCTAGCCGCGATCCAGATCGCGGTGGCGCACTACCAGCCGTCCGGCGAACTCGGGCAGCCGCTGGGCCAGCGCCTCCACCATGGCCACGCTGCGGTGGCGCCCGCCGGTGCAGCCGATGGCCAGGGTGAGGTAGCTCTTGCCCTCGCGGTCGTACAGGGGATGGAAGGCCCGCAGGTATCCCAGCACGTGGTCCAGGAAGGCCTGGGCGTGCGGCGACGCCAGCACGAAGCGCTGACACTCGGGGTCCGTGCCCCGGGTGTGCCGGAGCTCGGGCACGAAGTGGGGGTTGGGCAAGAAGCGCACGTCGAACACCAGGTCGGCCTGCGTCGGCAACCCATGGCGGTAGCCGAAGGAGATGAGCGCCACCCGCATGTGCTCCTGGACGCGCCCGCGCGCGAAGCGGTGCTCCACCAGCTCGCGCAGCTGGTGGGGGTTGAGGTCGGAGGTGTCCACCACCCAGTCGGCCGACTGCGAGAGGGCCATGAGCAGCGAACGCTCCCGGCCGATGCCGTCCTCCACCGTGCCGCCCCCGGCCATGGGGTGGCGGCGCCGCGTCTCGCTGTAACGGCGCAGCAGCGCCTCGTCGCGGCAATCCAAGAACACCACCGTCAGGCGCACGCCCTCCCGACGCAGCGTCTCCAGCACGTGCGCAATGTCCTCCAGAAACGGCCCCTCGCGGGCGTCCACCACCACCGCCAGGGCGCCGATCTCGGCCTTCTCCCCCGGCAGCAGCTCCAGCAGCCGCGGCAGCAGCACCACCGGCAGGTTGTCGATGACGAAGAACCCCAGATCCTCGAGGGCGTGGGCGGCGGTGCTCTTCCCGGAGCCCGACAGCCCGCTCAACACCACCAGCTCCAGCTCGCGACTCGGGTACGGCTCTTCGCTCATTCGTTCTCCTCCCCCCGGGTCGGCTCCACCGCGCCGGTCGCCAGGTTTCTCTCCAGGCGGGCCTGGAGCTCGCGCGCCGAGTGACGGCCCTGGCGCTTGAGCAGGAGGTTGCGGGCCGCCACCTCCACGATGGTGGCGGCGTTGCGCCCGGGCTGGATGGGGATCACCAGGTACGGCAGTTCGACGCCCAGGATGTCGTAGGTGGCTTCCTGCAGGCCCAGGCGATCCGCCTCCTCGATCTGCTCCCAGGACACCAGCTCCACCACCAGATCCACCCGCTTGCGATCGCGCACTGCCGCGACGCCGTACAGTTCCTGCAGGTTGACGATGCCCAGGCCGCGGATCTCCATGTGGTGACGGATGAGCGGCGGGCTCTGACCGTACACCGTGGCCGGCGGCCGGTGTTTGAGCTCGACCACGTCGTCGGCCACCAGCCGGTGCCCGCGCAGCACGAGATCCAGGCCGCACTCGCTCTTGCCGATGCCGCTCTTGCCCAGGATCAGCACGCCCACCCCCAGCACGTCCACCAGCACGCCGTTCTGGGTGCGAGTCTCGCCCAGGCGCTCCTGCAAATAGTCGGTCAGCCGCTCGGTAAAGGTACCGAAGCGCAGCGAGCTTACAAATAGCGGCACGCCCTCGCGCTCCGCGCCCAGCCGCAGCGGCTCCGGCACCGGCAGGTCGTCCACCACCACCACGCAGGCCGGGCGCACCATGAGGTACCTCGCGATCACCTCGGCGCGGCGCGCCTCGTCCAGGGACGAGAGGAAGTCGCTCTCGTGCTCCCCCAGCACCTGTACCCGGTCCGGCTCCACGAACTGGCTGAGGCCGGCCAGCGCCAGCCCCGGGGTCTCCACCCGCACGTGGCCAATGCTGCGCTCCAGGCCCGCGCCCCCGGCCAGCAGGCGCAGCCGCAGCGTCTCGCCCGCTTCCTCCAGGATCTTTTTCACCGGGATGTCCATGGACTTTCACAACCTCTGTTCCTGATCCTGGATGGCCGAAAACAAGGCCGCCTCGTCGGGCGCCTCCAGCAGCCGGCGCCGGAAGGTCTCGTCCTGGAACATGCGATTGAGCCGGGCCAGCGCCCGCAGGTGAACCCCCTCGCCGTGCTCGGGGATGAGCAGCACCACGAAGAAGTGGGTGGGCCGCTGGTCGAAGGCGTCGAAGTCCACCCCTTGCCGGCTGCGCCCGAAGGCCGCCCGCAGGTCGGCCAGCCCCGGCACCCGCCCGTGGGGGAAGGCCACCCCGGACTCGATGCCGGTGGAGCGCAGCTCCTCGCGCCGCAGCAGGATGTCCAGCACCCGCTGGCGGTCCAGTTCGGGGTGGTTCTGCTGCAAGCGGCCGGCCAGCGCCTCCAGCACCTCCCGCTTGGTGCCAGCCTGCAAGCCGTCCACCACGTCCCGCGGATCCAGGATGGCCGAGATGCGAATGTCGGGCACGGCCGCCACCGCTCCTTGCGCCGGCAGGAAGACCCTCACTCCTCGCGTGATGACTTGGCCTCGATGAGGCCGATGTTGCCGTCCTTGCGCCGGTACACCACGTTCACGTCGCGGGTGCCGGCGTTGGTGAAGACCAGAAAGTCGTTGTTCATGAGATCCATCTGCATCACGGCCTCCTCCACCGACATGGGCTTGGCCGAGATCTCCTGGCTCTCGATGATGCGCGGGCCGCGGTCCTCCTCGGCGGGGGCCTGCTCGAGCACCTCGTAGCGCACCCGCACCTCCTCGCCCAGCGAGGTGGGCTTGTAGGCGCGCAACTTGTCCTTGTACTTGCGAGCCTGGCGCTCGATCTTGTCGACCACCAAGTCGATGCTGCTGTACATGTCCTCGGTGTTCTCGCTGCCGGCCATCACGATGCCCCGGGTCACCATCTTGACCTCGGCGCTGTTTCTGTACTTGTGCTTGGACAGCACCACCTGGACGTCGGTGGGGGTGTCCAGGTATTTCTTGAGCCGTTCGATCTTCTCCGTGGCGTAGGCCTTCAGCGCGTCGCTCGGCTCCATGTTGCGGAACGTCACCGAAATCTGCATGGCATGTCCTCCAGAAGGGTTATGGGCATAGGCCCGGTGCGGTTCGCTTCTCTTCAGTACAGCTTGCGGCGCTTGCTGGACGGCAGGATGTCCAGCAGCTCCCGGTACTTGGCCACGGTGCGGCGTGCGATGTTGATGTTCTGCTCGCGCAGACGATCGCCGATCTCTCGGTCGGACAACGGGTTCTTGGGATCCTCGGCGGCGCACATCTGGCGGATCTTCTCCTTGACGGTCTCGGAGGCCACGTCCTCGCCCACCACCCGGCTGATGCCCGAGTTGAAGAAGAACTTGAGCTCGTAGATCCCCTGGGGGGTGTGCACGAACTTGTTGGTGGTGACCCGCGAGATGGTGGACTCGTGCAGCCCCAGATCCTCGGCCACGTCCCGCAGCACCAGCGGTTTGAGGTGGGAGATGCCCTTGTCGAAGAACTCGCGCTGGAACTTCACGATGCTCTCGGTGACCCGGTAGATGGTGCGCTGCCGCTGGTGGATGCTGCGGATGAGCCAGATGGCCGAGCGCAGCTTGTCCTGGATGTAGTCCCGGGTCTCCCCGCGCGGCCCGGAGTTCTGCAGCGCGCGGCGGTAGTAGGGGCTGATGCGCAGCTTGGGCAGCCCGTCCTCGTTGAGGACCACCACGTACTCGTCGGCCAGCTTGTACACGAAGATGTCCGGGGTGATGTACTGCGGCTCGTCCTCGCTGTACACCCGGCCCGGCTTGGGCTCGAGCTGCCCGATCAGGCGCACCGCCTCCACCACCTGCTCGGTGGTCACCTTGAGGGCACGGGCGATGGCGGGGTAGTTCTTGCGCTCCACCTCCGGCAGGTGGGATTCGATGATGGCGTACACCAGCCCGTTTTCGATGCCCAGCAGGCGGGCCTGGATCAGCAGCGACTCCCGCAGGTCGCGGGCGGCCACGCCCACCGGGTCGAACCCCTGCAGGTGCGACAGCACCCGCTCCACCTCGGCTTCGGGCACGGACAGGCGCCCGGCGATGATCGAGATCGGGCTGCGCCCGGCCAGCCGGTCCTCGTCGTCGGCCACCAGGTAGCCATCCTCGTTGAGCTCCAGGATGATCTCGGCGCCGATGCGCTGATCCGACTCCGACAGGTTGGACATGCGCAGCTGCCACATCAGGTGGTCGGTGAGCGAGGTGCGGCGGACGAGCTGGTTCTCGAACGAGGGCAGCTCGTCCGAGGAAGGCGGAGTGCGCGTCCCCGGCAGGCCGGGCTGCGAGTCGAGGTCCTCCAGGTACTTCTCCCAGTCGATGTCCTGGTTGAGGCCATCGGCGCCCTTGACCTCCTCGGGCTTCTCGCTGCGCTCCATGCGCTCGGCCACGCGCTCCGTGGCGGAGGCCTCGCGCTCGTCGGCGGTGGGAGGGGTCAGCGCCTCGGCCTCGGCGGTGTTCTCCGGGGGCTCAGCCTCCGGGGCCTCCGGGCTCTCCTCCAGGACGGGGTTCTCCAGCATCTCCTGGTGGACCACCTCGGAGAGCTCCAGGCGCGAGAGCTGCAAGAGCTTGATGGCCTGCTGCAACTGGGGCGTCATCACCAGTTGCAACGTCTGCTTCAGCGACAGCGACTGCTTGAGCTCGGTCATGGCGATGCTCACTCCAAGCGGAAGCTCTCTCCCAGGTACGCGCTCCGGGCCCGCTCGCTCCGGGCGATGGCCTCCGGGCGGCCGGCCTCGATGATGCGGCCGTCCTTGACGATATATGCTCTTTGGCAGGTTGACAAGGTTTCCCTGACGTTGTGATCGGTAAGCAGCACCCCCACCCCGCGCGCGGAGAGGGAGAGCACCTGTCGCCGGATCTCCTCCACCGCCAGCGGATCGATCCCCGAAAACGGCTCGTCGAGCAGCAAGAAGCTCGGGCGCTGGATGGTGGCCCGGGCGATCTCCAGCCGCCGTCGTTCGCCGCCCGACAAGGCGCGGGCCAGGCTGTCCTCGATGCGCTCCAGGTCGAACTCCCGCAGCGCCTCGCGTACCCGTCGCACGGCCTCCTCCCCCTCGACCCCGGCCGCCTCCAGGTACAGGCGCAGGTTGTCGCGCACCGAGAGGCGGCGGAACACCGATGGGTCCTGCGACAGGTAGCCGATTCCCGCCCGGGCCCGCCGGTGCATGGGCCAGCCGGTGATGTCACGCTCGCCCAGCAGCACCCGTCCGGCGTCGGCCCGCAGCAGGCCCATCAACATGTTGAAGCAGGTGGTCTTGCCGGCGCCGTTCGGCCCCAGCAGGCCGACGATCTCCCCCGGTGCCACCTCCAGGCTCACGCCGTCCACCACTACCCGCCCACGGAAGGCCTTGCGAAGCTCCCGCGCCACCAGCCTGACGGCATCACCGCTCACGGCCGCTTTCCCTCTGGATGCGACGGCGCTGTGTCCTCCACCCGTATCACGGCCCGCGGGCGTTGCACCCGCACCTCGCCCGCCTCGAGCAGGTACTCGATGCGCTCGCCGGCGATGCGGTTCGGCCCCTCGGTGACCCAGGGATCGCCGGTGCACACCAGGATCCCGGCCGGGCGATCGTAGCTGGCCTGCTGGCAGTGCCCGCGCCGCTCGCCCTGCTCGATCTCCACCTCGCCCGAGAACTGCATCAACAAGATCTCGCCCGCGCGGGCGCGGCGGTCCTTCTCGCCGGCGTAGCTCACCTCCAGCCGCCGGCAGCGCACGGTCAGAGTTCCCTGGCGCGCCTCCACCGCCTCCTCGAACACCGCCCGGCGCTCCTTCTGCTCGACCCGCAGCCGCTCGGCGCGGATCTCCACCGGCTGCTTCGGGAGTTTTTTCTCCTGGGCGGTGGATGCGGCGGTCGAGGCCAGGGCCCATACCCCGGCGAACATGGCCCAACAGGCTCTCACGGCCGCTCCCTCCACAGGGCGCCGGAAAACCAGGCCCGGATCCCACCCGAGAACGCGATCCCCTGCCCGTCGAGCGCCATCTCCGCGCGATCGGCCCGGCCCCGAAAAAACACCTCGGTGCCGCGGCTGCGCTGGATGCGGACGTCCTCCAGCACGACGCGCAGGGGCTCGACGGGCCGCTCGGGCAGGGCCGGACCGCACCCCCACAGAAGAAAAGCCGCCAGCACCATCGCCCGGCGCGACATGGGTGCTCGCCTCCTCCCTCGCCCTATACCAGAGGCGGCCCAGCCTGTAAACCCGCGCGGCGATGTTTGACTCGGCAAGCCGGCGCGACTAGCATGCGCCGCATGGGAAAACACATCCTCATCCTCGGCGGCGGTCTGGCCGGCATGAGCTGCGCCCTCGGGTGCGCCCGGGCCGGTCTGCGGGTCACGGTCCTGGAGCGCGAATCCGAGGTCGGGGGCCTGGCCCGCTCGTTCTCCCAGGACGGCTTCACCTTCGACTTCGGGCCGCACCGGCTCTTCTCGCAGCAGCCCGAGCTGATCCGGGAGCTCGGCGAGCTCCTCGGCGGCGACCTGACCCAGCGGGATCGACGCAGCCGCATTTTTCTCAAGGGCCGGTTCTTCCACTACCCGCTACGGGTGGGCAACGCCATCTTCTCCATGCCGCCGCTCACCACCGCCCGCATCCTGCTGGACTACGGCGCCGCCAAGGCCCGGTACCTGGTGCGGAAGAGCCCCGATCGCTCGTTCGAGGACTGGGTGGTGTCGCGCTTCGGGGCCACCCTGTACCGCATCTTCTTCCAGCAGTACACCGAGAAGGCCTGGGGCATCCCCTGCGCCACCATCTCCGCCGACTGGGCCAGCCAGCGCATCAGCCTGTTGTCGCTGTGGGACACCTTCGTAAAGTCGGTATGGAAGCGCGGCGACCAGCCGCGCACCTACGCCTCCTCGTTCCACTACCCGCGCACGGGAGGCATCGGGCGCATCGCCCGCACCATGGCCGCCGAGGTCGAGCGCCTCGGGGGGACGGTGCGCTGCGCCTGCCCGGTGGAGGCCATCCGCCTGGAGAATGGCCGGGTCACCAGCGTGCGCGCCGGGGGGGAGAGCTTCTCGGCCGACGAGGTGATCTCCACCCTGCCCATTACCGACTTTACACGCTTCCTCGGCGAGCAGGCCCCGTTGGAGGCCCGGCGTGCCGCCGCCGCCCTCACCTTCCGGGCCATCGTGTTCGTGTACCTGTTCTTGGACCGGCCTTCCCTCTCCGACGACCACTGGATCTACCTGCCTGAGAACCGCTTCCTGTCCAACCGCCTGTGCGAGTCGCGCAACTTCTCCGAGCACAACGCGCCGCCGCAGAAGACCGTGGTGTGCGCCGAGGTCACCTGCGCGGTGGGCGACGAGATCTGGCGCATGGGCGACGAGGAGCTCTCCGCCAAGGTGCGGCAGGACCTGCTGAACCTGGGGTTCGCCGCCATCCGCCCCGAGGAGATCCTGGCGGTGCGCACCATCCGCGCACCCGAGTGCTACCCCATCTACGACATCGGCTACAAGGAGCGGGTGGAGGCGGTGCTGCGCTTCGCGGCCTCTATCTCCAACCTCCTGCCCATCGGGCGCTCGGCGCTCTTCCGCTACAACAACATGGATCACTCGGTCGACATGGGCCTGCGCGCCGCCCGGGCCCTGCTGGGCCAGGGCAGCCGCGAGGAGGCGCTGGTGGTGGCCTCGGGGGCGCAGTACTTCGGTTGACTTGCGCGCCGCACTCTCCCCGAGGGGTTCCGGTTTGATCTCCTGGGGATCCTTGACTATTAATCGACTCGTTTTCCTGTCCCTGGCGATCCTCACCGCGATCCTCACCAGTCACCAGCGGCGACCGGGACGTTTTCGGAAGGAGCGCGGGCCACGAGCGAACGCTCAGGCTGAGGAGGTCCGCTGGATAGACATCTCGACCTGGTTTTCTTGACGATCGGCACCATGATCATGGCCGGTGCGACCTGGATGGCGGCGGGGATGTCGAGGCCCGCCGCCACCGCGGGATACCGGAGATCCTGGTCGGCCATGGTGGGGCTGATCGTCATCTTCCTGGTCGGTGATGCGCTGACGCTCGTCTTCGTGTTCCTGGACAACACCTCGTGGCTCATCGAGGTCTCCAGTCTCATCTTCATGCTGGGCGCGTTTTTCGTGGCCTTGGTCCTGAGCATGAACAAGAGGGTCATCGGAGTGCTTTTGAGACATTCCGCCACACTGGAAGAGCAGGTGGCCCTGCGCACCCGGGAGTTGAGCGAGGCCAACCGGCAGCTCGCTGACAGCCTCTCCCGCCTGAAAGACACCCAGCAACAACTGGTCATCGCCGAAAAACTCTCGTTGGTTGGCCGCTTGGCCGGCGGGCTGGCCCATGAGCTCAACAACCCGCTCGGCTTCTTGATGTCCAACACGAACTCTCTGCGCGAGTATGTGGCGGAGATCCGCCACCAGACGTCCCTGGCAGCGGGCGCGCCGCCGGGTAATCCGACGTCGCCCTCCGCGCGGCTGGAGGAGATCTTCGAGGACTTGCCGGCGCTGCTCGGCGAAATGCATGATGGCCTGCGCAGGATCCAGAGTATCACCCAGGCGTTTTCGAAGATGGAGCAGCTCCAACTGGCGCCCCCCCGCCAGCGCCTGGACCTGGCCGGGATCGTCGACAGCGTGCTGGAGAAGGTCAAGCAGGAGCGGTCTTCCTCCTTCGCCTGGCAGTGGGAGCGACCGCCGGAAGCCCTTGTCATGTCCTCGAGCGAAGAACTGCGCGAGGGCCTCTATTTTTTGATACAAGCCATCATCGAACTGAAAAAAGATCCGCAGCAAGTCGCCCGGGTCGCCCTCCGCGTGCAGGAGCCATCGGTCGTCCTGGCCATCGAGCACGACTCGTTGCAGCTAGACGAGCAGGAGCGCCAACGGATATTCGACCCGCGGGTGTCTTCCAGCTCGGAGGTCTCGGGCCGCATGGCATTCATGCTGGAACCGGCCCTGGCGTTCCATCTCCTGGTGCGGGCGGGCGCGGCCATCAAGGTGGAGAAGCTCTCCCCCGCGGGAACGGTGTTCCTGCTGTCGTGGCCGAGGGCGTAGCAGCGGGTGAATCCATGGCCGGCAGGAGCCCATTGCGGGACACACGTTCGCCGGCCGGGGCAGTCGCGCAAGATACTCAATTTCCGCGGCGCGGCTCAACCCAGGTCGAGGGTTGCCAGGCATTCCAGGTGCGCGGTGTGCGGGAACATGTCGAAGGCCTCGATACCCCCAAGCCGGTAGCCGCGTCCGAAGAGCCGATGCAGGTCGCGCGCCAGCGTGCCGGGATGGCAGCTCACCATGATGAGCCGGCGGACCTCGGCTTGCCGTAGCGAATCGAGCACCCGCTCGTGGCAGCCGGCGCGCGGCGGATCCAGGATGGCCGCGGCGGGCCGCAGCCCCTCTTTCACCAGCCGCGGCAGCGCCTCCTCCACCGCCCCGGCGATGAACTCGACCGGCTGCGGATCGGCGGATGCGTCCCGGCGCGCCCACTCCACCGTGTCATGCTGAAGTTCGATGCCGACCGCCCGCCATCCTCGCGCGGCCAAAAGACGAGCCAGCACCCCGACACCACAGTAGGCGTCCACTATCGGCCCCGCGGGTCGGCCCGCGAGAGACACGACCCGGGAGAACAGCGCCCGCGCCTGGGGCGTGTTCACCTGGAAGAACGACTCCGCGCGCAGCGAGAAACGTACGCCCAGCGCTTCCTCGACGAGGTGATCCTTCCCCCACAGCGGCCGAGCCGCCGGGCGCTCCCGACTGGAAGGCTTGTGGAGCACGCCGCACATCCCGGGCACGGCCGCCAAGGCCTCGACGCCATCACCGGGGAGAAGCCCGACCAGGGTGACCAAGGTTTCACCGGTATTCTCGGCGTGCCGCAGCCACACCTCTCCCGCGAGGCGCCGGCGACGAGCCAAACGGCCGAGCGGCTCACGCAACG
Organism: Myxococcales bacterium; assembly: GCA_012798435.1. Lineage (GTDB taxonomy): Bacteria > Myxococcota > B64-G9 > B64-G9 > B64-G9 > JAAZNF01. The sequence continues at coordinate 1,451 of JAAZNF010000118.1, read as the reverse complement.
CCTCCAGCGCTGGGAGGAACGGCTCCGGCATGAGTTGGCAGCGCTCGAAGGGGACCAGCCGCCGGCTCTCCTCGCCGAAGAACCCGAACCGTGCGCCTCCGTCCGGTCCCGCTTCGACACGCACCCGAACGTGATTGCGGTAGCCGAGCGTGCGCGGCGAGGGAGCCACCTCGATCGGCCCCGCCTCGAGCCGGGCCACCGTTCGCAGCGCGTCTTGCAGGATGCGCGCCTTGAGGGCCAACTGGGCCGGGTAGCGCACGTGGCGAAGCTGGCAGCCGCCACACTCGCCGAACACCCGGCAGTCCGGTGTCACTCGATCCGGAGACGGCGCATCGACCCGGAGCAACCGGGCCGAACGCCGGCGGGAACGGCTCGCTTCGGCCACCGTCACCCGCTCGCCGGGGATGGCGAAGGGGACGAAGACAGCTCGCCCGCCTTCTCGGCCCACCCCCTCGGCCCGGTCGGAGATGCCGTCGATGACGAGCGTCATAGGAGATGAGACGCGCGTAGTCGGGTGCAAACGAAGGGGTCCTGTCACTTCTTGCCGCAGGGGTTCTCCAACAGGCGGTACGAGCCCCGCCCCTCCTTGAAGCGGACCACCGCCGCCAAGCCGCATACGGTCCGTCCGTCGTTGAGCTGCCACGGCAGCGGGTTGGCCGAGCCGGCGTTGAGCCACAGCCGTTCGACCCAGGCGCCGGGCGCGACCGGGGCACCAGCGGGATCCACGGCCTGTCCCCCCGCCTCCAGGATGTGGGAGAAGATGCCAAAACGGACGTCGTGCTCGGACATGAACTTGTGCAGCGCCGGGTCCCCCACGTTGCCGGCCTCCACCGCGAGATCCAGGGCGCGCTTGCCCTTCCCCTTGGGGGGGCCGTGCCCCACCAAGACCATCGTGCCGCGCGGCGGGTCCATGATGCGGCGCAGCGCCTGCAACTCGGCGGCCTGGTAGGCGCAGCCGGCGGACTGGTGGACGAAGCGCCGGTCGTGGTAGCCGGGCAGCGAGACCAGGGTGACGCGGTCCCACTCCACCCGACGAATGAGATCGAAGTTCACCAGGTTGTGGGCCACCTTCGAGGCGACCAGCACCGCCCGGTTGAAGGCCGAGCGGCTCTCGGAGTTTCCGATGAGGCACAACACCGGCAGGCCCGCACGGGCCACGTACTGCAGGATCTGGGCCTGCTCATACTCGCTGCCGGCGATGTCTCCCGCCAACACCAGCACATCGACGTCGGCGTCGGCAAAGCCCTTGAGGAAGACGTCGAGCGCCCGCCGGGTCTCGGGGGAGAAATCCTTGACGGCGCCCATCACCCCGAGCACCAGCTCCGCGTCGCTCCCCTCCAGGGCGAGCGTCGGGCCGGTGAAGCGCAGGCTTCGCTCCCCGATGGTGAGCCGGACCGGCTCCGGGAGCGCCAGCCCATCTCCGAAGCACTGGGTGAGCCGCGGCTTGTAGT
>JAAZNF010000117.1 GCA_012798435.1 Myxococcales bacterium | reverse complement strand
CCGTTAAGCAGCCGCGCCTCCGGCTACCTGTTCGCGGCGCGCAAGGCGGGTCCTCCATGCAGCGGAGCCGGCTCTGCGGCGAGCAGTTAGGAGGACCCGCCGTTAAGCAGCCGCGCCTCCGGCTACCTGTTCGCGGCGCGCCTGGTGAGGCTGGAAGTCGTTTGACCTTGCAGGCGCGATCCGCCGGGCGTATAGTGCGAAAAACCTCTCGCATTTGCGAGAATAACCGGGAGAACTTCATGACGATCCGATTGATTTCGATCTTTTTGCTGCTGCTCGCCCTGCCCGCGCTGGCGGGCGACGTGTACGTCAAGACCAAGAACCACACCGACGCCATCAACATGAAGGGCATGAACACGCCGGCCAAGGACGAGATCACCGAGCAGTGGATCGGCGAGAAGAGCCTGGCCCACATCGGCGCCAGCCGCGGGGTGGTGGTGGACCTGGAGAAGAAGCAGATCTTCTTCATCAACCCGCAGAGCAAGACCTACGTGCAGGCGGCGCTGCCCTTCGACATGACCAAGCTCCTGCCGCCCCAGATGGCCTCCATGGTGGGCATGATGAAGATGAGCATGAAGGTGAACCCCACCGCAGAGAAGAAGACCGTCGGCAAGTGGAACTGCCAGGGCTACGACATCACCATGACCGTGATGGGCATGCCCATCAAGACCAAGGCCTGGGTCACCAAGGACGTGCCGGTGGACATGAGCAAGTACCGCGAGATGTACGCCCAGGTGCTCAAGGGGCAATTCCTCGACGAGGCCTCCATCGGCGAGCTTAACAAGATCGACGGCTTCCAGGTGGCCTCGGAGACCAGCGGGGAGATCATGGGCGCCAAGATCCGTTCCACCACCGAGATCGTGGAGATCACCCCCAAGGCCGCGCCCCCGGGCGTGTACGCCCCGCCCCCGGGCTTCACCAAGAAGGACGCCCTGGCGGTCGAGGATTTGCAGCAGAAGTAGCCCGTCTCCGGCTTCGCCACTCCTCTCCTGTTCACCTCCAGGGGCCCCGCGACCAAGTGTTCGAGTAAAAAAAAGAGCTTCCAGGCGCAGAAAGAGCATGCCTGCATGCTCTTCATATCAGCGGATTTTGCCGAAACTCGGCTGCTGTCAAGGGTGAGCAACGCGAATCCCGCAGGGACCGAAAACCCTTGACAGCGCAAGCCGAGCGGAGGCAACGCCTGGCAATGCGACCAAGAGACAACCGCGGCACTTCCCCCGAGCCCCCTCTCCACAGTTGAGAGGGGGGACCAGATCATCCTGTGACAAATTTTCTGGGGGTGAGGTAAATGAACGAGAGAACTGTACGGTAGGCGTCCTACCACCTTCCGAACAGAGACACCCCCAGCGCGTCCGGGCCGGCCAGGGGCGCGAGCTGGACGTTCTTCTCGGGCCACAGCCACCACAGGGCCACGGCCGAGCCCGCCGCCAGCACCGCCGAGCCCACCGCGATGCTGGTGTACACTTCCCAGCGGCGGTAGGCCTCGGTGGCCGGCCGTTGCAGGTCGGTCTTCTGGTAATCGCTCCATGCCTGTCCCGCCAGGATGCCGAAGATCACGCTGCCCAGGACGCCGCCTCCGCCGGACACCATCAGGGCGGCGCGCCAGCCCTCGTGGCCGCCGGCGCTCTCCGCCCGCACACTCTCGCTGGGCTCGCCCAGGGGCACCGGGATCTCGCCCCGCCCCTGCACCCAGCCCTGGTAGAACGAGCGGCCGAAACGGGAGCGGAAGAAGCCGCGCCGCAACGAGTCCGTGGCAGCGCCGCGCGCGGCGGTCTCGGCGCGGGAGAACTCCAGATCCCGGAAGGTGCGTGCCTCGCCCGGCCGCGGCGAAAAGGCGCTCTCGAGATCCGAGCTTCGCACCCACACCGTGGTGCCGGGCGGGAGCAGCAGGCTGAGGGAGGCGCCCTCCTCGGGGTTGGCGTCCAGCCAGCGCACGCCGTTCTCGAGCTCGATGAAGAAGTGCCCCAGGGCGCGCGGCACGCCCTGCAGCAGCGTGGGCCGGCGCACCCAGCGCCGCGACATCAGGGGCGTGCGCGGATCGATGCCGGGGGCGTGGGCGATCACCTGCACCAGGGCGCGCGGGTCCTCCACCGCCTGGTTGGCCGCGGAGACGAAGGCCGCCACCTCGCTGTAGGCGATCTCCCCGTCGCCGTTCACGTCGGCCGCGCCAGCCAGCGCGCTCAGCACCTCGTGGGAGAACACTCCGGCCGAGAGCCGCGACCACTCGTGGGTCTCCTTGTCCCGGCCCGAGGCCAGCAGCACGCCCGCGCGGGGAAAGCGCAGCAAAAGCTCCCGGGTGAGCCGCTGCCGCTCGTCGAACGGGATCTCGCGGTCGGCGGCGCTCGCCTCCTGCTGGATGGCGCCGCGCGCGGTGAGCAGATCCTCGGAGTGGCAGGCGTCCACCACCAGGTGCACGGCGCTCGCCGGAAGCTGCAGCAGGCGCTCCTCCAAAAAGCGCCGGTCGATCTCGCCGGAGAGCAGCGAAAGCCGCGTGCCGCCCGGAGAGGCCAGGCCGTGCCCCGAGTAGGTGAGCAGCACCACCGTGTGCTCGTTTCGCGCGGCGTGGCGCTCCAGCGCGCCGCGCAGCTCATCCAGTACGCGCTCCAGCTCTTTTCGCTCGGGCACGCGGCTGTGCTGAGCCAGCGACGGGAAGCGCCGCTGGCTGTCCTCGTCCAGCACCGCAAACAACAAGCTCTCCTCGGTGAACATGCGCGTAAACAGAAAGAAGCGCGCCGCGTCGTCGTCCGCGTATTGCAGGGCGGGCAAGCCCGACTCCGGCGGCGGCAGGTTGACGCCGAGGTGGATGGCGTAGACGAAGGTGCGCGGCTCCTCCCCGCGCGCCGGGAGGCACCACAGCAGGCCGCACAGCAGGGTGAGCGCCACGGTTCTCATGGCCGCACGACGAACTCCGATTCGATGAGGTCCGCCTCGCTCGCCTTGCCGGCCAGCCGGTCCTCGATCCAGCGCCTCAGATCCTGCCGCGCGACAGGCGCGGCGGTCAACACCGAAAAGACACGGTACGCGCCGGGGTTGTGCTCCGCGCCAAGCACGATGCCCCGCTTCGCCACCGAGGACTCGTCGAGGAGCAAGCTGCCGCGCTCGTCGGAGGGGAAGTACCACACCAGTGTCCCCTCGGGCCCCAACGCCGCCGCCGAGAGGTAGCGCAGGCGCCGCTCCGGCGACTCTGCCACGAAGGCCAGCGTGTCGCCGCGCCGGCAGGTCACCGGCCCGGCGCCGGCGCCTTCCCCCTCGGCGTCGCCGGCGGCAAGCTGCGCCGCCGGCACGCACACCAGGCGGAAGGCGGCCCGCCCATCGCCCCGGGCGGTGAACCCGCCGCGATCGGGGTTCCAGTATAAAAGCAGCAGCAGGCAGGCCGCGGCGCCGGCCAGCGCCGGCACGCCGAAGCGAAGCCACCTCGAAAGCCCTGCCGCGCCCAAAAGAGAAGCGCGAGGCAGGATGCGCGCTTGCATCGCCTCGCGCTCGTTGACGGAGGGCCCCGTCGTGCCGCTGAGCAACCGGTCCAGCCTGCGCTCCTCGTCGGATCTCATGGCGGGCCTCCGGGCCGAAAAAGACCGGCGAGGCCGCGGGCGCCTCGCCGGCCCATTCATCCAACCGTCACTTGCAGCAGATCTTGGTGAAGTCCGAGCAGGCGTCGCCGGTCATGCTCTTTCCGGACGGGCAACCGCTCATCGGATCCACGCACTCGCCGCCGCTGCTCTCGCAGCCGCCGGTCCCGCCCGGCATGCAGAAGCCGATGCCGCCAGGCATGGCCTGGGTGCAGGTGAAGTTGGCCTGGCAGTCGGAGGCGGTCTTGCAGGGCATGCCCATGCTCCCGTCGGAGCAGGCGCCCAGGGTGGCGGAGAGCATCACGCACTTCCATGAGGTGGGGCAGTTGGCGGCCGCCTTGCACAGGCCGGTCAGGCAGATGCGCTCCTTGTTGGGGATGTCGTCCTGGTTGCACACCGAGCCCACCTGGCCCACCGGGCAGTTGCCGTCCTGAGGGCAGGGTGGGAAGGTCACGCAGGCGTTCTGCTCCTTCTCGGGATCCTCGGAGATGTCCAGGCAGATGGAATACTCATCGCAGCCGTCCTGGCCGTCCACCCGGGGCGTGCACTGCTTTGGCTCGGCGTCGGCGGTGCACATGCCCATCAGACACACCTGGTTCTCCGCGCAGTCGGTGTCCTGGCTGCAACTGGACACCTGGCGGTTCACGCAAAGCTGCGAGCCCAGGGTGTCGCAGTACTGGTTGGAGGCACAGTCGTTGTCGCTCATGCAACCGAGCGCGCAGATGCCGTTCCAGCAGAACTGCCCCGCCGGGCAGGGGTCCTCCTTGGAGCACAGGAAGCTCCCCTGGTTGTCGCCGCGGCCGCTCACCTTCATGCACTTGCCCACGGAGGCGTTCTCTTGCTTGTTGCAGGCGAAGCCATCGTTGCAGTCGGTGTCGGTCGAGCACTTGTCCTTGCCGGAGTTGCCACCGCAGGCGCCCAGAGCAAAAGCCGCTGCCACCGCCATCGCCATCGTCGTCCATTTCACCGTCTTCATCTTTTTCTCCTTTTCTGTTGCGGTTCACCGGCTCCTACGGCGAGGGGTGGTTTTTGGCCGCCCGTAAATAAAAAAATCACGCGGCTTCCCACAACCCCTCGTCCATCAAGAACTTTTCAAGCATACCGCGAAGCGTCTCCTCCTGCCTCCGGACCTTGCGGCGGCTCGAACCCAGCCGGCGGGCCACCTCTTCCTGCGGTAGTCCCTGCTGGTAGCGGAGCACGTAGAACTCCCGCAGCGCCTGCGGCAGGCCGGATACGAAGCGGCGGGTGGCCTCGAGCCTACGCTCCTCCTCGACCTGCTCGCGCGGGTCCTCGGCGGCGATGACAAAGTCATCGAAGGCCGCCTCGTCCTCGAGCGCGGCGGGCGCTTCACGGCTCTGCCGGCGCAGCTCGTCGATCATCAGGTTCTTGACGATGCGCAGAAGGTACGGCCTAAACGGCTGCGCGCCGTCGTAGTTCTCGCGCGAGGTCTTGGAGAAGGCGCGCAGGAAGGCCTCCTGGATGAGGTCGCACTGGCCCTCGGGACTCTTGATGCCCGGCACCGTGACGATCGGCTCGCGGGTGCTCGAAAAACCCAGCCGCACCAGGCGGGCCACCTCGTCGAGGTAGTGGCGGTACACCCGCTCCAGCGCGCCAGGCTCGGCCCGGCGGAAGGCCTCTCGCAAGGAAATGTCCTGTTGCAACAGCGTCACGGCTCTATCCGACGCCTCCGGCCCGGCTGGATTCACCGGATTGCGCCGGCCTCCCGGCCGCTCAGGCGTGCAGCTCGATCACGTCGCCGTCCTGAAGTTCCTGCTCGCGCATGATGCGCTGGCCGTCGAACTTCCCCTGGCCCCACACCCGGGCGTAGTCCAGCGACTCGGCCAGCTCCTTGTGCACCAGGCGGGCGAAGTCGAGCAACGTGTCTCCCCGGCGGAGCACGAAGGGCCGCGAGCGGTCGGGCTCCTTGCCGGGGGGCTTGGCGTACACCCGGATGAGCCGGTTGAGCGAAAACAGCTCCCGTCCCAGCGAGCCGAAATCCCGGTCCGCCATGGCCGAGAGCGGCAGCACGCGCATGGCCGGCTCGAACCGGCCCTTGAGCATCGCAAGACCCCGGGCCGCGCTCTGCTCGTCCATCTTCTGCGCCACCACCAAAGTCGGCAGCCTTCGCACCGGATCGTGGCGCTCGCGGCAGCCCTCGACCTCGCCCACCAGGCGGATCTTGCGCTCGGAAAGCACTTGCTCCACCTCGTCGAGCCAGCGGGGAAGATCCTCCGCCGCGGCGTCGCACACCCAGAGGCCACAGTCGGCGTTGCGGATGATGTCGCTCACCCAGCTCTCCATGTACTCGCGGCACACCGGCGGCAAATCGACGAGCTGGAACTGCACGTCCTCGAAGGCCAGCATTCCCGGCGCCGGCTCGCGGGTGGAGAACGGGAAATCCGCCACCTGCACCCGGGCGTTGGTGGTGGCCTCCACGAGCGCGCTCTTTCCCGCGTTGGGCGCACCGATGACGGCCACCTGGGCGGCGCCCTCGGGCTCGACGGTGACCGAGAAGCCCTTCTTACCGCGGCTCGCCTCCAGACCCTCGCGCATCTGCGAGATGCGCCGCTTGAGGTCGGCCTGCATCTTCTCGGTACCCTTGTGCTTGGGGATGGTGGCCAGCATCTTCTCGAGCGCGCGCAGGCGCTCCTCGGGCGTCCGGGCGGCGCGGTACTCGCGGTCGGCGTCCTTGTATTCCGGGCTCAGATTTGCCGGCATGCCACATCTATAGCCCAGCGCGGCCACCGCCCGCAACACCCGAGCAGGCCATCGTTCGTTGGATGACCCGCATTGCGCGCCGCGAACGGGTGGCCGGAGGCGCGGCTGCTTGACAGCGAGCCCACTTTTGGAGCCTTGCATTTGCTAGGAAAAGCTCGCGGCGCTGTTTAACGGCTCGCCCTCTCAGCTCCTCGGCCAGAGCGCCTGCGGTGCGTAGAGGGCTTCGCCTACGCGCACCGCTCGCTTTGTAAACTATTACTGCTCGCCGCAGAGCCGGTCCCGCTGCATGGAGAACCCACCTGGCGCGCCGCGTAAATGTGCTTACGACATTTGACGCTGGAGAGGCGTCAAGGAAGAGATCAGGGCGCGGGCGGGGCGGACGGCGGGGCGGGTTCCGGGGACGGCGCTGCCGGGGTCGGGGCCGGCGCGGGTGCCGGGACCGGGGCCGGCGTTTTCTTGGGCGCGGGTGGCGCTTCGGCGGGATGGCCGAGCGCCTCGGCCAGTTCCTTGACCACCCGCGCGTAGTGGTGAGCCGGGTTGTAGCGGAAGATGGCACGGTAGTTGACGCCGCCGCGAACGATGGGTCTGGCGCGCTTCCACCCCTCGCCCTTGAGGTAGTTCGCCGCCGAGGCCAGCGCGTCGTCCGGGGTGTCGAGATCGATGCGGCCGTCGCCGTCGAAGTCCACGCCGTAGGTGCGGATGCTCGAGGGGATGAACTGCACCAGCCCCACCGCTCCGGCGTAGGAGCCGACCACCGCGAGCGGATCGGCGGCGAAGACAGACAGCAGCGCCGCGAGCTGGTTGCGGGCCCAATTGCCACGGCGCGCATCGAGCAGCGAAAGCGTGGCGAAGACGTTGAAGGCTGGAAAGTTCCCGCGCTTCTTGCCGAACTTGGTCTCGACCCCCACGATGGCCGCCACCACCGTGCGATCGACCTGGTACTTCTCCTCGACACGGGAGAGCAGCTCGGCGTGCTCGGCAAGGAAGGCGCGCGCGGATTCGAGCACGGCCTCGTCGATGAACAGCGGCCGGTACTTCTCCCACGGCAGCGCCTCGGCCGGCTTGGCGAAGCGGGTAAGGACCTCCGGGAGCAACCCTGCCCGGCGATCGCCGAAGGCGCGTCGCAGCGCCTCCTTGGATAAACCGCGGCGCGAAAGCTCGTCCAAGAGCTCGCGCAGCTTTTTTCGCTTCTCGGAGTCAGCGAGGGTGAAGAGCCCCTCCCCGTCTCCCGCGCCCGGGCACAGCGCGCCGTCCTCGCCGATCTCGGGATGGCTGTAGGGAAAATCCGCGAGCGACAGCGCCCGCACCTCGCGGAGCCCCATCCCCTCCGGATCCAGCCGGGCGATGCCGCGCCCTTCCTGGCGGGTAGCGATGAGCCGCCCGGTGACGAAAGCGCCGCTCCGTGGATCCAGCTCGGCCTTCAGGATGACCGCGCGCCCCAGCGAGCCGGAGAGGTTGAAACCGCCGTAGGTGCAGAAGTTGCCGAGCGAGTAGGCGATGAGCCGCCCGCGGTACACCTCCAGGCCGCGCACCACGTGGGGACCGTGCCCGATCACCAGGGACGCTCCGGCGTCGATCATGGCGTGGGCGAACTGGACCAGGTGCCCGCGCGGCTCACCACCGAGGAACTCCGGCTCGTCTCGGAGCGTGCCGGCCTTGGCGCCCTCGGTGCCGCCGTGAAAGCTCACCAACACCAGATCCCCGCTGGCCGAAAGCTCCTTGACCCGGCGCGCGGCGTCCTCGATGTCCAGCAGGTTGTGCGACAGCGTCCCCGCGGCGAAGGCGATGAGCACCAGCGAACGATCGCGCACCACGAGCCGGGCCACGTCGCCCACCGGGCCGGAGTGGCGGATGCCCGCTTCATCCAGGGTCCGGAGGGTGCTCTGCCGCCCCTCCTCGCCAAAGTCGTTGACGTGGTTGTTGGCCAGGCTGACCACGGTGAACCCCGCCTCCTTGAGGTGGCGCACGTAGGCGGTCGGGGTGCGGAAGGCGTAGCACTGGCGTGAGCGGGGACCGCACTTCTGCGAGACGCCGCCGTCGGCCAACGGCCCCTCCAAATTGGCGAAGACCACGTCCCCCGCAAGCTCCGCACGCACCCCCTCGAGCAGGCTGGCGCCGCCGTCGGGCGGCAGGCCGGACTCGTCGGGATAGGCCGAGCCCAGGTTGACATCCCCCACCGCGGTGATCACGATCCGCTCCGCGGGCGACGAGGCCTCCTCGCCCTGCGCCCCCGCCGCGTGTACCGCAAAAAGGGAAAAAAGCACCCAGGTCATGGCACGCATCGTTGTCGCTCCCGGCAAGTAGGGTGAGCGAAAGCGAATCCCGGAGGGACCGCAGGCCCTTGGCAGAAAAGAAAAGATTGAGCTGAAGCGATGAAGGAAGACAAGCCGGGGAGTTTCGGGCGGCGGCCTCACGCGCTCTCCGGGGTCGAGGCTGCCGGGGCCTCCATGGAGGCCTCCGGGGCCAGACCGAAGCGCCGCAGCATGCGCCGGTAGCGCTCCTCGTCCAGGCCGAGGTTGGTCTTCAGGCTCTCGGCGGCCTGGAGCAGGGTGGCACCCTCCCCCAGTTTCTCGCGCTCGCGTGAAAGGTCGGCCTTGAGCGAGGCGTCCACCTCGTTCTCGATGCCCAGGTCCTCGAGGTATTTCTCCCGGGTGAGCGCCAGGTCGAGCCGCTCCTTGAAGGTGGCCTGGGACAGGATGGCCTCGGAGAACGAGGCGCGGATGCGGGTGATGTCCTCGGAGATCTTGAGCTCCTGGATGCGGGCCCGCAGGCGCTCGGGATCGCTCTTGAGCTGCTGGGCGGCCTTGGCCAGGCTGCCCCGGTTGCGCTGGAAGGCCCGCCGGATGACGTCGCACTCGCGGCGCAGCAGCGCGTCGCCGAGCTTGTGGTAGTGCACCGCACGCAGCACGTCTTCCTCCTCCAGCGGCGTGCCCGGCAACCCGGCGAAGGTCTGGTTCACCCGGTCCACCAGCTCGTGCCGGTCCTGGCGGATCTGGTTGATGAGCCCCGCCAGCGTGCGCCGGCCCCGCTCCTCGTAGAGAACCGCGAAGATACCCTTGGTGCCGCCCTCGCGGCGCACGGTGCCCTGGGGCGCCACCTTGGGCAACGGCACCGTCCCCAGCGAGGTGCTCGGCGGCGGCGGCAGGCCGAAGGCCCCCGCCGGGATGGGCGGCATGGCCGGGCGCGGCTCGATGCGGGCACCGATCTTTTTCTCCCGGTAGCGTAACCGCTGATAATGCGCCGAGCACAACCCCCGCGAGCGCGCGGGGCGATCGCAGCCCGGTTCGGAGCACAGCCTGGGGTCCTTGCCCTCCTCGGGCTTGACCTCCTCGACCTCCTCCATGTCCGGAGAGGCGGCCGGCGGGACAGCCGGCGCCGGCGCGGGCGTCTCCTGGGAGACGCTGTCCACCACCGCGCGGGCCAGCGGCGAGCCGGGCGGGTTGACGGGCAGGACCGGCGCGCGCGGCTCGGAGCGGATGGTCACAACCGTCGGCGCGATGGGGTTGCGCGAACGCATCGGGCGGCGCCGCAGCAGGCCCGAACCGACCGGCCCGGAGATTACCGGTGCTGCCGCCGGCACCGGCGCGAGGGGCGGGGTGGGCGCGGCCACCGGCGCTGCGGCCGCGACCGAAAGTGGCGAGGCGCGCAGATCCCGCACCGTCACCTCCAGTTTGTCGATGCGCTCGGCGAGTTCCTCGAGTCGATCCAAGAGCTGGCAGTACCCGTCCACCTCGAGCAAGGCGTCTCCGAGCATGCCGGGAAGCCGTTGCTTGAATTGCTCGATGACGGTCTCTACCGATATCGTCGCCTCATCCTTGCCTTCGCCTTCCATACCAGACCTCCACGACATGAGCCGGCCCGGTTGAACCGGGCGTGTTCGGCAACGCGAAGATATGAATCGGCTGAACCGTATTCCTGGCCAAAAAGCGTACGATCTCGGCCGCTTATCCTTCGGCGACACTCGAGCCTGCGCGGGACCATCTCATCAGGCTCTCGGGTCATGATGTTGATAACCAATACCTGCGCCCAGGTCAAGGGCAAAATGGATTGCATTGAGTGCAAGACACATGATAGGCAACGGCACGGGTTTTAGCGAAAGGAACGGCATGTTCAAAGGCCACCCCAAGGGAATCATCGTCTGCTTCCTGGCCAGCATGGGCGAGCGCTTCGGCTGGTACACCATGATGGCCATCTTCACCTACTACCTGCAGGAGCGCTTCGCCTGGTCGGCCGACGAGGCGGGCCAGGTGTACTCGCTGTTCATGATGGTCATCTACCTCATGCCCATCGTGGGGGGCTTCCTGGCCGACCGTTTCCTGGGGTACGGCAAGTCGGTGGCCATCGGCACCATCGTCATGGCTGCGGGGTACGCGCTCATGGCGGTGCCCCGCGACGAGGTGTGGTTTCTAGTGCTGGCCCTCGGGGTGATCTGCGTCGGGACGGGGCTGTTCAAGGGCAACCTGGCGGTGCTGGTGGGCAATCTCTACGAAAAACCGGAGCTTACGCACCTTCGGGACGCGGCCTACAACATCTACTACATGGGCATCAACGTGGGCGCCTTCTTCGCCCCCTACGCCGCCGAGGCCATGCGCCTCCTGTTCCACGACAAGCTGGGGTACGACCTGGCCACCGGGTACAACGCCGCCTTCGCGGCCTCGGTGGTGGGGCTGCTCTTCTCGCTGGTGGTCTTCGTGCTGGCGCGCCGGCATTATGCGCACGCCGATTACCGCGCCTCGGACAAGAAGCACGCCCCGGCCACCCAGGTCGAGCTCTCGCCCAAGGAGGTCCGCGACCGCATCGTGGCGCTGCTTTTGGTGTTCCTCATCGTGGTGGTGTTCTGGATGATCTTCCAGCAGAACGGCCTGGTGCTGTCGCTGTTCGCGCGGGACTATACCAACCTCAGCGTAGGACCCATCACCCACCTCTTCTTCGACCTGTGGGGCCTGCTGGGCATCATCGCGCTGGTGCTCGGCGCCTTCTTCGCCATCCGCAAGGGCCCGGCGCAAGTGCGCGCGCTCTCGGCCGTGGTGTCGGCCGGGGGGCTCGCGCTGGTGCTGTTCCGGGCGCTCTCCTTCCCGGAGTCGGAGGCCATCAGCCCCGAGCTGTTCCAGGCCTTCAACCCCTTGTTCATCGTGTTCTTCACCCCGCTCATCCTGGGCTTCTTCGCCTTCATGAACAAGAAGGGCAAGGAGCCCTCGGCGCCGGGCAAGATCGCCTGGGGGCTGGTGATCACCGCGCTGGCGGGCGGGATCATGGCGGTGGCCTCGCTCCACCTGCCCTCGGTGGCGGCCACCCAGGGGGCGCGCTCCTCCGTCCTGGTCTCGCCGTACTGGCTGGTGTCCACCTACTTCACCTTCACCGTGGCGGAGCTTTTTTTGTCGCCGATGGGGATGAGCTTCGTGGCCAAGGTGTGTCCGCCGAAACTGCGCGGGCTGATGCAGGGCGGCTGGATGGCCAGCATCGCGATAGGCAACAAGCTCACCTCGGTGGTGAGCACACTCTACGTCAAGTGGGAGCTGTGGCAGACCTTCCTGTTCCTGGTCGGGCTGGCCGCGCTGGCCGCGCTGGCCATGGCGCTCATGCTCAAGAAGCTCAAGCGCGCCACCGCCGCATAACCCGCACGGACCCCGCGCCTGGTTCCTCTTTTCGATTGCAACGCCCCCTGATGATGAACTGTCGCAACAATCCTCGCCGCGCCTTGAGGCGTTCAGCGGACCTCGCGATAGACGCCGATCACGACCCCCAGGATGTCGGTCTGGCGAAAGTCCTCGCGCCGCACCACGATGGGTTGCATGGCCGGGTTGGCCGGCTCGAACACCACGCGGTCCTTCTCCGGGCGGAAGGTCTTCACCGTGACCTCGCCCTCCAGCATGGCCACCACCACCTGGCCGGGATCGGCCGCGTTCTGAGAGCGGACGATGACCAGATCGCCATCCAGGATGCCCTTTCCGATCATCGACTCGCCGCGCACCCTCAGGGCGAAGACGTCGCCGGCCCCGCGCAGGAGCGACCGGCCCACCGGCAACCGGCCCTCGAGGTTCTCCTCGGCCAGGATGGGCTGGCCCGCGGCGACCCGCCCCAGGATGGGGACGGACACCGCCGGCTCCTCCCGGAACGAGGCCGCGCCGCGGCGCCTGGCGAGCGACAGGGCGCGGGACTTGGCCTGACCTTCGCGGCGAATGAAGCCCTTCCGTAGCAGGGCCTTGAGGTGATCGTTCACCCCGTTGGTCGAGCGGATGCCCATGTGCTCGGCCATCTCGCGGATGGAAGGTGGAAAGCCGTGCATCTCGCCGTAGGCCTCGATGAACCTGAGCAACTGTTCTTGCCTTTCCGTGAGCCCGTCCATGACGCCTCCGGAGCTGGTATTGCGTTCAGTATGCTGAACACGCGTGCAGATGTCAAGCTGCTTGTTTTATAAAGGCAAAAAGACAAGATATCTTTGAACGCAACTTTTCTCGCTGCGTCAGTTAAAGCGATCGAACGGTGGACAAACCAAGGAGGAAAGCGATGAACCGGTTTTTGATGGCGCTTGCGGTGGGCATCCTGGCGGCGGGTTGTCTGGGTCTCACGGCGGAAGAGGCGCAGGAGACGCTCGACGAGGTCAAACTCTCATCTCAAACCGAAGCCCTGGTGACGAACGGCGTCGAGATCACCACCAACTTCACCATCGGCCAGGGTGCGCAGCGGGCGGCCGAGGAATTGCGGGACTTCATCCGCGGACAGCTCCCGTGCGCAGAGGTGGTCCTGAATGGCAACACCCTGACCATCACCTACGGCGCAAACCCCGGCAACTGCACCTACCGCGGGCACACCTTCTCCGGCTCGCACAGCATCACCGTCACATCCAACGAGCCCGGGGTGGTGCAGGTCGACCACGTGTGGACCGATTTCTCGAACGGCGTGGTCAAGGTGAGCGGCAACGCCACCGTCACCTGGAGCGCGCAGGACCGGAGCCGCCACGTCATCCACACCCTGAACTGGACCCGCCTGCGCGACGGGCGCACTGGCCAGGGGACGGGCGACCGGCTGCAGCAGGCCCTGCCCGAGGGCATCGCGGTGGGCTTCCAGGTCGACGGCGAGCGGGCCTGGACCGGGCAGCGCGGCGAATGGAACCTCGACATCAAGGGCGTGCAGATGCGCTGGCAGGATCCGGTGCCCCAGGCCGGCAGCTACGAGCTTTCGACCCCGTTCGGCAAGGACGTGACGGTGACCTTCGAGCGCATCGACGATGACACCATCCAGGTCACCATCTCCGGCCCGCGCCGCTCCTTCAGCTTCAATGTGAACCGCGCCGACTGACCGCTCAGTCGAGCAGCCCCTCCATCACCGAAGCCACGAATTCCTCTTCGGTTCCCGCCAGCACGTCGGTGAGGAGATTCAGCTCACTTCGGATGAGCTGGCGCTTCTGGCCGAGCGGTGAGAGCCCGGAGACGAAGGTCTTCACGATCTCTTCGCTGGAACGGTTCGCGTCGATGGCCGAGCGCACGTCGCGCCGGATGGACTGGATGTGCTCCATGGGGAGGTTCTGCCACATCACCCGCTTGATCTGGGGTAGCGCGGAGAGGAGGTCGCTGGCGTACGTCTCGCCGCTCTTCGTGCTCTTTGGCACCGGGCTCGCCTGCGGGAATGTCGGCTTGGATTGCGGCGCCACCCGCACCCGAGCCGCTGGTTGCGTGGCCCGCGCGGCCGGGGCGGCCTCCAGGGCCGCCTTGCCTGGCGGCGCCTTCTTGACCAGGACCTTCTCCGCCACCGGGGCCTGGAAGGCAACCATCGCCACCGGCCCCGCGCCGGGGACCTGTCCGTAGGCGAAAACCGGTTTCTTCGGCTTGCCCGGGGCCTCGGCCGGCACCGGCGCCTCGACGGACACTTCCGGGATCTCCGGGAGTGGAATGTCCGGTAACGGTGGCAGCGGCGGGAGATCCACCTCCGCGATCGGTTTCGACTCGGATTCCTGCTCGGCGTCGGCCTCGGCTCGGGCCTCCTGCGCATTCTCGCCGCCGTCCGGACTGTCATCCGACAGGAAATGGATCCGCCCGGAGGGCAGTTCCAGCATGGCGCCCAGGACTTCCCCTCCCTGCGAGGCCGGCAGCAGCGGCCGCAGCCGCCGCACCGTCTCGACCACCGCCTCGGCAGGCGTGGCGGGCCAACCTTCCACGTCCACCGGGGGTTCGTCCCCGTCCGCGTCACCGCGCGCGACGCGGGAGAGCACGCGCCGCGCCTGCACGCTGGAGGCCTCCAGACAGCGGCACGGCTCGTGGCCCACCACCAGGACCGACGGGAAGTCCAGGTACTCCAGCGCCACCGCCACCGAGCGCAGCATTTCTCTGGCCTGGCGGCCGCCCCAGGCCCCGGCCAGGCGGACGAAGAAGGCCTCCCCCGGCATCAGCCCCAGCGCGGCGTTGAGCACGCCGTTCAGCTCCGGACAGGAGCAGGAGACCACCAGCAGGCGAGGCTGCGTGCCGGGCTCGGGAAGCCGCGGGCCCTTGCCGCGCGCCAGAAAGTCCCGGTTGCGTCTCAGGATGTCTTCCCGCATGAGCGGCGCTCCTTCCGCCAGCGCCTAGGACTGAGAGGTTGGAGACCGTTCGCTCTTGCCCTTGCCGCCGCCGATCCCCGGCAGGCGCTTGATGAGCTCGGAGATGTTGACGCCGGAGAGCGCCTCCACCACCGGGGGAAGCTGGGCGATGATCTGGGCCACGTCGCCGGTGATCTTGCTGACGCCGCCGCCCTCGCCACCGGTGTTGACGACCACGATGCGCTCGGTCTTGGTGAGCGGCTCGGCGATGGCCCGCGCCAGCTCGGGCAGCACCTCGATGAACATCTGGGTGATGGCCGCCTCGTTGTACTGCTTCCAGCTCTCGGCCTTCTTGGCCATGGCTTCGGCCTCGGCGAAGCCCTGGGCCCGGATGACCTCGGCCTTGGCCAGGCCGCGCGCCTTGGTGGCCTCGGCCTCGGCGTTGCCGGTGGCCGCGATGACCTCGGCCTCGGCGAAACCCTGGGCCTTCTTGGCCGCTGCCTTACCGTTGGCCTCCGCCTCCAACCGGAAGCGCTCGGCCTCGGCCTGGGCCTGCACCGCGTAGCGCCGGGCGTCGGCCGGCTTGTTCACGGTGGCCTCCAGCTCCTTCTCGCGGCGGGCGATCTCGCGCTCCTGCACCACGATCTGCTGCTCCTTCTCGATCACCTCCACCTGCACCTCTTCCTTCTTCACCTGCTGGGCCTTCTTGAACTTGGAGAGATCGTAGGCCAGGTCGGCCTCGGCCTTCTTCTCATTGACCGTCATCTGGTACTCGGCCAGCTTCACGTTGTAGCTGCGGTTGGCCTCGGCGATCTGGGTTTCCTGCTTGTAGCGCTCGGTCTCGCCGGCCTGCTTGGCCTGAGCCGACTTGATCACCGAGTCGCGGTCGGCCTCGGCCTGGGCCACCACCGCGTCGCGTTTCACCTGGGCCAGGCGCGGCTTGCCCAGCGCCTCGAGGTAGCCCTCGTTGTCCTTGATGTCGCGCAAGGTGAACGACACGATCTCCAGGCCCATCTTGGCGAAGTCGGTGGCCGAGGTCTCCTGCACCTTGGTGGCGAACATCTCGCGGTTCTTGTAGATGTCCTCGACTTGCATCTGGCCCAGGATGGCGCGCAGGTGGCCCTCCAGCGTCTGTTTGGCCACGTTCATGATCTCGTTGCGGCCGCGCCCCAGGAACTGCTCGCCGGCAGTGCGGATGGCCTCGTCGGTGGCGTGCACCTTGATCTGGGCGATGCCGTCCACGATGATGGGCACGCCCTTTTCGGTGTACACCTCGGGGGTGCGCACGTCGATGGTGATCACCTCCAGGCTGAGCACCTCGGCCTTCTGGATCACCGGCCACACGAAAGCGCCCCCGCCGTGCACCACCTTGGGAATGCCGCCGCGGGTCTTGCCCGAGATGATCAGCGCCTCGTTGGGGCCGACCTTCTGGTAGCGCTTGACCAGCATGACCAGGAAGATGAACAGGACCAGGACCGCCAGGACCACGCCCCAGATCCAGAAGTTGCCGATGACGTCCTGCAAGTTCTGCCCCGACACACCGCGCAGGATTTCCGCTGTCCATCCGCCCGACATGAGGCACCTCCTCAAGAGTTTATGGCCGAAGGTACTCCGGGGTCCCGCCCCGGACCAGCTATTTCTTCTCCTCGCCGCCGCCCGCGGCCGCGCCGTCGTCCGTGGGGACCTGGACGTTGCGCAGCTTCTCGTCCACGTGCTCGCGCACGTAGTACAGGCCGCCCACCACCCGAGTGATGGTCACCAGCGCGTGGCGCGCGATGTCGCGGTTCTCCTCGCTGCGGGCCGGGCCGGTGATGCGGGTGCCCTTGCCCGAGAAGGAGATCTCGCCCACGCCGTTGCCGGGGATGTTCTCGGTGACCTCCGCCTGCGTGCCGATCAGGCTCTGGGCGGTGGTGACGGCGTTGGTCTCTAGCGAGCGCTGCAGCTTGACCATCCCCACGCCCGCCAGGAAGGCCACCCCGGTGGCCACGCCCAGGGCCACCAGCACGCTCAGGCCCGGCATGAAGCCGAAGGCCTTGAGGCCGATCAGCCCGCCCGCGCCGAAGAAGGTGACGAAGGTGGCCAGCACTACCGGGCTCATGAAGGGGAAGTGCACGTCCCCTATCCCGGCGTCCCCGCCCGCGTCGCCCCCGATCTCGGCGCCGCCCACGTCCGCGTCCGCGCTCACGTGAGACTCGAAGAACCCCGAGAACACGAACGACAGCACCGCGAACACCACGCCCACCAGAAGGCAGATTACATACAGGGTCAACATGGGCTCCTCCTTGGGCTTCGTCCGGCTCGATCCGGGCTGGGATCGACCGCCGCCACCTCGCCGATCTGGTACAGGGCCACTTGACAACGGCGCGCCACCTCCAGGCTGCCGGCCTGGCCCGCCAGGTCCAGTACGCCGCGGGCGCAGGCCAGGCGTTCCCGCGCCGAGCGCCGGGACGGATCCAGCAGACAGCGCGCCTGCTCGAAGATGTGGTGGCCGGCTTCCCTTCCGGACAACAGCTCGAGCACCCTGCCGGCGCCAGAAGCCGCCCGCGCCTCCACGTCCAGCCACATCAGGCCGCGGGCCTGCTGGTCCATCTCCTGGCGCGCGCCGGCGATGCGCCCCAGGCGCTGCAACCTCTCGCCGAGGTCGAAGCCGTCGAACGGGATCGGGGTCTTTTGCAGGTTCCAGTAGCAACCGTCGGCCGCCGCGGCCAACTCCAGCCGGAGTTGGAGCCAGCCGGCGGGGTGGGTGTGCTTCGACCGGAACATCACCGCCGCGCGCAGGCACGGCGTCAGGATGCGCAGCAGGTGGCCGCCAAAGAACAACAGCCCTCCTTCCCCGAGCAGCGCGCCCAGCCAGGAGTCCAGTCGGTCGCGCTCCACCTGATGCGCCTCCTGCTTGTCTCCGACCAGTGTGCGGTGGCGTCCGAGCGCGTGTCGGTACGACGCCGCCAGCTCGCCTGGGTGGCGGCCCGCGGCCTCCAGGACCTGCTCGGCCGTGAAGCCGGTGGCCCGCACCAGCGCCTCCTGCATCTTCAGCGCATCGATCACCGGGGCTTCCTCCCGCCGGACACGGCGCGTCGCAACGAAGACAACTCGGCCTCGACCGCCGCCTTGCGCCGCCGCCGCCGATCGGCGGCCTCCAGGCGCAGCATCCGCTCGGACAGCTCCTCGCCTCGCATCTCCTCGCTGGCCTCGAGCCGGCTCTGCAGTTCGTCCAACTCGTCGCGGGCTTCCTTGGCCGGGGTCGCCTCATCGGCCGAACCCAATCGCTGGAGCGCCTGCTGCAGCTCCAGGCGCGCCCGGGCTCGCTGTTTGCGACGGGCGATCTCCCGCCGCAGCTTGACGACCTCCTCGCGCCGCGCCTCGAGCGCGAGCAGCTGATCGTCGAACACCCTGAGCCCCTGGTCCAGCCGCTCCCGCTCCTCACGCGCCTCGGCGGCCTCCTCGGCCATGTCCAGCTTGTGCTCCAACGCCGAGCGCGCCAGATCCTCGTCGCCGCGCTCGAGGCACAAACGCGCCTTGGCCTCCCAGGTGCGCTGGGCCTGTTGAAGATCCCGCACCCGGGCATCCTCTCGATCTCGCTGCGCCTGTTCGGCGGCCCGCAGCCGCCGGGCCTCCGCGATCAGCAGATCGAGATCGTCCAGGTAGCCCTCGAGTACCGCCTCCGGGTCGGCGGCCCGGCGCAGCAGGTCGCTCAGATCGGCCTGCATCAGATACCGCGCTCGCTCCAGGATCCCCATGACGTGCTCCAGGGCATCGGGCCACGCCCACCGTACGGGCTTTGTCGCTACCTGTCAATCCGCGGCGCGCTTGCGTGCGGGCGGCGCGGCCATCTGGGCTCGCAGCCGTTTCAGCGCCGCCTCCACGCTCTGGCCCCGCTCGATGGCCACGAAGCGCGCCTCCAAGTCGGGCTCTGCCGAGACGCGCGGGGCCGGGGCGCCGGCCTCACCGAGCGCCTCCGCCCGGGCCTCCAGCGCCAGGATGCGCTCCTCCATGCGCTCGAAGGTCTCGAAGGCCCGCTCGCCGGGGCCGCGCCGCTTGCCGGTGGACGACAGGGTGTCGCCGATGCGGCGGCGGAGTCTCGCCGAGCGCGCCCTGGCGATGAGCCCGTCGCGCCGGGTGCGGGCGTCCCGCAACCTCTCCTCCAGAGACAGCAGGCTCTGGCGCAGCGCGCCCACGTACTCCCGCTGCACCTTCACCTGCTCCTCCAGGCTGTGCTCCAGCTCCTCCTGCTCCAGGCGGCGTTGCAGCGCCAGGCGGGCCAGCTCCTCGTCGCCGGCGCGTAGAGCCAGCTCGGCGCGCCGCTCCCAGCGCAGGCCCTTCTCGCGGGCGCCGTCGCGCTTCTTCTGAAGCAGTTTCTCGGAGGCCACCGTGTCGGTCACCTGCTCCCGTGCCTTCTGCAGGTGGCGCTCCATGTCCAGGATGGCCTGGGACAGCAGCTTCTCCGGGTTCTCCGCCTTGCTCACCAGATCGTTGAGGTTGGAGCGGATGATGTCGTTGATGCGCGATAGGATTCCCATGGAACTTCTCCTTTCCCCGGGGCCGTGCGCCCCGGCGGAGTTTGTTTTCACAAGGCTCGTTTGCAAGCGTCGTGCCGACGCCTTCCATCGCCCGCGACCTCGAATTACTTTGTGTTTTTCGAGCGCGGACGCACGGCCATCCGGCGGATTCCGCCGCGCCGCTGGCGAAAAGCGCCGCTTCCTATGAACCGACGCGAAGTTTGTGTTTGCGCAAGAGCCGGCGCATCTGGTCGTAGCTGAGGGAGAGCCGCTTCGCTGCCCGGCCCAGGTGTCCGCCCTCCGCTTCCAGGGCTTGCCGGAGCAGCTGCGATTCGAAGGCCGCCACCCGTTCAGCGAACGCTCCCCCGCTCCCCGCCTCCCGCACCGCCGGCGGCGATAGATCGAAGTGCCCATCCTGGAGAATCTCTTCGTCGCAGCGGTAGGCGGCCCGCTCGACGAGGTTCTTGAGCTCGCGCACGTTGCCTGGAAAGTCGGCGCGCGAAAGCGATGCGAGCGCCGAATCGGAGATGGAGCGGCAGCGCACCCCGGCCACCTCCTCGCGGAAACGCTGCAAGAAGAAGCGGGCCAGCAGGGGGATGTCCTCGCGCCGCTCCCGCAGCGGCGGCAAGCGGATGGTGTCGAAGGCCAGCCGGTCGAAGAGGTCGGCCCGAAACGTCCCCTCGCGCACCCGGACCGGAAGGTCGGCGTTGGTGGCGGCGCACACCCGCACGTCCACCCGCAGCGGGCTGCCGCCGCCCACCCGCTCGAAGGTCTGGTACTCGATGGCCCGCAGCACCTTCTGCTGCGTGCTCAACGACATGTTGCCGATCTCGTCCAGGAACAGGGTGCCGCCGTCGGCCTGCGCGAAACGCCCGGCCCGCGTGCGGCGCGCGTCGGTGAAGGCTCCCGGCTCGCAGCCGAAGAGCTCCGCCTCGGCCAGCGTGTCCGGCAGGGCGGCGCAGTTCACCGTCACGAAGGGCCGCGCCCGCCGGGCGCCCTCGCGGTGCAGGTGGAGCGCCACCAGCTCCTTGCCGGTGCCCCGTTCGCCCAGGATGAGCACCGGCCGCGGGATGTCGGCCAGGCGCCGCACCTTGTCCCGCACCGCTCGCATGGCCCGGCTCTCGCCGATCATCTCCAGGCAGGCGCCACGCCGGCGTAGCTCCTCGTTCTGCTCGCGCAGCCGCCGGTTGTCCTCGATGACGGCCAGGATTCGGTCCAGCTTGGCCATCTGCACGTCGAGTCGCTGCCCGAGGCTCGGATCCTTCTCGATGAAGTCGGCGGCTCCGGCGCGCATGGCCCGCACCGCGTCGTCCGTTCCGCCCTTGCCGGTCAGGATCACCGACAGCAGGTCGGGCAGCGCCTGCCGCAGGCGTTGCAGCAGGGCCAGCCCGTCCATGCGATTCGGGCCCAGGTCCAGATCCAGCACCGCCAGGTCGGCGCGCTCCTGGGCCGGGAGCGCATCCAGCAGCTCCTCCGCCCCGGGAAAGGCCGCCACCTCCCATCCCCGCGCGGAAAAGAGGCGCTGGAGCAGCTCGCGCACCTCGGCCTGATCGTCAACCAGCCACACCCGTCCGCCCATGAGGCTCCTCTCCCCGGCCAAGGATGTCGCCCAGGGCCGGAAGCTCGATGGTCACCGTGGTCGGGCCTCCCGGAGCGCTGGCCAGACGCAGCCGGCCCCCGTGTCCCAGCACGACCGCGCGGGCGACGGAGAGGCCCAGGCCGCTGCCGGACGGCTTGCGGCTGAACCCCGGCTCGAATACCAGGGGTTGATCGGCAAGCGCGATCCCGGGACCGAAGTCGATGACGCAGAACTCCACCCGCCGCCCCTCGTCCCGCGATCGGACCCGCACCTCGATCGCCTGTCCGGGCGGCGAGGCCTCCAGCGCGTTGCGAAGGACGTTGGCCAGCGCGCTGGCCAACGCCGCGACATCCCCCTGGACGAGCGGGAGGTCCCCGGGGAGCGAGCAGGCGATGCGCCCGGCGTCTCCCGCCGCCTCCTGCACGGCCCGCCGCAGCACGTCGGCCGGGTCCAGCGGTTGCACGCGCTCCGGAGCCGCGCGCAGGGTCTTGAGGAAGGCCGCCCAATCTCGATACAGCTCCTGCGCCCGCTCCCGCACCTCGCCTTGCCGATCGTCGGTAAGATTCGCGGCGAGCACCGCCAGGCGGTTCTTCATGCGGTGGGCCTCGCGGCGCACGTCCTCCAGGGCCGCGGCCCGGCCCTCTTCTTCCGTCAGGCGCAGCACGCGGGTCAGCAAGGCCGGCGCCTCGGCGGGCACGGCGTGGAGCAATAGCCCCAAGAAACCGGACACCGCCTCGTCGTCCGAGATGATTACCAGCGCGCGGGCGAGCAGCAGCGGCAGGCGGGGCTCCTGTGGATCGACCAGCAGCACACGCAGCAAGTCTCGCAGAGCGCGGCTCGGCCGGCGGCGCCCGAGCTCCAGGCTGGCCCGGGCCAGCAACCCCTGGGGGTGATCCGGCGCAAGCGACAGGCCCTGCTCCAGCATGCGCCGGGCCCCTTCGGGATCGCGGTTCTCCTGGGCGAGCAGCTCCGAGAGCGAAAAGCACACCGTGGCGCGCGTGGCATCGCTCAGCGCGGGCCTCTCCAGCAGTCGCCGCAACACCCCCTCGGCGCGCTCGGCCGCCCCCGGATCGGCGAGCGAACGCAGCATCAGATCTCGAGCGTACAGAAGCTCCACCCGGGCGTCGGCGGAAAGCCGCTCCCGGGCGGTGGAGAACTCCGCGTCGACCTCGCCGTCCGGTGCGCCGCCGATCCGCAGGGCGCGGATCAGGAGCTCCAGCGCCTCGAAGGAGCGCTGCGCCGTCGGGAGTTCCCGCACCACCGCGGCCGCCTCGGTTGCGTGGCCCAGGGCCAGCAAGGCGCGGGCGCGCAGCAGCAGCCCCGTGCTTGCGCCGGGGCGTGCCTCGAGCAGCCGCCCGGCCTCCGCCAGCGCCTCCGCCGCCCGGCCAAGGCGCAGCAGGATCCGCCCCCGCTCGAGGTATGCATCCGGAAACGCCGGGTCGGCGGCCAGCGCCCGGCCCAGCGCCGCCAGGGACTCGGGAAGGCGACCGAGATCCCGCAGCACCAACCCCGACAAAAACCAGCGTTCGGGCCCCTCCCCTGCCGGCGGGCCCTCGAGCCAGGCCAGGGCCTGCGCGAAGTCTCCTTGCCGGTACAAAGAGAGCGCCAGCCACACCCGGGCCACCGCGCGGGTGTTGTCCAGCACCAGCGCCCCCTTGAGGATCTCCGCCGCCGCCGCCGGCTGACCCAGCTCCAGGTAGGCGGAGGCCAGCTCGCGCAGGCGCGCGGCGCGCTTCGCGTCCAGGCACCGGCCGTGCAACGAGTCCAGCCGGGGCCGCCGGTAAGCGTGTCGAGTGGACACGCGGGCAGCATAGGGCCCTCGGCGCGGCACGGTCAAGCCGGCGGGTCCCTGACTCCGCAACTTGCCAAAGTGCGACCGTCCGCGCTGGCTCTTTCGGCCCCGCGTCCGGTCGCGCCAGGAAATGTCAACAAATGCCGGGTGGGAGACAAGGAAGATACAACAGCCCGCCACCACCCGCGGCCTCGGCAATGAAAAACTCGCTTCATGATGAGCCAGCTCGCAGCCGCCCTTGGGTTGAGAGGGCCGCTACCCGTGATGTTCGGTGTTCTGCTGGTCTGCCGTCTGGCCGGGAGCGCCTGCTCACAAGGCATCGATCATCTGCTGGATGGCGTCGCGGTCCGGGGCGTCGGGGGCCTTGTCGAGGTAGCTCTGGTAGTGCTTCTTGGCGCGCTCGGTGTCGCCGAGCTGGACGTAGCACGAGCCCGCGGCCTTGTAGGCGGCGGCGAACGAGGGGGCGGCGCGGATGGCCTTCTCGAAGGTCTTGCAGGCCTTGTCCACTTCCTGGCGGGCCATGAGCTCCTTGCCCAGGTTGTAGAAGGCCTGGGCCTGCTCCGAGATCGCCTCGCTGCCGGCGTCGGCCGCGGCCGCTTCCGCCCCGGCGTCTGCGCTCGCTGCCGGCTCTTCGACCGGCGGCGGTCCGCCGTCCTCGGCCACGGGCTCGGCCAACGGGATCGTCCCCGCGTCGGGCGCGATCACCGGCCCCGCGTCCGGAATCTTCGGCGGCTCCGGGGGCGGGCGCAGGAACAAGAAGTACGCCGCCGCCCCGCCCCCGCCGAGCATCAGGAGGATCAGGATCACAAAGAGCGGCAAGCGGCTGCTCTTCTGGGGCGTGGCCGGCTGCGCTGGCGGCCGCTCGGGAACCGGTGGGCTGGCCGGCCGTTGCTGGGTGGGCTGAGCCGAGATGGGCTGGGCGGCCCGGCTGGCCGGCGCGGGGGCGAAGAGGTCCTTGGGCAGCGGCTCTTCCTGGGCCGGGGCCACCACTGGCGAGAGCACCGCCGCCAGCTCCTGCTGCAAGGCGATGGCCGTGGGCTGCCGCCCGGAGCGGTCCTTGCTCATGGCCTTGAGGATCACCGCCTCCAGCGCCGGCGAGACCCGGATGCCCGCAAGCTGGCTGGGCGGCACCGGCGGCTCCATCAGGTGCTTGGTGACGATGCCCATGGCGGTGGGCGCGGTGAACGGGAGCTGCCCGGTCACCATCTGGTACAGGATGACCCCGGCGGCGTAGATGTCGGAGCGGGCGTCCAGTTCTTCACCGCGGGCCTGCTCCGGAGACATGTACTCGGGCGTTCCGCACACCATGCCGGCCTGGGTGAGCCCCGGCTCGGGCACGGCGCTCTCCTGGATCTTGGCGATCCCGAAGTCGAGCACCTTGACGAAGTCACGCGTGCCGCGCAGCTCGGCCACCATGATGTTCTCGGGCTTGAGGTCACGGTGGATGATGCCGGCGGCATGCGCGTCCGCCAGAGCCGACAGCACCTGGTCCATGATGTGCACGATGCGCTTCTCGGCCAGCGGCCGTTCGGTGGCGATGACCTTGTTGAGGTCCTTGCCGGGCACGAACTCCATGGCCAGGTACAGCGAGCCGTCCTCCTTGGCCTGACCGAAGTCGATCACGGTGATGGAGTTGGGGTGGTTCAGCCGGCTGGCGGCGCGCGCCTCGCGCTGGAAGCGCCGCACCAGCGTCTCGTCCTGGGTCATGCCGGGGCGCAGCACCTTGACGCACACCACCTTGTCCAGGCTGAGCTGCACCGCCTTGTACACCCGCCCCATGCCCCCGACACCGAGGAGCTCCTGGATCAGGAACTTCGCGTCCAGGGTGCGGTTGATGAGGGGATCGACCGGGGCCCGGCTAGGCGCGGCCGTGGGCATGACGTTGCCGCAGGCGGGACAGAAGCGCGCCCCGTCTACGACATCAGCACCACACTGGGGACAGAACCTCACGCGACGCTCCCAAAATGCCGGCCCTCCCGGCAGTCCGGTCTATATCTCAGCACCCGATCCATTTCAATCGTTTTCCCGGGGGCCGCCGTCCTGCCCCGGACCTCGCACCGCCGGCGTGGCGTCCTTGGCGCAGCGGAAACCGAAGTGGTGGAACGGCCGGTTCTGCGGCGTGTGCGCCCGGCGCGTGGTGGTGGTGCACTGGTCGCCTTCCCAGTACCACGAGCCGCCGCGCACCACCCGCTCGTGATGTCCCGGGCACGGACTCTTGCCGCCGCACGGCCCGCGCGGATCTCGCCCGCGGCAGGCCTCGCCGCACGCGGCGTAGCTTTCGCTGTACCAGTCGGCCACCCACTCCCACTGGTTGCCGGCCATGTCGAACAGGCCGTAGGGGTTGGGCGGGCGGCTCCCCACCTCCCAGGGCGTGCCCCGGCCGCAGCCGTTGGGCTCGCCCTCCTTGATCACCGCCCGCTCACAGGTGGCCGGCTCGTTGCCCCAGGGGTAGCGGCGGCCGTCGGTGGTGCGGGCGGCCTTCTCCCACTCGGCCTCGGTGGGAAGGCGCTTGCCGCGGAAGCGGCAGTACTCCGCGGCTCCGAACCAGCTCACCCCCGACATGGGCTGGCGCGGCGCGGAGAAGTTCTTGTAGTTGGGGTGATCCGGCCGGCAGGCGCGGGCCTGCACGCACTCCTGGAACTCGGCGGCAGTGACCTCGTAAAGGTCCATCCAGAAGGCGCTCACGAAGACGCGCTCGCGCGGGCGCTGATCGCGCGGCCCACGATCCGCGCCGCGGATGAACTCCCCCGCCGGGATGCAGGCCATGCCGGCCACCGTTGGCCCGCACGGCGTCGGCTCGCCCGCGGGCGCTCCCTCCCAGGCGCCGGCGAGCATCGAAAGCAAGAGGCCCCCACTCAACGAGGCGATGCCACCAGGAAAAAGCCGCATTCACTCTCCAAGTGCGTAGAGGTAGCCGTCGCGCGCTCCCACGAAGATCTGGCCCTTCCATACCGCCGGGGTGCTCTCGATGCAAGAGCCCGAGGGGATGGTGAGGGACCAGGCGCGCCGGGGTGCGCGCGGGTTCTCCAGGGAATAGGCGCGCAGTTCGCCCGTGCAGCTCGCCACCAGCAGGTGCCCGTCCACCACCACCGGCGACGACCAGGCGTGCCAGCCCAACGCATCCACGAAGTCCACCCGTCCGGTCTCCCGATCCACCGCCCACACTTCGCCCGCGTGGGTGGTGGCGTAGATCATCTCGTCGTAGATGGCCGGGGTGGACCAGATGCCCCCCTTGTCGGGCTCCTTGGGACCTGGCGGCGCCGACAGGCTCCACACCACCGGGTCCTCCGGCCGCGACGGGTCCAGCAGCATGAGCTGGCCGAGCGCGTGCGCCACCGGGTGAAAGCGCTCCAGCTCCGCGGCCACGATCAACCGCCCCTCCCCGTCCGCCACCACGGTGGCGTCGATGTCGTCAAAGGCCAGAAAGTCGAAAACCAGTGGCGCGCGCCCCTGCCGTGCCCGCGAGACGTCCAGCCCCATCACCCGGCCCGCCGAGTTGGCGAAGTAGGCCCGCTCGCCGAAGAGGGCGACCGAGCTCTCGATGCTGAAGTCACGGTGACCGAGCAGGGCCATGAACTCGTCGTTCCAGGATGGCACCGCGAGCAGCAGGCGGGGCTGCACCACCACCCGGCCGCGGCGGTCGAAGTCGCGGTTGAGTTCGATGGCGAAGAAGGTCCCGTTCTCCCCCCCTTCGTACAGGACGCCGTCCTGCACCACCGGGTTGCCGTCCCAGTCGTCGTTGCCCATGAGCGGAAAGTCGTGGGCGTCGAGGCGCCACAGCTCGACCGGCCGATCGCGATCCAGGGCCAGCACGCGCAGGTAGTTGTCCCGGCTGCCGAAGTACAGCAACGGGTAGCCGTCGGGATCCAGGGTGACCGAGCCCTTGATGATGTCGCCGGTGGGGAACGCAGGCCGCAGGTCGCGGCCCGTCTCGGCGTCGATGAAGTGCACCTGGCCGTCGAAGGCGCCCACGATCACCTCGGTGACGCCATCGTCGCGCTCCCACACCACCGGCTGGCCGGTCCAGCCGGTACCGCACCATTCCACCGGCTCGTGCCCCACGTAGGAGATGGCGCACATCGGCTCTTTGGGGTAGCGCCATAGGATGCGCGGGTGCCTGGGGAACGGTCCCTCGCCGTACCAGTTGCGCGCGGCGTTGCCGCGAAACTGCAGGAGCCCCCGGGGCTCAGGCAAGAGGTGGCGCAGGATGGGAACGAGCGGCGGGTCCTCCTCTTCCTCGCTGGCCGCGGCCGCGAGGCTCTCGGCGGGCGCTTTCGAGACGGGCGGCTTGTCGAGCGAGGCGTCCGTTATCGGGGCCTGCGAGAGCGAGTGGGCCACCAAGAAGCCGGAGAGCCCCAGGATGACGCCGCCGAGAAACCCCACCAGCAGGCCGTAGCGGTAGCGATCGAGTCGCGCGGCGGGGGCGCGGAACCGCTCCAGGGCGGTGGCGAGCACCTCGCGCTCGGAGGCCGAAAGGGGGCCCTTGGGCTCCACGCGCTTCATCTGGGATCGGCTGGCCACGCTGGCTCTCCGTCCTCCAGCATACGGCCGGCGCGCGGCGAGTCAAAAAACCGGATGCACCGTTCGCGAGGGATGCGGTTGACGAATTGGCTTTACACGACCGGAGTCCGAGGGGAACATCAGGCGCTGGTATGAGGACCATCGTCTGGTTTCGCGGCAAGGATCTGCGCATCGCCGACCATGCGCCCCTCGCGGAGGCCGCCATGGCGGGCGAAACCATCCCGCTCTTCGTGCTCGATCCGTACTTCTTCGCGCCAGAACGTGCGCAGCGGCTCGCGCACCGAATCCAGTTCCTGCTCGAATCGCTCTCGGAGCTTTCCGAGAATCTGCGCTCCCGTGGCTCGCGCCTCATCGTCGTCCCGGGCCGAAGCGTCGATGTCGTGCCCAGGCTAGCAGCGCTCTGGAAGGCCGACCGCGTGGTTGCGCACCCCTGGGCCGCGCCCGTCGGCCGCGAACGCGACCGGAGGATCGCCGCGGCTCTGGGAGAACGTTTCCGGCTGTACGACGGGGAGACGCTCAGCCCCCCGGCTCGATCCGCAGCGGCACCGGCAAGCCCTACGCCGTGTTCTCCGCCTTCGCGCGCGCGTGGCGCCGCGACGTGTCCCCGGCAGCGCCACATCCTGTGCCTCCGGTGCTACCTCGGGTCTCGCACGCCTTTCTCGAAGAGTCGGTGCCGATCCCCCGGCTCGTCGACCTCAGCCTCGTGCCGAATCCCAAGGTGCAGCCCGGAGGCGAGCGGGCGGCGCAGGGCCGGCTGCTGGCATTTCTTCGCGGGCCTGGGCCGAGGTATGCCAAGCAGCGGGACCGTCTGGACCTGGCTGGAACGAGCCGCCTCTCGGCCGATCTCAAGTTCGGGACGCTCTCGATCCGACAGGTCTTCTCGGCGATCCGTAAAGCCCTCGGGGGCACCGAATCGGGACGCGCCTTCGAGAACGAGCTGCTCTGGCGCGAGTTCGCCCACTCCATCCTGTGGGATCGGCCCGACGTGCTCCACCAGCCTTTCCGAGCCGAGTTCGCGGACTTTCCATGGCGAACCGACGAGGCGGGCTGGCAGGCCTGGGTCGAGGGGGCCACGGGGTATCCCGTCGTCGATGCCGCGGCGCGCCAGCTCCTTGCTGAGGGGTTCGTGCACAACCGGGCCCGCATGATTTCGGCGAGCTTCCTCGCCAAGCATCTGATGATCGACTACAAGCGCGGCGAGGTGCACTACCTGGAGTGGCTCACCGACGGCGATTGGGCCCAGAACAACATGGGATGGCAGTGGTGCGCCGGCTGCGGCTGTGATGCCCAGCCGTACTTCCGGGTCATGAACCCGGTCGCGCAGGGGCGGTGCTTCGACCCCGAAGGAAGCTACGTCCGGCAGTACCCTCCCAAGCTCGCCAGGCTCCCCGCGAGGTTCATCCACAGTCCTTGGGAGGCCCCGGAGGACGTCCTCCAGCGCGCCGGCGTGCGCCTCGGCCGCGACTGCCCGCGGCCCATCGTCGAGCACTCAGAGGCACGCCGGCGGTATCTCGCGACGGCGCGGGCACACCTCGCCAAGCGCCGGCGCCGTTGAGACCCGTTCGGGAATCCTTGCTCGGCACACCGTGGCGCACAGTGAGCTCGCGCAGCGCCGAGCGGGTCTTTCACGCCGAACCAGCCGGGGTCGCTTTCTCAGCGAGGTCGGGAGATGACGATCCGCAGCCGGCCGGCGCTTAGGTCCTCATCGGTCATGCAGGCGATACCCGCCTGCACCAGCAGCGCGGCGAGCACACCGTCTCCGGGTGCGAGCGCGCCGTCGATCTCGGTCCGGCCCAGGCCGCACGAGGGAGAACGGGCCTTGAGCAGAAAGAACCGCGCGCCCGTTGCTCGCTCGAAGGCTCGCCTCGCCCCTCGCAGAAAAGCCGCTGTGACATCCCTCCCCTGCTCGGCGGTCCGCACCCGCGCGAGCCCCGCGTGGGCGGCGTGTCCATCGCCGCCGGCCAGGTACGCCCCCGGCCGCGGGCAGGCCAGGCCGCCCAGCACCTCCGGACAGACGGCCACCACCTCGACGCCGGCCCGGCGGCAGCGCGCGGCCAATGTCAGCGCGGCCGGGCAGGGCTTGGAGACGCCGTCGTAGCGGCAGAGCTCTCCCAAGAGACAAGCCGAACACGCCAGGCGGTCGCCCCGGGCGAGCCGCACCCGCCAGACGCCCTTCATGGCCTTCGCGATCATGGTGTCATGCTTCCACACGGAGGTTTGTCGAGGCAAGTTTGCCGTCCACCTGCCGATCTCCGTCAGAAAACCCGTCGTGCCGAACTGATGGTCCAGCCGGAGAAGCCGGAGAGAACCTGCAGTGAGGGAACCAGGGCAGACCGGGATCAAACCGGGGTGGATCCTCCTCTTCCTCGCCGGCCTCGATTCGTTTTCCTAAGGACCATACTATAATGCTTCCAAGCGGAGGGTCTGCGGTGCAAGTCTGTCGTTCACAATGCAACATTCGTCACGAAGTTCGTCATGGATCAAGTTGGGCAATGAACAGAACTCGGAGCCGGAACCCTTGGGAACCGGGGAGTTCCAGGAAGCATCCCCAGAGGAGGTTGGTAGAGATACGCTCGCCAATTCACCGGTCAACCGCTCGTGACGCGACGACCCGTTTGATGCTTATAAAACGGCTGGTCTGGGTTATGATTCCTTCATGATGACGCAATGCATGTCTTTTTTCGGCCGGCACCGGCAGGTGTTGTGGCTGGTGCCATCTGTGCTGGTGCTGGCAGCGGCCTGCGGGAACACGGGAAACAGGTGTGCGGACGTCGACTGCGACGACAAGAACCCTTGCACCTGGGACGGCTGTGACCCGGAGACAGGTTGTCTTCACACGCCGCAGCTCGGCCCCTGTGACGACGGAAATCCCTGCACCGATGACACCTGTCATCCCACCGACGGCTGCGGCAGTGTGTTCAACACCGCTGCTTGCGACGATCAAGACCCCTGCACCACCGGCGACACCTGCCAGCAGGGCGTCTGCCGCGGTGAGAACGTCTGCGCCTGTCAGCAGGATGCGGACTGCGAACCCTTCGAGGACGGTGATGCCTGCAACGGCAGGCTGGCCTGTCAGGAGACCGCGTGCAAGCTGGACCCCGCCACCGTCATCACCTGCGACACTTCCGGGGACAACGACTGTCGCAAGAACACCTGCCAGCCGACCACAGGCACCTGCCAGATGGAAAACCTTCAGGACGGCACTGTGTGTGACGATGGCAATCTGTGCACAGACCGAGACCGCTGTCAGGGCGGCATCTGCGTCGGAAGGATGATCGATTGCAGCGATTCGAACCCCTGCACTAACGATGACTGTCACCCGATGCAGGGTTGTGTCCATACGAACAACAGCGATAGCTGCAACGATCAGAATTCCTGCACCTCAACGGACACATGCTCGGGCGGAGCGTGCGTCGGTAAGGAATCTTGTTGCGGGGATAGTCGTGACAACGACGGCGACCAGACGACGGATTGCGACGATACCGACTGTAGTGCAGCCGCGGAATGCTCGGGCTGTCCCGCAGTGCCCGACCCGGAGCCGGTTTCCGAGTCTCCGCTTCCCGGAGAGACGATCATCGGCCGGTCGGAGTCCACCACCGTGAACGGCTTTCACGACGACTACCTCTACAACGGCGCCGGCGAGATAAAGATCGGCACCCGGCGGGAATGGGGCGGCAGCATTATTTTCTTCGGTGTGAAGGGCTCGGGGCTTCCGGGCATGAATTCCTTCAATACCATCGACGCAAACGACACCGGTCGGGAGGTGCAGGTGGCCTTTTACGACCCTGACCGAGCCATGCAGAACTGTGCTTGGAACGCTTCATGCGCCACCGTTCCCACCCAGTGCCAGAACTCCATTACCTATCTGGGCTGGAACCCGGTACAAGGCGGCAACCGCTGCAACCGTGGCTCGGGGGTGGAGAGCGTAAATAACACCGATGGCCTGCTGATCATCGCCACCAATCCGCTCTTCTGGAACCCCAACTGGGACCG
Organism: Myxococcales bacterium; assembly: GCA_012798435.1. GTDB lineage: Bacteria > Myxococcota > B64-G9 > B64-G9 > B64-G9 > JAAZNF01. Next base: position 18,908 of record JAAZNF010000117.1, on the reverse strand, counting down.
CACCGACTGCTCCACGGATGCCTGCGACGATCCGAACCTGCGCGAGCGGCGCTCCGATGTGCGGGTCGTCCAGCGGCTGCGCTTCGTTGACTACCACGTGGTCGAGCTAGACTACACGGTCTTCAATCTTTCCGACCTGGATCACCGCTACACCCAGCAGGAGATGCCCACGGTGTACACCGCGAACGGCAACAACGGTCCCGACCTGTGGCGTCTTTTCAACTCCGAGGGCAGGGAGATCGCCATCGACCAGCCGGCCAACGACGGCTTCTATTATAAAAACTTCACCAGCCCGGGCGGATTCGCCTGCATGCAGAGCAGTTCGCTCGACTACGGTGTGGGTCTGTATTCCGAAAACCGCAATCCCAACTTCCAGGGCTGGCAATTGCGCACGCTTCCCTTCAACAATTTCCGGCCGCTCAACACCTTTGCCATCCCAGCATGGGGAACGGTGCGGGCGCGGTCCTACCTGATGATCGGCTCTTTGGCTACCATTAACTCGGTAGCGGCCTGGCTAGACTCTCGGCTGCCGCCGTTCGGCTGTCTGGACGCTCCGACGCCGGAGGCCGTGATCTCAGGAACGGTGGCCGTGGCAGGCTGGGCGCTCGACAACAAGGGGGTTGGCTCCGTGGAACTTGTGGTGGATGGCACTCTGAGGCAGGCCCTTGTCTATGGCGGCGACCGGCCGGACGTCTGCCTTGTGTGGCCGGGATACGCAAGCTGCAACCGCGTAGGCTTCGGGGGTCAGCTCGACACCAGCGCGTTGACGAATTGTGAGCATCTGCTGGAGATCGTGGCCAGGGACACCGACGGCAACAGCCGGGTCATCGCCCGGCGCCGGGTTCGGGTAGCAAACTAGTTTTTCTGTAGGGATACCTTCATATTGCCAGTTCCCCAGTTCTCTCTCAATTCTCTCTCAGTTCAGTTCCACCCACCCCGGTTTCCGACGCTGCTTCCCTCAGTGAGGTGCGGCCGTCGATCGCCGAGCCGGCGGGGCATTCATCGGCATGCTGCTCGCGGACGCTGGTGCCCTCGCCATCGACGCTTCTACTGATCGAAGTCGCGGACGACGGTGGAGACGCTGCGAGTGGTGCAACAGGTTCCTCTGACTTTCGCGCGGTGGTCGCCGGCTCGCCAGATGCCATGTTCTCGAGATTAGCCCTGCGGCCTCGTCCTCTCTCTTCCGGTGCCGTTTTCTGGACCATGATGGAGGCCCACCAGAGTCCGCCAATGAGGAAGAGCGCGATGCCGAGCAGCAGGACGAGCCCCCAGGTCGTCTGCGCTCTCCGAGATGGGGTCTCTCTCCCAACGGCTTTCCCGACGACGCAGCAGACCCAGCTCCAATGCAACAGCACGTGCAGCGCCAGTAGCCCAACAGCGGCTACCGCGAGATAGAAGTGCACCTGCCCAATGTCGTGCCTGTTCCAGCCAAACAGCTCGTAGAAGTGCCCGTCCCCGCGGGCAGCACGAAGTGGATCAGGCCTCCGGTCGCTGCCAGGCCAACCATCACCACCAGAGAGATCACGTCGAGCCAGAAGTTGGTGGAGGTCCGGGTCGTCATGGGTCACGTCCTGTCCGCAAGCATCAGGTCCACTCCTTCGTCGTCGATGCCGATGCGCCGCCAAAGCGAAACACCGCGCCCGCGGATCCCGGCACGACACGCTCGCCGAAGCTCTGCCGGAGCCTTTCCACCGGAGCGTCCCCGGTGCAATGGCACGGGACGATCAGGTCGGGGCCAAGTTCCTGCAGCTCGACCATCGTGCGAGCGAGACGAACCTCGCTCGCCTCGCCCAGGTGAAAGCCACCGAGCACCGCGTGCAGTCGAGGCTCCCCGCTCAGCTTCAGCGCATGGCGCAACGTGTTCACCAGGCCAGCGTGGCTGCAACCCACGACCACGACCAGCCCCCGATCCGTGCGCATCCACAACGCCAGGTCGTCCGCGATCGGATCGGGCTGCGCGCCGTCGGCGTCGACGAAGAAGGGGCCGCCGGTGTCCTCGAAGTCGGTGAGCCGGGGGATAGGACCGGTGAGCCCAAGATCGATCGCGAGCTGCTGCGACCGTGTGGTCCACCGCACGCCAACCGGATGGACCTCGATCGCGGTGCGTGCGGCCGCGGGCATGGCTATCGGCTTCGCGATACCGTCGCGGAGCGAGTACCGGGGACCGGCCGCCGCTGGATGGGCGTAGATCTCCGCGGTCGGAGCTCGTGCGATGAGGAGGGGGACGCCGCCAGTGTGGTCGTAGTGCCCATGGCTGAGGACGAGGGTGTCGGCGGTACGCAGGTCGATGCCGAGCTTGTCCGCGTTGCCCGCAAGCGCCTCTCCCTGCCCCGTGTCGAAGAGCAGCCGTCGGCCGGCGACCTCGATCCAGGCCGAGAAGCCGTGCTCGCAGAGCAACCCCTCAGCGGCCTTGTTGTCGACGATGATGGTGAGCTTGGCAGCACTGGTTCCCTTGCTCATCGGTTGCATGCTCCCTCGTAGAACATGTCCTCACCCCTTCGCTCGGACCGGATGCTGCCCCTGGCGCAGAGCGCCTCCAGGTGCTTCAGCACCTCATTCGGACGCAGGCCGAGCCCGGCGGCGATGCCCTCGACCGTGCAGGGCCTCCTTTTCAACAAGGCCACGATCTCGTCCTCGATATCGCTGCTCTCGGCCGCTCCGGCCGGTGGCATCGAAGGGTGTTCGGCGATGACCTCGCAGGGAACCGAGAAGAGCTGGAGCAGGCGCTCGAGGACTTCTCTCGGGGTAGCGAGCGCGCATGCCTCCGCGGGAGGCCGTGACACCGTGTTCAACTGAACTCGGGTTGGTCGGATTCTGTCGACGATGGCGGCAACTCGCTTGAGCTCCTCCGGCCGATCGGTGATGCCTCCAAGGACGAACACCTCCAGCCAGATCTTCCCCTTGTAGCCCTGCGCGAACGTCACAAGACCGTCGACCATCCGCTCGAACGAGATCTCGGGGTGGGGCCGATTCACGCGTTCGAAGCTCGACTGATCGCCCGCGTCGAGCGACGGCATGACCAGATCGGCCTCCGCGAGGCCAGCACGAACCTCGGGTTTCCACAGCAACGAGCCGTTGGTGAGGACGGCCACGGGGACGCTGGTGAGCGCCTTGACCCCAGCAACAATATCCCCGATTCGCGAGTGCAGCGTCGGCTCCCCGGAGCCGGCAAGCCCGATGAAGTCCGGACGCGGTGCCCAGCGCAGCTTCTCTGCGACCTCGTCGAGCAGACCGTCCACCGAGACGTACTCGCGGAGGTCCGTGGTCTTGTTTGTGGTGCGTCCGAGCTGGCAGTAAATGCAGTCGTAGGAGCAGGTCTTGAAGGGAACTAGGTCGATTCCCAGCGACCGACCGAGGCGTCGGGAGGGCACGGGGCCATACACGAACCTGCTCTTCATGGGTACCGCCCTCCACCGAGCGCGCTAGCTCGTACCGAGGATTGACCGGTTGGCGGCAGCAGGGCATGGGTGCCCACCTGCAACCCGACCTGGCGGGCGACGACGGGGCACTTCACCTTGAACCAGAAGGCGATGTTATCCCTGGCGCCGCTCAGCGTCTCGAAGTTGCCCTGGCCCTTGGCGATGATCAGGTCGGCTTGTTCGAAGCGCCTGCGGAAGGAGGTGCTGCAGTCATCGAGGATGGTGCCTGGCGCGTCCGAGCCGTTGTCGATCACGCGGACGAGCTGGTCCATGCCGACCTCTCGCGCATCGGCCATCGTGGCGTCGTTGAGCACGGGAGCCCCGCGGACGGCGACGATCACCCGCGCCGGGCCGAGCGCTTCGATGACCAGGCGATCGACCGCAATCTCCCCCGCATTGTCGGCGAGGTATAGGATGTCGGTCGCGTCGGCCGCCGCCCCCAGGAACGCCTCCCAGTCACCGTGAGTCGCCTCTCCCGAAAGCCCACGGAGGGCCGTTCGGACGTCGGCCTCGGAGATAGCCGACGCGACGCCCATGTCGATGGCGTTGGCCGCCACCGCCAATCGGGCGGCGGCGAGCAGCGGATCTTCGTCTCTTCGCACCTGCTCAGCCAGCTCGGGCAGGGCCTCCATGGCCAGACTGTTGAAGCGCCTCTTGGCCGCGAGGTAAGGGTCCTTCACCCCCGTCAGCTCGCGCAGCCTCCGATGAATCGCCTGCCCGACAAAGGGTGGTGGTCGATCGAGGTCCAGCTCGGCCGTCATGCGCAGCACGTCCCTGACGATCCGTTCGTGGATGTGGACATCCTCGGTGATGCCGCGGGCCGCTTCGAGGCTCTGGCGCAGAAAGCACGGCACGCAGTCGAGGCAGGTATTCATTCGGCCGCGCCCCGCACGCTCGAGATCTTCCGCAACCGGGCGACGGTTTCCTTCAGGGCTCGCACCGTGGTGTCGATGTGCTCTTCGCGCGTCTCGTGGCCGAGCGACACCCGGATGGTCCCCTGCGCGTCGCGGGGCGAAAGCCCCATCGCCCGCAGCACGTGGGACGGCTCGGGCTCGCCGGTGGAGCAAGCGGAGCCCGTTGAGACGCAGATGCCCTGGACGTCGAGCCCGAGGACGATCGATTCGCCGTCGATGTCCTCGAAGCTCAGGCTCGAGGTGTTGGGCACGCGCAGCGCCGTCGCGCCGTTGATCCGCACCCCGCGCACCGCCGATGTCACCCCGCGTTCGAGACGATCCCGTAGAGCCCGCAGGCGACCGCCCTCGCTCTCGACCTTCTCGAAGGCCAGCGCCACCGCCTCCGCGAATCCGACGATGCCGGCGACGTTCTCCGTGCCGGCGCGGATCCCGTGCTCCTGTGCGCCCCCGGTCGTGACCGACGCGAGCGGGGTCCCCTCGCGAACGTAGAGGGCTGCCGCGCCCTTGGGTCCGTAGAGCTTGTGCGCCGAGAAGGTGACGAGATCCGCGCCGAGGTCGGCAAGCCGGCGAGGTAGCTTGCCAGCGGACTGCACCGCATCGGTGTGGAACAGGACGCCGCGCCGGTGCGCGAGCGCGGCGAGCTCCTCCACCGGCTGAACGACGCCGGTTTCGTTGTTGGCATGCATCACGCTTACGAGGACGGTGTCGTTGCGCAGGCTCCCGGCCAGCGACTCGACGTCCACGACCCCGTCCGAGGTCACTGGCACGTAGGTCACCTGGAAACCCTCGCCCTCCAGCGCCTTGCAGGTGTGGAGCACGGCGTGATGCTCGATCGCCGAGGTGACGATGTGGTTTCCCTTGGACCGCAGCGCGCGGGCCACGCCGCGCAGCGCCAGGTTGTCTGACTCGGTTCCGCTCGAGCAGAAGACGAGCTCAGTCGGCTTGCAGCCGAAGCCGTCCGCGATCCGCTTCCGCGCCAGCTCGACCGCTGCCCTGGCCTGGTTGCCGAAGCGATAGGGACTCGAGGGGTTCCCCCAGCGCTCTTGAAAAAAGGGCACCATCGCCTCGAAGACCCGCCGGTCGACCGGCGTGGTGGCGTTGTGGTCGAGGTAGATCATGATCGGGCCCGCCGCTTCTCCCAGTCCTCGATGGCGGCCTGTAGCGCCCGCACGCCGAGCAGCGAGCAGTGTCGCTTCTTCTCCGGAATGCCGCCCAGTGCCTCGATCACGTCGTCGTCCGTGATACGTCGAGCATCCTCGATGCTCTTGCCCTCGGCGAGAGCGGTCAGCATGCTGCTCGTCGCGATGGCCCCGGGACAGCCGAAGGACTTGAAGGCGACTCTGGCGATTCGGTCGTCGCGTACCGCGATCCAGAGCTTCATCTGGTCGCCGCAGGACGGATCGCCCACCAGCCCGAAGCCGTCCGTTTCCGCCTCGGGCAACTCACCCACGTTGCGCGGGTTCATGAAGTGGTCGATCACGACCTCGTTGTAGAACAGCACCGGACCAGGCAGCACCTCGGGCTCGCGGTTGCTGTTGTCGCTTTCGTCTTCCATGGGTCTCCTACATGCAGCCCTTGACCAGGAACTTGGCCGTGGCTCGCGCCATGAGCTTGCGGTCCTGCTCGAGCTCCGCACGATGAACGCGAGACACGAGCTCGAAGCCCTGCTCGTCGAATTCTGCGATGAGCAGGATACCGCCCACATTGACGACCCGAGCCATCTCGCGCAGCACTGGATGGGGATCGGCGAGGTGGTGCAGCACGTCCGTCATGGCGACACAGCCGAATCGTCCGTCCGCGTACGGCAGCTTGGCGGCGTTTCCGTCTTCGAAGGTGATCCGGCTCGCGAGCCCCGCATCATCGGCGAGCAACCTGGCCAGCCCGCGTTCCTGGTCGTCCACGTCGATGGACACGACCTCCAAACCTCGTCTGGCGAGTTCGATGGCCAGGAGTCCCTTGCCGGTCCCGACGTCGAGAGCCGGGCCGCGAAGCTCAATAGCGGCATCGACCACGAAGCGGGCCGCGGCCAGGCGGTCGTGGCCGAGACGAAGGTACTCGACGTTCCTCGCGTGAAAGGCGCGCAGCAGCTCCTCAGGAGTCATCGTCATGGCGTCTCCACCAGCAGTTGCTCGAGTTCTGCCTCGGGGATCCTTCCCATGAACAGTCGCTCGCCGACGAGGAAGCTCGGCGTGCCGGTGAGCCTCCTCTGCATGCTTTCCCTCACGTCGGCCGCGATCCGTTCGGCTGTCGCGTGGTCTTCGAGGCAGCGCTTGAAGTCGGAGCGATTCAGACCGAGCCGGACGGCGAGCTCCACCGGATCGACATCATCGGTCTTCACGGTCTCCTGGATGGAGAAGAGCGCGTCGTTCATCTCCCAGAAGCGGCCCTGGACGCCCGCGCACTCGGCCGCCTCGGCGAAGAGGCAGGCCCGCGCGTGGAACGGCCGGTGAAGCCCCGGGTGGCATGCCATGTCGAGCGGCAGATGCCGGTGGACCAGACGGATCTGCTCGGGGTGCTTGGCCGCGAGGAGCCGCATTCCCTTGTGGGCCGCTCGGCAGTGCGGGCACTCGTAGTCCGAGAACTCGACGATCGTCAGCCTCGGGTTGCGCGCGCCGATCCAGTGATGCCCGCTCTCGTCGGTTCCGGATGCGAGCTTGGGAAGGTCCGTCCACCCGGGCGTTCTCCAGTAGGAGGGTATGAACGTAAGGAGAGCACCGAGTGTCACGACACCGGCCAGGGTCAAGGCAGCGAAAACCACGGGTTGCTCGACGAGCCCCTTCACGTCGCTCAGCACCAAGCTCCAGGCGTGAGCTCGCGTCTGCCTCCAGGCGATGAGACTGACGATGAACAGCCCCGTGTTGATCGCGTAGGACCCCATGCAGAAGAGGCAGAACGAGTCGATCCGGGTCGCCGAGATGAAGGCCAGGACCGCGGAGGTGGCGACCGAGAACGCGCTCAGTACCAACAGCAGCCCGAGGGGCCACGTCGGATGAAGGCGTCTCTTGCTCAGGGACCAGAACGCGAGGCCGCCCATGACCAGGTAGCCGACGAGTCCCCAAACGGAGATCGGCAGTCCGGCGAACACCGAGTACGGGGAGACGGCGACCGTCTCGCAGTTGACCCCCTCGCTCATCGCGCAGACCGAGTGGTAGCTGGGATCGGTGTGCACGAAGACGTGAATGCGCGTCAACTCGATCGCCACGGCAACGCCCAGAAGGCTAAGCAACGCGAAGGAGAGCATCAGCCTCCGCGAGGGCGTGGCCGGCACCGTACGTGAAGCCCCGCTATTGTCCCCGAGGCTGTCGGCGCTTCCAAGAGCAGGGGGATCCATGACCGACGACGTCACTTCCCGCATGGTGGCTTGTCACAGCGAGTCTCCCGCCCGCAGCAAGGGGTCTCTCGCTCGCAATGGGCCGAGGCTCCTCGGCCCTTCATGATGACGCTCGTTCCGCCGGCGATGAGCCGCTGGACTTCTCCTCCGCAGGTCGGGCAGCGGCCGAGCGCGGGCACCGTGATCGATTGCTGCTCCTCGAACTCACCACATCGTTTGCATTCGTAGACATACGTCGGCATGAGCGCTCCTAGTGGTCGCAGATGTTGGCGCCCGTCGTCAGGCGGCCCTCGAGGAAGTCGCGGACGAGCACATCGGGCTCATTGCTCGAGGCGCCGACCACCACTCGAATAGCGTTCTGGTCGAACAGGCTCTGCGCGCGAGACCCCATCCCGCCTGCGATGATGATCGTCGCGCCCTGCTCGTGGAGCCACTTGGGGAAGGTCCCGGGCTCGTGGGGAGGGGGCGTCAGCACCTGCCGGTTGCGGATGGTCTTCCCATCCGTCTCCACATCGAACAGGACGAACTGCTCGCAGTGACCGAAGTGCGAGGACAGGAGCCCCCTGGTTACGGGCACGGCGATCCTCAGCCGTTGGCCGTCGCGTGCGGGCGAAGCGGCCGCCGCGCTCGCTGCGCGGAATTCCGGCTCGAGCAGCGTACGGACGATTCTTCCGAAGGCCTTGGCCGTTTCGGAGTGGGGCTTCGCCTGAACCATCGGCGTGCCGCTGTCGCCGGACACGACGATCTCGGGCTCGATGGGGATCGAGCCCAGATAGGGGACGCCCATCTCCTCGGCCATGGCCCGCCCGCCGTCCGCGCCGAAGATCCGCACCAGCTCGCCGCACTTGGGGCAAGTGAACCCGCTCATGTTCTCGACCACCCCCAGCACGGGGAGCTCGAGCTGCCGGCAGAAGACGATGCAGCGGCGGACGTCCTGCACCGCCACCTCCTGCGGCGTCGTCACCACCACCGCGCCGTCCGCCTTCTCGATGAGCTGGGCCACGGCCAGCGGCTCGTCGCCCGTGCCGGGCGGGGAGTCGACCACCAGGTAGTCGAGCTCGCCCCATTCGACATCCTTCAGGAACTGCTTGATGACCCCGAACTTCCTCGGGCCGCGCCAGATGACCGCATCGTCGCGTTCGCGCAGCAGGAAACCGATGGACATCACGCTGAGCGTGCCGGCGCCACAGCTCACGTTCACCGGGAGCATGGCGTCGCCGTGTGCCGAGATCTGGCGTCCGTCGAGGTGGAGCAACTTCGGAACGCTCGGCCCGTGAATGTCGACGTCGAGAATGCCGACCCGCTTCCCCGCCAGGGCGAGGGCCGTCGCGAGGTTGACCGCGACGGTGCTCTTGCCCACACCGCCCTTTCCGGAGAGCACCATGATCTTGTGCTTGATGCGGCACATTCGAGACAGCAGCACCTGCCGCTCGAGGTAGTCCTCCTCGCGCTCGCCAGGGCGCTTCTCCTGCGCCGCGCATTGTGAGTCGTTGCAGGTCTTGCAGGTCTTCTCGGTCGTCATGTCGAAAGCCTTTCTGAAAGGGGCGCGAGGGTGCCCACCTTCGTGGTGACCTTGCGGACGTGCGGGCTGAACTGCCGCATGCCCCCACCCTCGGAAACAACTCGTAGAACCTCCTCGGCGGCGGTAACCACCACCCCGGAGAGCATCGTTACCCTCACGGCATCGAAGACCTCGGGGATCAGGGGTGTCGAGGCCCCGAGGAGCACCACCTCGCGGCATTCCCGTGCGGCCTGGAGCAGACGATCGATGCTGTGGTTGATGACCGAGGTCGCGGTGATGAGCGCGATCTGACATCGAGGGAGCGCGGCCACGGCTTCCTCCTGAGGCCGCAGCAATCCCGTCGGCGTGGCCACCCGCTCGAAGATGGTCAAAGACCGAGCGCAAGCTCGAAGCGCTTCGACCAACGGACCGAAGTTCCCGACCATGCCGACGTCGTCGTCGGGGCGGACCTCGAGGTGCTCCAGGATGTCTCCGGTGAGATGGCCAGGCTCGTTTCGGTTCGCCAGCGCGTTGGCGCAGGCCAAGCCGACACCGGCCTCGATGACGTCGTGCGACTCGAGCAGCGCCAGGAGGTCAGCGGCGGCTCTGCCCGACAGCGGCCGGATGCCGTTGAAGACCGAGCAGCCGCCTCGCGCCTGGTCGCGGAAGGTGTACGCCACGCCGGTTCGTCCGTCCGCGAGCTTGACCGCGGTATAGCCGAGGCCGATGCGAACGTCCGCAACCGTGGCCTCCCGCGCGGCGTCGGCCAGATGGGCCACGAGCCGATGGGCCGTGCTTCGCGACTCGAGTAGTCCTTGGTCGTTCATGCGCTCACGTCCCTCTCATGGCGGCTTGAACCCGCGTCCAGAGAGCGCGAATGTCCCCGGCTGCCAGGCCGTCGCCGTTCTCCACCACGGCGAGCTGCTTGATCTGCGCGGCCGTGACCGATTCGTCGTACCGGATCGTTCCGAGGACCGGCATGTTCCAGCGGGCGGCCTCGGCCTCGATCTTGCCAGTGACCTCTGGATTGATGTCTGCTTTGTTGACGCAGACTGCGGCCTTGACATTGAGCTGCCGGCAGAGCTCGGCAACCCGCTGGAGATCGTGCAGGCCCGACAACGTCGGCTCGGTGACCACGAGGACCAAGCGTGCCCCGGAGATCGAGGCGATGACCGGGCAGCCGATGCCCGGGGAGCCATCGCAGATGAGGAGCTCGCGCTGTCCCGCTTCGGCAACCGCCTTGGCCTCGCGGCGCACGAGCGACACGAGCTTGCCGCTGTTCTCCTGGGCGATGCCCAGGCGCGCGTGGACCATGGGTCCGTGGCGGGTGTCCGAGATGAACCATTCCCCGTTCGTGGTGGGTACGACGGTGGCGGAGTGCGCGGGGCAGACGTCGACGCACACGCCACATCCCTCGCAGGAGATCGCGTCGATCTCGTAGCTGGCGCTCGTTCCGTCGGAAGGGGCACGGATGGCGTCGAACCGACAGCGCGGGGCGCACTCGCCGCAAGCCGTACAGAGCGCGGCATCGATCACCGCCATCCTGCCGCCGGAGAACGGACGGCGCTCTCGCACCGTCGGGCCGAGCACCAGGTGCAGGTCGGCGGCGTCGACATCGCAATCGGCCATGGCCGTACGTTCGGCGAGGGCGATGAACGACGCGACGATGCTGGTCTTGCCCGTACCGCCTTTGCCGCTGATGACCACGAGCTCGTCGACGTTCGGCTTCCTTCCAAGCCGCACCAGCTCCGAGGGGAGCCTGTCTTGCCCCGGGACCTCGGCGAGATGGATGGCTGTCTTCGCAGCGCTCTTCGGCCGGTCCGTCCGCGCCAGCGCGCGAAGCTTCTCGTACAGCGCAAGGAAGCGCGGTTTCAGCTCGGGCAGCGCGGTTACGCAAAGCTCGCCCCGCGAGTAGGCATGTGCGATCCGTCGGTCGTTCGGGATCTCGATCAGGATAGGAATGTCCTCGCTCGCGCAGTACTCGAACACGGCGCGGTCGCCCATCCCTGCTCGATTGACGGCCACCCCGAACGGCACGCCGAGCTCCCGCACCATCTCCACGGCCAGCTTCAGGTCGTTCAAGCCGAAGGGAGTGGGCTCGGTGACCAGGAGGACGACATCCGCGGTCTTCACCGAGGCGATCACCGGGCACGACGTCCCCGGTGGCGCGTCGATGATGGTCGTGCCCTCGGTCGGTGCCGCAGCCAGCACCGCGCGGATCACCGGCGGCGCCATGGCCTCTCCAACGTTGAGCTTGCCTTGCAGGAAGCTCACCTGGCCCGCAGCGCCTTCCTCCACGAGACCGGTGAGTCGCGGCACCTCGCGGATGGCACCCTCGGGACAAGCGAGCATGCATCCTCCGCAGCCGTGGCAAAGCTTGGCGAAGGTCAGCACCTTCTTCGGCAACGCCAGGATCGCCGAGTAGCGGCAAGCCTTGCCGCAGGCACCGCAGAGGGTGCAGCGGGCCTCGTCGACCTCGGGAACGGGGATCGACACCTCGCGTGTCGCGTGAATGGCCGGCCGAAGGAAGAGGTGACCGTTGGGCTCCTCGACGTCGCAATCGACGTACGCCGTGCGCGCGCCGGTCTCGGCCAGGACCACCGCCAGGTTGGTGGCGATGGTCGTCTTGCCGGTTCCTCCCTTGCCGCTGGCCACGGCGATGCGCAGCGCTCCGCTCATCCGGTGGCACCTCGCTCGCGCCGCACGCGGCCGAGCGCGAGCGCCTCATTCGGGCACTCGGGGACACAGGCGCCGCAACCGGGTCCACGTCCCATGCTCATCGCCCGCCACCTCCCATGCCAGAATGGCTGGCGACGTTGGGAGCGGTGGTGGGCTGGAGCTGGCCTGCCTTGAACCGCGCGACCACCTCGGAGACGGTCCCGCTACACCCCACGATCACGTCGATGCCGGCCGCGCTCAGCGTCTGGTGCGCGTTCGGGCCGCAGTTGCCCGTCAGGACGGCCTTGACGCCCTTGTGCGCCACCAACTGGGCCGCCTGGATCCCCGCGCCGCCGCCGAGCGAGCTGTTGCCATTCTCGATAGCCTCGAAGGTCATGTCGTCGGTCTCGACGAGCAAGAAGGTCGAGCAGCGACCGAAGCGAGGATCGACGGCGTCGTCGAGTGTTCTGCCCGTGGCACTGATGGCGACTTTCATTCGTGCTCCTTGTTCGAGGTGTCGGGCGCGGGCTTGTCGAGCTCCTGGATCCTCGACTTCAGCGCGCCAAGGGCCTGCTCGAGGCCGGCAGCTTGCTGCTTCAGCGCGGCCAGCTCCTGCTCCTTCGAAACCGCCGTCGGGAACGCGGCGCCCAGGCCCGGCCAGCCCATCTGCGCGCGCTGCCAACCCGTCAGGCCGGTCGCGTGAAACCAGTGCCGGTGGCGCCAACCGCCACCACGGCCGTAACTTCTTCCCATTCCAAAACCTGGCCACCACGCGGTTGTGTCAAAGCGTGGAGCCACGCCGCTACACCATCCCCTGCCGCCGCCCGTCATCGGGCCTTGACCCATCGGTCCCATTCCGTTTCTTCCTGGCATATCGGTTCTCCTTTCGTGTCCTTTTTCAAGGGCGCTCCTTGCGCCCGCGACCACCGCCGCGCCTGCCACCACGCCCGCGTCCACCGCGGAAGCGGTTCTGCCTGCCGCAGCATCCCGGCATGGAGAGCGCTCGGGTCGGCAGCGTGCCGTCGAGCAGGCTCTTCACGACCTCGTCGACCTCGCCCGCCACGAAGCCGATCACGTTCACCCCTCTCACCGAGAGCTCGTGCTGGAGGGGCTCCGTGATGGCGCCACAGACCAGCGTCTGGATTCCGAGCTCCGTCAGCCGCTCGAGCTTGAGCTGGGCCATCGGCGTCTCGATGCTCTCGATGGAGCGGGAAGTGATGGCTCCGTCCTCGATGGTCAGGACGAGCGCTTCCCGGCTCACGTCGAACACCGGGGCCATGCGTCCATCCCAAACCGTCAATGCCGCCTTCATGGCGTACGCTCCTTCATGGGCTTGCTATAAGCAGAAACAGTGCCGCAAGTATGGCGCTTCATCTTTTACCTGTGATTCCGGCGTGATACGGGAACGAGACGGCATGTGGCGCTCTGCCGGAGTCGCAATAATGCGACTCCGCATGCCATCCGAGATCGGCGAGGAAGACTGTCTATCCCGGCGATCTCAATCCGTGTCGGGGAGGGAGCCGTGGTCTGGCTCTTTGCGCATCGAACGCACCGTCGGATATCCGGCTTTCTCCCACTCGAGCATGCCACCCACGACTAGCATTGGCTTGGCGCCACGCACCGTCAGCTTCTTCACCGCCTCGAGTGAGCGCCTGCCGCAAGTGCAGATGACCGCCACCGGTTTGGGGGCCGCGATGAGCTCGTCCATATGTGCGTCGATCTGCTCGATCGGGATGTTCTTCGCACCTTCAATGTGCCCCTTGTCGAAAAGGGGCACCGGGCGAACATCTACGACGAGGAACGCGTTCGGATCGGCCTTCAGCTTCGCGTGCAACGAAGCCACGTCAAGGCTGGGGCCGTCGTAGCCTCACGAATGCGAAGCGACAGCCAGCAGAACGAGGCAGACGATCCACGAAACGCGCCCGCCCGTGGGCTTGCGGCCACCAACGTGGCTGGCGCGACTACTCATCTGCAACCTTCCCGCTGGCTCGCAGTCTGTGGCCCAATCTCAACCATGCCACCTGCGAGGTATCTCGCGGCGAGATCCACATAGATCTGCTTGGCGCGGCGAGTCATCATGTCATGGCGCTCTCCCACGTCGTCCACCACTTTCACGGGGATCCCCAGGGCGACCTTGTGCGGCGGGATCTTCTGTTTGCTCTTCACAAGCCCCATTTCGCCCACGATGGCGCCTTCCCCGACCTCGGCGAAGTCACTCACCACCGCCCGCATCCCGATCACCGCTCCATCAAGGATGGTCGCATTGTGAACCATGGCTCCGTGCCCGAGCGTGACCCGACGACCTATAGTCGTGCGATCCTCTGGACGAGCGTGAACGATGACACCTTCCTCGATGGCGGTCTCATCTCCGATCACGATGGCACCGTAGTCGCCGCGCAAAATGGCGCCGTGGCCAACGTAGCACCGTGCGCCGATACTCACGTCACCAATGACTTGCGCCGAGGGAGCGATGTATGAAGATTCGGCAATTACCGGTCGGCGATCCTCGAAAGCGTAAATGGGCATGCTCGTTTCCTTCCGCTAGCCAGGCTTCCTCCCTGACGTCTTCGTTCGTTTCTCAGCGTGAGACCTCCCATCCTGCTCGGGCAGGTCGATCCCGAGGAGCTTGACCTTCCGGAAGAGGGTGCTCTTGTGCATGCCCAGCTCCCGCGCGGCGGCCAGCCGGTTACCGCCGTTGCGCTCGATGGCCTCGCGAATGGCGCGCGCCTCGATCGCGTTCATCGTCTCGACGAGCTTGCGACCCTCCAGGCGCGCTACCGTGACGGGCACGATCTCGACGGGCAGGTGCTCGAGCTCGATCTGGCCGTCGCGTACCAACATGAACGCGTGCTCGATGATATTCTGCAGCTCACGCACGTTGCCCGGGTAGTCGTGCGCGGTCAGCACCCCGAGCACGTCGGCGCTCACCCCGGTCACGCGCTTGTTCTGGATGGCGTTGAAGGAATCGACGAAGTGCTGGATGAGCAAGGGGATGTCCTCTCGGCGCCGTCGCAGAGGTGGCAGGTCCAGTTTCATCACCTTGATGCGGTAGTAGAGGTCCTGCCGGAAGGCTCCCTCCTCCACCCGGTCGGCGAGATCACGGTTGGTCGCGGCGATCACCCGCACGTCGGCTTCCTCGGTGCGGACGGCCCCGAGCGGCTCGTACTGCCTTTCCTGGAGCACGCGCAGGAGGCGGACTTGCAAGGCCTGGCTTATCTCGCCGATCTCGTCGAGCAGCAGCGTGCCGCCGCGCGCCAGGGCGAAACGACCGGGCTTGTCCTTGGTGGCGCCCGTGAAGGCGCCGGCCTTGTACCCGAAGAGCTCCGACTCCAGGAGCGTGTCGGGGAGCGCGCCGCAGTTGACGGCCACGAACGGGCCATCGCGCCGGCCGCTCAGGCCGTGAATCGCCCGAGCCATCAGCTCCTTGCCGGTGCCGGTCTCGCCCTGGAGCAAGATCGTGCTCTCGCTGTCGGCGATCCGCGGGAGCACTTCGAGCAGGCGGCGCATCGAGGCACTGCGACTAACGATGTCCCCAACCTGGAAGCGACCCTTCACCTGGGTGCGCAGCTCCTCGATGACGCTGAGGTCGCGGAAGGTCTCGGCGCCACCCACGACGGCGCCGTGTTCGTCGCGTAGCAGGGCGGTCGAGACGCTGATCGGAAGCCGCTTGCCGTTCGAGTTGACGATGAACGTGGCCTTGTTGATAACGGGCGCACCGCTCTCCATCGTGTGCTTGAGCGCGCACTCGCTCTCGCACATGCTGGCGCGGAACACGTCGGAGCAGCGGCGGCCGATGGCCTCCTCGCGCGGGATGCCCGTGATGAGCTCGGCGGCACGGTTGAAGGACCGGACATGCCAGTCCTGGTCCACGGTGAACACGCCGTCGGAGATGCTCTCGAGGATCGCGTCGGTGACGACGTTGATGGGGTCGCGCGTGCAAGTCGGCTTCTCTGTGTTGCTTCGCCTGGTCATCTCGGCTCCACCACGCTCCAGGCGACGCTACCGTCCTCGCGCCGGCGAAGCCTGACCTGGCATGAGCTTCCCCCGGCCATCTCTGGATGGTCGGCACGCAGCGCCGAGAAGTCGGTGGCACTTAGAAACCGCTCGAGCGTGTCAGCGAGGGCTCCCAGCGTGGCGGTCGCCGTGTGCCCTTCGAGCAGAGCGGCGGTCACCTCGCAGTGCGCCCGCTTGGCCGCCGTTTGGATGCAGCATTCGCCCACCGTCAGGACCAGGCTGCCGTCGGAGAGTACGTCGAAGGAGAAGGCTCTGGTCATCGTCGCCATCCCTCAATGACCATGCGCAAACAGCGCGATCACGCCGATCCCTGCGGCGACGAGGAGTAGATCGAGGATGGTGAGCTTGAGGCTCATCCGACCGCGTTGAACGGGGACCAGGTCCGCGAGCGCGACGTAGAGGAAACCCGCGGCCGCAAAGGCCAGCAGGTATGGGCCTACGCCGTGCATCTGGGAGAGGAAGAAGTAGCCCAGGACGGCGCCGACCACCGAGGTCAAGCTCGTCAACGCGTTGAGCAGAAGAGCGCGTCGCCGCGCGTAGCCGCCGTGCAGATAGACCATGAACTCGCCGACTTCCTGTGGCACCTCGTGGGCGATGGTCGAGAGCGCCACGGTGAGCCCGAGAGCCGTGGAGTCGAGGAAGGCACCTGCGATGACGACGCCGTCGACAAAGTTGTGGAAGGCATCGCCGATGAGCAGAAGCGGACCGGAACTGGCGTGGACGTCGCAGTCGTGCTTGTGGCAATGGCGCCAGACGAGCAGCTTCTCGAGGACGAAGAACGAGAGCAGGCCCGCGAGGAGCACGGGAGCCACCGTCGCCACCGGGAGCGTCTTGGCCGCGTGGGGGATCATCCCGAGCAGTGCCGCTCCAAGTAGGGTGCCGGTCGAGAAGCTGATCAGACGAGGCAGCGCGCTCTCGAGCAGCGCTGGACGCACGGCCAGAACGGTGCCAGCGAGGAGCACCGAGAGCACCCCTCCCACCAGAGAGGACACGACGATCAGCAGGAAGGTCACCGGTGACCTCCGCGCTTGGACCCTTCCGGCGCGTGGAACCGCCCATCGGCGACCCGGCGGTCCACGCCGCATTCCTCAAACCAGCCGGCCTTCGCCGACGGATGCGCATCGAACTCGGGCACGTAGGGCTTGATATCGAGGAGCGGGGTGTCGTCGAGAATGTCCACGTCCGCCACACGAAGGGAGCCTCCCTCACGGCCGAGGAGGCGCACCACCGACATGCCAATGGGGTTCGGTCGGCACGGGGAGCGCGTCGCGAACAGCCCACGTTCCTGCGTGTCGCGATACGGCACCACGTGTGGCTTGAAGCTGGAAATCCGATCCATCCAGTAGACCAACCACACGCGATCGAAGCCCTCGATGTCGTCCAGGGCTTCCGCGAAGACATCGTCGACGATGACGTTCCCTTCGGAGCCTTCGGCGTAGGCAGATTGGATAGGTGTCCCCGGCGCCTCAATGAAGGGCGTACGGATCCGGCCAATCACCCGCAGGTTGATGCCGGCTCGTCTTTCCTCCGCGCCATTGGCCATCGTCACCGTTGCGCCTTCCTGGGTTCAGGGATGGCCATGGCCATGTTGGCCGTGTTGGGCGCAGGCCATGTTCGGCTGCATGAGCTTGAGGCTCCCCGCCTCGAACGCGGCCACCACCTCCCCGACGGTCGCGTGTTCGGATACGTAGACCCTGATGTTCGAGGCGTTGAGCTTGTTCAGCGCCCCCATGCCGATGCCGCCGACGACCATCCCGTCGATCCGCTCGCCTTGGAGCGACTGGAGCGGCATGCACATCCCGTGTCCGTGATGCTGGTTGCCGTTGACGATCGCGCGGCACGCCCCGGTATCGGTGTCTACGATCATGAAGGCCGGCGCCGATCCGAAATGGGCGCAGACCGCGCTCTTGAGGCCGTTGTCCGCCTCGACTGGAACACAGATATTCATGGTCACTTCTCCTCCTTGGGTTTGTCCTCGTCGTGCATGCGGCAGCACCGGCGTCCCGACACCTGCACCGGGCCGCCCTCGATGCACAACGCCTTCCCATACACGATGGCGTCCGCCATCTTCCGGTGTGCCGCGTCGATGATCCGGCTGAAGGTCGTGCGCGATACGTTCATCTGCTCGGCCGCCTGCTCTTGGTAGAGCCCATCGAGGTCCGCGAGACGAACAGCCTCGAACTCGTCAAAGCTCATCACGACCTCATCGAGCTCCAGCACCGGAATACCGATCGGTTTGAAGATCGACGCGGCCGGTCGACCAGCGATCCGGCGGCAGCAGAACGGTCGTGGCACTTTCAAACACCTCCGCAGACATTATGGGCATATGCCCACAACTGTCAAGCGGCTTTGCAATTCAAGCGAGTACGTCGACGGGAAACTGCCGCCGCCGGGGTTGGGGCCGGGCCTGCTGCATGACCATCTGCTCTCGCGTGGTCGAGGTCGTGGAGGAGACGCTGGGAATCTTCACTTCCCCCCTGTCCCCGCCAGGCGCCCCTCGGGCTTTGCCATCCTGGGAGACCCAACTCCCGAGGAGGTGCACGTCATGTCCGAGACCATCAGTTGCCCGTCGGGGCTCACCGGGCGCATCCGCGCCATGCTGGTGCGCGAGGAGCGCGTCCTGGGCGACCGCAAGCTGGCCAAGGCCGGCGGCCAGGTCGACGAGTTGCTCGTCGCCTGCTGGGAGGAGACGCTCGAGGCCGGGCCCTACGACTTCGGGGATAAGGTCATCGACTGGGGCAAGGTGCTCCAGGGTGACCGCTTATTCGCCCTGCTCAAGATCCGCTCGCTGACCTACGGCGCCAAGTACGCCTTCTCGGTGCCCTGCCAGAACGACACCCGCCGGGCGCGCATCGAGTGGGAGCTGGATCTGAACGAGCTTCCCTGCCGGCCCCTCTCCGAGGAGAGCCGGGCCGCCTTCACCGCCGGGAACCGCTTCGAGACCGTGCTGCCCGACTCTCTCCACAACCCCCAACCGGTTCCACCCACCCCGGTTTTACCTGTCCGGATTTCGGACACCGTGTTCGAAATCCGGACAGAAGGCCAATTTTCACAGATTGTCTGCTGATTTT
>JAAZNF010000017.1 GCA_012798435.1 Myxococcales bacterium | reverse complement strand
CGCGGGTTCGGCCGCCGGCTCCGGGGGAAGGGGCGGCGCGGCCTGCGGCGAGGCGACGGCGGAGGCGGTGGGGAGGGCCGCCTCGGCGCTGGCGTCGTCCGGCGGCAGCGGCGGCCGCGAGGTGGTGGGCGGTTGCGAGATCCAGTCGCCCACCGACACGGTGGCCTGGGCCTGCGGCGCGCTGTGATGGGAGTCGTAGATGAGGCCCTCGAAGTACAGCTTGGAGATGATCGACAGCGCCTCCAAGTCGTCGAACTCCGAGTCGTCCACCACCTGGATGAGGCTGCGGTGCCCGTCGAACAGGCGCAGGATGCCGTTCACCTCGTCGGGGATCTCGCCCAGCCGATCGGCCAGCTCGTGGTAATCCACCTCGAACACCGTCTCCAGCGGTGGGAGCTGCTCCAGCATCCGGCCCCACTCGTCCACCCGGCGCATGCCCTCCATGAGCAGGCCCTGGCTGGACAGCGCGATGGTGTCGGGGTGCTTGAGGCTGGTGGAGAACTCGATCTCGAACTCGCCGGCGTTCCACAGGAGCAGCCGGTACACGGCCTTCTCGCCGCGCAGCCGCCCCATCTCGGCGTCGATCACCTTGCCGTTGCGGAAGTACACGGCGCCGTGGCGCGGCGGGTTGTCGGCGGAGGTGACCCGGATGATGCCGGTCTTGCGCCCCAGCTCGATGGTCTGGATGATGTCCACCACGCCCATGTCGGCGATCGAGCCGCTGAAGCTCGACTTCTTGTCCCGCTTCTCCAGCCCATCCCGGTCGCGCCGCTGCAGCAGGATCTTCACCCGGGTGATGATCTCCTTGATGTAGATGGGCTTGGTGAGGTAGTCGTCCACCCCCAGCTCGAGGCCGTGCACCTTGTCCTCGATGGCCTTCTGGTTGGTGAGGAAGATGAAGGGGATGCCCTCGAAGCGCGCGTCCGCCTTGAGTTTCTTGCAGAACTCGAAGCCGTCCATCACCGGCATCTTGGTGTCGGAGATGATGAGGTCGGGCGGCGAGATCTGGACCTTCTCGAGCGCGTCCAGGCCGTTCACCGCGGTGGTGATCAGGTAGCCCGCCTTGCGCAGGCTGACCTCCATCACGCGCAGCGACTTCGGATCGCCGTCCACCAAGAGCAGGCTTTGGCGTGCCACAAGGACTCCCTCGCGCCTGGGGTGGGCCACCGTCTGGCCTTGAGCGGATCCATACCGCCCGTGCGCGGCGGATGTCAACCGCAGGGGCTACGGCGACGGTGGCGTTGAGGGCGGCGGGGCGGACGGCGCGGGCGGGAGGTCGGGGTCTTCCGGCGACCAGTCGGCCAGCGCCTCGACCTCCACCCGGCAGCGGCCCTGGCACTGGAAGCGCTCGTTCGCGTTGTAGTTCCAGTCGAGCAGGGTGGAGCCGCCGCCGCCCAGGGTGGTGATGAGGAAGTCGTTGGTGAGGTGCCCGAAGGCGTCGGCCCGCTCGGCCTCGGAGGCCTTGTCCCCCCGGGAGGGATCGACCGGGATCCAGCCATAGGGCGGGAGCCAGATCTCCACCCAGCGGTGGAACACGTCGTCGTAGGAGGCCTCATCCTGGCGCATCACCACCGAGCCGGCGTAGCGCGCCGGGATCCCCGCCGTCCGGCACATGGCCATGAACACGAAGGTGTACTCCGAGCACGAGCCCGAGCCGCGCGCGAGCACCTGCGGGGCGGTGTCCCAGCCGCCGACGCGCTCGTAGTGCATGCGCTGGTGGATGTACCGGTAGATGCGCCGCGCTATCCAGTAGGGGTTCTTCTCCTTGCCCACGGCCTCGGCCACCGCCTTGACGATCACGGGGTTGGCGATGTCGAGCTTGCTGGAGTCGGCGAGGTAGAGCCGGCGCAGCTCGGGGGGGATGTTCCAGGCGGAGGACACCTTTTCAGGGTAGATGTGGTAGCGCACGTCCCGGGTCCGCACCCGGACCTTGATGCGTGATTCGGCGGTCTGACCCGCTGGGAGCAGCGCCACCCGGAAGCGCGCGGCCTTCTGGCCGAACTGGTCGCTCGCCATCTCCGGCCCGGCCGGAGAGAAGGCCGGCGGGGCGAGGAGGGTCTGCGAGGTGGTGTCGCCGGGGAGCGAAAGCAGGCTCTCGAGATCCACCACCGCGTCGGGGCCGAAGTTGCGCACCTGGTGCGAGAACACCACCCAGCGCTCGACGGCGGCGCTCGACTCGATGGGGTCGTTGTCGTCGCGCAAAAGCACGTAGATGGTGTCGGTCTGGTAGTCGACCAATAGCAGGTTCTTTCCGTCCCAGGCCAGCCCGCTCGGGTGCGGCCCGGGGGCCGCCAGGGTGACCACCACCTCGCCGGCCTCGGGCTCGAGCGCGTACAATTTATCGGTGAGCCGGTCGGCCACCCACAGGTAGCGTCCGTCGAAGGCCAGCCCGTCCACGCTCTTTGCCGGAAACGGGATCTCGCGCAGCACCGTGCCGTCCTCGGGATCAGCCCGCTGCAACACCGAGCGCGCATCGTCGCTCACCCACAGGGCCTTGCCGTCGAAGGCCAGCGCCCGGGGCGAGATGCCCCAGGGAGTGTTGGCGTACACCGGCACGGTCCGCAAGACCCGCCCATCGCTCGGGCGCAGGCGGTAGGCCGCCTGGTCGTGCACGTCCACGCACCACAGCCCCTCGCCGTCGAAGGCCAGCCCGGCCGGCCGGTACCCCGGCGTCGGCAGGGTCTTCTGCACCACGCCGGAGCCGGGATCGATGGCGATCAATCGATCCAGCCGGTGGTCGGCGAGCCACAAGAGCTTGCCGTCATAGGCCATGCCGGTCGCATTCTTGGAGGGCGCGGCCAGGGTGCGGACCACCTGGCCCGGCCGGGCGCGCGAAAGCGACGGCAGGCAGGAGAGAAGAAGGCAGGCGCTGATGGCAAACCGGGTCATGTCAAGCCCCCTTTGTCTGGTTGGCCTTGAGAGACTCGAACTGTTCGCGGATGCGGCGGTCGATCTCGGCCATGAGCCGGTCGCGCTCCTCGTTGGAGGTGCCCTGCGGCAGGACGGGCGGGCCGTAGCGGACGCGGATGGTGCCGGGGCGGATGGCCAGGCTCTTCTTGGGAAGGATGTCGCGCGAGCCGTAGATGGCCACCGGGACCACCGGCACGCCGGATTTGAGCGCCAGCATGAAGGGGCCCTTCTTGAAGGCCTGGATGTTTCCGTCCGGCGAGCGGGTCCCCTCCGGGAAGGTCACGATGGAGATGCCGCGGCGGATCTTGTCGGCGGCCCGGTCCAGGGAGCGGATGGCCTTCTCGCGGTGTCCCCGGTCGATGGGGATGTAGCCGGCGTACCACAGGTACCAGCCGAAGAAGGGGATGTAGAACAGTTCCTTCTTGGCCACGAAGCGCAAATTGACCGGGTTGCTGCCGAAGATGGCCAGGATGTCGATGTGGCTCTGGTGGTTGCACATCATGATGCATGGCCCCCGGGGCAGGTTCTCCAGGCCGCTCGAGCGCAGCCGGATGCGGCAGAAGGCGAAGAACCCCCGGACCCAGAACACGCGCACCAGGAAGTTCGACAGCCAGCCCCGGGACGGGACCAGCAGCGCCAGGCTCACGATGACGTAACACAAGAGCGTCCATACGATGCCGAAGGCGAAGTTGACAGCCGAACGGATCGGGCGCCACAGGGCGGCGGCGCGAGAGGAACCCATGGCATGCGACTCCTGCGACGTGGCCCGGGCGGCATGCTAGCACCGCGTGCCTGGTAAGAAAACCGTTTTCTCGAAGACACGCAGTGGCGGGCCTGCCACCGTATAGGATCCGAGCGCATTCAGGCGAACAGGTTGTCGAGGACCAGCATGAGGCAGAAGCCGGCGATCAGCCCCCAGGTAGCCTCGCGCTCGAAGCCGCGCCGGTGGGTCTCAGGGATGATCTCGTCGGAGATGACGTACAGCATGGCCCCGGCGGCGAAGGACAAGGCGTACGGCAAGAGCGGGGCCAGCCAAACCACCAGCGCCGCGCCGAGGAGGCCCATGGGCGCCTCCACCAGGCCCGTGAGCGTGGCGTAGAAAAACGCCCGTGGGCGGGAGTACCCCTCGCGCAAGAGAGGCAGCGCCACCGCCAGGCCCTCGGGCATGTTCTGCAGGCCGATGGCCAGGGCCAGGATCAACCCGGCGCGGAGGTCGCCGGCCCCGAAGCCCACCCCCACCGACATCCCCTCGGGCAGGTTGTGGATGGTGATGGCGATGGCGAAGAGCCAGGTCTTGCGAAGCGAGCTCTTGGGGCCTTCGGTGTTGCCGCCGGGCTCGAGGTGGGTGTGCGGCAGCAGGTGGTCGGCGGCCTCCAGCAGCAGCCCGCCCAGCACCAAGCCCAGGATGGTGCGCCACACCCCGCCCGCGGCGATGGCCGGGACGATGAGCGAGAACACGGTGGCGGCCAGCATCACCCCGGCGGCGAAGCCGAGCAGGGTGTCCATGACCCGCTCGGAGAAGCGCCTGAGGAAGAAGATCGGCAGCGCTCCCGCGCCCGTGGCCAGGCCGGCGGCGAGCGAGGCCAGGAAGCCGAGCAGCACCGGGTTGTCCAGCCAGCCGGGCATGCGTCGGCTGATACCAGACCGGCAGAATCCGATCAAGGGGCCGCAGGCGAGAGATGCCCGGCCAGGCCGGTATCGAGAACCCCGGGGAACGTCCCAGGGAGCGTCGGGGAGTGGCACCGGCAGCGTCCCCCGGAGACCATTTGCCGCGCTCCGGCTTGACTGGTATGTTGCGCTTCGTGCCGCTGCCGCCTCTACAGGACCCGCCTTCGCTTTGCCAGCGCCTGCGCGGGCTGGCCGCCGGGGTGTCCATCTCGGTCTTCCTGATGAGCACCCTGCTCGGCTTCAACCTGCTGCAGACCCTGAGCCTGTGCCTGCGGCCGTTCTCGGGTCGGGCCTTCCGCTCGTTCAACCGCTTTTGCGCCGACACCTGGTGGGGCTGGTGCGTGATCCTGGCCGAGCGCCTGTACCACATCCGCCTCGTGGTGACGGGCGACCCGGTGCCCGAGCGGGAGAACGCGGTGGTGATCTCCAACCACCAGCAGATGGCCGACATCACCTTCCTGATGATCTGGGCGCGGCAGAAGCGGCGCCTGGGCGACATGAAGTGGATGCTCAAGGACGTGATCAAGTACGTGCCGGGGGTCGGCTGGGGGCTCTTGTTCCTGGACTGCCTGTTCGTGAAACGCGAATGGGCCGCCGATCGCGAGTCGGTCGAGCGGACCTTCGCGCGCCTGGTCCGGCACCGGGTGCCGGTGTGGCTGATGAGCTTCCCCGAGGGCACCCGGGTCACACCCGAGAAGATCGAGCGCAGCCGGGCCTACGCCGCCCGCCAGGGGTTCTGGCCGCTCGAGCACCTGCTGATCCCGCGCAGCAAGGGCTTCGTGGCCACCATCCGCGGCCTGGGGGCTCACGTGACGGCGGTGTACGATGTGACCATCGGCTACGAGCGCGGCGTGCCCACCCTGTGGCAGTTCGTCAAGGGCTTCGCTCGCCGGGCGCACCTGCACGTGCGGCGCTTCCCGGTGTCCTCGCTGCCGGCCGACGACGCCGCGCTCACCCGCTGGCTCCACCAGCGGTACCAAAAGAAGGATCGGCTGCTATCCGAGTTCTACCAGAGCGGCGCCTTTTCGGGGTGATCGGGCGGCCTTCTCCAGACTGGCGCGCCGGGCCTCCCGGCGGGAAACTATTGGCCGGATGACGGTTTCGTGGTAGAGCCATACCCGCCGGATCGGCAGAGCGCCCTGAATCGGCGCCGGGCCATCCTCGTCGGCTCCATGGAAATGCCCGGAGGTCGCCCATGCGGACCGTATCCTGTCTCGTTGGCTGCCTGTGCCTCGCCGCGGGTTGGGCCCGGGCCGGGGACGTCATGTACGCCCGCTCCGACGGCGCCTACATGGCGCGCGAGAACCCCAGCCGCTACACCGCGCTGAACGTCCTGGACAACGACAAGACCACCGCCTGGTGCAGTGCCGGCACCGGCCAGAACGCCGAGATCGAGATCGTCTTCTTCGAGGCCACCTCCATCGATCGAGTGGACGTGGCCACCGGCAACCAGATGGACGCCAACGACTTCGCCGCCTTCGGCCGGGTGCGCGAGATCCAGCTCCAGTCCGGCGAGGAGGTCCACAGCCTGAAACTCTCGGACAAGACCGGCCTGCAGACCTTCCGCTTCGACCCCACCATTCACAGCGACCGGCTGCTGCTCAAGATGAAGGCCGCCTACCGGGGAAAGAAAGAACGGCACGTGTGTCTCACCGACGTCGTGTTCTACGCCGGCAAGAAGATCGTCCAGGGCAAGGACCTGGGCCGGCACATCCGCGCTCACGGCGATGCCTTGCCATTTTTGGACACCTGGGTGTCCGGTCCCAGCGACGCTCGCGAGAAGGAGCTGGTCTTCGGCGTGCGCGGGGACTTCCGCTTCATATGGGTACCCGCCGACCCCGATCAGCCCAGCGTGCGCCTCAAGGGCGCCTGGCGCCTGTCCGACAACGAGCTGCAAGTGAAGCCCGACAAGGAAAAGCAGTGGCTTTCGGTGAAGGTGAAACGCGACGACGCCGAGCGCGTCGAGCGGCTCAAGATCGAGGACTCGCCCATGGCCGGCGTGTACGATCGGCGCCGGACGACTTCCCTCGATTGGTAGGAAGAAAACCCCAACAAACGAGGACTCCATGGACCTGCGCTCGGATCTGTTGGAACGTTTCCTGCGGTACGTCAGGGTGAACACCCAGTCCAAGGACGGGGTGGAGGACCGGTTCCCCTCGACCGAGTGCCAGCTCGACCTGGCCCGTCTTCTCGAGAAAGAGCTTGCCGCCCTCGGGCTCGAGGACGTGCGGCTCGACTCCCACGGCTACCTCTTCGCCACCCTGCCGGCGCGTCTGCCGCCGAGTCATGCGCGGCGCGTCCCCACCGTGGGCCTGCTGGCCCACCTGGACACCTACCCCGCGGTGCCGGGGGACAACGTCCAGCCGATCCTGCACGAGAACTACTCCGGCGGTCCCATCCAGTTGCCCAAGGCGCCGGATCTCGCCATCCGGCCCGAGGACAACCCGGAGCTTTCCAAGTACCTGGGCGACACCATCATCACCTCGGACGGGAGCACCCTGCTCGGAGGCGACGACAAGGCCGGCATCGCCGTCATCATGAGCGTGCTGCGGCTGCTCGTGACCGACCCCAAGCTGGTGCATCCGCGGCTCCGGGTGGCCTTCACGCCGGACGAGGAGGTGGGCAACGGGACCAAGTACTTCGACATCCAGGCCTTCGGCGCGGACCTGGCCTACACCCTGGACGGCGGCGGGATGGGCGAGGTGGAGGACGAAACCTTCTCGGCCGACTCGGCCAGCGTGATCATCACCGGCAGCGACGTGCACCCCGGCTACGCCAAGGGCAAGATGGTGAACGCGGTGCGCCTGGCGCAGCAGTTCATCGCCCGCCTGCCCTGGGCGGCGTCTCCGGAGACCACCGAGGGCCGGGCCGGCTACCTCCATCCCTACCAGGTGAACGGTTCGGTGAGCGAGGCGCGCATCCAGCTTCTGGTGCGCGACTTCACCGAGGAGGGCCTGAAGCGGCTCGAGGAGCGCCTGCGCGACATCGCCGCCGACGTGCTCGCCCTGGAGCCGCGGGCCAAGGTGGCGGTCGAGGTGAAGGAGAGTTACCGCAACATGAAGACCGTGCTCGACCGTCATCCGCAGGTGGTCGAGTTCGCCGAGGAGGCGGTGCGGCGTGTGGGGCTCACCCCGCAGCGCAAGGCCATCCGCGGCGGCACGGACGGCTCGCGCCTGTCGCTGGCGGGCCTGCCCACGCCCAACCTCTCGGCGGGTGGCTACAACTTCCACTCGCGCCAGGAGTGGGTCGCTCTGTCGGCCATGGTCCGCTCGGCCCAGGTTGTGCGGGAGCTGCTGGGCCTGTGGGTGGAGCGTGGCCTGACCGCGGGCGCCTGACTCCCGGCCGCCGCTCCATGGACGCCGATCTCGACGATCTGCGAGGTTTCCTCACCGCGCTGCTGCGCGGCGCGGCGCGGCTGGTGGGATGTCACTCCACCAACCTGATCGTCGTCAACGAGCGCCGCAATGAGATCCGCATCCGGGTGGCCATCCCAGCCGGGAGCTATCCCTTGCTGGAGAAGCTCGAGAATCTCATCGGCGGCCGGCTGGAGGACTTCTCCGTCCCGCTGTCCCAGATCGATGGCAGCCTGGTGCTGAAGTCGTGGCGCGACAATACCGTGGTCGAGACCGGGTCGCTGGCCGAACTGACGGGCAGTGCCTTTCCGCCCGAGGTCGTGCAGCGATTCGCGGGGGTGATCGGGGCCCATCGTTTTCTGCTGGTGCCGGCGCGCACCGCCCGGCGCAGCTACGGGGTGTTGCTGTTCGAGAAGGAGGGCGCCGAGCCTTTCAACCTGCAGCAGCGGGAGCTCTTGTTGCGCTACGCCCGGCGGGTGGGCGAGATCCTGGAGAACCACCTGTTGGGCCGTGAAGAGAAAACCCCGGGCGCCGCGACCGGCCAGGACGCATACCTGCTGTTCGACGCCCAGGGCCGGTGCCGCGGGGGCACGGCGGAGGCCGGAGCGCTCGACCGGGAGGCCTTGGGCCAGGGCGTCCGGGAGCTGTTGGGCGAGGGCGGAAAGGAGGGCCGGCTGCCGGTCCCCTCGGATGGGTGGGTGCGGTTCTGTCGCGTCGAACTGGACGGCCAACCGGCCATGTTGTGCCGGCTGCGGGGCCGCGCCCCCGAGGAGGAAACAGACGATCCGCTGCTGCAGTTCGCCCTGGAGGAGGCGGCCCCCACGCTGCTGCTGGACGAGGCGTGGCGTGTCACCTCGCACAACGACGCGGCGCGGCGGCTGTTCGCGAAAGGGGACCTGAAGGGAGCGGCGCTCACCGACCTGTTCTGCGACGGCACGGACCTGCAAGACGCCCTGCAGCGGCAGTGGCTCTCGCCCGGGCACGGCTCCGCGGAGGAGAACGCGGCGGTGCGGTGCGCCGACGGCTCCCTGCGCAGCGTGCGAGTGGAGGCCGTGCCGCTGGCCGGGGGCGACGGGCAGCCGGTCGGTTTCCTGGCGTTGCTCCGGCTGGAGCGCGCCCAGGAGCCGCTGCCGCGCTTCCTGGAGCAGGAGCGGATGGCCACGCTGGGAGAGATGGCGGCCCAGCTGGCCCACGAGATCCGCAATCCCCTGGTGGCCATCGGCGCCAGCCTGGAGGTGGCGGGGCGCCAGGTGCAGGAGCCGGAGCTGCGGGAGCGGTTGGCGGTGCTGGCGCGCGAGTGCCGGCGCCTCGATCTGGTGCTTCGAAAATATCTCTCGGGCTGGCAGCAGACGGCGCGCGACACCGTGTCGTTTGCCGAGCTCGCTCAGGAGCTGCGCCTGCTGCTAGAAGGCTCGCGCCGGCACGCCGGCAAGAGCATCCGGCTGGAGCTGGATCCCGACTTGCGCGCGGAGGGCGATCCCGAGGCGCTCAAGCACTTGCTGTTCAACCTGCTGCTGAACGCCCTCGACGCCTCGCCGCCCGGAGGCGTGGTGGAGTGCAGCGGCGCCCGGCAGGGGGACGAGGTGGTGTTGCGGGTGGAGGATCGGGGGCCCGGCCTGGCCGCCCCGGCGGAGGAGTGCTTCCGCCCCTTCTTCACCACCAAGAAGAACGGCACCGGCCTGGGCCTGGCGGTGTGCCGCAAGATCGCGGCCGCCCACGGCGGGGTGGTCGATCTGGCCAACCGGCCCAGTGGCGGCTGCACCGCCCGGGTGATCCTGCCCTGCCGGCGGACGGCGGCGGGAGGCGCGCCATGAGCGACGCGTTCTCGGTGCTGGTGGTGGACGACGAGGAGATGTACGCCCAGGCCATCGCCGCGGAGCTGTCGCGCCTGGCCACGACCTGCGACCTGGCCACCACCGCCCGCGAGGCGTTGGAACGGGCACAGTCCGGCCGCTACGATCTCATCCTGCTCGACCACCGCCTGCCGGACGACGACGGCCTGCGCATCCTGCCGCTGCTGCTCTCCCGCCAACCGCAGGCCCGGCTGGTGATGATGACCGCCTATGACTCGGTGCCGGCCGCGGTGTCGGCCATCCGGCTGGGGGCGGACGACTACCTGGTGAAGGAGGCCAGCCTCCAGCCGGTGCTGGACCGGGTGCAGACGCTGCGGCGGCGCAAGGAGATGCTCGCGCAGGGCTGGAGCGAGCACGCGCGCGAGGGGCTGCTGGGGCGCTCGCCGGGGATGCTCAAGGTGATCGAGCAGCTCGAGCAGCTCGCCCGCAGCCCGGACACCACCGTCTTGCTCACCGGCGAGACCGGCGTGGGCAAGGGGGTGGCCGCCCGCTTCCTCCACCGGCTCACGCGCGGCGGTGCCGAGCCGTTCGTGACGGTGGACTGCGTGTCGCTGCCCCCGACGCTGGCCGAGAGCCTCCTCTTCGGCCACGAGAAGGGCGCCTTCACCGGCGCGGATCAGGCCCGCGCCGGCGCCTTCGAGGAGGCCGGGGGCGGAACCATCCTGCTGGACGAGATCGGCGACATGGGCGAGATCCAGGGGAAGCTGCTGCGGGTGCTGGAGAACCGCTCCTTCGTGCGGGTGGGTTCGGTGCGCGAGCTGCCCCTGCGCGCCCGTATCGTGGCCTCCACCAACCGCGATCTTTCGGCGATGGTGGAGGAGGGGGACTTCCGCCACGATCTCTACCAGCGCCTGAGCGTCTTCCCGGTGCACCTGCCGGCGCTGCGCGATCGTGGCGACGACGTCCTCTTGCTCGCCGAGCACTTCCGCGAGTTCTTTGCCCGGAAGCTGGCCATCGATCTCGAACCCCTCAGCGAGGACATCCGCAAGCGCCTGCTCGCCTACGACTATCCCGGCAACGTGCGCGAGCTCAAAAACATCATGGAGCGCGCCGTCATCCTGGCCGGGGGCGGACGGATCGAGCTGCGCCACTTGCCCGAGCGGCTGCTCGCCGATCGGCCGCTGCGGATGGAAGCGCCGGGGAGCATCCCCTTCGAGTTCGTGCCCGGCGTGGACACCATGAAGTCCCTGGAGAAGCGCATGATCCAGGAGGCGCTGGCCCGGGCCGGCAACGTGAAGTCCGAGGCGGCGAAACTGCTCGGCATCTCGCGCTTTCAGCTGCTGCGGCGCATGGAACGCCACGGCCTGGCCGAGCGCACCAGCGAACGCGAGGACGACCCGGAAGCCTGACGCAAAGAGTCGCCTTGCGTCCGGTAAGCGTTTTCGCACATCGTGTGCAGATGCGAACGCGGTTGTGCATTCCGGGGATGATCCCTTTCGAGCGGGTCTGTGTGCCACCTGCATCCTCTTGAAAAAAAACATAAAATTGGTACCTTCCGGCGCCGTGGCCGTTCTTGCCTGGCACTGAAATTGCAAATATCCTGTGTCAGAAGAACAGGCAGGCTGGCATGAACTCGTTTTCACGATTGTTCCTCTCCCGTTCCTTCTGCAAGACGGTGGCGATCGCCTGCCTGGGCATCGCCGTGATCGGGGCCTTCTACGCGCTGCGCGTGAAGAACGACGACAACCTGCTGGCCTTTTTGCCGCAGGACAACCGCGAGGTGCGCACCTTCTACGAGATCAACCAGCGCTTCGGCGGCCTGGACGTGGCGCTGGTGGGCATCGAGAGCGACGATCCGCTTCAGGCGGACTTCCTCGAGCGCCTCGACCGGGCCACGCGCGAGCTCAAGGAGACCTCCGGGATCTCCAACGTGCTCAGCCTCGCCAACATCACCGATTTTTCCCGCAACGAGGCCGACGGCGGTATCGTGGCCGCCCCACTGCTGTCCCGCATCCCCCGCACCATGGAAGAAAAGGAAGCCCTGAAAAAGCTCATCCTGTCGCGCGAGCACGTGGCCGGCAACCTGTATTCTCGCTCCCATCGCGCGGTCCTCCTGTACTGCTTTTTGGCCTACGGCACCGAGCCGCGCGCCGCCGCCGCGCGCATCCGCAGCGTGGTGGAGAGTCACTTCCCGAAGGCCGCCACCTACTGGGGCGGCAACCCCTTCATCTCGGCCTATGTGTACGACACGGTGCAGAAGGACATCCGGCACCTCACGCCCTGGGTGGGCCTGGTGATCATCCTGCTCATGCTGCTGTTCTTCCGCGACCTCACCGGCACCTTGCTGGCGCTGCTGTCGACCTGCATGGCCATCGCCGTCACGGTGGGTGTGATGGGGGCCTTCGACGTGCGGCTCAACCTGATGCTGGGCTCCATGCCCATCGTGCTGTTCGCCATCGGTTGCGCCTACTCGATCCACGTCCTGGCCCGTTACTACGATCTGCGCGCCGAGACGGGCGCCGCCTCCGCGGTGCAGCGCACGCTCTCGGGCATCGGGCCGGTGGTGCTGGTGTCGGGGGTGACCTCGGCCGCGGCCATCCTGTCGTTCATGATGATGGACATCCAACCCATCCGCACGTTCGGCCTGTTCACCGCCCTGGGCATCTTGCTGACCATGGGGTTCGCCCTCACCTTCGTCCCGGCGGCGCTCGGGCTGTTCGAGCTCAAGGAGCGTCGCGGCGTTGCGGCGTCCTTCATCCGGCGGGCCTTCGGGCGCCTGGCGGCGTTCAACCGGCGGCGCCGCATCCCGGTCGGGGTGGCGCTCGCGCTGGTCAGCCTGGCGGCGGTGGCCTTCATCGGACGCATCCGGGTGGGGGTGGACCAGAGTTCGTTCTTTGCCCCCGGCAGCCCCCCCGACCAGGCGGATCGCTTCCTGAAGGAGCACTTCGGCGCGGCCCAGTTCGTCCAGGTGCTGGTGAAGGGCGACATGTTCGACCCGGCGGTGCTGGCCGAGGTGCAGTCGCTGGCCGATCGATTCCAGGCCGTCCCGCACGTGACCGCGGTGGAGCACGTGGGGCAGATCGTGGCCCTGCTCAACGACGCCATGATCGGGGAGAAGCGCCTGCCGGACACCCGCGAGCAGGTGCAGAACCTCTACACCTTCATCATCGGAGACGCCTCGGCGGCGCAACTGGTGTCCTCGGAGCGCGATCAGGCGCTCCTGCAGCTCAAGGTGGACGAGAGCCGCGCCGAGGTTCTGGAGGGCGTGCTGGCGGAGCTTGCCCGGATCGTGGAGGGCGAACACCTGGAGCGGTACGAGCTGGCCCGGGTCGACGGCCCCCGCGGGAACGAGGCGCGCGAACGGCAGCGCCGGGCGCTGCTGTGGCGCCTGCGCGCCCTGGCCGCCCGTCATGGCGTCGCCCTGCCCGCGGACGCCGAGGCGCGTCTTGGCGAATTCCTGGATGGCGAACGCCCCGCGGCGGACCCCCACCAGGTGACCACGTCGCTCTACGCGTTCTTGCGCTCGGGCGAGTGCCCGGTCGAGTTGCCACCGCCGGGCGAGGCTTCCGATCCGGGCCGGGCGGTGGCCGAGCGAGTCGCGGCCCTCGGCCCCCATCCCTCCGAGGAGGATCTCGCCGAGGCCGTGGCCGCCGGTTTGCGTCTGCCTTCCGACGAGGAGCGAGTGCTGGATCTGGCGGCGGCCCTGGAGAATCCCCTGGCGGTGGCCTTTCGAACGGTCGAGGTCGAGGCGCGGGCGCGCGCCCTGGCCGCCCGGCTCGATCTCCCCGCCGAGCGGCCGGCCTTGTTGGCCGCGCTGTCCCAGGCCCTGCTCGACGCCGACCGGCCGGTGGTGTTGCTCCCCGCGTCGGCCCCGGGCGACGCCAGCGGGGGCCTGTCCATCCAGCTGAACGGCCTGCCGGTGCTGCACCGGGGCCTGGGGCGCAGCGTCCAGCACAACCAGGTGGCGAGCCTCACGCTGGCGGTGCTGCTGGTGGTGGCCCTGCTGGCCTTCTTCTTCCGCTCGCTGGCCACGGGCGTGCTGGCGGCGCTGCCGACGTTTTTCACCCTGCTCGTCATCCACGGTCTGATGGGCGCCTGGCGCATCAACCTGGACATCGGCACCTCGTTGCTGGGAAGCCTCATCCTGGCGAACGGCGTCGACTACGCGGTGCACCTCGTCTCGGCCTGGCACGTGCCGCCCGGCACACCGCTCTTGCAGGCGGCGGAGCTCTCGGCCCAGCGCGCCGGGCCGGCCATCGGTATCAACGCCGCCGCCATGTTCACCGGGTTCTTCGTGCTGGCCATGGGGGAGGCCAAGCCGCTGCAGAACGTCTCCAGCTTGAAGGCCGCCGCCATGCTGGTGGGCGCGCTGGCGAGCCTGTTCATCGTCCCACTCATCGCCCGCAAGACGGTCTATCCCATCCTGAACGAGGAGCCGGAGGCCGAGCCCGCCGCGGTGTCTCAGCCGCTGCCGGCCGAGCCGCCCAACAAGCCCTGATCCATCGCAAGATTCGGAAGGAGCGCAACCATGAGAACCTTCGCGGTCACGTTTTTCGCCTGTGGCGCCGCACTGCTTTTCACCACCATGGCCGGAGCGCAGGCCCTGAGCGGCGACGAGGTGGTGAAGCGCATGGACGAGGCCATGACCCGCGCCCAGGACCAGTCGTTCGACTTCGATCTCATCACCGTCGAGCCCGGCAAGGGCGAGCGGCGCATGACCTACCACGTCGACATCAAGGGCACGAGCTTTCGCCGGGTGGAGTTCCTCTCGCCGGGCGACGTCAAGGGCATGCGCATGCTGGTGGTGTCGGTGAACCAGATGTATGTGTACATGCCCGCCTTCCGCAAGGTGCGCCGCATCGCCTCGCACGTGCGCAACCAGGGTTTCATGGGCACCGCCTACAGCTACGACGAGATGTCCATCGTGACCTACGGCGACGTGTTCTCGGCGAAGCTCCTCTCCGAGAGCGACAAGGACTGGACGATCGAGCTCACGCGCCGGCCGGGGCAGGAGTTCTCCTATCCCAAGCTCAAGATGGTGGTGAGCAAGGAGTACTCCCAGCCCACCCGTATCGAGTATTTCAACGACAAGGGCGTGTTGCTCAAGTCCGAGGATCGGACGAACTACGAGTGCGCCGACAACCTGTGCAACCCGCGCGAGATGAAGCTCGTCGACCACACCCGCAACGACCTCACCACCCGCATGGTGCGCAAGTCCTGGAAGCGCAACAGCGGCATCCCCGACAGCTTCTTCACCCAGCGGGCGCTGCAGAAGGCGTCCTAGGGGCCTTGCCTGTCCCCCACGCTCATGTCCCGCAGAACCCGATTCGCGGGCGAGTCGCGTTACATGCAAAGACAGATCGATCGAGCGCGAACGTCGAACTCGATGCGCCTGGCTGCGAGGCCCATCGAGCCGGCGCAGCCAGGCGCGATGGGCGCTTGCTCGGGTGCGAGAGCGGGGCGAGCACGGCTGGCGCCTTTGCGCGCGACATAGATACCGCGGCGAACGGCCGCATACGAGAGGCGATCATGAACCGACCGGTGATCCCAGTCTATCTTGCGTTGCTTGGCTCCGGCTGGCTTGCCTTGGGCACGGCGGAGGCCCTGGCGCAGGAGGAAAACGGTGCCGCGGACGCGGCGGAAACGGGGAACGCATCCAGCGTACCCGAGAGCGCGCCGGCGGAGGCCGTGGCGGCTCCGGCCGCGGCCGAGGCGGGAGCGAGCGAGGGGGCGAGCGAGGAGGCGAGCGAGGAGTTCTCGCTGAAGCTCTCCGGCCGGGTGCAGACCGACATCCGCGGCCGCATCCAGGACAAGTCGGTGGGCGAGTTCTTCGACCGGCGCTCCTTGCCCATCGGCATCGAGCGCAACGAGAACATCCTGGGGCTCAAGCTGAACGGGAGCTACGGCCGCTTCGACATGGTGGCGGACGTCGACTTCGCCTGGCTGGGGTACCCGGCGGAGCTACCGGGCATCCCGGCGCTGTCGGACCTCACCCGCACCGACCCCTTCTACCTGCAGGTGCACGCGCTCTACCTGAACGCCCAGGACCTCCTGCCCGGGCTCGACCTGCGCGTCGGGCAGCAGACCGTGCTGTGGGGCAAGGGCGACCAGTTCAACCCCACCAATAATCTCAACCCCAACGACCTCGAGGACGTGTTGCTGTTCGGCGAGCAGCTGGCGAACACCATGGTGAAGGTCGACTACACCCCGCTCTCCGACGTCACCTTCTCGGGCGTGCTGGTGCCGATCTTCAAGCCGGCGCTGATTCCGCGCTCGGCGCCGTTGGCGCCGCGGGCGTCGAGCCGGCGCCGCACCCGCCGCTCCAGCTCGCCGCCCTCGCCGGGGAAGAGCTCGTCGAGGGCGTCGAAGGCGTAGGCGGCCCCCTCGGCCAGGCGCAGGGTG